>NZMG01000023.1 GCA_002694465.1 Flavobacteriaceae bacterium | reverse complement strand
TCGCTTTTCTAAGTGAACGTCCATGGAGCCCACTACTTTAATTTCGTCGTAGTCTCCCGTTGACACAGATTTTGTAGTTACGTTTCCGTCACCTACCACTTTATTATACCCCCATTGAGCTTTGCTTTCGGTTACTAGACATAGAAGTAGTCCAGCACAAATAATTGATTTTAAAATAGTTTGCATAGTTTTTGGTTTTAAAGTTTTTTAAGAGTTACCCCCCCATATTCTGAATTAATATTTATTGAATTTCCTGAATCTTTTCTTCCGAAATAACCACTATAGGTTTTACTTGTATGGTCTTTGGATGATTTTAGTACTTCTAAATCTTCCTCACCATTAAAACTAGCATAAGAAAGATCTACGTAAAAATTGAAACTAGCACCACTATCATAATACAATTTAACGCCAGCATAGTCTGAATTAATGGTTACTTCTTTCACAGAAGATGTCATTCTTTCTACAGTTATAGAACCGTAATCTGTATCAACATTTAAACTTCCAGTAAGGATATTTACTTTAAGCGGAATGTAATCGCCACTTCCTACTAATTTGCCAACCTTACCAATCTGTATTTTACCATAATCGTTATTGTAGTTAATACTACCTGCTTCATTTACTTCAGAATCTGTATAATCTGCATTTAGCTCAAGGGATTCTACTTTGTCTAATGTAAAACCTGAATAATCTGCATTGATTTTTCCGCTTTTCATATAGTTGATGGTAGAATTTTTGGTATAGTCAAAGTTTAGATAATTATTATCTGCCATTAATTTACCAATATTTATCTGGCCATAATCGCAATTAATTTTAGCATTCCCTTTTAATTCGTTAAGGTTGATGCTTCCGTAGTCATTATTTAAGTCTACACTATTTGTTATGGGCATTTTTATAGTATAATTAATCTCCATATGTACATTTTTATTATTGTTGCCCCATAAACTCCAGGAAGAACTTTTCCGATCTTTAAAAATGGTCTTAGCGGTTACTTTTGAAGCGTTAGCAGAAAAGTCTACATCGATATTGTTTAACTTTTCCTGAACACGTTCTTCGTCGTTACCATTGGTGCGAATATGCACTTCAATGACAATACGGTTTTCAGTCCAAGTGACAATATCAATATTACCGTAGCTATTATCCACTGTGAGTCCTGCTTCAGCATTCACAGTGAACTCTTTCTTAAGTTTTTTTTCTTTGGTGTATTTCCCATTAAATTTAGGATCGTTAGTAGCTGAAACCAATGCAGGGATTAGTAAGGCCAATAGGCATATGTTAAATAGTTGTTTCATTGTTATTTGCTTTAAGTGTTTTTACCTCTTCCATAGTTGTGAATACGTGTTCTAAAATGTCGATTCGGCTTTGAAAATTAGCAATCATTGCAGCGACAACTCGTTTGTCATTACCACTTTGCACCAAATCTATTTTTAGTTTTTCGTAGTTTTCTTCCAAGACTTCAAGCCGTTTTAGGGCATCTTGGACGAGATGTTTTGTATCCTCATCCTGAAAGCTTTTAAGTGTTTCGATTTCTTGATTGATGGTTGTTACAAAAAAGGACTGCGTTTTTTCCATCTCTGGCGAGATACTAGCCAGACCTTGATTTTCTTCCTTTTGAACTAAGCTATAAAAACCTATTCCTATCATTAATAGAACAGAGGCCGCTATAGATATAGGCTTCCACCATGACATCTGAGTTTTAGAGGGTTGTTGCTCTTGTAGTTTTTCTAAAAAACGTTGTTGATGTCCAAGGGGCACCTCTTCAGTATTGAAAGAATCTTGCAATCTGTTAAATAATTTTTCTATGGCGTCATTTTGTTTCATACGCTTACGGTTAATTTGGTTCTTAAACTTTCTTTGGCTCTGGATATCATAGTTCTACAATTTGCATAACTAATTTGAAGAATGTCACATATTTCTTCATAATCATACCCTTCTATAAAATGAAGCGTTAGAATTGTTTTATAATTTTCATGAAGGGTTTCCATACAGCGTAGCAATTGCTCAATTTTTGTATTGCCGTAGTCTTCACTTTCAATTCCAAAATCTTCTTCGGCTTCTTCTTTTATTCCATTTTCGGGTAATTCTGTAAATCGTTGCCCTTTTCGATATTGCACAATACTATTGTTAATAACTATTCGCTTTAACCAGGACCCAAAGGATGCTGTACCCTTAAATGAATCTAATTTGCTAAATGCAGCAATAAAAGATTCTTGCATAACATCTTCGGCTTCGGCTTCGTTTTTAACAATGCGTAATGCCGTATTATACATGGCCTTACTGTAACGATTGTACACTTCTAATTGTGCCAACTGATTTCCCTTTTGACAAAGAGCGAGTAATGATTCTATTTTTTGATCGGTTAGTGCCAAAAAAACAATTGTTTAGTATAGAGATATACAGGGATTAAAAATGTTACACTTTAAAATGAAAAATTTATGAGCTGGCATAACTATTGAATTATAGGATTGAAAAAAATAGCTTAAAAGTTGATTATTCAACCCTTTACAGCGCATAAAAGACACTAATTTACTAAAGAAGACCGTTGCAAATTCTATTTTTGCGACAGAATGTCTTAAAAATTATTATGACGAAAACAAAATTGATATCCTTAGACAGTTTGTCATTTCAAGATTTGAATGAAGATGCAGAGTTAATTCCTTTAATGACGCCCGAAGATGAAGATGCCATGGCAAAAGAAGATTTGCCAGAAACGCTTCCAATTTTACCTTTAAAAAATACGGTACTTTTCCCAGGTGTGGTTATTCCTATTACCGCTGGAAGAGATAAGTCCATTAAGCTCATTAATGAAACCAACAAGGGAAGTAAGGTTATTGGAGTAGTTTCCCAAAAAGATGAAACTAAAGAAAATCCTGGATTCGAAGATATAAACACGGTAGGAACTGTTGCTCGAATTCTAAGGGTATTAAAAATGCCAGATGGCAATACAACTGTCATTATTCAAGGTAAAAAACGATTTGAAGTTTCACAATTAGTCACTACAGACCCTTATTTAACTGCAACAATTAAAGAAGTTGCCGAAGCACGTCCTGCGAAAGATGACAAACATTTTGGCGCAGTGATAGACACGATAAAAGAACTTGCAATAGACATTATTAAAGATAGCCCAAACATTCCGTCGGATGCGGCTTTTGCTATTAAAAATATTGAAAGTGTTCCTTTCTTAATCAATTTTGTGTGCTCCAATTTGAATATTTCAGTAAAAGAAAAACAACAATTGCTAGAGATTAATGACCTACAAGAGCGGGCCATGGAAACGTTGAAATATCTTAACATTGAACTACAAAAACTTTCCCTTAGAATGGATATTCAATCGAAAGTTGAAAGTGATATTTCAAAACAACAGCGCGAGTATTTCCTTCAGCAACAAATGAAAACCATTCAAGAGGAGTTGGGAGGTCCTTCTCACGAGGTTGAGATTGAAGAAATGCGGGCAAGAAGCAAGACGAAAAAATGGAATGAAGATGTAAAAAAACATTTCGAAAAAGAGATTGCAAAGCTTCAGCGCATGAATCCGCAGGTGGCAGAATTCAGCATTCAAAGAAATTATTTGGATTTACTGCTAGAACTGCCATGGAATGAATTTAGCAAAGATAAATTCGATTTAAAACGCGCCAGAAAAATCCTAGATAGAGATCATTATGGATTGGATGATGTAAAACAACGTATTATAGAATATTTAGCCGTTTTAAAACTTCGGAATGATATGAAATCGCCCATACTTTGTTTGTATGGACCTCCAGGAGTGGGTAAAACCTCTTTAGGAAAATCCATTGCCGAAGCATTAGGTCGAAAATATGTGCGTATGTCTTTAGGGGGCTTACGTGACGAGGCCGAAATTAGAGGCCACCGTAAGACGTATATTGGTGCTATGCCAGGACGCATTGTTCAAAGCATTAAAAAAGCAGGAACAAGCAATCCTGTATTTGTTTTGGATGAAATCGATAAACTTTCGGTAGGGAGTCAAGGAGATCCTTCTTCCGCGATGTTGGAAGTACTCGATCCAGAACAGAACAGTGCCTTTTACGATAATTTTTTAGAGTTGGGATATGATTTGTCTAAAGTGATGTTTATTGCTACATCCAATAGCTTAAGTACCATTCAGCCCGCGTTACTAGACCGAATGGAAATTATCAATGTTTCAGGATATACCATTGAAGAAAAGGTTGAAATTGCTAAAAGGCATTTGCTCCCTAAGCAATTAAAAGAACACGGACTTTCAACCGCACATTTAAAAATAGGAAAACCTCAATTAGAAAAAATTGTGGAAGGCTATACGCGAGAAAGCGGTGTGCGAACTTTAGAGAAGCAAATTGCAAAAATGGTCCGTCATGCGGCAATGAAAATTGCCATGGAAGAAGAGTACCAGGTAAGTGTTTCTAATAAAATGATTAGTGAGGTGTTAGGAGCACCAAAAATGGAGCGTGATAAATATGAAAATAATGATGTGGCTGGGGTTGTCACTGGACTGGCTTGGACAAGAGTGGGAGGTGATATTTTATTTATTGAATCGGCAATTTCCAAAGGAAAAGGAACCTTAAACATGACAGGTAATTTGGGAACTGTGATGAAAGAATCTGCCACCATTGCACTAGAATATATTAAATCGAATGCCGAGAAACTGGATATTAATCCAGATGTTTTTGAAAATTACAATATTCATATTCACGTTCCCGAAGGTGCTACCCCTAAGGATGGCCCTAGTGCTGGAATTACGATGTTAACCTCCTTAGTGTCTTTATTTACTCAGCGAAAAGTAAAGAAAAGTCTCGCCATGACGGGTGAAATTACCCTGCGCGGTAAAGTATTGCCTGTGGGCGGAATTAAGGAAAAGATACTAGCTGCAAAGCGTGCTAGAATTAAAGAAATTGTCCTTTGTGAGGATAATCGGCGAGATATTGAGGAAATAAAACCTGAATATCTTAAAGGGTTGACTTTTCATTATGTGAAAGAAATGAGCGAGGTTTTAGAAGTAGCACTTACCAAGCAAAAGGTGAAAAACCCCAAAAAGCTTTAGATTCATAAAAATGATGAAAGGATAATCCTTTTTTACTCGACGAAAATAAATTATCATTGTAGTCGTTTAAACTCCAAGGAACGTTTGCTAGGTTAATGGTTCAAAAACTCACTTTATTAGGTTGCCTTTTTATTGCTACAGCATCTTTTGCTCAAGTAGGAGGTAGAGCAACCTATCAATTTCTAAATTTGGGTATTTCACCACGACAAGTAGCGTTAGGAGGGAAAGTAGTAACCAATTATGACTATGATCCAACACAAGCTATTTACAATCCGGCCAGTATTAATCCAGAAATGGATAATCAACTTTCCTTAAATTACAATAACTATATCGGAGATGTAAACTACGGAACAGCTTCCTATGCCTATTTATGGGATCGACGAACACAAGTATTGCATACAGGGATAACCTACATTAACTACGGAAGATTTGACGGCTACGACGAACAAGGAAATGCTACCAATAGCTTTGGAGGAGGCGAAGTAGCACTTTCTTTTGGGCACGCTAGAAATATTGCGTTCACAAATTTTCATATTGGAGGGAATGTCAAGTTTATTTCTTCAAAGCTCGAGCAATACAGTTCTTTTGGTGTGGCTGTGGATGTCGCGGTGATGTATGTTTATGAAGATTGGGATTTACATATTACGGCAGTAGCCAGAAACTTAGGGACACAAATTCAGCCATACGAGAATACCATTGAAAAATTACCTTTTGAAGTCGTTTTAGGAATCTCTCAAACCCTTCAAAATATTCCTATTCGCTGGCATTTTACGCTGGAAAACATGCAAACCTGGAATGTAGCTTTTTCAAATCCCAATCGAGATGAAATTGACTTAGAAGGCAACACTACTTCCGAAAAAATTACTTTTGTGGATAATGCTTTTCGACATATGATTGTTGGGATAGAATTATTCCCAGAGAGTGGTTTCAATTTACGGTTAGGATATAATTTACGACGTGCAGAAGAACTACGAATTATAGAACAGCGTTCGTTTGCTGGCCTAAGTGCCGGTTTTTCAATTAAATTGAATAAACTCAGACTGAGTTATGCCTATTCAAAATATAACTCGGCGGCTGCAACAAGCTTTTTCGGACTCAATATAAATCTACAATAATGCGAAAAATTACCATAGCTATTGACGGACATTCTTCCACCGGCAAAAGTACGGTAGCCAAACAACTAGCAGATTATTTGGGATATATTTTTGTGGATTCTGGAGCGATGTATAGAGCCGTTACTCTTTTTGCATTACGAAAAGGATTTATTTCTGAAACGCATTTCGATAAAGAAAAACTGATTGGTTCTTTGAGGGAAATTCAATTAGCATTCAAAAAAAATAAAGAAGAGAAAGCCGAAATGTATTTGAATGATAAAAATGTAGAAAAACAGATTCGGACCTTGGAGGTATCGGAATTTGTAAGTCCCATTGCTACGGTTTCAGAAGTGCGTAAAAAACTGGTGGAACAGCAACAAGAAATGGGCAAGGAGGGAGGCATCGTGATGGACGGTAGAGATATTGGGTCGGTGGTTTTTCCTAATGCTGAATTAAAAATATTTATGACGGCTTCACCACAAGTAAGAGCAGAACGTCGTTATAAAGAGCTACTCGATCGAGGAGATGCCATTTCGTTTGAAGAGGTGTTAGAAAATGTAACCGAACGGGATCAAATTGATTCTAATCGTAAAGATTCTCCTTTAAAAATTGCCGAGGGAGCTATTGTTATTGACAATAGCGAAACCAACCAAGAAGATCAATTTCATATGTTATTGCAGCTCGCTAAAGATAGAATTGCCGGAAGGGTATAAAAAAACCACTCAATGGAGTGGCTTTTTTATTCTAATTCTAGCTTACATTGCATAAAATTCATTGTATTTGCTAGGTCCTGTCGTTACGTTTGGGAAGCAAATTCTTTTAAGAAAGTGTATATCCCTCCGTTTGTGTTCTCTCTTCAATACTTTATGGTTTCTTAAAAGTGGGTTCATAATGCTAGATTTTTAAAGATAATCGTTATCTGTATCTCCTTTTGTTATTCCATACAAATCCTAAAGAGGTTTTTGGTTTTTCTGTTAACGTGTTACTGTTTAATGTTCTCATGATTAATTGTTTTTAATGTTTGTTCGTTTTTTGATTAATGATTGATACTAGATAGACGACACAAATATTATTTTGTTACAGTACTATGTATAACAAAGTAGTAATTTAACACTTTTTAACTATTATTCGTAGAGGAGAGTGAAATATAAATAACCCTTATGCCTAGTGTTTATAATATGTTTGACAGTTTTGGTCATTATCACCTTATTTTATAGAATATTTTATAAAAAAATTGTTTTGAAAGACAAAACCTTTTGAAAATCAAAACTAAAGCATTACTTTTGCCACCCTTTTTGGCGACATTATCTGAAAGCGAAAAGGAAAAGATAAAAAATCGAAACCCTTCTATGGGACGGTCGCTACTCTTTCAGTAAGAACATAGAATACAAAGCACAGGCTTGATTTCTTAACATAAATTAAGACCGTGCATATTAAATTAAAATGGCTGATAAAGCAAAAAAAGAAGAAGCTGTAGCTGAAGAAGTAGCTGTAGCACAACCTAAGCAGGAAGTTTCTGCAAAAGAAGCAAACCCTGAAAAATTCCTAAAAGATTTTAACTGGCACAACTACGAAGAAGGGATCGACCAAGTAGACGAAGGACAGTTAGAAGAATTCGAAAAATTAGTAGCCGAAAACTTTGTTGACACGTTAGATGACGAAGTTGTAGAAGGTGAAGTAGTCTATTTAACAGACCGTGACGCGATTATTGACATCAACGCAAAAAGTGAAGGTGTAATTTCGTTAAACGAGTTCCGTTACAATCCAAACTTAAAAGTAGGAGACAAAGTTGAAGTATTAATTGATGTACGTGAAGATGCAACTGGACAATTAATTCTTTCTCACCGTAAGGCTCGTACCATCAAAGCTTGGGATCGTGTTAATAAAGCGCACGATGAAGGTACCGTAGTTAATGGCTTTGTGAAGTGCAGAACTAAAGGAGGTATGATTGTAGATGTATTTGGTATTGAAGCATTCTTACCAGGATCACAAATTGATGTGAAACCTATACGTGACTACGATGTGTATGTTGGAAAAACAATGGAGTTCAAGATTGTAAAAATCAATCACGAATTTAAAAACGTTGTTGTTTCTCACAAAGCGCTTATTGAAGCAGATATTGAAGAGCAGAAGAAAGAAATCATTGGACAACTTGAAAAAGGACAAGTGCTTGAAGGTGTTGTAAAAAACATTACTTCTTATGGAGTATTTGTGGATCTTGGAGGTGTAGATGGATTAGTGCACATTACAGACCTTTCATGGTCTCGTATTAACCACCCTAACGAGATTGTTGATTTAGATCAAAAATTAAACGTTGTTATTCTTGATTTTGATGAAGATAAAACTCGTATCCAATTAGGTCTAAAACAATTAAATCCTCACCCATGGGAAGCTCTTGGAAAAGAGATGAAAGTTGGTGATAAAGTAAAAGGTAAAGTAGTTGTTATTGCAGATTATGGTGCGTTTATTGAAGTTGCAGAAGGTGTGGAGGGACTTATCCATGTTAGTGAAATGTCTTGGTCTACACACTTACGTAGCGCTCAAGATTTCGTAAATGTAGGTGATGAAGTGGAGGCAGTTATCTTAACATTAGATCGCGAAGAGCGTAAAATGTCCTTAGGTATCAAACAATTAACGCCAGATCCTTGGACCGATATTACTAAAAAATATCCTGTAGGTTCTAAGCACAATGGTATTGTACGTAACTTCACAAACTTTGGTGTGTTTGTAGAATTAGAAGAAGGAATTGATGGTCTTATTTATATAAGCGATCTTTCTTGGACTAAGAAAATCAAGCACCCAAGTGAGTTTACCAATATTGGTGATACGTTAGAAGTGGTTGTATTAGAATTGGATGTGGAAGGACGTAAGTTAAGCTTAGGTCACAAACAAACCATGGACAACCCTTGGGATAAATACGAAGATGACTTTGCTGTAGGAACTAAGCACACTGCTACTATCGACGAAATGGTTGATAAAGGAGCGGTAATTAACTTCAATGAAGATATTAGTGCTTTTGTACCAAAACGTCACTTAGAAAAAGAAGACGGAAGCGAATTGAAAAAAGGTGAAGAGGCAGAATTTGTAATTATAGAATTCAACAAAGAATTTAAGAAAGTAGTTGCATCTCATATGTCAATTCACAAGGAAGAAGAAGCTAAGATTGTAAAGCAAGCTGCTAAAGCTGCTGCTAAACAAGCTGAAGAGTCAAAACCAACATTAGGTGATGCGAACGCTAAGCTTCAGGAGATTAAAGACAAAATGGAGGGGAAGAAAAAGAAGTAATTCCTTTTATTTAATCATACCAAAAGCCCTTCAGAAATGAGGGGCTTTTTTATTAATAGGTTGCGAAAGCATAATAATTCAACAAAAAAACTTAAATTTGACCCCTGAACAAGATTCAGAAACTTCTATGAGCCAAAAAGTGCTACTCAACGCCACTGAAATTAACATCGCGCTCCACCGTTTGTCTTGTCAATTAATTGAAAATCACGATACTTTTGAAAATACAGTACTCATAGGCATTCAGCCTAGAGGAATCTTTTTAGCAGAACGTTTAAAAGATGTGCTTCAAATAGAGTATAAAATTAAAAATGTGCAACTGGGTTATTTGGATATTACGTTCTATCGTGATGACTTTAGAAGAAGCGGTAAGCCCTTAGAAGCCAATACTACCAAAATAGATTTTATAGTAGAAGATAAAAAAGTGGTCTTTATAGACGATGTGTTGTATACTGGAAGGAGTATTCGCTCTGCACTCACAGCAATACAATCGTTTGGTCGTCCTCTTGAAATAGAACTCTTAACCTTGATCGATAGACGATTTAGTAGGCATTTACCCATACAGCCCGATTATAGAGGAAGACAAGTAGACGCTATAAATAATGAAAAAGTAAAAGTATGCTGGAAGGAGAATGATGGGGAGGATGCAGTTTATTTGATAGAAAAATAATATGAAGGAATTAAGTGTCAATCACTTATTAGGAATTAAATACATCACCAAAGAGGATATACAACTCATCTTTGAAACGGCAGATCATTTTAAGGAAGTGATTAATCGGCCTATTAAAAAAGTACCTTCACTTCGAGACATTACCATTGCTAACCTCTTTTTTGAAAATAGCACCCGAACCCGACTTTCTTTTGAACTAGCCGAAAAACGCCTCTCTGCAGATGTTATCAACTTCTCTGCGGCGTCTTCTTCTGTTAAAAAGGGAGAAACCTTGATTGATACAGTAAATAATATACTTTCAATGAAAGTGGATATGGTGGTGATGCGACATCCCAACCCTGGTGCAGGGGTGTTTCTTTCAAAACATATTAATTCAAGTATTATTAATGCGGGAGACGGGGCTCATGAACATCCTACACAGGCACTACTTGATTGTTTTTCAATTCGAGAAAAGCTTGGTAGCGTAACTGGAAAAAAAGTAGTAATTGTGGGAGATATCCTTCACTCCAGGGTGGCATTATCCAATATTTTTGCCCTTCAAAAACTTGGAGCAAAAGTTAAGGTATGTGGCCCTAAAACACTTATTCCAAAATATATTGATAAGTTGGGTGTAGAAGTCGAGGGAAATTTAGTTAATGCACTAGAATGGTGCGATGTTGCCAATATGCTTCGGGTTCAAAATGAACGAATGGACATAAGTTACTTTCCAACCACTCGCGAATATGCACAACAATTTGGACTTACTAAAAAGATATTAGATTCTTTAAACAAAGAGATTGTGGTAATGCACCCTGGACCCATTAATCGTGGAGTTGAAATCACCAGTGACGTAGCCGATAGTAAACAGGCGATTATTTTGGATCAAGTACAGAATGGGGTGGCGATTAGAATGGCGGTTATTTATCTTTTAGCTTCAAAAATTAAGCATCATGAAGATTAATAAATATGATAATTACGTTGTTTTAGCAGATGATCGAGGAGGATTTTCAGACTTCGTACCCTTCTTAATTAAACAGGTTGAAACAAATTTTAAAGGTGAAAATCTTGTAATTGATCTCTTAAAATATACGCATATCACTCTGGAAGAATTACTTGAGTTAGTTGTACTTTCTACCAAACAAAGAGCAGCAAAGAATTCTTTTGTCATTGTCAATAATGCGATTAATCCAGATGATATTCCAGACGAAATGATTGTAGTTCCTACCCTTCAGGAAGCTGCAGATATTATTGAAATGGAAGAAATAGAAAGAGATTTAGGATTTTAAAATTCTATTTTCTTTTTTCAGAAATACCACTATGAAATTAACCATTCTTGGCTGTCATTCTGCAACCCCTCGTGCATATCACAATCCTACTTCTCAGGTTTTAGAGATGAAAGGTCATATGTTTTTGATTGATTGTGGTGAAGGAACCCAAATTCAGTTACGGCGAAATAAGGTGAAATTCTCTCGCATTAAACATATCTTTATATCACATCTTCATGGAGATCATTTTTTTGGATTAGTGGGGCTTATCTCAACTTTTAGGTTACTTGGAAGAGAAGCCGAATTACATGTCTATGGACCAAATGGAATTAAAGAAGCAATTACGCTTCAATTAAAACTTGGAAACAGTTGGACAAATTTTCCATTACTATTTCACGAATTGGAAGGTAGCGAGTCTCAACAAATTTTTGAAGATGAAACCCTTACTGTAACTACCATTCCTTTAAATCATAGAGTTTATACCAACGGATTTTTATTTCAGGAAAAGGAGGGGGAGCGTAAACTCAATATTGAGGCTGCTGTAAAGGCAAAAATTGACCACAGCTACTTTTCGAAGCTAAAACAGGGGTTTGATGTTAAAAACAGGGAGGGAGATACCATTGAAAATGCCCAAGTAACTTTTCCTCCAGAAAGCCCAAAAAGCTATGCCTTCTGTAGTGATACCTTGTATTACCCAGCAATTGTACCACAAATTACCAATAGTACTGTTTTATATCACGAAGCTACTTTTTTGAAATCTCACGAGGACCTTTGTGAAAAAACCAAACATAGTACAGCGGCTCAGGCTGGACTTATTGCAAAGGCGGCACAAGTGGGCACACTTATTTTGGGGCATTATTCTGGCAGGTATGCAGATTTAAATGCTTTTAAAGAAGAGGCTCAGCAACATTTTGATACTGTTGAATTGGCTGAAGATGGAAAAGTATTTGAGTTTGAATAAAAAATGTTCAACTTTGTACACATGAAACCAAGTATTACTAGTTATATTAAATTTTCTTTTCAATTTAATACTGAAAAATTACTTCAGGATTTAACAATAGCTTCAAAAAACACTTGGATTTTACATTTTAACACTGGGGGATATGAAGGCGATTGGAAGGTAATCTCATTATATGCGCCAAATGGGGAAGCCAATAATATTTTTGCACATTCCACAGAAAATGCAGTGCTTAAAGAAACACCAATTTTGGGACAATGTCTGTATTTTAAAGAAGTTATATCTTTTTTTAAAGCACCAATACTTTCAGCAAGAATATTGAAATTAAGTCCGCAAGCTGTTATTAAACCTCATAGAGATTATCAGTTGGGTTATGAAAATGGTTGTTTTAGAATTCATATTCCTATTACAACAAATATGGATGTTTCTTTTATTCTGAACGATAATTCATTAAAAATGCTTCCTGGTGAATGCTGGTACACCAATGTAAACTTTATTCATTCTGTAGCAAATATGGGAACTACAGATCGTGTACATTTAGTATTAGATTTTGAACGTAATGAATGGTCTGATGCACTTTTCTTTTCTATGGCTCCAGAAGAAAGTTTTCGACCTATGCCTTTAGATAATGAAAGCCCCGAAATGATGCGTAGTACGATTGCTTCATTAAAACAAAGTAATTTTCCCATAGCAAAGGAACTTATTGCAACATTAACAGAGAAATTGAGACGCCTTGAAGGGAACTAAAGGCCAAGGCAGTTTTACTATACGTAACAGTAATTATTAATTTTTTTTCAAAAAATGAATTCTTCACAATTACTTGCAAATAGATTTAGAGAAGTCGTTTTAGAGGGAGAATGGGTTTCGAACACCAATTTTAAAGACCAACTAGAAAACCTTCCTGTAGAACAAGCAATAAAGAAAGTAGGTACTTTAAAAACTATTGCTGTATTAGCGCAGCATATTCACTATTATATTGCTGGTGTAAAAAAAGTGCTAGAGGTTGGCACACTGGATATTAGAGATGCTTATAGTTTCGATTTTCCTCCCATGGAAACTCAAGAACAATGGCAGTTATTTTTGATTACGTTTTGGCGCGATGCAGAAGAATTTACAGTATTGGTAGAGCAAATACCAGAGGATCAGCTTTCTGAACCCTTTGTAAAAGAAAAGTATGGGACTTACCTTCGAAATATTGACGGAATGATTGAGCATTGTTACTATCATTTAGGTCAAATTGTACTAATTAATAAAATTCTTTTAGATCAGGAAAAGTAAATTTTACTTATTTAACCCAAATTTAAATAGAAAGCTATTTCGCATCCTTCCTAAAACTCGTAAATTGCAACTAGTTAATTAATGTATGCGAGACAACCTTCACGATTATCGTAAAAACTATAAAAAGGGAGTATTGGATGAAACATCGGTAGATGAGAATCCTTTTCAGCAATTTCGCACGTGGTTTTATAATGTACGAGATTCAGGTGGAGTAGACGAAGTAAATGCCATGACTCTTACAACAATTGGCATGGATGGCTTTCCGCGCGGTAGAGTAGTACTTCTTAAAAAATATGACGAAAATGGCTTTTACTTTTATACAAATTATACTAGTGACAAAGGGAAGGCAATAGAAAAAAACAATAAAGTTTCACTTTCCTTCTTTTGGCCAAACGTAGAAAGGCAAGTCATTATTAAAGGGATTGCCGAAAAAACTAGCGAAGAGGATGCTAGAAATTATTTTGCTTCTCGTCCCAAAGGGAGTCAATTAGGAGCACTTTTAAGCGACCAAAGTAGTGTAGTAGCAAATAGAAAAGTTTTAGAGGAAGAACTAAAAGATTTAGAAAAAAAGTATGAGGGAATAGAAGTGCCTAAGCCTAAACATTGGGGAGGGTTTGTTGTAAAACCTCTAGAGTTCGAATTTTGGCAGGGGAGACCCAATAGATTACACGACAGAATACGATACAGATTAGAAGGAATTGATTGGGTTATTGAACGCCTTGCACCATAATTAACAGCTACATTATAAAAAAAGCATATGAAAACACTTTATATGGTTCGCCACGCAAAATCATCTTGGGAACATGATGTTATTGATCACAAAAGACCTTTAAAGAAACGAGGAGATAATGATGCAATTTTAGTCTCAAATTATGTTTCAAAGGAAGTCAAAAAACCTAAAAAAATTATTAGTAGTGATGCCGTGCGTGCCTTGACAACGGCTCAGTATTTTAAAAAGGCATTTAATATTGCTGATGAAAATTTTGAAGTGAATCATACTTTATATGATTTTAGTGGGCATAAAGTTATGGACATTATTAAAAACTTAGATAACTCACTTGACCGAGTTATGATTGTTGGGCATAACCATGCTTTCACATCGGTTGCAAATATGCTGGGAAACAAGTATATTGATAACGTTCCTACGTGTGGGTTTGTTGAGATTCAATTTAATGATTCCCAGTGGAATACCATTTCTACAGGAACAACAGTACAAACCATTTTCCCTCGAGATTTAAAATAATGAATCAGAATAAGTCAACAAAGAAGCTTCACGATAGGTTTATAAACAGAGATTTAAGCTGGCTTCAGTTTAATGCTCGAGTGCTTCAGGAGGCAGAAGACCCGAAAGTACCTTTGTTAGAGAGATTGCGTTTTCTAGGGATTTTTTCAAATAATTTGGATGAATTTTTTAAAGTGCGCTATGCTACTATAAAGCATATTGTTGAAGCTGGAAAAGGAGGAAGAAGTGAGTTAGGGGGTATTTCGGCAACCGAGTTGCTTGAAGAAATTACGCAGATAGTAATTGAACAACAAAATCATAGTCTTAAAATTCTTAGAGAGATAGAGCTCGAACTAGAAAAAGAGGACATTCATATTATTAACGAAACCGAAATTACTCCTTCTCAAAGTAAATTCATTTCAGAATATTATATGCGGGTGGTAAGTCCTGCTTTAGTCACTATCATGTTATCAGAGCTAGAAGAATTTCCATCCTTAAAAGATAGTGCAGCATATCTCGCTGTGCGACTTGTAATGCAAGATGAAGACACTACCTTTCCTTCAAAAATTAATTATGCCTTAATAGAAATACCTCGTGGTATCGATCGTTTCGTTGTCCTTCCTGAAGAAAATGGGCAAAAGTATATTATAATTCTGGACGATTTAATTCGTCATTGTTTAGGAAATATTTTCAGCATTTTTTACTACGAAAGTATTTCTGCGCATATGATAAAGATAACTCGTGATGCCGAATTGGATATCGACAGTGATTTAAGTAGAAGTTTTCTTGAAAAGATATCCAAAAGTGTCGCGAAAAGGAGTTCTGGCGATCCTGTACGTTTTGTTTATGACAGTACTATCGATAAAGATACCTTGGATTACCTCTTAGATAAAATGGGAATTGACGTTATGGATAGTATTATTCCTGGAGGGCGGTATCACAATAGGAGAGATTATATGAGTTTTCCCAGTTTGGGGCGTACCGATTTGTTGTATGAAGTTAATGAACCATTACCCATTGCAGGGTTAAATATTCAAGGAAGTCTACTCGATAAAATTGCAAAAAAGGATTATTTATTATACGCTCCATATCATACCTTTAGATATGTAGTTAAGTTTTTAAGGGAAGCGGCGCTAGATCCTAAAGTGCAATCGATTAAAATTACAATTTATAGACTGGCGGAAGTTTCTCATATCGCTAGTGCATTAATTAATGCTGCCAAAAACGGAAAAGATGTAACGGTACAAATAGAATTGCGTGCTCGTTTTGATGAGGCGGCAAACATTACTTATGCGGAACAAATGCAAGAGGAAGGTGTGAAGTTAATTTTTGGTATTAAAGGACTTAAAGTGCATTGTAAAGCCTGTGTGGTGGAGCGATTGGAAGAAGGAAAATTGAAAAGATTCTCCTTTATTAGTACTGGGAATTTTAATGAATCTACCGCCAGAATCTATACAGATTACACCCTATTTACCGCAAGTGAAAAAATTGGAAAGGAAATTAATAAAGTGTTTAGTTTTTTTGAAGTCAACTATCAAATAAAAAAATATAGACACTTAATTGTTTCACCGCATTACACGCGGAACGCTTTTTATCATTTAATTGATACCGAAATTGAAAATCATAAAAAAGGATTGCCTAGCGGAATCAAACTTAAATTAAATAGTTTGTCCGACTTTAATATGATAGACAGGCTCTATAAAGCTAGCCAAGCAGGGGTTAAGATTCAAATCATTGTACGCGGAATCTGTTGTCTTATTCCTGGGAAAAAAGGCTTAAGTGAAAATATAGAAGCCATAAGTATTGTAGATAAGTTTTTGGAACATCCTCGATTGTATATTTTTAAAAATGGAGGAAAACCAAAATACTATATTTCTTCGGCAGATTTTATGACAAGAAACCTCGATACAAGAGTAGAAATTTCTTGCCCTATTTACGATACCGATATACAGGAAGAATTATTAGAAACATTCGAAATTTGCTGGAATGATAATGTAAAAGCGAGGGTGATAACCGAAAAGCAAAACAATGTGTATCGTAGAAATAAAAAAGACAAACTCCGTTCTCAAATTGAATTATATAACTATTACCTTAAAAAACTAAGCTAGTTTGCTAAATATTGAAAAATACGCTGCTATAGACATTGGCTCCAATGCTATTCGATTACTTATAATGACCGTTACTGAATATGGTAATAATCCTCCCCATTTTAAAAAAACGTCATTAGTAAGAGTGCCTATTCGATTGGGAGCAGATGTATTTCTTGATGGAAAAATTTCTGATAGAAATTACCTGCGCATGGTAGATGCAATGACAGCTTTTAAGTTGCTAATGAAAAACCATAGTGTGGTACGATTTAGAGCTTGTGCAACTTCAGCCATGCGTGAGGCAAGTAATGGAGTAGAAATTGTAAAAAAGATAAAGGAAGAAACAGATATTGCTATTGAGCTTATTGATGGTTCTGTGGAAGCTGAATTAATTGCTTCAACAGATTTGCAAGATTTAATAGATTCTGAAAAAACATTTTTATATGTCGATGTAGGTGGCGGAAGTACAGAGTTTACCATTTTTTCTAATGGCCACACCGTTACTTCAAAATCGTTTCAACTTGGAACTGTACGTATATTAAATGATATGGTTCGAGAATCCATGTGGGCCGAGGTAGAAAGCTGGATTAAATCGAATACCCATAAATATGAAAAAGTGAGTCTAATAGGTTCTGGAGGAAACATTAACAGCATTTATTCATCTAGCGGTAAAAAGTTAGGCAAACCTCTTAGCTATTTTTTCCTCTCAGATTATTACGAGAAGCTAAAATCCTATACCTATCACGAACGTATTTACGAATTACAAATGAATGCAGATAGGGCAGACGTAATTATACCGGCAACTCGTATTTACCTTTCAGCTATGAAATGGAGTAGGGCAAAGAACATTTATGTGCCTAAAATTGGTCTTGCCGATGGAATTATTAAGACCTTGTATAACCAAAAACTGAAACAGAATTAACCGTGAACCGTTTCTTCTTTTCCTAAATCCTTCATGATCTGGGCTTCAAATTCAAGTAAATCTTGCCATTTTTTGTCGACCTCTTTTCGGTTGCCGTATTTCCAGGCAAAGTTTAAAAACATGGTATAGTGACTAGCTTCACTAATCATAAGTTTTCTGTAGAACTTGGCTAATTTTTTATCTTCCAGTTTCTCACTCAACAACCTGAAACGTTCACAACTACGTGCTTCAATAAGCGCGGCGTACAGGAGCCTATGAATAAGTTTGGTATTTCTATCACTGCTTTTAGGAAAGAAAGTCATCAATTTATTAACGTACATGTCTTTTCGCTCTCTTCCTAAATGCCATCCACGTTCAATAATTTTATCGTGAACCATTTTAAAATGACTCATTTCCTCCTGAGCAAGTAAACTCATTTCAGTTATTAAGTCACTATACTCTTGGTATCCTATAATTAAGGAAATTGCTGTGGACGCAGCTTTTTGCTCACAATAGGCATGGTCTGTTAAAATTTCTTGAACATTTTTTTCTACTATATTCACCCAACGCGGATCTGTAGGTAGTTTAAGCCCTAACATTTTAATACTTTCCTTTTCCATTCTAAATATCTAGATCAAATTCTTTTCGTAAATTTTCAATAAGTGGATTCTTTTCACTCAACTTTTGAAATTTTTCTATAGGAGTGTATGCATATCGTTTAATTTCGGTTTCATCCACTTCAATAGAAAGGTCAATCTCATAATTTTGAAGGGTAGAACGCAAGTACGTGAGCAATTTTGTTTTTGCCCTTTCTACTTCTACTTTTATGGTACTATTTGGGAATACCAGATGAATTAAACTTCCTTCCAGCCTAGGAACTCCCATGGTTAGGTGAGAATGCATGTTAAATTGTCCTTGTTTTTCAAGTTTTTGGGTGTATTTCTGCCAAACTTTAATAAAATCTTCTTCCGAAAAATCTTCAGTAGGAAGCGCATCTTGATCTGGTTGCTGTGATACCAGCACTTTTTTAATGGCTTGCTTTTTCTGAATGCTTTTTAAAGAAAAAGCTGAAACTTTTTGCGCATTGCGCTCGGCTATAATTTGTGGTCGGTTGAGTACAATTTTCTCTTCTTCCCTTACAGTCTTGACTACTACTTCATTTTCTGAATCTTCTTCAGTTCTTGCTTCAACTTTAGTTTCGTCTTCTTCTTTTGAAGCTAATTTTTCAATTGGATTTTCAGAAACTTTAAAAAAGGAGGGAGGAATTACCTTTAGCTTGTCGCTAGGATTTTTTTTTTCAGCCTCGTGCGTAAGAGACCCTAATTGAAGTAAGCATAATTCTACTAATAGTCGTTGATTTCGGCTGTTTTTATATTTTAAATCACAACTGTTGGCTAACTCAATGGCATCTATTAAAAACGCTTGTGATGCCTGAACAGATTGTTTTAAATACATTTCTTTTACCTGTTCACCCACCTCTAACAAATCGATAGTTTCTTTGTTTTTACATACCAAAAGATCCCTAAAATGTGACGCTAACCCCGAGATAAAATGGTGCCCATCGAATCCTTTTGCTAAAATGGCATCAAACTGAATGAGTGCCGATGGAATCTTGTTTTCCATTAGCAACTGAGTCATTTCGAAGTAATAGGTGTAGTCGAGTACGTTTAAATTCTCAGTTACAGCCTGTCTCGTAAGTGTTTTGCCAGAAAAGCTAACTACCCTGTCAAAAATTGAAAGTGCGTCTCTCATGGCTCCGTCTGCCTTTTGAGCAATGATATGAAGAGCATCATCTTCAGCATCTATTTCTTCAGCTTTAGCTACTTCGGCTAATTGTTGTTTAATATCATTTACAGTGATTCTTTTAAAATCGAATATTTGACATCGCGAAAGGATAGTAGGTATAATTTTGTGTTTTTCGGTAGTAGCTAAAATAAAAATAGCATGTCTGGGGGGTTCCTCTAATGTTTTAAGAAAGGCATTAAAAGCAGCAGAAGAGAGCATATGTACCTCATCGATAATATACACTTTATATTTTCCAACTTGTGGTGGAATTCGAACCTGGTCGATTAGATTCCGAATATCATCTACCGAATTGTTTGAAGCGGCATCTAGTTCAAAAATATTGAAGGCAAAATCTTCATCCTCTTTGTGGTTTTCATCGGCATTAATCTTTTTCGCTAAGATTCTAGCACAGGTTGTTTTTCCAACACCTCTAGGGCCAGTAAACAGTAATGCTTGCGCAAGGTGATTATTATCTATGGCATTTTCTAAAGTCTTTGTAATAGCTTTTTGCCCTACGACACTTTCAAAAGTGGAGGGGCGATACTTTCTGGCTGATACAATAAAATGTTCCATAGAAGAGAAACAAATATAAAAAGGTAGGAGAAGTTTTCTAAAAAACTAGCAGTCTATTTTCTCTTAGTTATTAACATTTTGAAGTACTTTTGCCAACGCAGGCCGCCTTATCGCTCCCGCGTCAATGCAGGAGAGGAAAGTCCGGACACTATAGGGAAGCATAGCGGCTAACGGCCGTCGTTCTGCCTTGGCGGAATAGGACTAGTGCAACAGAAAGAATGTACAGGTAATGCTGTAGTGAAATCATGTAAACTCTATGCGGTGAAATGTCACGTATACCTACGCTTGAGGGTTCCCGCCCGATGTAGGAGGGTAGGCAGATGGATCCTACTAGCAATAGTGGGGCTAGATAAATGATAAGGGTCGCGTCATTAGGCGTGATACAGAATCCGGCTTATAGGCCTGCTTTTTTATTCAGCAAGTAACTTTTGTGACCAATTAATGGCATCCTCTAAAGAGTCAAATATTTCAAAAGGGCCATTGTAAAAATTTTTTTCAAACTGGGCAGTTTGTCTGCTCCGTTGGTTGTAGCACACGACCCCTATACCTAATAGGCTTGGATGCCTTTTTGATTTCAGAAGATTGGGGTCTAGGCTATAGTCATTTTCTCTATTTGCTATAGAAACAAACGGTTTTTCGTTGTAATAGGTATTAAATATTTCAAAAAATATATCTAATTGTTGCTGGGTAAGAGTTACCCCCTCCCGAATTGACGAAATAACATAGTTTTCGTACAATTGAATTGTGGCAAAATCAAGTTGAAATATATGAAGTGCTTTCATTTTGAAAAGCAATAAAAGTACTGAAAACCAATTACTTTACTCAAATTTTGATGGTGTTATTTTTGAAAAAAGCTAAAAACCGATCCACCATATCTTCTGTGTTCTTGAAAGTAATTCACTTGTGACAAATCAATTTCTTTGGAATGTTCAAGAATTAAAACCCCTTCTTCAGCAAGCCAATTATTATGCATTATTTTATGAACAAGCTCTTCAAGGTTTTCTTTCGGAAAGGCATAGGGAGGGTCTGCAAAGATTAGATCGAATGGTCCATTTTGAAAATCTAAATACTTGAAAACATCTGCCTTAAAAGTTTGTATTGGCATGTCTAATTCGAACGAAGTTTTTTTAATAAAGTTAACACAACCAATATCAGCATCCACAGCTATAATTTCCTTTGCTCCTCTAGAAGCCAATTCAAAACTAATATTTCCTGTGCCAGCAAAAAGTTCTAAAGCTTTAATTTCTTGAAAAGAAATTCTGTTATTCAGAATATTAAATAAGCCTTCCTTAGCAAAATCTGTAGTAGGTCTTACTGGTAAGCCCTTAGGTGGGGTAATTCTTCTGCTTTTATGTTTGCCTGAAATTATGCGCATTAGCTATGAACTTTTAAAATAAAGTTTCTATGGTTTTCTTCATTTTCAACATAAAATGGAGTTTCTTCTATAAATGAAATATTTCTTACATACGTATATAGAAGTTCAAATAATGGACTTTCCTTATCTATGTTTCCAGTTAATTTTACATCTACTTGATCAGGATTTAAATGAAGTTGTTCAAAGACGAAAAGCGTAAAATAAATAAAATCTTCAGGGGATTTAAATGGGTAACTATTACATAGTTCAACTTTTCCTTGAGATAACACAATACAATCAAACCAATCTTTTGCTACATTTAAAAATACTTTGGGTTTGATTGTGAATTTTTCTTTACCTAAAAAATGTTTTAGTAGCACTGTCGCGCTATGGAAATATTGGAAGTTTCCAAATTTCTCAAATAAGTAGTTATTTATATTTACAAAGGGAACATAAACCACTTGAATATCCTGACTTTCAACCAAATCGTGACTAACAAAATCATTTGTAAGAATCTTAGTGTTAAATTTTAAATATTCGCTTGCTTTCGATTCGTCAAAAAGAGAGGAAGGGACTAGGGTATAAAAGTGCGAGCCAAAAATGACACTTACTTGCGAAAAGGTTTCGGAAAGCATTTCCTCATCCACAAAGGCTTTTTTTAATTCGTCCAATAATTCCTCTGGTGTTCTTGCAGATTCAAAGGTTCGTTCAATAAGCGAAGCCTTCCTAGATTCTGAGGATAGGACTAAAAAAGAAAGTCCGTACAAAGTTACTTGAACGGACAATCGATTTACTTGGTTGGTATTTATATTATTGGTCTTTAACAGAATCGTATAGTTTAGGCCAGTTACCACTTGTATTTACTTCATTTAGCGAACCTACTTTTATATAAGGCCCATTCACTCCGTCAACCGAGTTAACTTGCTTTTCTTGTGTTATCAAATCTTTGTTAAGTCCTTCAAGAATAATATCCTTAGACACTTTTGCTTCAAAAACAGAATATACACCATCATTCTTTTTAAGTTTTTTGGCCGCTAATTCAAAATTCTTGTCGGTACCAGGAACTTTCATCATTGTTTTATAACGATCACTTTTTTGGTAGATAGAATCTTTAATACTTGTAAATCGAAGGGTGTCAATAATAATATCTTCGATATAATAACCTCCTTTATAAGGGTCAAGTCCAAATGCTTTGTTTTTTTCAACATCTGCGTAACTTGTATCTCTTCTTGATGTAATTGCAAACTTAGCCGTGTCAAGGAATTGTACCAAGCTATCAAAATCACCAGTAAATTTCCCATTCAATTCTTGGTAGGCAAGTTGCCCTGCTTTAATATCCTTTAGTTTGGCAATAACCTTTTTATATCTTTCTTCTTTTTCCTGATTAAAATGAACAGGACCAATGATAGATTGGTATAGTTGATACCCCAAATAGGCACAAAGTACTAGTAACACTATTGAAATTAAAGTATTGAATTTTGGGTTCACAAATTTTGCTACTAGAATTGCAAAACCTATCATTACAACGATGCTAAGAACAATGATTAAAATCATATTGAATAGTTGAAGAGTTATTTATTATTTACAAGCTAAGCAAATCTACAATTTTTTTTTAATCGTAAAAGTATATTCCGAAAAAAACCTAACTATCTTTACCTCTTAATTCTTCAATTTTATAATGGACGTTACACAATTTTATGGTTTACTGAAAAGCGATTTTCCGCACACCGTAACGCCCAAGCAAGATATAGCCTTGCAATTACTAGCTAAATTCAGCCTTGAGGAATCTAAGAATTCTCTTTTTTTATTAAAGGGATTTGCAGGTACAGGTAAAACAACACTTACAAGTACGTTGGTAAAAAATCTTTGGAAAGCTAAAAAATCTCCTGTTTTATTGGCTCCCACGGGAAGAGCTGCAAAAGTTATTAGTAATTATAGTCAAAAGGAGGCTTTTACCATTCATAAAAAAATATACTATCCAAAGGCTGAAAAAGGAGGAGGGGTTTCATTTACGCTTCAACCTAATAAGCATAGGAACACTATTTTTATTGTAGATGAAGCCTCCATGATACCCGATATTGCAGCGGACTCCAAACTTTTTGAAAATGGTTCGCTACTAGATGATTTAATGCAATATGTCTATAGCGGATTTAATTGTAAATTATTGCTTATTGGTGATACAGCACAGCTTCCGCCAGTAAAATTGGATATTAGTCCAGCCTTGGATAAAGAAACACTTCATAATCATTACAATAAAAATGTTGTGGCTATTGAGCTTGATGAAGTGGTGAGACAGCAAAAGGAAAGTGGCATTTTAATAAATGCCACAAAAATGCGAGAAGCTATAGATTCTGGCTTTTTTGAATCGTTTAAATTTGAAAATAAGAATTTCCCAGAAGTAATTCGACCTATGGATGGTCAAGAAGTGATGGATGCTATTAATGACAGTTATTCTGAAAATGGAAATGAAGAAACGGTTATTATTGTTCGTTCGAACAAGCGAGCAAATTTATACAATCAAAATATAAGAAATCGTATTCTCTTTCAAGAGGAAGAGCTTTCCACAGGGGATTATTTAATGGTGGTCAAGAATAATTATTTTTGGGTAAAACCACATTCTGAAGCGGGTTTTATTGCCAATGGCGATATCATTGAAGTTTTAAGAATTAACGCTTTTAAAGAAATTTACGGATTTAAAT
Source organism: Flavobacteriaceae bacterium (assembly GCA_002694465.1). Taxonomy (GTDB): domain Bacteria; phylum Bacteroidota; class Bacteroidia; order Flavobacteriales; family Flavobacteriaceae; genus Halomarinibacterium. The sequence continues at coordinate 64,139 of NZMG01000023.1, read as the reverse complement.
TTGCGGAAGTTGAAGTAAAAATGGTCGATTATCCAAAAATGAAACCATTTGAAACGGTTTTGCTTTTAGATACTCTAACCTCGGAAACACCTTCGCTTTCCTATGAAGATTCAAATAAATTATACGAAGAAGTAAAAAAGGATTTTGCCGATGTAAAATCGAATTATAAAAAGTTTCTTTCCATTAAGAACAATAAATATTTTAATGCATTGCAGGTTAAGTTTTCATACGCCATCACGTGTCATAAATCGCAAGGAGGACAGTGGAATACAGTATTTGTTGAACAACCTTATTTACCAAACGGAATAGATAAAGAATACCTTAGGTGGTTATACACAGCAGTAACCCGAGCAAAAGAGAAGCTTTACTTATTAGGCTTTAAAGATGATTTTTTTGTAGATTAGAGTGATGGATTCAGTTGATATTTTATTCAGTGTATTTTTAGGAATAGGGTTAGCTGCAGCCGTTGGGTTTCGTGTTTTTCTACCACTTTTGGTACTTAGCCTAGCAGGCTATTTCGACTACATTCCTTTAAATGAAAATTGGATGTGGGCAGGAAGTTTAACCGCGGTTGTTACGTTATCTGTCGCAACTCTTGTTGAAATTTTTGGTTATTATATTCCGTGGGTAGATAATATACTTGATACTATTGCAGTGCCTCTTGCCGCTGTTGCTGGAACAACTGTTATGATGGCTACTGTGAGTGATTTAAGTCCGCTGATAACGTGGTCATTGGCCATCATTGCTGGAGGCGGAACAGCTGCTGCTATTAAAGGAAATACCTCTGCAATTCGTTTAACATCTTCTGCAACCACAGGAGGTTTAGCAAACCCAGTTGTCGCAACAGCAGAAACAGGAACCTCGATGCTAATGTCTTTAGTATCAATAATTTTGGCGCCGTTAGCCTTTATGTTGGTCTTGTTTATTTTCTACTTGATGTATAAATTTTATAAAAAGCTGCGGAAAAAAAACACTCCAAGAGTTTAATCTTATTATTTTTGATGGCGAAAAAGGTCCTTCTATTTCATTTTAAATTGAAGCAACCTTTTCAATTAGATTACATCTTAACATTAATACTCTAACCTCAAGAATGAAGATAATTGCAATGATTCCAGCGCGTTACGGCGCATCTAGATTTCCCGGAAAATTAATGCAAGACTTAGGTGGAAAACCCGTCATTGTAAGGACCTACGAAGCAGCAAAAGAGACAGAACTTTTTGACGAAGTGTATGTAGTTACAGATAGCGAAATCATCTTTAATGTTATTGAAGAGGCTAGAGGAAAGGCAATTATGAGTGGGAAGGAGCACGATTGTGGTTCAGATAGAATTGCGGAGGCTGTTGAGAATATGGACGTAGATATTGTGGTAAATGTTCAGGGAGATGAGCCATTTACAAGTAAATCTGGATTGGAGCAAGTGCTTTCAGTTTTTAATGGAGCCGATGCAGACAAAATAGATTTAGCTTCCTTAATGACTGAAATAAATGACTGGAAGGAGATTAGTGATCCCAATGCGGTAAAGGTAATTGTAGATAAAGATAATTTTGCGTTATACTTTTCACGATCTCCCATACCATACCCGCGAGATAAAAATGTAGCGGTTCAGTATTATAAGCATAAAGGTATTTATGCATTTAGAAAAAACGCGTTGATGGACTTTTATCGACTCCCCATGCGCAGTACAGAAGCTGCTGAAAAAATAGAATGTATTCGATATTTAGAATATGGAAAAAATATAAAAATGGCCATTTCAAATACTCAAGGAATAGAAATTGATACTCCAGAAGATCTTGTAAGAGCAAATAAAGTACTTAAGGAAACGAAGAAGGTTTCAGTTAATAATAAGTACCGAAACTTCCCAATGGTACCCAAAGTGGTTTTTGGAAGTGGTAGCTTTGATCAATTAACTTCCATCATTTCTCCAGAACGGAAAGATAAAGCTCCTTTCATTTTTATTGTAGATGATGTTTTTAAAAACAATCAAGAATTCATCAATAGGATGAATCTAAGGTTTAATGATAAATTGTTATTTGTTTCTACAGTCCAAGAACCAAAAACTGAACAAGTTGATACAATAGTTAAAAATATTAAGGCCGAATTTACCTATGCTCCTTCAGGAATTATAGGAATAGGAGGTGGAAGCATTTTAGATTTAGCCAAAGCTGTTTCATTAATGCTTACTAACAAAGGAAGTGCTGCAGATTATCAAGGATGGGATTTAATTCAGAATAAAGGAATTTATCACGTTGGAATTCCTACAATTTCTGGAACAGGTGCCGAAGTTTCAAGAACTGCAATTCTTACGGGTCCAGAAAAGAAGCTCGGATTAAATAGTGATTTTACACCTTATGATCAGGTAATTCTTGATCCAGAACTCACCATTGGAGTGCCTAAAAATCAATGGTTCTATACCGGGATGGATTGTTATATTCATTGTGTAGAATCATTAAATGGTACCTTTTTAAATGAATTCAGTAAGAGTTACGGTGAGAAAGCATACGATTTATGTATGCAAATTTTCTTAGAAGACAATCTTACTGAACAAGAATCCCGAGAAAAATTGATGATGGCTTCTTGGCATGGAGGGATGAGCATCGCCTATTCTCAAGTAGGAGTAGCGCATGCCATGAGTTATGGACTTTCTTATGTCTTGGGGACCAAACATGGAATTGGAAATTGCATTGTTTTTGATCACTTAGATGAATTTTACCCAGAAGATGTTAAGATTTTCAAGAAAATGAAAAAAAATCATAACATAGAAATTCCACAAGGTATATGCAGCAATCTTACCGAGTCACAAATGGAAAGTATGATTGATATTGCACTGAGTTTGGTTCCGTTATGGGAGAATGCACTTGGTGATGATTGGGAAGCTATCGCAACTCGTGATAAACTTCGCAACTTATATCTTAAAATGTAGTAAATTGCCCGTATGGGTTTACCAAGCTATATTTTTAAAAAGATTCTGGGTTGGAAAATAGAAGGTAGTTTTGACCCTTCTATTAAAAAGGCAGTAGTAATTGTTGTGCCTCACACAAGTTGGCACGATTTCTTCGTAGGTCTATATGCCAGAAGAATATTGAAAACACAAATTAATTATGTAGCTAAAAAAGAGTTGTTTACTTGGCCATTTTCGTATTATTTTAAATGGACAGGTGGCGCAGCTTTAGACCGGACTTCAGGACAGAATAAAGTAGAAGCAATTGCTCAAATATTTCATAAAAAAGATGAATTTCGATTAGCGATGGCTCCTGAAGGTACACGTAAAAAGGTCGATAAATGGAAAACAGGATTTTATTACATTGCCCAAGAAGCCAAAGTTCCCATAATTCCAGTTGCGTTTGATTACGGAACTAAAACCGTGAAAGTAGGGAAGCCATTTTACGCCACTAATGATATAGAAAGTGATATGAAAGCACTTCGCAGTTTTTATGACGGTGTAGTGGGAAAAATCCCAGCATATACCTGATAACTTTCATTATGAATAATTATTTGTAGTTTTAAGGAAATTTGATTTCCCATGAAAACTTTCTTTGCAATTATTGCCTTTGTTGTATTTTTTAATCTTTCAGCTCAAATTCCTTGTGAGAATGGATTTGCAGGTTCGTTTCCTTGCGATAATTATGATTTAATTTCCCAAGTTCCATTATCGGTTATGAATTCAGTTAAAGCCAATGACTCTTGGGGTTGGACAGATCCAATTGATGGAAAGGAATATGCCATAATTTGTCTAAATGAAGCAACTGCTTTTATAGATATTTCAGATCCATTAAATCCATTATACTTGGGACAATTACCTGGAAATAGTCCAGATCACATGACTTGGAGAGATGCTAAAACTTATAATAATTATGTTTTTATTGTAAGTGAAGATAGTAATCACGGTATGCAAGTGTTTGATCTCACACGACTTAGAAATGTGACTAATCCCCCAGAAATTTTTAGCGCAGATGCATTGTATTCAGGATTTGGTAGTTCTCATAATATTGCAATAAATGAGGAAACGGGTTTTGCTTATGTAATTGGTTCGTCCACCTTTCAAGGAGGAGCACATTTTATCGATATTTCAGATCCAATTAATCCAATAGGAGTGGGAGGCTACGAAAATGATGGTTATACACACGATGCTCAAATAGTAATCTATAACGGCCCAGATACAGATTATCAAGGACAAGAGATTATGTTTGCCAGTAATGAAACTGAAGTTGCTATAGTTGATGTTACAAATAAGTCTAACCCTATTACTATTGCTACAATTGATTACACTAATGTTTCTTATACACATCAGGGGTGGCTAACAGAAAATCAGCGTTATTTTCTCTTAGGAGATGAAACAGATGAAATAGATTTTGGAAACAATTCAAGAACTATGATATTTGATTTTCAAGACCTAGATAACCCGCAATTTCATTTCGATTTTTTTTGGCCTACACCAGCAACTGACCATAATGGTTATGTAAAAGGAAATAAATTCTATTTAGCCAATAATGCAGCAGGCTTGCGAGTATTAGATATTTCAGACATTGATAATTCTAATGTAGCATTAGACGGATATTTTGACAGTTACCCCTCAAATGATGCCGCTGGATTTAATGGTTCGTGGAATGTTTATCCTTATTTTGAAAGTGGACATATTGTGATTAGTGATAGAGCAGAGGGATTTTTATTGGTCAAGCCGTCTGTTGTGTTAGACTTAAATGATGAATTTATTGAAAAATTTTCAGTCCTTCCAAACCCTGTATCTAATAATTTATATGTGAAAGCCTTTGACAACAAGATACAAAGTATTGAAATTTTTGATTTAACAGGAAAGACTGTTTATTCAAACTATTTTAACGATAGCCTAATAGAACAAATAGAGATAGAAGCACTAAACAGTGGGTTTTACTTTGATAATGTTAACGCCACGCAAATATTTAAAATTATAAAGAAATAATAAAGGCGACTTTGATGTCGCCTTTTTATAAATAGTTTTATTCTTTATTCCCCTTCATCCATGGTATGGTAGACGTTTTGCACGTCATCATCTTCTTCAATTTTTTCTAAAAGCTTTTCTACATCAGCAACTTGCTCTTCAGTTAGGGATTTTGTAACCTGAGGAATACGTTCAAATCCGGAAGAAAGGATTTCAATAGTATTTTCCTCAAGATAATTTTGAATCGCTCCAAAGCTTTCAAAAGGAGCATAGATTAATACACCGTCTTCGTCTTCAAAAATTTCTTCAACACCAAAATCTATTAATTCTAATTCGAGCTCTTCCATATCCATTCCTTCTGCTTGAATTCTAAAATTACAAACGTGATCAAACATAAAAGATACCGAACCTGAAGTGCCTAAACTTCCATCGCATTTATTGAAGTAAGAGCGAATGTTTGCCACGGTACGAGTATTATTATCGGTTGCAGTTTCAACCAAAATTGCAATTCCATGAGGAGCATAGCCTTCAAAAAGCACTTCCTTGAAATCTCCCTGACTTTTGTCTGTGGCACGCTTTATAGCACGCTCGACATTGTCTTTGGGCATATTAACTGCCTTTGCATTTTGAATTACTGCTCGTAGTCTGGAATTCGCATCTGGATCTGGACCACCTTCTTTAACAGCCATCACGATGTCTTTTCCAATTCTAGTGAATGCTTTGGACATCGCAGACCAACGCTTCATTTTTCTTGCTTTTCTAAATTCAAAAGCTCTTCCCATAGAGTATAATTTTGACTACAAATTTAAAAAATTGCCTTTTATGACCAAGGCTTACCCCGCTAAGTCATCAATTATTTTTGCTAGCTCAAAATCCTTTTCGGTTACCCCATCGGCATCGTGAGTGGAGAGGTTGATTTCTAGATAATTATAAACATTAGTCCAGTTTGGGTGATGATTTAGTTTTTCTGCTTCAAATGCTATGCGGGTCATTAAACTAAAGGCATCTTTAAAACTATTAAACTCAAATGAGGTTTGAAGCGCATTGTTTGCATATTCCCATTCATTGAGTTCTTTTAGTTTGGCTCGTATTTGTAATTCGGTAAGTGGTTTCATGACTATTTTGCTTTTAATGTAATAATTTCATCTTTAAGGGTACTGTCTGCAATCACTTCTTCTAATGTAATCCGATAATTTTTTGGCAACAAATTTACTTTTGGTAAAATGGCTAAAAAGTGATCGTCATTTCTACTGAATACATTTTTAAAGATAGGTTTTTTGTGACTTATTTTTTCTGAGATATCCCTAAAAAGTTCATCGTGATGCATCACATCTTCACTGGAAAGGTGAAAAATTCCGTTTAAATCCTTATTTATAATATAGTGAATTTGCTGCGCCACTTTACTTTGTGTCGTAGCACTTACAATAAGGCTTGGAAACACCTCAAAAGCAGCTTGATGTTTAATAGCTTGCTTTAACTGAATTATAATGGGTGAGGTAACTCCCAGAATAAATGGAAGTCTGGCAATTACAAATTTCTCTTTAGGTAGTTGTCGAATGAGTTTCTCAACGGAAAGCTTCAACTTACCATCCAAACTTTCAGCTAGGGGAGCATCATCCTCATATGAAGGAAAATCTCCTTTGGCATCAAAAACATGAGCGCACGAAATGTAAATTAACCTACAATCTACTTTCGTTACATAATTACATAAAAGTTCATGTGTTTTTAATACCGTTTTAGTATCGCCTTTTATTGCTGAAATAATTATGGAAGGTCGAACTTCGTTAAGAATTTCGATTATAGAATTTTCTTCAGCGATAAACTTAAAAAACACCTGGTTTTCAGAAAATAACCCCTCTTGTGAAGCGTAAGTTCCGTAGACATCATAGTAGGGAAGAAGCTCCTTATACAAAGTATTACCTATAAAGCCACTCGCCCCTATAATAAGGATTCTATTATGTGTGACGGGTTTAATCAAAATTAAAAAATGGAAAGGTTTGATTGTGTTGTAAAGGATTCTAGAGCTAACATACCAAGCTTCGAGTTTCCTTTTGGGTTTAACCCAGGGGACCAACACGTGATTATAAATGTTCCAGGGAGAAGTGCTACAATTCCACCGCCCACGCCACTTTTACCAGGAAGACCCACCTCAAAAGCAAATTCTCCTGCTTCATCATAAAAGCCGCAAGTAAGCATAATGGCGTTAATTCGCTTTACTTGGCTAGAAGTTAAATAGGTTTTATTATGTAAGCACTTTCCTTTATTGGCAAACAAGTAAAAGGCATTTGATAGTTGCTTGCAGTTCATTTCTATGGAGCATTGATGAAAATAGAAATCTAATACTTCATCAACGTCATTCTCAAGATTATTAAAAGATTTTAAAAGGTTGGCTGCGGCAAAATTTGTATAGCCTGTTTTAGCTTCAGAAGCTGCTACTTCATAATTAAAATCAATACTTTGGTCATTGGCCAAATCTCTTACAAATTGTAAAAAATCTGCTTTTGGATTCTTTAATTCAGATATTAAAATGTCTGCAATAACAATAGCACCGCTATTAATAAATGGGTTTCTGGGAATTCCTTCTTCTAACTCTAATAGCGATAAATAGTTGAATGGATTTCCAGAAGGTTCAACATCCATTCGTTTTAGTATTTTAGTAGCTCCAAGGCAATTAAAAGCCATAGCTAATGATAACACTTTAGAAATACTTTGTATAGAAAATTTTATATCCCAGTCTCCCACGCAATAATCATCACCTTCTAGCATATTGAGGTAAATACCAAAATGATTTTTATCGACTTTGGCTAATTCTGGAATATACGTTGGTACTTTTCCTTTTTCAGAAGTGTTTTCAGCCTTTTCTTTAATTGATTCTAAAATTTTTTGAAAATCACACATAGAATCTAATTAGCCTTTATAAAATGGCAGCTTTACAACGGTAGCTGGAACAGCATTTTTTCTAATTTGTATATGAATTTGGGTGCCTGGATCTTTAAAAATAGTAGGAACGTATCCCATTCCAATTCCTTTGTTTAGAGAAGGAGACATGGTGCCACTCGTAACATTTCCAATTACTTTACCGTTACCATCTACAATATCATAACCTTGCCGAGGAATTCCACGCTCGTCTAACTCAAAAGCAACGAGTCTTCTTTCAGGGCCTTTTTCTTTTTCTTTCTGAAGATTTTCGGCATTAATAAAATCTTTGGCGAATTTGGTAATCCATCCTAAACCGGCTTCAATAGGTGAGGTGGTGTCGTCTATATCATTTCCATAGAGACAATATCCCATCTCCAAACGAAGCGTATCGCGCGCCGCTAAACCAATGGGTTTGATTCCGTAGGCAGCACCTGCCTCAAAGACTTTATTCCAAACTTGTTCAACTTCACTATTCTTGCAATAAATTTCGAATCCGCCACTACCTGTATAGCCAGTTGCACTTATCATTACATTTTCGATACCAGCAAAATCGGCAACTTTAAAATGATAAAACTTTATGGCATTTAAATCTTCACTTGTTAAGGTTTGCATCGCCTCAACAGCCTTTGGGCCCTGAATAGCAAGCAATGAAAAATCTTCAGATAAATTACGAAGCTCTGCCCCCATGGTGTTGTGCTTGCTTATCCAATTCCAATCCTTTTCAATATTGGAAGCATTAACCACCAACACCCATTTTTCGGCATTGATTCTATAAATAATTAAATCATCAACAATACCTCCTGTGTCATTAGGTAAACAACTATACTGTGCTTGGTAATCTACCAATTTTGAGGCATCGTTACTGGTAACTTTCTGGATTAGCTCAAGCGCATGGGGTCCTGATACTAAAAATTCGCCCATGTGAGACACGTCAAAAACGCCAACACCGGTACGAACGGTTTCGTGTTCGGCGGCAACTCCTTCATAAGAAACAGGCATATTATAACCTGCAAAAGTCACCATTTTGGCTCCCAATTTTTCGTGAAGGTGAGTAAGTGCAGTATTCTTCATCTGTCTAAAATTTTGGCAAATGTAATTAATCTTCAAAAAGGGAACGTGCAAATTGTTTGATTGTTTTCAACAAGGGTAGTAACTTGCATAAAAAATGAGCGAATGAAAATATTTTCTTCAAAGCAGCTTTATAATGCCGACGAGATTACTTGTGAAAGGCAAGGAATTTCCTCTGTGGATTTAATGGAGCGAGCAGCAACCCAAATATTTAATTGGCTACATCAGCGTATGCAAGGAGCTCAGGTTCCCATTCATATATTTTGTGGTATTGGAAACAACGGTGGAGATGGATTGGCATTGGGAAGATTGCTTATTGAGAGCGGTTATAACGTTAATATCTATGTCGCAAATTTTACAGACAAACGATCGAAATGTTTCTTAATCAATTATGATAGAGTAAAAAGTGTCACAAAAAAGTGGCCGGTTTTAATGAAATCTGAAGAAGATTTTCCAGAAATTCATCCAGATGATATTATCGTGGATTGTTTGTTTGGAATAGGTTTAAATCGTGCGCCTGAAGGGTGGGTAAAGGCGTTGATCCAGTATTTAAATGCTCAAAAAGCCTTTCGATTATCTGTAGATGTCCCAAGTGGTATTTCGGCTAATGAACCCTTATTAGTGGCGGATGCTGTAGTTAAAGCTAACCATACGCTAACCTTTCAAGCGCCTAAGTTGTCGTTTTTTTTACCCGAAACTGGGGTGTTTGTACCCTATTTTGAAGTTCTTGACATTGGGTTGGACCCGGAACATCTTTATAATGAAAAACCTTTAGCACAACTTATTTACAAACCTCAAGCGCGACAATTCTATAAACAACGAGAAAAATTTGCCCATAAAGGGGTCTACGGTCATACATTGGTTGTGGGTGGAAGTAAAGGAAAAATGGGTGCAGTTTCATTAACTTCAAAAGCGGCATTGAGAGTAGGAGCAGGGTTAGTTACTGCATTTGTTCCAAAATGTGGGAATGATATTCTGCAAATTTCAGTTCCGGAAGTTATGACTATGACCGATTCTTCGGAATTTCATATTTCAAAAGTTATTCTTGATTTTATGCCTACAACTATTGTAGCAGGAATGGGAATGGGGCAGCATACGGAGAGTTGTAAAGCTCTAAAGGATTTGTTTTCTGAAAAACAGGGAACATCATTTGTTATCGATGCCGATGCTATTAACTGCCTTGCAAATGATGAAACTTTACTGAAAGTGCTCCCGAAACAAAGTATTTTAACTCCCCACGAAGGAGAGCTAAAAAGACTTTTGGGCGAATGGAAAAATGATTTCGATAAACTCGAAAAAACCAAAGATTTTTCAAAAAAGTTTGAGGTGGTTATCGTGTTAAAAGGAGCTCACACGATTGTGGTAAATGGCGACAATCTTTATATAAATACCACTGGAAACCCTGGTATGGCAACGGCTGGTAGTGGCGATGTTTTAAGTGGAATGATTGCGGGGTTATTGTCTCAAGGCTATGACCCGTTACTTGCAGCAGTCTTTGGGGTTTATTTACATGGAAGTGCTGGGAATTTGGTTTCTCAGGAAAAAGGCTTTGAAGCCTTAATCGCCAGCGATATCATCGAACATATAGGAAGTGCTTTATTAATGTTATTTCAAAAAGATGAAATGCCCCAAGGGGAACCAGAGGAGGAGGTGTAAAAGCCTAATATCTGGGGATTTTAAAAATCTATAATAATCCATTAAGCATTTCCTTAAGCTTGGGATTTGAAGGTCTTGGAGCATCTGGTGTTACAATGTTTCCGTTAGGATCTATAAGTATAAATCGTGGAATACCATTTATGTAATAGTCTTTTACAAATTTGGAATTCCAATCGTTGTCTGCAAATAATTGTATTCCGCTTAATTTTTTTTCACTTACCATAGCAACCCACTTCTCATGGTCTTTTGCTTTATCGATAGAGATACTTACAAAAACAATATTTTTATCGTGAAATTCTTTTTCTACTTCTTTTAGATGCGGAATTTCAACTTTACATGGGCCGCACCAAGTAGCCCACACATCTACATATACATATTTTCCTTTTAAGTCTACTAGACTTGTTGTGCCTCCAGCGTGATTTTCATAACCTTCAAAGGTAGGAGAGGGGGTCCCTGCGGGTAGGTTTTCTCTTAGTGCAATTAACTCGCTTAAATATCCTTTATATGACTTAATACTAGCTTGAATGCTTTTTCTGGAACTATTCACAACCATAGTATCTAAGTTTTGTTTTGAATCGACAAATTGAGATAATTCACTTTCAATTGAAGCTAGTTTCATATCTAATGTTTCTTGGTTGTAATCGTCTACATCAATGTCAAAAAGTTTCTCTTCCAATAAGGATTTTTCAGCCAAAAAGTTATTGTTCTCGGCTCCAATTCCTTCATATTTTATAGTTTCATCAAACATTTCGGTGTCAAGTGTTAACGTAATATCATAACCGTTTTTCAAAAACATACGGGTTCCTTCCACACCATCATTAAACGAATAAAGCCCAGGTTTTAGTTTTAACGTATCACTAAAAGTCCCATCTTCTTTTACAGGAATTGTTTTTGAATATTCATCACTTCTAATTTTTATAGAATCACTATTCTTTTTTGTAATTTTTCCTGAGAAACTTACGTAATCCATTTCAATGGGTTGATTGCAAGAAATTAATAAAATGGAAGCTAGAATTAAAATTGAATATTTCATAGTTGTTTGATTTACACTGCGAAAATAGTTTTTTGTTTAATGCAAAGTCAAATTTTATAAAAACCTTCACATTAAATTGTACTTTTGCGGAACAACCTTTTTTTATGGAAACAATCCATTATATAAGTTCAGACTTACTTACCCTTGCTACTATTAAGGATATTTTAGATACCAATAAAAAACTCGATTTATCTGAAGAAGCTATTCTAAACATTAAAAAATCGCACGAATATCTTCAAAAAAAGATTAGACAAAACGATACACCGATTTATGGAATAAATACTGGTTTTGGTTCGCTTTGTGATGTTAAAATATCTCCGGAAAACCTTTCGAAGCTTCAAGAAAATCTTGTCATGTCGCATGCATGTGGTACAGGGCAATTGGTCCCTAAAGATATTGTAAGAGTGATGCTTTTACTTAAGATTCAATCGTTAAGTTATGGGTATAGTGGTGTGCAATTGGAAACCGTAACACGTTTAATAGATTTTTACAATCATGATGTGTTGCCTGTAATTTTTGAACAAGGAAGTCTTGGTGCGTCTGGAGACCTAGCCCCATTGGCACATCTTTCTTTGCCTCTTTTAGGGAAAGGAGAAGTTTATAATGGAGATAAAATTGTTGCGGCAGATAAAGTCCTTAAAAAAAATACGTGGGAGCCAATTGTGTTGCAAGCAAAAGAAGGATTAGCATTATTAAATGGTACTCAGTTTATGAGCGCCTATGGGGTCTATTGCCTTTTGAAAGGATATAAATTATCTTATTTAACCGATTTAATCGCAGCTATCTCTATTGATGCGTTTAATTGTAATATGAGCCCTTATAATGCCTTGGTTCATATGGTGCGACCACACCGTGGGCAAGTAAAAACGGCAGAACAAATTTTAGAATTTTTAAATGGAAGCGAAATAGCAGCTTCGGAAGATAAAAAAGTACAAGATCCTTATTCGTTTCGCTGTGTACCGCAAGTCCACGGGGCTAGTAAAGATACCCTACATTTTGTGCATAGGACCTTTAAAACTGAAATGAATTCGGTTACAGATAACCCTAATATTTTCATAAAAGAAGATACGATTATTTCTGGCGGAAATTTTCATGGACAACCGTTAGCATTGGCTTTAGACTATTTGGCAATCGCCTTGGCGGAATTGGGTAGTATTTCTGAAAGAAGAACCTACCAATTAATTTCAGGACTAAGAAATTTGCCAGCTTTCTTAGTGGATAACCCAGGTCTCAATAGTGGGTTTATGATTCCACAATATACAGCAGCTAGTATTGTAAGTCAGAATAAGCAATTAGCTACTCCGGCTTCGGTGGATTCTATTGTTTCTTCTAATGGGCAAGAGGACCATGTAAGTATGGGAGCTAACGCAGCTACGAAATGTTATAAAGTATTAGAGAATTTGGAAACCATACTTTCTATAGAATTATTGAATGCTTCTCAGGCATTAGAATTTCGAAGACCAAAAAAATCTTCCTCATTTATTGAAACATTTCTAGAAAGTTATCGCAAAGAAGTTCCTTTTGTTTCTGAAGATCGATTGTTAGCTCTTGATATAAAAAAGACACAATCTTTTTTAAAAAGTTTTATTATTGAAAATGAGTTGCCTTTTGAATAATTGTAAACCGAAAATTAATTTTCTATAAGCTCTTTTACCCAGCGTATCGCCTCATCCAATTCTTTAAAAGCTTTTGATGGTTTTTTAATAAAAAATCGTTCAAAATCTGAATTTTTTAATCGCTTGCTATTACCTGTAACAATTGCAAATCCAACAAGATTCTTAATTTCGGCAACATCTTTGTAAACAGTGGGATCAACAGAATAAGAATGGATTCTTTGAGTAATATAGCCAAAAGAATCTTTAGGAAAATGCTTTACGGCAAGTTCAATGATAGCGTCACTATTTTTTTTATCAATAATAGCTCCTTCAGCAATTACTGCTTTAACATAGAAGTCATGTATATGAACTTCTCCAAACTTTAGCTTATATAACTTTTTCAAAATTATGACTGTATTCTACTAAAGATATGAAAAAGTAAAAAAAAAGCTACGATTCCGTAGCTTTTTTCTGTTTCTTAATTTTAATGGTCAATTCATCCTTTTTCTCATCGAGATCCATGGTAATGGTATCTCCTTCCTTTAAGGTTGCATTGATAATTTCTTCGGCAAGTGCATCTTCAATGTATTTTTGTATGGCTCTTTTTAAAGGCCTTGCACCATAGTCTTTGTCAAAACCTTTATTTGCAATATAATCTTTTGCTTTATCCGTAAGATTTAAAGTGTAACCAAGATCAAGAATTCTATTGAATAATTGATTTAGTTCAATATCAATTATCTTATGAATATGTTCTCTTTCTAGCGGATTAAATACCATTACATCATCAACACGATTTAAAAATTCAGGGGCAAAGGTTTTCTTTAACGCATTTTCAATAACGCTTTTTGCATTAGAATCTACCTGACTTGCTTTAGCGGCAGTGCCAAATCCAACCCCTTGGCCAAAATCTTGAAGTTTTCGTGCACCAATATTAGAAGTCATGATAATGATGGTGTTTCTGAAGTCAATCTTTCTGCCTAAACTATCAGTTAGATATCCATCATCAAGCACCTGTAATAACATATTGAAAACGTCAGGATGTGCTTTTTCTATCTCATCCAAAAGCACGACTGCATAAGGTTTTCTTCTTATCTTTTCGGTTAATTGTCCGCCCTCCTCATAACCCACATACCCTGGGGGTGCTCCTACAAGTCTTGACACGGCGAATTTTTCCATATATTCACTCATATCAATTCTCACCAAAGCATTATCGCTGTCAAAAAGTTCTCTGGCTAATACTTTGGCCAGTTGGGTTTTACCAACACCTGTTTGACCTAAAAATATAAAAGAACCAATTGGCTTGTTAGGATCTTTTAATCCCGCTCTGTTACGCTGTATGGCTTTTACAACTTTAGAAACAGCTTCATCTTGACCAATTACCTTTCCTTTAATACGATCGGGGAGGGCAGCAAGCTTTGTGCTTTCCGTTTGGGCAATTCTATTAACGGGTATACCCGTCATCATGGAAACGACTTCGGCTACATTTTCTTCGTCTACTTTTTCACGGTGTAACTTTGATTCAGTTTCCCAAGCTTCTTGCGCATTCAATAATTCTTTTTCAAGATTTTTCTCATCATCCCTTAGCTTGGCAGCCTCTTCATATTTTTGTTTTTTGACTACAGAATTTTTCTGTTCTCTAACTTCCTCAAGTTTTCCTTCAATTTCCAAAATCTTTTCTGGAACGTGGATATTTGTAATATGTACACGAGAACCCGCTTCATCTAAAGCATCTATAGCTTTGTCTGGAAGAAAACGCTCGGTCATATATCTATTAGTTAATTTAACACAAGCAATTAAAGCATCATCTGTATAGGTTACGTTGTGATGCGATTCGTATTTGTCCTTAATATTCTGAAGAATCTCAATAGTTTCCTCTACCGAAGTAGGCTCAACTAAAACCTTTTGAAAACGTCTTTCTAAGGCACCATCTTTTTCAATATATTGTCGGTACTCATCTAGAGTCGTGGCTCCAATACATTGAATTTCCCCTCTTGCTAAAGCAGGTTTAAACATATTAGATGCATCCAGAGAACCCGTAGCTCCTCCAGCACCCACAATGGTATGAATTTCATCAATAAATAGAATGATATCATCATTTTTCTCTAGCTCGTTCATAACCGCCTTCATTCGTTCTTCAAACTGTCCACGATACTTCGTTCCTGCTACTAAACTTGCAAGATCAAGAGTTACGACACGCTTATCGTATAAAATTCTTGATACTTTTCTCTGAATGATTCTAAGCGCTAATCCTTCGGCAATAGCCGATTTACCAACACCAGGTTCACCTATAAGCAATGGATTGTTTTTCTTTCGTCGGCTTAAAATCTGCGACACACGTTGTATTTCATTTTCTCTTCCCACGACAGGGTCAAGTTTGCCATCTTCTGCAAGCGAGGTTAAATCTCTCCCAAAATTGTCTAGAACAGGTGTTTTTGATTTCTTTGTTCCTTTGGCACCCGAAGCACTGGCAAATAAGTTTTCCTTATCACTATCTGCAGCAGAATTGTCATCATCTTCGTTTGAGAATTCTGAAGAAGTAGGTTCTATATAATCTTTATCTTCTGTAATCATAGATTTAAATTGATCTTTTACCCCATCGTAATCTACTTTCATTTTATGAAGCAATTTTGTAGTAGGGTCATTTTCATTTCTTAAAATACACAATAGCAAATGGGCTGTATTAATAGAATTACTTTGAAATAGCTTTGCTTCTAAAAAAGTAGTCTTTAAAGCACGTTCTGCTTGTCGTGTTAGGTGTAAATTTTTTTTATCATTTGCAGTATTGGCTGCATTTGGGTTTGCTGGACTAAGAATTTCTACTTTTCTGCGTAAATGATTTAAATCCACATCAAGTGCATTTAATATAGTCACCGCTTTTCCATTACCGTCTCTTAATAGTCCAAGCATTAAGTGTTCTGTGCCAATAAAATCATGACCTAAACGCAAGGCTTCTTCCTTGCTATAAGCAATCACGTCTTTTACTCTTGGCGAAAAATTATCATCCATAAACTGGGGTCCTTCGGTATAAATTTATTAAAAATAAAGTATGATAACGGCAAAATTTGTGCCTTATTGATAAAGCATAAGTAAAAGGAAACAAAATTGCGTAAATATCAAAGGCTAAAGTACGATAGTTATTAACGGTTTGCAAGCCAAAATTTGTTAATAAAAATGTGAATTTTACCCTTCAAAAGACCTTATTAAACCTACAAAATGCTGTATATTGCTCACTTAGTTTAATCCTCTAAAAATATAGTTAAATACTTATGGCTGAAGGCGAAAAATTAATCCCGATTAATATAGAAGATGAAATGAAATCGGCGTACATCGATTATTCGATGTCGGTCATTGTGTCACGTGCTCTTCCAGATGTTAGAGACGGTATGAAACCCGTTCACCGAAGAGTGCTCTTTGGCATGCATGAATTAGGAGTTAGGGCAAATACCGCACATAAAAAATCCGCAAGAATTGTAGGAGAAGTTTTGGGTAAATACCACCCGCATGGAGATACCTCGGTGTATGATGCCATGGTGCGTATGGCCCAAGAATGGAGTTTGCGTTATATGTTGGTCGATGGACAGGGGAACTTTGGATCTATTGATGGTGATAGCCCTGCGGCCATGCGTTATACCGAGGCACGAATGCAAAAGATTTCGGAAGAAATGCTTGCCGATATCGATAAAGAGACGGTAGACCACCAACTCAATTTCGATGATACGTTGCAGGAACCTACGGTTTTACCTACAAAAGTTCCTGGGTTACTAATTAATGGTGCATCAGGGATTGCAGTAGGGATGGCAACCAATATGCCTCCTCACAACCTTTCGGAAGTTATAGACGGAACTATTGCTTACATAGATGATAATGATATTGATATTGATGGGTTAATGCAACATGTGAAAGCACCAGACTTTCCAACAGGTGGTGTCATTTATGGTTACGAAGGGGTTCGAGAAGCTTTTCATACAGGTCGTGGAAGAGTTGTTTTACGTGGTAAAGCAGGATTTGAGGAAGTGGATGGGAGAGAAGCCATTATTGTTACAGAAATTCCTTATCAGGTGAATAAGGCAGATATGATTAAGAAAACTGCCGATTTAGTTAACGATAAAAAAATTGAAGGGATATCGAATATACGCGATGAGTCCGATAGAAACGGAATGCGCATTGTGTATATATTAAAGAGAGACGCAATTCCTAATATTGTTCTTAATATGCTGTATAAGTATACAGCGCTTCAGTCTAGTTTTAGTGTTAATAATATTGCTCTTGTAAACGGACGTCCACAAATGTTGAATCTAAAACAATTGATTCACTATTTTGTAGAGCATCGTCATGAAGTTGTCACAAGAAGAACAGAATATTTACTCCGTAAGGCTGAAGAAAGAGCCCATATTCTTGAAGGGTTAATCATTGCTTCAGATAATATAGACGAAGTAATTAGATTGATTCGTGCTTCTGCTAATGCCGATGAAGCTAGAGAGGCATTGATAAATGCTTTTGAACTTTCAGAAATACAAGCAAAGGCAATAGTAGAAATGCGTTTACGCCAATTAACTGGCCTAGAGCAGGATAAGCTTCGTAGTGAGTATGAAGAATTAATGAAAACTATTGAAGATTATAAAGACATTCTTGCCAAAAAAGAGCGTAGAATGGAAATTATAAAAGAAGAACTTGCCGAAATAAAGGAAAAATTTGGTGATGAGCGGCGTTCAGTAATCGAATATGCTGGTGGTGATGTAAGTATTACAGATTTAATTGCAGATGAAAAAGTAGTGATAACTATTTCACACGCGGGTTATATTAAACGTACTTCTCTTACCGAATATAAAACACAAAATAGAGGAGGGGTTGGACAAAAGGCTTCAGCAACACGAAATGAAGATTTCCTAGAACATCTATTTGTGGGGACAAACCACCAATACATGTTGTTCTTTACCCAAAAAGGAAAATGTTTCTGGATGCGTGTATTTGAAATCCCTGAAGGAAGTAAAACTTCAAAAGGAAGAGCAATACAAAACCTCATCAATATTGAGCAAGACGATAAAGTAAAAGCCTTTATATGTACCCAGGATCTTAAAGATGAAGATTATATTAATAGCCATTATGTAATTATGGCGACTAAGAAAGGACAAGTAAAGAAAACACCACTTGAGCAATATTCTAGGCCTCGAACCAATGGAATTAATGCCATTACCATTCGTGAGGATGATGAACTTTTGGAAGCAAAACTAACTACCGGTGACAGCCAAGTAATGTTGGCACTGCGTTCAGGAAAAGCCATTCGTTTTGAAGAGGCTAAAACAAGACCTATGGGTAGAAATGCCTCAGGAGTTCGTGGAATTACACTAGCCCATGATAAAGATGAAGTTATTGGAATGGTTACTATTGAAAATCCTCAGGAGGAAACGGTGTTGGTAGTTTCAGAAAATGGTTATGGAAAGCGTACCTATATTGATGACCCAGAGGATGGTGAAGCAGTATATAGAATTACAAATCGCGGTGGAAAAGGTGTAAAAACTATTTCCATTACCGAAAAAACAGGTAATTTAGTAGCTATTAAAAGTGTAACAGATACCGATGATTTAATGATTATCAATAAATCTGGAATCGCAATTAGAATGGAAGTGGAAGATTTACGAGTTATGGGACGTGCTACTCAAGGGGTGCGTTTAATAAAAGTCAAAGGAGATGATTCTATCGCAGCTGTGGCCAAGGTAATGCAAGATGATGATGACGATGCCATTGAGGATGAAACCTTAGATATTGAAAATGGCACATCTATTGATACTACCGATGAACAAACCGAAAACAACGAATAAATTAAATTTCTTAATAATGAAAAAACAATTAATCTTGGCAGGGCTAATGTTGGTCTCTGCAATAACTTTTGCCCAAAAAAAGGAAATAAAAAAAGCAGATAAAGCTGTTTCTTCCTTAAAATACTCCGAAGCTCTTACTTATTTAGGTGAAGCAGAACCTATGCTTGGAGCCGCAGATAATGATTTAAAGGCGCAGTATTATACTATTTTAGGTGAGGCTACCTTAGCCATGGCGGGTACAGCAAATTTTGCTAAAATGAAGGAAGCTGGTGAAGCATTTAAAAAGGCAACTGAACTTAATGGAGGTGGTGATATGAGCGATAGACTTTCATTAGGGATGGATAACTTAAGAGTAGCTCTTGTGAATAGTGCCATTGAAGATCAAAACAAGAAAAGCTATTTAACGGCTTCTGAAAAATTACAACTAGCATATTTAGTGAGTCCAAAAGACACTTCTTATCTATATTATGCCGCCGGAAACTCTGTAAACGGAAGTGACTTCGATACCGCTTTAAATTACTACGAAGAGTTGTTGGCTAAAGGGTTTACGAATGTTCATATGGAATACTCTGCAACCGATCCTAAAACTGGAAAGCCAGTAATTTTTGGCAGTAAGGAAGAAAGAGATAATATGGTAAAATTTGCAGATTTTACAAATCCAACTGAAAGCAAGACAAGTTCTGTGGAAGGAGATATTCTTCAAAAGGTGACCTTAATTTATATGAATAAAGGAGAAAATGAAAAGGCTTTAGCGATCATGAAAAAAGCTCGAGAAGCCAATCCTAATGATACAAACTTAATGCGTTCTGAAGCGGATCTAGCTTATAAAATGGGTGACATGCAAAAGTATAATAACATAATGGCGGAGGTCATTAAAACAGATCCTAACAATCCAGAATTATATTATAACTTAGGGGTTAGCTCTGCATCCATTGGCCAATTAGATAAAGCTAGAGAGTATTATTTAAAAGCCCTTGAGCTGAAGCCAGATTATTCTTATGCTCAAATAAATATGGCAGCATTAATTCTTCAAAATGAAGGTAAGCTTGTTGAAGAAATGAATGGCTTAGGAACCTCTAGAGCAGATAATTTAAAATATGATGAGCTCAAAGAGCAGCGTAAAAAAATGTATCAAGAGGCTCTACCTTATTTAGAAGCAGCGGTAAAATCATCACCAGATAATTTGGAAGTATTTAGAACTTTAATGAATCTATACAGTCAGTTAGGTATGGATGATAAATACAAAGCAGCAAAAGCAAAGCTTGCTGAAATGGAAGGAAATTAATATCACATAACTCAATAAAAAAGGCTTCAAATTTTGAAGCCTTTTTTTATATAATCTTTTTAATGACACGAAGTTTGTGAGAATATTTTTTCTCATCAACATTATAAATACCGCTATGATCGAGCCTATCAATTCTAACTTTTCCGTGAGAATGAATAACGTAGTTATCTTTCATAATAATTCCAACGTGAATGATATCCCCTTCGTTATTATCGAAAAAAGCCAAATCTCCTGGTTCACTTTCTTCAATAAAACTAAGGGCTTCACCTTGTGTGGCCTGTTGACTTGCATCTCGAAGTAAGCTATATCCATTTATTTTATATACCATTTGGGTAAAACCACTACAATCAATTCCAAAAGGGGTTTTACCACCCCATAAATAGGGACTGTTTAAAAATAATATTGCAGTTTCTGTTAAATAGGATTTAGGTTGTTGTTCTGAAATAAATCTACCATCAAACGTATGCTCTAGAAAGGGTGCGTTTTGGATACTGCTTCCAATGGGAGTAGTAAGCAATTGCTTTTCTTTGGTGGCAACAAAGTCTACTAAATCTGAAGAATATCTTGGAGAAACCTCATTTAGCGTTTCATAATCTTCTTTCGAAATGAATTGGTATTGTTTGTTATCTATCCACCCTTCATATTTATCAAAATTCAATCTAATCTTACTCCACTTTTTTTGAACATCCAATACTTTAAAAATCTCACCATAAAGCACTTGACTAACCAATTCACTTTTGTCGGAAGATTCTAATCGTAACGGAATAATACTAAGAGGACAAATGCCAAATTTCATTCAGAAGGGCTAGAAATTTTTAAATTCTTTCAATTACCATTGCCGAAGCACCACCTCCGCCATTACATATTGCTGCTGCACCAATTTTTGCTTTGTTTTGTTCTAAAACACTTAAGAGCGTAATTAGAATTCTAACACCACTACAGCCTAATGGGTGGCCTAATGAAACAGCTCCACCATTAACATTTACGTTAAAATCATTTAGTCCTAATAATTTCATATTGGCTAGGCCAACAACAGAAAAAGCTTCGTTGAACTCAAAATAATCAACATCATCAAGAGTAATGTTGGCTTTTGCCAATGCTTTTGGAAGGGCTTTAGCAGGAGCTGTAGTAAACCATTTTGGCTCTTGAGCGGCATCGGCATAACTTTTAATATATGCCAAAGGTTGTAACCCTAACTCTTTTGCCTTTTCCTCACTCATCAAAATCATAGCGCCAGCCCCATCGTTTATGGTTGAAGCATTTGCTGCGGTTACAGTGCCATCTTTTGTAAATGCAGGTCGTAGCGCGGGTATTTTTTCAATAAATACATTTTTAAATTCTTCATCCTCTGAAACGATAACAGGATCTCCTTTACGCTGTGGAACGGCTACTGGGACAACTTCATTTGCGAATTTTCCTTCTTCCCAAGCCTTTGCTGAACGTTTGTATGACTGTATTGCGAACGCATCTTGATCTTCGCGAGAAAAATGATATTCAGTAGCACATGCATCGGCGCATACACCCATTGCATTATGATCGTAGGCGTCTACCAATCCATCTTTTTGCATACCATCAATCATCGTGGTTGGGCCAAATTTGGTGCCTGTTCGCAAGTGTACATAATGGGGAATATTACTCATGCTTTCCATTCCACCAGCAACTACCACTTCGGCATCGCCCAAAGCAACCGCCTGGGCAGCTTGCATAACCGCTTTCATACCAGAGGCACATACTTTGTTTACAGTAGTACAAGGAACAGAATCTGGAATTCCAGCTCCAAGGGCTGCTTGTCGTGCAGGCGCTTGTCCAACTCCTGCTTGAACCACATTACCCATAAATACTTCAGAAACTAAAGAAGGGTCAAGTTTTATCTTCTCCAATGCTCCTTTTATTGCAACACTTCCTAATTGTGCTGCAGTTAAAGAAGAAAGGCTTCCCATAAAGCTACCAATGGGGGTTCGGGCAGAGGATACGATAACAACTTTTTTGGACATAATAATTTTAATTAAATAGAATTAATGAGTTGCAAAATTACGGATTAAAAATGAAATATCCTTGTTAATAGATTAGGGCTTGGGATAAATGAAAGCTTATTCATACCTTTACTTTTCGTAATTTTTTATATGAAAAACCTTGTCTTTTTCTTAACCCGAAATCAATCACTTATTTATAAGGTTTTTTTGTACCTAGTTACTACACTTTTGGTAATTTATCTTTTGCCGAAAGGGGGGCAGTTTAAATATAATTTTCAGAAAGGAAAACCCTGGCAATACGAAAATTTACTTTCTCCGTTCAATTTTACCATAAAGAAAGATAAAGAGACACTTGAAAGTGAAAAGGAAGCTATTCGTTCTTCTGTTATTCCTTATTTTGATGCCAATTCCAAAATTCCAGCAATAGCTTTAGAGTCTTTTAAGACAAATCTTGATGTTGAATATGTTGACAGTTTGTATCAAACTTCTAAAAACCGTGTAGCGCAACTAGGAAATTCTATTTTAAATGAAGTATATACTAAAGGGCTTGTTGAAAATGAGTACTCATTTTCGGAGGATAGAATAGTGTATTTGAAAGTTGGAAACGAAGTTAGTGAAGTGGTGTTTTCTCAGTTTTTCAAAAAAGATGATTTGGTTCCATTGGTAACTACAAAAGCAAAAGATAGAAAGGATGTCATTCCGTTATTACAAAGACTTATTACTACAGTAGCACAACCCAATATTTCGTACAATCCTCAACGTACAGAATCTGCTATTGAAAATGCGATCAATCAAATTAATCCAAATAAAGGAATTGTAGAAAAAGGGACTCGAATTATTGCAAAAGGAGAAGTGGTTGAAGGTGAAAAATACCTGATATTAAATTCTTTAAAGGATCAATTTCAATCGCAGGTTTGGAGTCAAAATAATTATTATTGGCTAGTTTTTGGCTACTCAATGCTCGTGTCCTTGGTGTTTATTATGCTATTCTTATTTCTTAGAAAATATCGCCGTGAAATTTATGCAAATGATACTAAGGTAAGTTTTATTTTCTTCAATATTATAGTGATGGTATTTGTCACCACTTTAGTTGTAAAGTACGATGCTACCTATGTTTATATTATTCCATTGTGTATTTTACCTATCATTTTAAAGAGCTTTTTTGATGCAAGATTAGGACTGTTTGTGCACGTTCTCACCATAATGCTTTTAGGCTTTATTGTACCTAATAGCTTTGAGTTTATGTTTCTTCAAATCATTGCAGGTATTGTTACTATTTTAACCGTTTCAGAATTGTACAAGCGTGCCAATTTATTTATCTCTGTAGGGCAAATCACTTTTATCTACATCCTTGGTTATTTTGCATTTTTCATTATTCAAGAAGGTAACATTGCCCAAATTGAACTCGAAAATTTTGTCTATTTCATTATTTGTGGGTTGGTAACACTTTTTGCATTTCCACTTATATATATTTATGAAAAAATCTTCGGATTGGTTTCTGAAGTATCATTGCTGGAACTAAGCAATACAAATTCTGCCTTGTTAAAAGAACTTTCAAACAGAGCGCCAGGTACTTTTCACCATTCGTTGAATGTTGCAAATTTAGCCGAGGCTGCAGCCAATGAAATTGGAGCAAATTCAATGCTAGCAAGAGTAGGAGCACTGTATCACGATATTGGTAAAATGGTGAATCCATCCAATTTTACCGAAAATCAATTAAATCAGATAAACCCCCTGAATGAGTTATCACCTAAGGAAAGTGCCAAAATCATTATAGATCACGTTATAAAAGGAATAGAAATTGCAAGAAAGAATAATCTCCCAGATAGAATTGTTGATTTTATAAGGACCCATCATGGAACTAGTTTGGTGTTTTATTTCTACAAAAAAGAAGAAGAAATAAACGGAGAAGTAAAGAAGGAAGATTTTCAATATCCCGGGCCTAAGCCTTTTTCAAAAGAAACGGCCATATTGATGATGGCAGATAGTGTGGAGGCGGCAAGTAAGAGCTTGAAAGACCCTACGGCCTCAAAAATTGATTCTTTTGTAGAAAACATTGTCAATAGCCAAATGGAAAATGGACAATTTATTAACGCTAATATTACTTTTAAAGAGATTGAAATTATTAAGAAAGTTTTAAAGAAAAAACTTAAAAACAGCTATCATTTAAGAGTAGAATATCCCGAATAAAATGAGCGGAAAAAAAAATATAAAAAACGTTTCTTTTTTTTTGGGTTATTGAATAGATAAATTTACATTTGCAACCGCATTGAAAATATGTGGGTTCATTGATTTGGAGAGGTGCCAGAGTGGTAATGGAGCAGATTGCTAATCTGTCAACGGGAAACCGTTGCCAGGGTTCGAATCCCTGTCTCTCCGCAACAATAATTTGTGAAGATACAGCAATGTTATTTCACGGGGTGTAGCGTAGCCCGGTCATCGCGCCTGCTTTGGGAGCAGGAGGTCGCAGGTTCGAATCCTGCCACCCCGACAAGAACCGGACTTTTTCAAGTTCGGTTTTTTTTTAAGCTATGGTCGCGTAGCTCAGCTGGATAGAGCATCTGCCTTCTAAGCAGACGGTCACAGGTTCGAATCCTGTCGCGATCACTAGTAAAATCAAAGCCTTAGAGAAATCTAAGGCTTTTTAATTTCTTCATTTGTAAAGTGCATTCGTTGTTTTCTAAAACTTTAAAAAAATTGAAATAGTTGTAATAATGGTAGTAGAATCTATTATTTATATACTATTGATTTTGAGAGTTGATTTAATGGTTAATACTAAAGGAATAAACATTACCTCCTTCAGAGCCGTTTCGTTCATCTGTTATAATAACCGTACTCCTATCTAGATAGCAGAGTCCTTCTTTTTGAGTGTTATGATTAAAAGAAAGTTTTTCAATTGTACCTGAAAAGAAATCATCTCCCTTAAAATTAGATAACTTCCATAGTTTTTCATGATTTAATAAAATTACTTCCGTTCCATCAGCAGATATATCTGCAGAAGTAATGGCATCATCTTTTCCTTTTAAATTAAATTCTGAAACAATTGTAGCTTCGGTTTTTCCAATAACGTTTGGTACTTTTATAACCGTTCCTTTTTTATCATCTTTGCTAAAGATGTAGAAGTACCCATTGTAAAGAAAAAAGCTTTCAAAATCTTCATTTTCCACATTATTTGGAACCGAGTAGGTTATCACTTCCGCATTTATTTTGCTTTCAGCATTTGTAATATTGGTAAGCTTGTAAATGGTACCTTCTTTTCTTTTGTTTGAATTATTACCAAAATCACCTATATAAAGATTCCCTTCTGCATCACTTGTTAAATCTTCCCAGTCTTTATTTTTCGCATTTTCTACAGTAATGATTTTTAAAAGATGTTGTTGTGTAAGGTCAATACCATAAACTTTAGCGGCATTCCCTTGATCTTCTATCATCCATACAGTATCATTTCCATCAAGAACCTCTGCTGCGGAAACTTCTTTTAAATCGTTTGGCAAACTTATTAATGGATTTAAATTGCCAGGAGGAACACATGAAACTAAAATAAATACCCAGCAAAACCAATATTTTAATACTATTTCCTTCATATTTTTAATATATAGGAAATATTTAGGATGAAAAAATGCACTTTAAAAGTTTAAGGAAATTTTCACTTTTCTACAGTTTCTCTGTATCTAAAACTACTTTATCACCATTTTGAAGTGTCGTAAAAAAAAGATATTTATTTCCGCCATCGTTTATATTCCATTTTTTCTTTATCTGCGCCACTGTTTCTGGAAAGTTACGGGTACTTACATTTGCTTTTGATTTTGCAAAGTTTTTCATTTCTGATTTTTGGTACGGAATCACCGAAGTAATCTTGAAAACTCGTCCTGGAAAATCAATAAGGGCATCACTTGTAAATAAATGGCTGTGTTGCGCAAGTTTATAAACAGGGAAGGCATCACATATTTTAGAAAAGCCTCCAGCCTTCATTATAGCAGCATTTGGTTCATAAAGATAGGTTAGGGGAGTTTCATAATGTTCCCTGTTTTCAGAATCAAAATAAAATTGAAATTCCTCTTTTTCGGTTTTACTGAAGTTGATGGTTTTAATCAATATTTCTTCTGAAATTGATTTGGAAAGAATCCAAAGTAGTTCTTTCACTTCGTTATTGACCGCGATGATGTGTATTTCGGAAACATTTTTCAGTTCATTCAAACCCATCGAAATATCTAGCATAGGTGATGTTTTTACCAATAAGATTTCACACAGTTCTAATAAAAATTCCTGATGATCCACAAGATTGGGCTCACAATCACTTAAAAAAAATACTTTCCCTTTGGAGGCGTGTCTGCGTGATGGATCTGCATAAATAACATCGTATTTTTGATTTCGAATTCCTTCAATCCCATCTGTTGCAAAAAAGGAAACATTAGTCTTTTCTAATTGTTTAAAGTTATGTGCTGCGATTTCAGATAAATAGTCGTTTTCTTCAAAATGATGTACCGTTGTAAATTTTTCAGAAAAAAAATAGCTATCAACACCAAATCCGCCTGTGATATCGGCCAATCCTTTCCCTTTAACTATTGAAGCTTTATATAGTGCTGTAATCTCTGAAGAAGTCTGCTCTATATGGAGCTTTGGCGGGTAAATTATATTATGGCAGTTATACCAAGTAGGGAGTTTATCTTTACATTTGGTATAACTTTCAATCTGCTGAATAAGTTCTTTTAAAGGAATTTCTTCCCACGGAGAACCTTTAAAAGCTAGTTGGGAAACGTCTCCTTCAAACTCTTTAATGAATTGCTGTACTTCTGGTCGCAATAATGCTATATTCATACCAGATTATCTAATTTTCAAAAGCGTATTGAATAATGTTAGCACCCATTTGTAGGGCTTTAAGTCTAACTTCGGCAGGATCGTTATGTACTTCTGGGTTCTCCCATCCATCTCCTAAATCACTTTCAAAGGTATATAACAGTACTAGCCTGCCGTCTATAGTGATTCCAAAGGCCTGTGGTCTGCCATTATCATGCTCATGAATTTTTGGTAATCCTTGAGGAAATTTAAATTTCTGATTAAAAATTGGATGATCTCCTGGAAGTTCTTTTAATTCTTCGTTTGGAAAAAGTTTAGCAAGTTCTTTTCGCACGTACTGATCCATACCATAGTTGTCGTCAATATGAAGAAACCCACCGCTTAATAGATAATCTCGAAGGTTTTCTACTTCCTCATTGGTAAAGAACACGTTTCCATGTCCGGTCATATGGATAAGGGGATAGTTAAAGAGTTCCACATCCAAAAGGGATACCGTTTGAGGTTTTTCCTGTAGAGAGGTATTGATTTGTTGGTTACAAAACTTAATTAAATTGGGAAGTGCTGTAGGATTACTATACCAATCTCCACCGCCACCATACCTTAAAATGGCAAGCTCTTGAGCTTGAGAAAAATTTATCGAGAATATAAAAGAAATAAATAGTAACCATCGCATGTTCCAAAAATAACAAATTTGTGATGGCCAGAAGTAGAAAAATATTAAATATTATCAATCATTTCACCAAAAAGGGAATAGGTGAATAGTTTCCAATCTTTAGTGATTTTGTTTGACTTTTCCCTTTGCATTGGAGAGAGAAACTTTAAAGTAACCTCTTGATATGGCACGCTTTGGGACGGCGTACTTTTACGGGGACTTCTCTTTAGTGCATTCATAGCAACTTAAGTAGGTTAAGTATAAATTAGGTTCGATTTGGTGAGTGCAATATATAAAATATCGATTAAATAGCAAATTTTATCGATAAAAAACACTTTTATAATTTAAAAGAGACTATAAATTGTTGCAATAAACTGTGTGACAAGCAGATATTGCGGCTGTTTCGGTGCGTAATCGACTTTCTCCAAGACTTATAGGGATAAAGTCATTTTTTTGCGCTAATTCAATTTCCTTGTAGGAAAAATCTCCTTCCGGACCAATAAGAATGATGTTGTTTGATGTTGGCTGAACTAAATTTTTTAACAATTCCTTTTCCGAATCTTCGCAATGAGCAATACATTTTATTCCATTAAAATTGCTTTGAAGCTTTATAAAATCAGAAAAGGAAGTCAATTCATTAAGCTTCGGTTTGTACATTTTGAGTGATTGTTTCATCGCGCTTTCGATAATTTTTTCGAAGCGGTCCACTTTAATGACTTTTCTTTCGCTTCGGTCGCATAGAATAGGAGTAATTTCTGATATTCCAATCTCCGTAGCTTTTTCTAAAAACCATTCAAAACGATCGTTGTTTTTAGTAGGCGCAACCGCCATGTGCAAATAATAGGGTAGTGGAGCTTTCTTTTCTGCTATTGTAGTTACAGCAAGACATTGTTTTTGTGAAACCTCTACCAATTCGGCTGTAAATAACATTCCAAGCCCATTTGTTATATACAAGGTATCTCCAACTTTATGACGTAAAGCTTTAAAAATATGGCGGCTTTCCTCTTTATCAAAAATGATATTCTGAGAAGTTTCGGAAAGATTACCTTGGTAGAATAGATTCATTATTGTTCGCTTTTCCTTTTAGCATGAGCCACACCTATTTCTATCCAATGTTGTAGCTTCTCTTCTGTATGAAATCCTTTTTCTGTAACAAAAATAAATTCCTTCATAGGCTTTCCCGTAAAATTCATGGGTCCAACAAATTCAGTGCTCAATGCTTCTTTCATTTTTTCTGAAGGAACACGCACCATAAGTCTTTCTTTTGTTTCGCCTACACACATTTTTCCCTTATATAGAAAACATGTACCGCCAAACATACGCTTTTCGACAATATCTTTTTCCCATGGCTTTAAAGCTACTCGGATTCTTTTCAGTATTTCTTCGGTGTTTGACATATTATAATTTCATTCGGGCTTTAGCCACTAAATTATTGGAAGAAAATTGCTGGGTTTTATATTTCAATTCACCCACCATGGATATCATTGCCGCATTGTCTGTACAATATTCAAATCGCGGGATATAGGTTTTCCAACCTAGTTCTTTTTCAGTTGCTTTTAGCGCATTCCGAATACCACTGTTGGCAGAAACACCGCCACCAATAGCAACTTGATTGATGCTAGTAATCGCCACAGCATTTTTAATCTTGTCCATTAGGTAGTCTACAATGGTGAACTGTATGCTGGCACAAATATCTTCTAAGTTTTCTGAAACGAAATTTGGATTCTTGTTAGTTTCACGTTCTACAAAATATAACACCGCGGTTTTTAATCCGCTAAAACTGAATTCTAAATCACCCACTTTAGGTTTTGTAAAGGGATATGCAAGTGGATTTCCACTTTGTGCATATTTATCGATTAAAGGACCACCAGGATAGGGAAGACCTAATATCTTTGCCGATTTATCAAAAGCTTCGCCCACGGCATCATCAATGGTTTCGCCTAAAATCTCCATCTCAAAATAATCTGTCACTTTTACAATTTGTGTATGACCACCGCTAATCGTTAAAGCAATAAATGGGAATGTGGGTGCGGTTTGTCCTTCGGCTTTAATAAAATGCGCCAAAATATGGGCTTGCATATGGTTTACGGCTATTAAAGGAATCCCTAAACCCATCGCCAAGGACTTTGAAAACGAGGTGCCTACAAGTAAAGAACCCATTAATCCAGGTCCTTGGGTAAAAGCTATGGCACTTAGCTGTTTTTTATCGATATTTGCTTTGCGTAATGCTTGATGAACTACAGGGACTATATTTTGTTGATGTGCACGTGAAGCCAACTCTGGGACAACACCCCCGTATTCTTCATGTATTTTTTGTCCAGCAACAACATTAGAAAGTACCACGCCGTTATGGATAACAGCAGCTGCAGTGTCGTCGCATGAGGATTCAATGCCGAGGATGTATGTATTTTTATTCATTTATATTTTAGGCACATTTGTTGGGTGTAAAATTAAAACATTAAAGGGTTATCAAAAAACTTCTCAAAATAATTAAACGTATCACTGTGATACTAATATTATTGCTAGTACTGCTGGTAATCATTTTATCTATTCCAGCGGTTCAGACTAAAATAGGGAAAAAGGTAACCGATGAACTAAACGAAACCTATGGCACAGATATTAATATTGAACGCCTTGGCCTCAATTGGAAAGGGGAAATAGACATTAGGAATGTTTTTATTAGAGACCACCATCAAGATACATTAATTTATACAGAGATTCTTCAAACTAATTTATTAAGTATTAAAAAATTAATTGATGGTAACCTCGATTTTGGTTTTTTAGAACTTGAAAACGCCAATTTATTCGTAAAAACTTACAAAGACGAGGATAACGACAACCTTTCTATTTTTGCCGATAAATTTAATACGGGTGATACTACCGAAGTAAAGCCATTTCAGTTACTAGCCACACATTTAACCCTTATTAATTCTCACGTAAGAGTGAGCGATGAAAATGCCGAAGTGCCCGTTGCTGTTGACCTTAAAAACTTGAACTTAGATGCTTACGATTTTGATATTTATGGCCCAGTAATAGAAGCAGATATTAATTCCCTCTCCTTTATAGAGGGTCGTGGGATAGAAGTGAAACATTCTTCCTTAGAGTTTATATATTCAGAAACGGAAATGTTCTTGGAAGATTTAGTTCTTGAGACAGGCAACTCAAAAATTATTGGGAATGGGAAATTAACTTTTGAAGAAGGCATGGCAGACTTTGTAAATAAAGTTCTGTTAGAATTTACCTTTAAGGAGACCATTATTTCTACAAATGACTTAAACAAGATTTACCCAGAGTTTGGTGAAAACCTTGATATTAATATTAATGGTGATTTTTTAGGGTTTTTGAATGACTTTAGATTTGATAATTCAGATTTACGCTATGGCAATTCTCAATTTAAAGGAGATTTTCTATTTCAAAACCTTTTTAATGAAGAAATATATATTGTAAAAGGAAAAGACCACTACATAACAACCAATTACTTTGACTTAAGACGGATATTACCAAACATTATTGGAAAGGACTTACCTGTGGAATTAAAACAATTTGGAAACTTTTCTTTACGCGGGGATAGTGAAATTATCGGGGACGAAATAAAAACCAAGGGTTTGGTTACCACGGCTGTTGGTTTAGCAGATGTTAATTTGGAATTGGGAAATATTACCGATTTCAAAAATGCCTATTATAAAGGAAATGCGAAGTTAACTAACTTCAATTTAGGGAAATTAGCCGGAACAACATCCATTGGGAAGATGAATGCTAATCTCACTTTTAATGGAAGAGGTTTTACTCCCGAAACGGTAAGTACTTTGGTCCAAGGGACCATAAGTAGTTTTGATTTTGAAAACTATATTTATAAAAACATCACGGTTGAAGGAAACTTAAAAAATCCAAAATTTAACGGTAAACTTTCCATAAACGACCCAAACCTTAAAATGGATTTTGATGGGCTAATTGATGTTTCAAAAGCATTTAATCAATACGACTTTGAAGCGAATATAGAATATGCAGAACTCAACAAATTGCGATTATTTACGAGAGATAGTGTTTCAGTTTTTGCTGGAAAGATTATTATGGATATGGATGGGACAACCATAAATGATGCGGTTGGAACTATACAATTTTCAGAAACATTTTACCAAACACAAGATAAAGATTTTTTCTTCGATGATTTTAATATAACCTCCACATTTCAGGATGATGAGCGCACCATTGAAGTAAACTCTCCCGATATTATTAATGGTAGAATACGTGGACGTTTTTTATTGGAAGACATTCCCTATTTATTTAGAAATTCCATAGGAAGTATTTATACAAACTACATTCCTTTACAAGTAACTCCAGACCAGTATATTAATTATGAGTTTGAGGTGTATAATAAAATTGTGGATGTTTTTGTTCCAGAGCTTCAGCTTGGTGAAAATACGCGAATAAAAGGTTCGGTTTTTTCAGATGAATCCAAGTTTAAACTGGATTTTAAATCTCCAGAATTACTTCTTTATGAAAATTATTTAGGGAAGGTAAATGTGAAATTAGATAACGATAACCCTCTGTTTAATGCCTACATTTCTGTAGATTCAATTTATACGGGTTCCTACAATTTTACAGAGGTTAATGTTATCAATAAAACCTTAAATGATACGCTTTACATTCAATCTCAATTTGCGGGAGGCAAAAACCAAGATGATCTTTTTAACCTTTCCTTGTATCATACTATAAACGCAGACGGAAACTCTGTTGTAGGGATAAAACGTTCAAAAATAAATTATAAAGGAAACGATTGGTTTTTAAATAAGGAAAACAATAACCTTAACAAAATTACTTTTGATGATAATTTTAGGGATATAAAGTTAGACTCACTAACGCTTCGCCATAACAATGAATTAATACAATTAGCAGGCTATAAAAAAGATTCGACAATCACAGATGTTAAGCTTCAGTTTAAAGATGTTGACTTGGGTAAAATAGTACCCGAAGTAGATAGTCTTAATTTGAAAGGGCGTATTAATGGACGATTAGATTTTCTACAAAGAGGAGGCTCCTTTTACCCAAATTCAGAAATTGTCATTGAAGATGTTAATTTAAACAACGTTGATTTTGGAGATTTAGAGTTAAAAATAAAAGGAAATACAGACCTTACTAGATATACTATTAATTCTAGTCTCATTAATGATAATGTAAGCTCATTCAAGGCGGTGGGGAGTCTTGATGTTGGGGAAGAGCAGTCTGTTATTGACTTAAATGTATCTCTAACAGATTTCAATTTAAAAGCCTTTAGTCCTTTTGGTGGGGAAGTTATTTCGAATCTTAGAGGAATGGCATCTGGAAATGCAAAAGTGAAAGGAAATTATAAATCTCCAGATATTACGGGACGTATCGACTTATTTGAAACAGGATTAAAAATTCCCTATTTAAATGTCGATTTTAATCTAGAAGATGATACCTCCATTTTCCTCACCAAGGATAAATTTAGAATTAGCCCAACATTCTTAACCGATACAAAATATGGTACAGTGGGTACTTTTGAAGGAAACGTTTTCCATTCAAATTTCTCTAATTGGGCTTTAGATTTTGATTTAGAAACCATACGATTGCTAGTTTTAGACACTCCAAAAGATGAAGATGCATTGTACTACGGAACTGCCTTTATTAGTGGGACTTCAAAAATAACTGGTCCGGTAGATGAATTAGTGATTGATGTAGTGGCAACTACGGAGGCAGGAACTAAATTTAAAATTCCTATAAGCGATGCAGCTAGCATAGGAGATGATTCTTTTATTCGGTTTATATCTCCCGAAGAAAAGAAAGCGAGGATTGCTGGTGAAACTTACGTAACTGAAGAAATAAAGGGACTTTCTCTCAATTTTGAATTGGATATAAATGAAAATGCAGAAGTAGAAGTACTCGTAGATCAAGTAAATAATTCGGCCTTACGAGGGAGAGGAGCCGGGATTTTACTTTTGGAAATCAATACGCTTGGGAAATTTAAAATGTGGGGGGATTTCTTAATTATAGACGGAAAGTACGACTTTAGATATGCGGGATTGGTAGATAAAACAATTGATGTTGTGCCTGGAGGGAATATAACTTGGGATGGGGAACCTACCAAAGCTAGGCTGGACTTAACGGCAAAGTATAAAGTTGAAGATGTAAATCCTTCAGCGTTGCTGGAGAATACCACTTTAAATAGTACGGTAGATGTAGAAGTGCTTCTAAACCTTACAGGTGAAATTATGCAACCCGATTTAGATTTTCAGTTGAGCTTTCCTGGAGTTTCTTCAACAGTTAGAGACGAATTGGAGGATAAAATTAGAGATAAAGAACAGCGCCAAACCCAAGCTATATTTTTAGCCGCAACTGGTTCTTTCCAAAGTGATGCCGCCGCTGGACAAAATGCAATTGCGGGAACATTAACTGAAAGAGTAAATAAACTTGTGGCCGATATTTTTGCAGGAGAGGATTCAAAATTTAAAGTGTTACCTACAATTGCGACTAGACAAACTTCTTTAAATGAACAATTAGAGTACCAAGTAGGGGTGCAGTTGTCTACTAAACTTTCAGAAAGAGTTTTAATTAACGGAAAAGTGGCTGTGCCAGTAGGGGGTGCTAATGAATCTTCTGTAGCAGGGGATATTGAAGTGCAATGGCTGGTAAATGATGATGGGAGCATGCGAATCAATTTCTTTAACCGTCAAGCCGACTTACAATTTATTGGAGAAGACCAGATTTTTGAACAAGGAGCCGGAGTTTCGTATTCGGTGGATTTCGATACTTTTAAAGAATTGATGCAACGACTCTTCAATAAAAAATTGACGCTTGAATCTGAAAATGAACTTCCCGTAATTCCAGATGATGAATCCTTCCCAGAAGGATTTTCACCAGCTGCCACCAAAAAAGATGAACAAGAAATTCCTTAGAGGGAAGCTATCATTGAGATTTCAACATTAACATATTTTGGTAAATTAGCTACTTCTACCGTTTCTCGAGCGGGTGCAGTGGCTTCATCAAAATATGTAGCATAGACCTCATTTACTTTTCCAAAGTTTTTCATATCACTTAAAAAAATAGATGTTTTAAGTACATGAGAAAAATCCATCCCTGCTTTTCCCAATACAGCTTTTAAATTTTCCATTACTTGTTTTGTCTCATTTTCGATACTTTCCATGACCAAAGAACCGGTTCTTGGATTAATAGCAATTTGCCCAGAAGTAAAAAGCATATTTCCTTTTAGAACTGCTTGGCTATACGGGCCAATAGGGGCAGGAGCATTGGGTGTATGGATTATTTTTTTCATATATATCGTTTTATAAATTTCTATCTGCTTCTCTTCGTTTGTCGTATTTAATATCTTTTAGGATGCTTCCTTTAATTCCAATAAAGAAATTCCATGAGGTATTATAAGCTCCAATAGGTGTCCAGTTAAATCGCATCGTCCAACTATCCAAATCCCTTACAAAGCCAAGTTGGGTAAGAGTAACTCCTTTATTTTTAAAATCATAACCAGAAGAAACACGTACACTCCATTTGGGTGATAACGATACGCTAGAGCTCATCATAAGGGATTGAGAGGATATTTCATTTTGTCGTTGACTATTTGAATAGGTTAGGGTATACGCTAGGCGTAAATCCCAGGGGATATCGTATTGATACCAAGATTTTTCGGTCGTCTTATCCTTATTTTTTTTATCAACAGGAACAGGGCTTAAATCATTAAATTCAGTAGGATCTCCAAATAAATCATCTGGGCGACCACCGTTACGAAAAGTATCACTATCAAAATCTTCATCTTCTGCTTTTTCAAAATCTTTACTGGAGAATGAATAGTTAAAACTAATATTTCCATTAACCAAGCGGAATAAACTTCCGCCGTTTTCAATATTAAATGTATTAATACGGTTGTTATCGTTGTCCAAGGCATAAGGATCTAGCGATCCATTAAAATTAAAGTCTAGCTTTTTCACAATGGGTATGCTACCTGTAACTTGTACGTTGCTCCATTTAAGAGAATCTGCAGAAAAATTATAGCCTGTCGAAAAGTTTAAATTGTTCAAAAGAATAAGTTTTTTAGGTTCAACAGCGGAAGTGTCTTTATCTCTAATTTTAGCTTCCAAAGTATTACTAAGGGCAAAGCTCATACTACTAGAATACAACTTCCCTGGCGCACCGTAGAGCGTGTTTTCAAAACGTGAATACTCCACTACCTGATCATTTACTTCAGGGTCTGCAGACACAATGGTGTATTCGTCATAATATTGTTGAAATCCAGGACTAATACTGTATCCAATGGAGGGCCGCATCACGTGTCTAATAGCTTGTATTTTTTTATCTTTTCCAAAATTAAAAGTACCATAAATGGTAGTTCCAACACCAGTTGAAAAACCATAGGTGCGATAACTATCAAAACCCGAAATAGTATCTTGTACAACTTCACCAGCCCCGTCATTTGCCGTTTCGTCATAGCTGCGGCTAATGGTTTTTCCTACCCAAGTTTCTTGGTAGTTTGTACTTAATGAAAGACTTAAATATTTTAGAACTTTAAAATTAGTGCTAATAGGAATGGTATGTCTTGCGCCTATTTGCGCCCCTTCAAACATTTCCTTTTTGAAAAATAAAGAATCGGTTGTAGAAATTCTATTTTCAGCAACAACATTGTATTGCATATTTATATTCTGAAAAGCTCCTTTTTTTACTCCATTTTTGGGAGCAAAGGGAAAGATACGGGAAACACTTCCGTTGAAATTGGGAAGAGACATATTGATGGCTTCCGTTTGCGTATTCTGGCTGTGCGTTCCTGCTACTGTAAACTGAATCTGCGGCTCTGTTTCAAAACTTTTTGAGTATGATATAGAGGAGCTTAATGTGTTTACTAGCTGACTCGCATTATTAGTTTGATTAATCGATTGCTGAAGATACCGACTACTACCTAAGTTAACGGAAGCACTAAATCGAGAACTAGGATTTACTTTTGCATCTTGATTATGACTCCATCGAATATTATAAAGCGAACTTTGTGTAAAATCTGGGAACCCACGTTCGCTATTAATCAAGTTTTCATACCGAAAGCTTACATTCCCTCTAAACTTATAGCGAAGGGCATAATCACTGTCGAGTCGAAATCCATAACTACCGTTTGTATAATAATCGCCAAGTACAGTTAAATCTACATAATCATTAAGGGCAAAATAATAGCCTCCATTTTGAAGAAAAAATCCTCGATTATTATTTTCTCCAATATTGGGCAAAAGGAAACCAGAGGATCTAGTTTCAGAAAGAGGGAAAAAGGCAAAAGGCAATCCAATAGGAGTAGGTACGTCTGCTATATACATATTGGTAAGTCCAGTCACTACTTTCTTTTGGGGGACAAATTTGGCTTTTCGCGTGTAAAAATAATATTCAGGGTTTTCAATATCTTCAGAAGTGGTAAACTTTACATTCCTAAGAAAATATACGGAGTCATTCTCTTTTTTGGTAATTTCTGAAAGGACATTCATTTCATTCTGAAATGTCCTAGAATTATATACAATTGCTTTTTTTGTAGTAAAATTAAATCGGATAGAATCGGGTTCTACTTTATTAGACCCTTCCACAAAGATGGGTTTTTGGCTATACACTCCAGCACTGTCAATTCCTTTAGCAGTAACTTCGTTTTTATTGTAATCCAAAATGATGAGTCCAGCATCTATTCGGTAGGTTTGGTACGTAATAAAAGCCTTATTGTACATATACACCTTACTAGATTTTTTGTCCATGTACACATAATCTTCGCCATAATAATCAACAATATCCTTTAAAATTTCATCCTTAGGTGCAATAGAATCTACTTTTACTGTATCCGTGACAACTTCATTATAAGTAATCGGGTTGATGGTAAGAGTATCTTTTGGGGTAATAGAAAGCGTATCTTCTTTGGCAGGAATTACAACCGAACCTTTATCTACAGGGTCTTGCGAATACAATGATGTACTGCAAAAAAGCAGGAGAAGTAAGGTCGTGTAAAAAATGAAGTGCTTATTTTGCAATGCTTTCAGGCTATTTTTTTGTAAACAACTTTTTTAATAAGTTCCCTTCAAAACGACAAGGAACAAGCTGTCTATTTCATAAATTGGCTTAGTTTTTGAACCCCAAAATTACATATATTTTTTGGCTTGTTTTTCAAATAGTAAATTTTTAAAAATATCAATAGCAACCTACCGTTATTAAACACATGAAAACGAAACTATTATATACATTCTTACTTTTTTTAGGAATCTTTATCATTTATTCTTTTAAAGTTAACAATAATCCACCTCAAAAACCCTTTATCGTTGTTTTAGATGCTGGTCATGGAGGAAAAGACCCCGGCAATAAGGGGAATGGGTATGTAGAAAAAGACATTGTTTTGGATGTGGTGTTACAGGTGGGCGCTTTATTAGAAAAGGAGCCAGGATTTAAAGTTATCTATACAAGAAAAACGGATGTGTTTATTGAGTTATACGAGCGTGGTCCAATAGCCAATAGAGCAGATGCCGATGTATTTGTTTCCATTCATTGCAACTCACATCACACACAGGCCAATGGCGCCGAAACTTTTGTAATGGGGGTAGATAAGTCCGGAAAAAACCTTGAAACCGCCAAAAAAGAAAACGAAGTAATTTTTCTAGAAGACAATTACGAAGAAAAGTATGCAGGATTTAATCCTAATTCTCCAGAATCTTTAATTGGCTTATCCCTCATGCAGGAAGAATACCTTGATCAAAGTATTATGCTAGCCGGACTCATCCAAAATAATTTTGTGAATAAACTAAATAGAAAGGATAGAAGTGTAAAGTCCGGACCTTTTTGGGTGCTACACAGTTCTTATATGCCCAGTGTGCTCATTGAATTGGGTTTTTTAACACATAATACAGAAGGCTCTTATGTCAATTCCAAAAAAGGACGAAAAGAAATGGCGCAAGAAATTGCTAACGGAATTATTACCTATCGTAAAAATATTGCCCTCGCCACAAACGATGCGCAAAATCCAGTAATTACCCAAGAAGAAATAACCGAAGCTATTAATACCACAGTAGAAAATATATATGAAGGTGTTACTTTTAAAGTACAACTTGCGGCTAGTAGTAAAAAGATTGATACCAAACCATACAATTTTAAAGGCTTGGAAGAAGTGAGTAGAAACAAAGAAGATGGGTTGTATAAATATTACTATGGTGAAACATTCGATTACAATAAGATTCAGCTTATGAAAACCTATGCCCAGGAGAAAGGGTATCCATCTAGTTTTATCGTAGCTTTTAAAAATGGGAAGAAGGAAAAATTGTCCAAAATTCTTAAAAAAGAAGATCAATAATCATATTTGCCAAAGTTTAAAATTTAACCCAAGCTTAGCATAATTATTTCTAAATTTGTCATTCATAAAAAAATCAATCATTTGAAGCTCTCAAGAGAAGTAAAAACAGGAATTTTTGCAATTGTATCCATCTTACTCTTCATTTTGGGATATAATTTTTTGAAGGGAACAGAATTATTTAATAAACCCAAAGTTTATTTTGTAAAGTATAAAAATGTAGGGGGGTTAGCTCCCGCAGCACCTGTAACCGTCAACGGAATGAAGGTGGGGAAAGTAAAAGATATTTACTTGGCCTCAAACAAAGGAGGTGAGGTAATTGTGGAGTTTATAATAGAAAAAGACTTTCGTTTTTCTAAAACGAGTTTGGTAAAAATATACAGTAGCAGTTTTATTGGAGGAAATAATTTAGGAATCATTCCAGACTATACTTCAAATGAATTGGCGCAACCTAACGATACATTGAAAGGTCAGGTAGATGCTGGAATGGTGGACGGAATCCTGGAGAAATTTGATCCTATTGAAAAAAGCCTCTTGTCTACATTAAAAAACCTAGACTCAGTTTTAACAGGCCTCGACCAAGTCCTGGATGATACAACAAAAGCAAACTTGAGAGAGAGTATTGCAAAATTAAATTCAACCATGACGTCTTTTAATGGGGCTGCCTCCAATATGAATTCCCTATTAGCTACCAATAAAGATAAGTTGAGCAATACCTTTACCAACCTCGATAAAACCACCGAAAATTTTGCTCGTTTTTCTGATTCATTAGCGCAAATTGAAACAGGGAAAATGATGAAAGACCTAGAAAATACCATAAGTAAGTTTAACGCTATTGCGTCTCAAATTGAAAGCGGCGAAGGAAGTGTAGGTAAATTATTAAAAGACGAAAAATTGTATGATAATTTAGAAGGGGCTTCGAAACAACTAGAGCAACTTCTTCAAGATATGAAGTTGAACCCTAAGCGTTATGTACATTTTTCATTATTCGGAAAAAAAGGAAAAGAGTACGACCCGCCTAAAGACCCAGAAAAATAATGCAATATATTCCTAACATACTCTTTTTAGTAATCTTGATATTTGGGATTGGATATTTCACAAAAAATATTCGAAAAATTATCCGAAACATTAAACTAGGGCAGGCTGTAGATGCTTCAGACAACAAAGGGCAACGATGGAATAATGTTATAAGAATTGCCCTTGGACAATCCAAAATGGTGGTGCGACCTATCCCTGGATTGCTGCATTTAATTGTCTATCTTGGGTTTATCATCATCAATATTGAAGTGCTGGAAATTATTATTGATGGAATTTTTGGTACACACCGCATTTTCTCCTCTTTAGGAGGTTTCTACGGATTTTTAATTGCTTCGTTCGAAATATTAGCAGTACTCGTATTCGTTTCGGTCATCGTGTTTTGGGTACGTCGAAATATAATTAGACTGAAGCGATTTTGGAACCCCGAAATGAAAGGCTGGCCAAAGAATGATGGAAACTTTATTCTGTATTTTGAAATGGTATTGATGACCCTTTTCCTAATTATGAATGCTACCGATGTGCATTTTCAGGAAATGAATAATGGGAACATTATTTCAAAACATATTGCAGGATGGATGAGTGGTACTCCTGAAAGCACGCTTCACATTATAGAACGAGCGGCTTGGTGGCTGCATATTTTGGGGATATTGATTTTCTTAAACTATTTGTACTTCAGTAAGCATTTACACATCATTTTGGCATTCCCTAATGTATACTTCGGAAGGGTAACACCAAAAGGTAAATTTGCCAATTTAGAGTCTGTGACCAACGAAGTAAAGCTCATGATGGATCCTACTGCAGACCCCTATGCAGCACCCCCAGAAGGAGCGGAAACCCCAGCCAAGTTTGGCGCAAGCGATGTCATGGATTTAACTACTACGCAATTACTTAATGCCTATACCTGTACCGAATGTGGTCGTTGTACTAGTGAGTGTCCAGCCAACCAAACAGGGAAAAAGTTATCTCCTCGTAAGATTATGATGGACACTCGTGATCGTTTGGAAGAGGTGGGTAAAAACGTAGATAAGAATGGGGAGTTTCAGCCAGATGGAAAACAATTGCTAGACGATTTTATTTCCAGAGAAGAATTATGGGCTTGTACAACTTGTAATGCTTGCGTAGAAGCTTGCCCAGTGAGTATTGACCCGTTGTCGATTATTATGTCGATGAGACAGTATTTAGTCATGGAACAGTCGGCAGCTCCCAACGAATTAAATATTACGATGACTAATATAGAAAACAATGCAGCACCTTGGCCATTCAATCAAATGGACAGAGCAAATTGGATAAATGAATCTTAAATAAACATTGAAAAAACGAAGATGAACAAAGACGAAGTTGAAAAATTATTACACGACAAAGTAGAAGCTGGAGAACACGTAAGTCCAGTATTGCCCAAAGGAATTAAAAATTACCTAATCGATATAGACGGAACTATTTGTGATGATATCCCAAACGAAGAACCCGAACGTATGGCAACTGCCGAAGTGTATCCAGATGCCTTAGCAACATTGAATAAGTGGTATGACGAAGGACATATTATTTGTTTTTTTACTTCCCGTACCGAAAATCATAGAGAAGTTACCGAAACCTATCTAGCGAAGCACGGTTTCAAGTACCATTCACTACTTATGGGAAAACCACGCGGTGGGAACTATCATTGGATTGATAATCACTTAGTGAAAGCGACTCGTTACAAAGGAAAGTTTACCGATTTGGTAGATAAAGAAGTTACTATTCAGGTTTTTAAAGATTAAGTCATGAATGAAGCACTTAAAGTCCCAACCATGGCCGAATATATGGCGCAAGACAAACAACCCGAAGTGTTATTTTGGGTAGGTTGCGCTGGTAGTTTTGATGATCGGGCAAAGAAAATAACCAAAGCCTTTGCAAAATTATTAAACAACGCTGGGGTAGACTTTGCTGTGTTAGGAACAGAAGAAAGTTGCACGGGTGATCCAGCCAAGCGTGCGGGAAATGAGTTTTTATTCCAGATGCAGGCGATGATGAACATTCAAGTGCTGGATGGTTATGAAATAAAAAAAATAGTAACCACGTGTCCGCATTGTTTCAATACGCTTAAAAATGAATATCCTGACTTAGGTGGAAACTATGAAGTCATGCACCATACCCAATTTTTAAAAAGCCTAATGAATGAGGGTAGGCTAAAAGTGGAAGGTGGAAAGTTTAAAGGAAAACGAATTACATTTCACGATCCTTGTTATCTGGGACGTGCAAATAATGAATACGAAGCGCCGCGTGAATTACTTCAAAAATTAGAGGTAGAGCTAGTAGAAATGAAGCGTTGCAAAACCCGCGGACTCTGTTGCGGAGCGGGCG
Organism: Flavobacteriaceae bacterium; assembly: GCA_002694465.1. Lineage (GTDB taxonomy): Bacteria > Bacteroidota > Bacteroidia > Flavobacteriales > Flavobacteriaceae > Halomarinibacterium. The sequence continues at coordinate 21,729 of NZMG01000023.1, read as the reverse complement.
GCGCACAAATGTTTAAAGAACCCGAAAAAGGTGACAAAGACATTAACGTAGAACGTACCGAAGAGGCTATTGAAACACAACCCTCTATTATTGCTGCGGGATGCCCTTTTTGTAATACCATGATGACAGATGGTGTAAAAGCCAAAGAAAAAGAAGCGTCCATACAAGTGATGGATATAGCCGAAATGATTGCCAATGCCGCCGATTTATAATTATGCTCACAAATTTTGAAAACTTACCAGACGACTCTCGTATTTGGATATATCAAGCTAATAGAAAGCTATCCGATGAAGAAGTCGATTTTATACATCAACAAACCGCTACCTTTTTAGAAGCTTGGACGGCTCACGGAGCCGATTTAGAAGCTGGATTTGAAATTAAATACAATCGATTTATCGTCATTGGTCTTAATCAAGAAAATGCGTCCGCATCGGGATGTAGTATTGATGCTTCTGTTCACTTTATTCAGTCTCTGGAAAAGCAATTAGAAGTAGATTTGCTTGATAAAATGAATGTTACATTTTATCACGGAGAGTATATAGCCTACAAGCCATTATTAGATTTTAAACAAATGGCTAAGAATCGTTCCGTTTCAAAAAATACCATCGTTTTCAATAATTTAGTAAATACAAAAGCAGAATATTTAGAGCATTGGGAAGTTCCTGCAAAAGATAGTTGGCATAGTCGTTTTTTAGCATAGTTTTTGTTATCTACATTTTTATGAATCGTCATTTTATAACCTCATTCTTGGTATTGTTTTCAACCATCATCTTTGCGCAGCAAAGCCAACCCCTTTTGGTTGAAAAAAATAAAGAAAAACAGCAAAAATGGGTAGATAGCGTATATGCTAGTATGTCTCTTCAAGAGAAGGTTGGACAGCTGTTTATGGTGGATGTATTTTCAAGTGATCCTATAGAAAAGACCAATAAAGTAAAAGCACTCATTTCAGAAAATAAAATAGGGGGGATCATTTTCTCTAAGGGAGGTCCTATTCGTCAAGCAAGGCTAAATAATGAATTTCAAGAACTTGCCACAACCCCTTTATTAATTGGAATGGATGCAGAATGGGGACTTGCCATGAGGTTGGATTCTACGTTTGCCTATCCTTGGAACATGACACTAGGAGCCATTAAGGACAATAATATAGTTAGACAGGTAGGAAAGCGTATAGGAGACCACTGTAAACGATTGGGAGTACATTTTAACTTTGCGCCCGTTGTGGATATCAACACCAACCCTAACAATCCCATTATTGGAAATCGTTCCTTTGGGGAAGACCGTGAAAATGTTACCCAAAAGGCATTGGCCTTTATGGAAGGAATGCAAAGTGCCGGGGTGATGGCAAATGCCAAGCACTTTCCAGGTCATGGTGATACCGATACCGACTCCCACAAGTCCTTGCCAACATTACCTTTTACCAAGGCAAGAATGGATTCATTAGAGCTCTATCCTTATAAATTTCTTATAGAAAAAGGACTAAGCAGTGTGATGATTGCCCATTTAAATATTCCTGAATTAATTTCAGAAAGTGGCTATCCATCCTCCATTTCAAAAGATATTGTTACCGATTTACTAACAAAGGAACTAGGTTTCAATGGACTTATTTTTACCGATGCCCTTAATATGAAAGGAGCAGCAAACTTCAAAGAACCCGGTGAAATAGATCTAGCAGCCTTTTTAGCAGGAAATGATGTGTTGTTAATTTCGGAAGATGTTCCAAAATCTCAACTGCTTTTAATGAAGGCCTATGCCGAAGGAACCATTACTGAAGAACGTTTACAGCATTCAGTAAAGAAAATATTAATGGCAAAATACAAAGCAGGCCTACATAAATATAAGCCCATTGCGATAGAGAACCTTATAGAAGATTTACACACGCCAGAGGATGATATGTTATATGAGAAAGCTATGGAAAGTGCTATTACGGTGATTAAAAACAAGAAGAATATCTTACCCATTAATAAACTTCAAAAAACAAAAATAGCCTATGTGAACTTTGGAGATGAATCTGGTGACTCCTTCCTAAAATATTTAAATAAATACACTAAGGTAGATTGGGTAAAAGCAAATAATTTAGATAGTTATATAGATAAGTTAGATAAGTATGACTATGTAATCATGGGATTTCATAAATCCAATGATCACCCTTGGAAACCGTACAAGATAGATGATAAAGAATTGGTTTGGATGTACGAAATTGCTCGAACCAATAAAGTAATTCTGGACATATTTACACGTCCGTATGCTTTGTTAGATGTTAAAACCACTGCCAATTTTGAAGGAATTATCGTTTCCTATCAAAACAGTGACGTTGCCCAACAATTGTCCGCGCAGCTTATTTTTGGTGCCAGAGAAGGAAAAGGAATACTGCCCGTGTCTTTAGGGGAAGAATTTCCTGTCAACACCTCTGTTAAAACACAATCCCTTAAAAGGCTTCAATATGGGACGCCTGAAAGTGTAGGACTAAATAGCACTAAGCTAAAGAAAATAGACACCTTAGCACAGCATGGATATTGGGCTGGTATGTATCCTGGCGCACAAGTTTTAGTAGCTAGAAAGGGTAAGATTGTCTATAGCAAAAACTTTGGGTATCACACACAAGAAAAGCTATACAAGGTGGAGGATGATGATGTTTATGATCTCGCTTCTATGACCAAGATTTTGGCAGCTCTTCCTATGGTGATGGAGTTGTATGACCGCAACCTTATCTCCATGGATACTAAGCTTTCTGAAATGCTTCCCGAGTATAAAAACTCCAATAAAAAGGACATTACCCTTAAGTATATGCTCTCGCATTACGCTCGTTTACAGGCCTGGATTCCATTTTATACCAAAACCTTGGACACAATTACGGGAGGACCATCCTTGGAGTACTATTCTAGGACGAAAGATGGAGATTTTACGGTTAAGGTAGCTAACGATATGTATATGCGGAAAGACTATACAGATACTATTTTTGCGAGGATTAAAAACAGTGACCTTAGGAGTAAAAAAGGCTATAAATACAGCGATTTACCTTACTATATTCTGAAAAAATATTTGGAAGAATTCTTCGGGGGTCAACTTGAGGACTTAGTACAAAGAGATTTTTATGAACAATTAGGGGCCAATTATACCACATATCTACCATCCGAAAAATTCTCCTTAGGAGATATTGTTCCTACCGAAGAAGATAATATATTTAGAATGCAAAAAGTACATGGCTATGTACATGATCAAGGAGCAGCTATGCTTGGTGGAGTGAGCGGTCATGCTGGGCTCTTTGGAAATGCCAACGACGTTGCTAAAATAATGCAAATGTACCTTTGGAAAGGATTTTACGGTGGCAAGCGTTATATTAAACCCGAAACCATCGATGCGTTTAACACCTGTTATTTTTGTGAAAATAATGTAAGGAGGGGCGTAGGATTCGACAAACCCCAGCTAGGAGAGAGTGGTCCTACCTGCGGTTGTGTTTCCTTAACCAGTTTTGGACATAGTGGCTTTACAGGTACCTTTACTTGGGCAGACCCAGAACAAGAAATTGTATATGTATTTCTGTCAAATAGAACCTATCCCTCTGCCGAAAATAGAATGCTAATTAGCAGTGACTTGCGTAGCCGAATTCAAGAGGCAATTTACCAAGCCATTGACGACAAATAGATACTAATATGAAAATAGGAATGGTTTGTTATCCTACCTTTGGAGGTAGTGGAGTAGTAGCGACAGAATTAGGAATTGCTTTAGCCGAAAAAGGCTACGAAGTACATTTCATTACATACAAACAACCTGTTCGATTAGAACTATTGTCGCATCATATTCATTTTCATGAGGTCATGGTACCCCAATACCCATTATTTCAATACCAACCGTATGAGCTAGCGTTATCCAGTAAATTGGTGAATGTGGTACGAGAACATGAACTAGACCTCCTGCATGTACATTATGCCATTCCGCATGCGTATGCAGGCTATATGGCAAAGAAGATGCTGGAAGAAGTTGGTATTAAAATCCCAATGGTTACCACCCTTCACGGAACCGATATTACACTAGTAGGAAACCATCCCTTCTATAAACCAGCTGTGACGTTTAGTATTAATAAAAGTGATGCAGTGACTTCCGTTTCTGAAAGTTTAAAGAACGATACCTTGCGGCTTTTCGACGTACAAAGAGAGATTGATGTGGTGCCCAACTTCATCGATATGGAAAAGCATAACAATACGTTTACCGATTGCCAACGCGGCATGATGGCACAAGAGAACGAACGTATTATCACCCATGTAAGCAATCTTCGGCCGGTGAAGCGTATAATGGATGTGATTGCCGTATTTTACAAAATACAAGAATCCATTCCTTCGAAACTCATAATGGTAGGGGAAGGACCCGAAAAGGAGGGTGCTGAAGCACTTTGTCACAAATTAGGGATTGCAGATAAAGTACTCTTTTTGGGAAACAGTGACGAGGTGAATAAAATCCTTTGCTTTACCGACTTATTTTTATTGCCTTCCGAAAAAGAAAGCTTCGGGTTATCCGCTCTAGAAGCTATGGCTAGTGGTGTTCCTGTGGTGTCCACTAATACAGGTGGTTTGCCTGAAGTAAATGAACATGGTATAAGCGGTTATTTAAATGAAATAGGAGACGTAGAGGGTATGGCAGCCCATGCCTTAGCCATTCTAAAAGATGAAGATACGCTAAACCAATTCAAAATGAGGGCTAGAGAATCGGCAACCAAGTTTCAAACCGAAAATATAGTTCCTTTATACGAAGCCGTTTACGAAAAGGCCTTGTCTGTAGCTTCGGTATCCTAAAAATTTCGCTTAATAAATTCAAAAGCATTTTCCCGAAGGACCGCCTCTACGATGGTTTCGGCAGCGATTCTATTGAAAGGTAAAAGGGTATTTGTGTGTTCCTTCATATAGGTTCGTGCATGATTCAGTAGTTCTTCCCCTAAGTCACGCATATTTTCTGCTGTCCATAAACCATTAATAGGATCCACAATACCATCAAAATCACTTCCTATACTTTGTATACCCCAGCAAAAGAGCCCTTCGGCATTTAATACTTCAGCAATATAAGAAACCTGTTGCCATACAAGCCAAGCCTTTTTTCGATATAATTTCCGAGTATTTGGAATCCATTGCTTCGATTTAGAAATGGCTTTCTTACTGCCAATCCTTCGTTCGTCTAGCTGAATACCAAACACTCCATTTGTCCTGGCAATACGAATAAGTTCATCATCGTAAAAGTTAATATCAATATTGTTGAACCATTCCGTTTTTTCTGGATAATCGGTTACATTGGGGCTGTTGATAGACCGATGCGCTGTCACTCCTCCATGGCTCACAATTACAGGGATGTCTTCATTAGCGTAAGTAGTATCTAACAATTGATAATATGCCTTTCGCGACGCCAAACTTAGGTGCTTGACATCGATTAATATTATAGGTCCCTGACTTTTATCTAAAAGAGCATCAATTACTTGAAGACCTAGAGGGGTGATGGCTGTGTCAATACCACGATTTTGATTGTCCCTCAGTGCTCCTATGCTGATGCTTCGAGCATGTCCTGCCAGTTCGTTATAGAAATGATGCGCTAATGTTATAAACAAAGGAGGATGTTGCCATTGTTTCAATTTAGTTACATTGTTCATGACCTCCTGAGGATTCGCTGTATTTACATCCATTTTAAGTCCCGTATTTAGCGCGTGGCCGCCTTCAATAGAAAGAACAACATTTATGATCTTTTTAGATTCGGTATTTATTGCGAGATTCTGTTCTATTTCGGCAAAGCTTTTTACCACACGATAGGTGTACACAATATCATCAATCTTCTGTACTTGATTGTGTAACTGAAGATAATAATCGTACTCATCCAGTAAATCTTGATAATAGTTTGAATGACGTATCACATGGTCAATGCGTTTCTGGCTTACGCCTGCAGCAAGATTCACCAAGGCATCGGTTAATCCTTTCCATCCCCAAACCCGTTTGCTTAGAAAGTGTTTTTCAAAAGGATAAAGGCTTACCACTACAATTTCCGTTTTTGCTTTAGCCAAAGCTGTCATATCGGTTTGAGTAAACTTGGTGAGTGTCGCCATTCGGTTAATAAACTTTTCCAAAAAGTTAGGCGGACTGTACAACCAGATAGAATTCTTTCTTCCCGCATCTCTGGAATTTTGTTTTGGAGGGTCGTATTTAAAACTCTTGCTGTAGGGTTTAAGGGAAGGATGGCAATGGAGGTCGATGTAATGGGTTTCCATAATAGTATATTGTTGAAAACCATAAAGTTGCAACAATAATATCTATTTTAAAAGGGGTGTTTACCCGTTTTTTAAAATAAAAAAACCCTGCCGTCAAGCAGGGTTTTGTATAATTACATAGGTTTGTTAAAATTGATAGCGCAGACCTAATGCGATATCTAAATCTAAATCGTCGTTAAATTGACCAAAGCCAAACTCAGGTCTAAAGTCTAAAGAGATAAGCAACGGAATATCAAAATTGTATTCTATACCAATATCTCCTGCGCCATACAAATAAGTTTCGGTGTCGTCGTCAAAATCCCCAAAATCATCATCAAAGTTAACTTGAGCTAAACCTCCACCAAGACCTGCATACCAGTTAAAACCACCATCTATATTCCAAACCCATTGGTATAGACCGGTAATACGATAGGCATCAAAATGCTTGTTAGAACGCCATCCTAAATCGAACTCCAAACGATTGTTATCGCCTACAGCTCGCTGGTAACTTACTTCGGTACCAAATCCATCGCTATCGCCTAGACGTAGTCCAATGGCGTTTTTTGATATCGTTTGTGACTGGGCCGCAAATGTAATGGCTACCATAGCTATTACTGTAAAAATGATTCGTTTCATAAATAGTTTGTTTTATAGTTTATTCAAAAATACAACGACATGTATTCACTTTTAGTTAATGTTGTACTAAGATAAACGGTGTTTTATCCAAAGTTTTGTTAAAGAAGTTAAAACTCTTTTTTACTTTTACAAAGACCATGATGAATACACAATTAGAGGCCTTTGCTAGTAGCTTTCAGGGAGAGCTTTATTACGACACCCTTTACAAACAGCTCTATGCCACAGATGCTTCGGTGTATCGAAAGTTGCCTTTGGCAGTAGCCTTTCCGAAGAACAAGGAAGGCATCCAACAGCTCATTCGGTTTGCTTCAGAAAACAATACCTCTCTTATTCCTAGAACGGCAGGCACTTCGCTGGCCGGTCAATGTGTAGGCGAGGGGATTGTGGTGGATGTTTCCAAATACTTTACCCAAATCCTTTCGGTTGATACCCAAAAGAAAACCGTTACCGTGCAACCGGGCGTTATTCGGGATGAATTGAACGCTTATCTAGAGCCCTACGGACTCTTCTTCGGGCCTAACACTTCCACCAGCAATAGGTGTATGATAGGCGGGATGGTGGGTAATAACAGTAGCGGAACCACCTCCATCCAGTATGGCGTGACGCGAGATAAGGTGCTGTCGCTAGAAACGGTCTTATCTAATGGGGAAGTGGTTACCTTTTCGGAAATCACTTCAGAAGCCCTACAAGAAAAACTGAAACTCCCCACACTAGAAGGAAAGCTCTACAAGGAGTTGTACGGCAAACTTTCAGAAGAAAACATCCAGCAAGAAATACGAAAAGAGTTTCCTAAACCAAGCATTCACCGTCGCAATACAGGCTATGCGGTCGATGCCTTGCTAGACAGTGAAGCATTTACTACAGAGAGTAATCAGCCTTTCAATATGTGTAAACTCCTTTGCGGAAGCGAAGGTACGCTTGCCTTTACTACAGAAATCACCCTACAACTAGACGACCTTCCACCAGCGCATACGGCCATGATAGCCACCCAATACAGCACCTTAGATGCCTGTATGAATGATGTGGTGGTTGCTATGAGGCACAACCTCTATACCTGTGAGTTGATGGACGATGTCATCCTAGGCTGCACCAAGAACAATAAGACCTATCTCCCGTACCGATTCTTTATCCAAGGAGCACCTAAGGCGGTGTTACTGCTAGAATTACGGGATACCACCCCAGATGGCTTGGAAACACAAATACAAACCCTACAACAAAGCCTAACTCAAAGTGGCTTAAGCGATACTCAAACCGTATTACGTGGCGAGGAAATCACTATGGCACTGGAGCTTCGCAAGGCAGGACTCGGATTGTTAGGGAATATGGTAGGAGACCGTAAGGCGGTGGCGTGTATAGAAGATACGGCCGTTGCCTTAGAAGACTTACCCGCCTATATCAAGGAATTTAGCGCCCTAATGAAGGACTTTGGACAAGAGGCAGTATATTATGCCCATGCCGGCGCGGGAGAGTTACATCTTCGCCCTATATTAAATCTGAAGAAAAAAGTAGACGTTGCCCTATTTAGGGAAATCACCACTGCCGTAGCAGCACTGGTAAAGCAATACCAAGGTTCCTTCTCAGGAGAGCATGGCGATGGGATTGTACGTGCCGAATTCCTAAAAGGACAGATAGGCGAAGCCAACTTTGCCTTGCTACAGCACATCAAGCACACCTTTGACCCCCAAAACATCTTTAACCCTGGCAAGATTACCGATGCCTGGCCTATGGATGAAAGCCTGCGTACTCATCCTAATACCCAGCACCCAGCACCTAGCACCCTTTTAAACTTCTCCGATTCCGGCGGACTCCTGCGCCTTGCCGAAAAGTGCAATGGGAGCGGGGACTGCCGTAAAACCGAACAAAGTAGCGGAATGCTGTGCCCTAGCTATCACGCCACCCGAAACGAAAAGGACACCACCCGTGGGCGAGCCAACGTCTTACGGGAATTACTAAGTCAGGAACCGAGTGCTATCGATTATACTGCTCCCACCGTTCAGGAGGCCTTCGATTTGTGTGTGGGCTGTAAGGCCTGTGCTTCGGAGTGCCCAAGTAATGTGGATATGGCCACCGCCAAGATGGAGGTGTTATTTCAGCAACACCTACGCAAAAAGCCTTCACGTGCCACCAGGTTGTTAGGAAAGAGTAGCTTGTACACCCAACAGGCTTCCAAATATCCAAGACTCGCTAACTTCCTTTTTAGGAACCCAATAAGCAGCAGTATTATAAAGAAATACAGCGGGATTGCCCAACAACGATCGCTGCCTTTACTTTCAATTAAAACTTTCGATAAAGGATTTGAACACAAACATTATCAAGGAGTTAAACAAAACAGAAGTGTAGTGCTATTGGTAGATGAGTTTAGTAACTACCTAGAGGCAGACCTTGCCAAAGATGCCTACCAATTACTCTCAGGATTGGGCTACGATGTAGGCTTAATCACCAGTTTGGATAGTGCCAGAGCGCTATTAAGTAAAGGCTTTTTAAAGGAAGCCAAACAAACCATCGATGCCAATATTGCCCATCTACAGCACCAAGTATCAAAAGACACCCCACTAGTAGGGATAGAACCCTCGGCTATTCTAGGCTTTCGGGATGAGTATGTGCGCCTTGCCAGTGATGTGGAGGCGGCCAACCATATTGCCAAGCATACCATGTTGATAGAGGAGTTCCTTGCTGCTGAAGCTCAAGCAGGTAGAATAGGCCCCCAACACTTTACGCAAGCCCCCTTAACGCTTAAAGTACACGTACACTGCCACCAAAAGGCCTTAAGCACCCAAAAGGTCACCTTCGATATCTTAAACCTCCCGCTCAACTATAAACCCACCTTGATCCCCTCGGGTTGTTGCGGCATGGCGGGAAGCTTTGGCTATGAGCAGGAACATTATACAGTGAGTATGCAAATAGGGGAACTCAAGCTATTGCCTGCTATTCGGAAGGCCGCAGAAGACGTGGTTATTGTTGCCAATGGTACCAGTTGCCGCCATCAGATTAAGGATGGGACTGGGCGGAAGGCATTGCATCCAGTAACAGTGCTTCGGAAGGCGTTGTTGGTGGAGTAATGAGATTCTGGAATCAAGACATAGGACTGCAAGACGTAAGACTATTACCTGTCATTACGAGCGTAGTGAGGCAAATCGGAGATTCAACGCAGTTAATTTCACGTCACTCCTTGTCATTCCGTGCAACGACACAGAATCCCACAATACTGTACCCCTTGTCATTCCGTGCAACGACACGGAATCCATTATAATAACACCCTTGTAATTGTTCATTTTACTCAGCTTACATATTTTATTGATTTCGTGAATCTTCGATTTCTTTACTCGTCTAACCCTTCGACTAAGCTCAGGGCAGGCATCAACGAACCAAAAGGGGTTTCCTTTCTTTTTTGCATTGCCCAAAAAAGAAACAAAAAAGTCTAGTCTTCCGATTCTTTTTCACCCGTTAAACCCTCCATTCGGAACGCGCACAACTCGTTCGACTTTGTCGAACTCAAACAGTACTTGTTCTTATGGAATGTTCGGGTAACGGGTCCCGAAGTCGAATCTGAGGACGGTAAGACGTAGGACTATTACTTGTCATTGCGAGCGTAGCGAGGCAATCTCACGTCACTCCCTGTCATTACGAGCGCAGCGTGGCAAATCGAAGATTCAACGTAGTTAATCTCACGTCACAACACACCCGGTTCCTGAGCGGTTAAGTCGTCTAGGAAGGCATTGGCATAATCGTACCCTAGGGTATAAGCCTTTTCAATGCCCTTTTTATCCAGCACCCAAATACTGTCTAAATTCTTAGGCGTAAACAGCATATTAGGAAGGTGTAGCTTTTGCATGGCATTGGCGTGCAGCATCAGGGTATTAGTACGCTGGGTTAATTGGAGGGAGTTCTTTACCATAGCAGGGGTTACTTCCTTCATAGCGGTGGTGTAGGAGCCTATAATATAATCGCAAGTGTCTTGCAACGGTTCTATGGGGAAGTTATTCATAATGCCCCCATCGGCATGGGGGGTGCCATCTATGATGACAGGACTGAACACCGGTGGTAAAGCTGCCGAAGCCAATACGGCTCGCACCAAAGTACCCGTATGGAAAAAGGTAGCGGTTCCCAATAGGAGGTTGGTAGCCACCACGTACAAGGGTTTTTGTAGTGCCTCGAAGGTATTTTTGGGGAAGTAGGTTTCAAAGAAAATAGCGTATTTCTCGGTGTCGAAAAGCCCAGGTTTGTTAATGGTAATATGGTTGTATTTAAATAGGGGTGTTTGTTTAAAAAAGGCAACCATCTCCTGGGTAGGAATGTTATTGGCGTATAAGGCACCTACAATAGCGCCCGCACTTACACCCGATACCACACTGGGTTGTATGTCGCGTTGCAACAGGGCTTCTATTACGCCTATATGCGCCACGCCTTTTACACCGCCACCCGATAGGACCAGCCCTACTTTTTTATCAGCTATTCGTTTGCTTAATTCCATAGGCTGCAAAAATAGTAAAAATAGGATGGGGGATGGGTGGATGGTAAGACGTAGGACTATTACTTGTCATTGCGAGCGTAGCGTGGCAATCCCTTATCACTCCTTGTCATTGCGAGCGTAGCGAGGCAAATCGAAGATTCAACGTAGTTAATCTCACGTCACTGCTAGTCATTACGTAATAGCCTGCACTAAAGCCAGTGGCAGTCAAAAACAATTCAAAATTTGGCGATGTAAATACATAGTCTACGCAAGAAGCAGTGAATTCTAGGTCAATGCATTAAAGCTATTAATTAATTAACTGCCCAACTTTAGTTACAACATCATACTTTAAATTTTCAAACTCATTATAATGTGCTTTCCCGCATTTAATTTTCAATTGCTCGTCTCTGCTAAGCTTTGCTAAATCTACCTCTGGCGTTCCTGTGTCCTTTGTTTCTGCAACAAAATATATTTTCTTATCATCTTCAAATACCAAAGCCCAATCAGGATTATAGTTTCCAATTGGTGTAGGGATTTTAAACCAATTAGGAAGTTTGAAATAGAATTTAATTTGGTCGCTTGATTCACAGTCTTGGGCAAACCTGCTTTCAACTCCTGAATCTAAAGGAACGAACTCTTCATATATGGTTTTGGAACTGTCTGTGACTTTAAAAGAAAAGTCGTTTAAATACACCTCTAATTCCTGAGCTTCAAAAAGTGCCATTTCATACTCTGCTCCGCCAATTTTTTGGTATTTGATTCCGTCAATCATTAAGTCGTACAAAGTCCGTTTTATGGCTTGGGTTGTTAAGTCTAAAAACAGTTGTGGATTAATTAAAATGTCTCCAATTCTGTCTGACTTACTCAGTATTTCTTGAATGGTTGAACGAGTTAATTCTGTTTTACTTTGTATATAGCCTAACACGTCTGGAATTTTCCAAGAATAACTGTCGTAAGATTCTACTTTGTCTCCTGCGTACATTGTTTCTACTCCTTCGTCTGTCATACTGATATTGACTTTTGTTGAACGAATAGAAGGTGCTTTGATTTCGGGTATATCTTTAACCGCTTTTGCTGATAATGTGATTAACTCGTCAGTTTTATAATCAACTCGGTAAGTCGTTTTCTTTTTGAGGTTTTCCCAAATCTCCAAGAATTTTGGGTCAGCTTCAAATCCTTTTCGATATTTAATTGCTGTACGTTCTCTCTTGTTCTTAATTCTGCCTTTAAACTCAACACCACAATCATCTTCAATTTCTTTTTGCAAGGTCTTTGCAAAATCATCATACGATTCATTGGCAATAACTGTTAAGCGATTTATATTTTGGTCGTAGGTTCTTTCCAACTTACCATCATCTGTTTTCCTTACTGCTAATCGTAAACCTCTTCCAATTTCTTGACGTTTTTTTACGTCCGATTTCGTTTCATTTAAAGTACAAATCTGAAATACATTAGGATTGTCCCAACCTTCTCGAAGTGCTGAATGTGAGAATATGAAACGAAGCGAGTTGTCAATATCCAACAACTTTTCTTTGTCTTTCATTATCAGACTGTATGTGTCATCATCTGCTTTTGTTTCGCCTGAAGTGTCTTTGAATTTTCCTTTTTTGTCTCGTGAGAAGTAACCATTGTGAACTTCATTGACTGGAAACCTGTCTAATTCTTTAAATGCAGGTTTTGAAACGAACTCTTGGTAAATTTCTTCAAACCATTCTGCAAATTTCCCTTTGTTTGGATTTCCTGCTGAATCGTAATGTCGGTAATTGGCAACCTTGTCAATGAAGAAAAGCGAAAGCACTTTAATTCCTAATTTGTTGAGGCGTTTTTCTTTCTTTAAATGTTCTTCAACCGTTTTTCGGATTTGAAATTTCATTACTTCATCATTCAATCCGCCTTGACTGTCGCCTTTGTATAAAAGATTTCCGTTTGAAATAGAAATACAATTGTTCGTTGCGTCTATTTCTTCAATGATATAACCATCTGAATAAATTTCTCGCTCGTTAGATAGTTTGTATAAATCGTCTCCAACTTTTACGGAAACCGATTTCTTTTTTACGCCTCCTTTGTCGTTTACATATATTGAAACCTTGGCTGTAACCTTTGTTTTGGTCGCCTTGATAGAATCTACCTGTACAAATGCGTCATTATATGCGTTTTCTTCAACTATTGAATCTACTTCAATCTGTTTTACCAATCCTAAATCGTAGGCTTTTACAGGATTTAAACTATACGTTAGATTGTATTGATTTCTGTGTGTTGCAGAGTAACGAAGTGTACAAAGACTATTTAAGTTTTCAATTGCCGAAATACGTTTTTCGGTTTCCATATTTTGTGGCTCGTCCACAATTACTATTGGATTTACAGATTGAATAAACTCAATGGGTTTTCTGCCATTTGCTCTGTAATGTGGTTGGTTGATAATGTTTTGGTCTTTGGCAAACGAATCAATGTTGATTACCAAGACCTCAATGTTGTTATTGGTTGCAAAACCTCTTAACGTTGAAACTTTTGAACTATCGTAAACCTGAAAATTAAGCGGAATATTGTCGTACAGGTTTTGGAAATGCTCGTGCGTGATTTCCAAGTTTTTTAAAACACCTTCTCGAATAGCCACAGACGGAACAACAATCACAAACTTTTTAAAACCATAGGCTTTGTTGAGTTCATAAATGCTACGCAAATACACATAGGTTTTCCCTGTTCCTGTTTCCATTTCAATGGAAAAGTGCATTCCGTCCAATGCTTTGCTTTGCTCAATTTCGTTTTGTTCTTGAACGGATTGCAAGTTTTTTAGGATTTGCTCTTCTGATAGAATCAAGTTGTTACCAACACCATTGATTAAATCCAATGTACCTTCTTCCTTTAGGTTAAATTCCATAATAGAATCCTCTAAAGGTTGTCCCTCAAATAAGTCTGTTATGGACTTTATGGCGTCTTGCTGATATTGTAGGTTAGAATCAAACGTTAACTTCATATTTATATCGTTTTAAATTCTATACCTGCATCTTTCATTTGTAAAGAAGCATTGGTTTTCAATTGGTCGTTGCCTTTAAAAAGCTTGTCTAAGGCAATTACCTTTTGTGGCTTGCTGGAAATTACTGCGTCAATGATTTCTTGATTGGCTATTTCTAAAACCAATATGAGTTCAGCTTCATTGATAGCATAAAAACCATTTTTTGCTTCAATGGTGCTGTTTAAATCTTTGCCACTTTTCAGCAAGAGTTCATACACCATATTTTCAGTAGTGGCATTTTTTGCAACTGGGTCAACAAACAATTTCATTTGCTCTTCCAACGCTTGCTTGTCCTTGCCTGTAATTTGTTGCCATTGCTTAAAGTTGCTATCGGCAAGTTTTAAGACTTTGAAGCCTAAATCTCCTGTGAAGTCAGGATATTCTTTTTGATATTTCGCTGAGGCTCTTTTTAAACGTTCTTTTGATATTTCGGCATAATTTAGAGGTTTTTTGAGTGTTTTAAGTAAGCTAATTGCTGCTTTATGCTCTTTTTTATTCTCGTTAAGAAGTTCAGGTAATTGAACCAATATGTACTGAATCTGCTTTTCCTTTTCGCACAAAAATTCATAGACAGCGTGACCGAATGAACCTGAACCTGCAAAGAAATCTAAAGCAATGTACTTTTCATCATCAGTATGTGTTAGTTGAATAGTTCTTTTTAATGTGCCGATTGGCTTAGGTTTAGGGTAAACTTCTTTCTCAAATCCTAAATCCATAAATTGTTCAGTTCCTCTCTCACTATTAACATCTTTAAATGTCCAACTTGTTGTTGACTTAACAGGTTTTCTTCCTTCTAAATAGTCCATTTCAAAAACGCCCCAAATTTTTCGATTTGGCATATATCGGGCAAACAGTTTGGATATATCTCTTTCTGCTGTTTTAAAACCCCATCTATATCTTCCTTCTTTTCCATCTTCTCGTAGAGGTATGATTTCTCGCCAATCTTTAAGCTCTTGTTGCTCTTTAAAAACTTTTAATTCATTTGTTTTTTCATTGTGATAGAAGTAGTAAAACATATCCTCCCTATCTTCACGTAAGTCTGCATCTCCCGTCTTTCTCAAATCAATTTCACGATATCGTTTACCTTTCTTGTCAACTTTGTTATATCGTTTAGTGATTTTTTCTTCGGGTTCAAATCCTGATATAGTTACTTCATTGATATTTTTAGCTGCCACAATTAAATATTCGTGCGAAGTGGCAAAATATGCGTCATCAGACCTTCCCTTTGGATTGTTCACATTCGCAATTACAGCGAGTAAATTCTCCTCTCCAAAAACTTCCTTTACAACTTGAATGAGATTGTCAATTTCATTATTGTCAATTGAGATAAAAATTGCTCCGTCCTGTCGTAGTAGATTTTTAGCCAAGAATAATCTCGGATACATCATATTCAACCAATTGCTGTGGTATTGTCCGTTTTCTTTACTGTTCTTTTTGAACATACCATCTTTGGTCATATAGCCTTCTTCATCTTTGTCGCCAACTCGCTTTTCGTATTCGTCTTTGGTTTCAGAGAATTTGTCTGGGTAAATAAAAGAGTCGTTTCCTGTGTTGTATGGTGGGTCTATGTATATCATTTTTACCTTACCGAAGTAGCTTTTTTGAAGCACTTTTAACACTTCCAAGTTTTCGCCCTCAATAAAAATATGCTCGGTATCGTCAAAGTTTACACTTTCGTCTTTTGCTGGTATAAGTGTTTTGGTGGTTGGTGCTTGCAACACTTTAAAGGCTTCACTTTTTCCTGCCCAATTCAGCACGTAGCGTTCGTTAGAGAAGTTTATATCTTCTCCAAGCGTAGCTTTTAGTTTTTCCCAATCAACTTTGCCTTCGGCAAATACCTCAGGTAACACTTGTTTTAAAGCGTTTAGTTTTTCCTGTTCTGGTGTTAGACTTGTTCCGTCCATAAATAATTTCTTGGTCTCTATTTGGGTTTAAAGGTAAAAAAAGGAGTGAGAATGATAAATATTATTCGAGACTATTCCCATGAAACTTTTCGTAAAGAAGTGGCTATTTCCTCCATTGTTTTTGGTACTGGATTAAAATAATCTTCCAAATCAAAATAACGTACTCTGAATATGCCCCCAGGACTCTTTTTCTCAAAATAGGTTTCATGAAAGTCTTTAAGCAAAAAGAATCGGTGCCCATATTCCAAATCCCATCCTCCTGCAACCGATTCATCAATAGCAGCTTTCAAACGTACTTTTTGCGCCTCTGTAACTTCATGTGTCGAGTCTATTACATCTAAGGTTCCACCAACCTCATAATTGGCTTCTATCATGTTTTCAACACGCCCAATATAGCGTACTGCCTTCCATTTATAAATACCTAAATAATTAAAGGGACTATAACCTCTAGAAGCCAAATCAAAATAAAATTGATATTTTATATTAAGATCAAAAGATTGGCCACAGGCCATGGCTCTAAGAATATCTTTACTACTAGGCATTAAATTGCTTTTTACACAATAATCCTTAAAGTCTTCATTCAGTTTCTGTAATAAGTCTTCATAATGATAACTTTCAGTAATAGCACCTAATTGCGCAACTAATTCTTCATAAGTAATAGACTGGAAAAGGATACTGTATTCTGGATGCTTCTCCTTTAATCGATTTTGAAAAGTTAAAATATCTTTATTAGTGTATTTAGCAGTACTTAAATGCAACAATAAACAATATTCATTTTTATGAAAGGAATCAGTATATTTTAAAAGCTTATCCAAACCTTCAAGACCGTGTATTTTTGTTTCTATAATAATTCTAGAAGCATTTACCTTTATGTGTCCATCAATAATGCCATTACCCAAATTCCCTCTTTGTTGTCTAAATTGTGGAATAACTTCATAGCTTTCAGAATCATCAATAATTCCAATCATAAACTCTTCATAGTATCTTGGATTAATACTATATAGGTTAGAAAGCATCAATAAAACATTATTGGTAATGGTATTCTCCGCTTGAGAATACATCTGGAATTGATTTAATATAGCCATAGAATGAGTATAGGATAATTAAATAATATTAGTAAAAGTTGTGGGGAGTATGTCGATTTAAAGATAACAATTTCTCCCAATCCAACAATCCCTTAACCCAATATTCTAATTCCTTTGTACACCCTACGTCTTACGTCTTACAGTCTTGTGTCTTGTGTCTTGACTCTTGCCTCTTGTCTTTCCTTTAACCACAAAGAATCCCCTCCCGGCACTCCCCAGTAACCAGAAGGGGTTAAATAATAGAGTAGGTGTTTAATCAATAGCAAGTAGTTTATCAAAATATCGCTTCACGCTTCACGATTCACCACCCACAATTCACGACTCACTACTCACTACTCACCACTCACTACTCCGCAAGCGCAACCTTCATTCCGTTGCCACTAGCAAGCATATAAAGCTGCCCATCAACTTCCTGAAAGAAGATAATCCCTATACTAGCAATACTAGCAATCGTAGCAGGCAAGGCAGCACCTATACCCATATCCACAGTAAGCGTCGTATCACTACCTACAAGCCCAGAAATAGGAATTTCAGAACTATAAGCAACACCACCCTTACCGTTACCTTCCTCCGTAACAGGCTCATAACTCTCAAGGGCAGCTTCCCATTCATAATTGCTCACCAATCCATAGGCAAGGACCAATTTAAAATGAGTCGCACCCTCAGGAGCAGTCACATAGGCATCCGCATCAAAATCAGGCACTACCCACGTGGCCACATCACGATTTGCATCAAGGGTAGGAGCATCAAAAGGTGCGGTAAATTGCGAACCAAATGGCGTTTCAGGATTAAACTCAAACCCCTTTAACAAAGCGCTGTTAGTCGTAATGTCTATGCTTCGCTCTCCACGAGTTCCGCTTCCATTTCGGTTAATGCGCTTCATCAGGCCACTAATTCTAGCAGATAGGTAGGTGTCGCCCATAAGCTTCACCATACCACCAAAGGCCTCTCTAAAAGCCTTACCAGCTTTAGCAGCTCCGCCAAATTCTTGCATGTTCTCACGAGTGCGTTCGTAGTTCGCATCGTTCATTATGCGGTTTTTACTCACCGCACTTTTGGTCTTAACGAAGTTCTCTCCGTCTTTCTCATAAAAGGTCAACCCGTCTAGGGTACCTTCCAGTTTAATAAAAGATTTGTTTCTTGCCATAATGTTAAAGATTTAGGGCAAAGGCTACTATGGCAAGTAGCCATAAACCCAATTACACAAAAGATTAAATATATCAGTCTGGAAGTGTGCACCCTTCCAAGGTGATATCAAAACAATAAAAAGTAGGGGAGTTAACCGCGCAGAAATCGCAAACGGATACCCAAACTAAAAACAAAAATTTTAAACTTGCAAGTTTTTTCTTACAAATTATTTTTCTGCATCCCAGGCTATTACGTAGTAATAGGGTCTCAAAATTTTAACATTTACGCACCCTAGCACAGATTCCAAAAAGTATAAATTCACACCATTTTTTAGGAATAAAATAACCCCTACAAAACTCAAAATAAGGGTCAAAAATCAAAAATTTTAATAGGGAGCTCCTTCGGGTCTCCTTCGGGTCTCCTTCGGGTCTCCTTCGGGTCTCCTTCGGGTGGACTCGGGTCAAAACAAAAAACAACACTCACTACCTAGAACCCAACACCCAACACCCAATACCCAGTACTGTATATAGGAAGGTTTATAGCAAAAGATAAAAGCACCCTATTGCTAGATTATTTTTTCAAAAAAAGAGGGAAATAGAAGGGGAGCAAAAGCCATTTTTAATCCCTATAAACTACTGAAATAGCAGTATTTACAAGCCTTTTAATCATACTAAAAATAGTTATTTGCTTTTTATCTACGGATTGTTTTTTCAGCTACATTTGAGTGCAATTTTTAACCTAATTAACTCTATGAAAAAAACTACTTTTTTGTTTTTTGTGTTTCTTGTTACAAGCTTCTTTTGGCAAGTTAATGCACAAAAAGATGGTTATGCCACGGCACGTGGTGTAGATGCATCTTCCTTTCAAGATCCTGGACAAAACAGGGCCTTGAATGCTGTTATTTATAACACTACACATGCCTCTAATTCTGGGGCTGAAATTACCTCTGTTGCAGGGGGGCCTAACCATTCTATGGGGGATGCCATTTTGTTAGCAGGAACCGAGCGACTTATTAATAGTATAACAGTAGACTTATTTAACTTAACTTCTACTGCAAGCTACGATTTAACCGTTCGTATTTATACAGGTTGTCCTACCAGTGGGGCAACCGGTGCATGTGGTTCTGGTGTAGGGGTATTGGTACCTGGTTCTACCTATACGCAAAACATTACTACTCCTGGAACTTTAGGGACTATTTACCAACGTACCTTAACCTATCCTGTTCCGGTAGACCTTACTACCGAGGCAGACAACACGGTTACTGTTATGCTTACAGCGAGCCGTACCGATGTGTTTTGGAGACTAGGTGAAACTCCTGTTGTAGGAGGTATGCCCGTGGGAGAAGTTGGAAATGGATTTGCAACTCGTTGCGGAAGTGCTACTGCTAATAACGGTTGTACTCGAAACTTTGCCATCCCTAATAACTTTGCGATGACTATTCGTGCTACCGGTCCTTCTACCGTTTGTGGTAACGCACCGTTAGCTATTCCTGCTGCTGGTACTTCTGGACTTATGAATCCTTCTTTAGCTCCTGTAGCCGATGTAGGGATAATAGGAACCGATTTTACTATTAACAATGTAACCATTAACAGTGTTCATTCGTTTGCTGCCGATTTAGAAATAGTACTTGTATCGCCTGCGGGAACTCGTTTGGCGCTATGTACAGACAACGGTGGGTCTACGGGTCTTGATACTGCTGCTAGTTTGGTGTTTACAGATGCCTCTACCAACAACATTACCACATGGACAACGGGTGCTCCATTGGCAAATTACCGCGCCGAAGGTGGTGGAAATACCTTCCCTGTGGCAGCGGGTGCCGGCCCTGGTGCAGATTTAAACACTGTGTTTGCTGGTCAAAGTATGACTGGAAACTGGAGGTTGGAAATTAATGATGATTTAGGTGGGGATTCTGGAACGTTAAATAGTTTCTGTATTACCTTCGACCCCATTTTAGTAGTTGGCAACCCACCTATGATTGTTTGTCCTGGAACCATCATGGCAAATAATGAATTAGGAGCGTGTGGTGCCGTTGTGAATTTTGCTGGTTTGGCAATAGACCCTGAAGATGGTAACATCTCTGGAGATATTATTGCTACACCCCCTAGTGGAAGTTTCTTTAACGTTGGAACCACTACGGTTACTTTATCGGTTACCGATAGTGATGGAAACACCGCCACTTGCGATTTTGATATTATAGTAACAGATAACGAAGCTCCTGTTATTGCATGTCAGGACATTACAGTAGCGTTGGACG
The DNA here is from genome assembly GCA_002694465.1 of Flavobacteriaceae bacterium. Taxonomy (GTDB): domain Bacteria; phylum Bacteroidota; class Bacteroidia; order Flavobacteriales; family Flavobacteriaceae; genus Halomarinibacterium. Next base: position 1,042 of record NZMG01000023.1, on the reverse strand, counting down.
CTAACGGAGATTATAACCTTACTCCAGGAGAAGTAGTAGCAAGTGCAACTGATAACTGTGGTATAGCATCGATAGCATTTGAAGATCCAAATGCTGGTGATATTACTGAATGTGGACCTAATGGACTTCCTATTCCAGCTACTGGAACTTCAGGACCTATGGATCCTTCGCCAGCCGTAGTAACTACCGTAGGAACTGTAGGTGTTGACTATGAAATTGCCAGCGTGGATTTAGATTTAAACCACACCTTTGATGGTGACTTAAATATATCTTTAACCTCTCCCAACGGTCTTATCTTAGACTTATCGAGTGGAAATGGTGGTAGTGGAGATAACTATACCAATACGGTGTTTATGGATGGTTTCCCAAGTATTACTACGGGAGCTGCACCATTTACAGGAACCTTCCAGCCAGAAGGTGGCCCCATGAATACGTTCTTTGCAGGAGAACCTGTTAACGGAAACTGGACTTTAAACATTCAAGATGTTTTTGGTGGAGATAGTGGTATTTTAAATAACTACTGTATTACGTTTGCTTCGTTGGCACCGCCAACAGTACCAAGCATCGATTTAACCTGTGCTAATGTAGGTCCTAACACCTTTACGGTAGTGGTGACCGATATCCATGGGAATACCTCTACTTGTGAGGCAGAAGTAACCGTTGAAGATACTATTGCCCCTGTCATTTCTTGTATTGGGGAACCTGCAGCTGTAACCGACACCGCCAGTGCGAGTCCAGGATTACCCTTTGGAGCTGCTCCAACGGTGGTAACTAGTACGATAGATGTGACCGATGACTTTATCATTACCGATTTAAATGTAGATGTAAACATATCTCATACTTGGGTGGGTGATGTTATTGTAACGCTAGAGTCTCCTTCGGGAACTACCGTAACGATTATAGATAGACCAGGTGATATTACCGCTCCACCAGATGGATGTGCTGGTGATAATATTGTAGCGACTCTTGACGATGAAGCTGCCACTCCAGTAGAAGATGAGTGTGCTGCTGGAACACCTACCATTAACGGAAGTTTCATTCC
>NZMG01000022.1 GCA_002694465.1 Flavobacteriaceae bacterium | reverse complement strand
TCTTGCATCGCCCCCATCTCTGAAGCCAATGTAGGTTGGTATCCTACCGCAGAAGGCATACGACCTAAAAGGGCTGACACCTCTGAACCTGCTTGCGTAAAACGGAAGATATTATCTACGAAGAAAAGTACATCTTTCCCTTGTCCGTCTCCAGCTCCATCACGGAAATATTCTGCAATGGTTAATCCTGATAGTGCCACACGAGCACGAGCTCCAGGAGGCTCATTCATTTGTCCAAAAACGAAAGTAGCTTTACTTTCTTTCATGGCTTTTTTATCTACTTTAGAAAGATCCCATCCACCTGCTTCCATCGAGTGCATAAAATCTTCACCATATTTAATAATCCCAGATTCTAACATCTCTCTTAAAAGGTCATTTCCTTCACGAGTTCTTTCTCCTACTCCAGCAAAAACTGAAAGTCCACCGTGACCTTTTGCAATGTTATTAATTAATTCCTGAATCAATACCGTTTTACCAACTCCTGCACCACCAAATAATCCAATTTTACCTCCTTTTGCATAAGGTTCAATAAGGTCGATTACTTTAATTCCTGTAAAAAGAACTTCGGTAGAAGTAGAAAGGTCTTCAAATTTTGGTGCCTCACGGTGAATTGGAAGTCCGTTTTCACCTGCCTTAGGTAAATCTCCAATTCCATCAATTGCATCTCCAATTACATTAAATAAACGTCCATAAATATCATCTCCAATTGGCATTTGAATAGCAGCTCCAGTTGAAACAGCATCTACGCCACGGCTTAGACCATCTGTAGAATCCATAGAAATGGTTCTTACTGTATTTTCACCAATATGAGATTGCACTTCAAGAATCAAAGTATTCCCATGGTTTTGAACCTCAAGAGAATCGTAAATTTTTGGAAGTTCAGCGCCGCTAGCAAACTCTACGTCTACTACTGGGCCAATAATTTGAGCAACTTTTCCTGTAACTTTTGACATTATGTACGTGTTTATTTTTTAGAATTAATTAGGGTTAAAACATCCCCCTTAAAAATCGGTGCAAAGATATGTTTTTCTTCCTTAAAAAAACAACCTAAAAATGTAATTTTTTGAATTCTATACACTTCGGTTTCAACCAAAAAAGAAACCCCTTCGATTTGTATTAATCAAAAGGGGTTTATCAAAAATTTTATAGCACTCTATTGTAATTCTGGAGAGTAAGTAACAGGGTAATTATTTGCTTTAGCTACTTTTCCAGCCTCAATAAAATTTGAACCGTATGTAGCATCAATTGCCTCTAAAAATTTATTAGCCATTAACGCATAACCTCTGGCGGTTAAATGAACTCCGTCAAGACTGACTAAACCTCCAAATACAAGATCTGTATTCATGGTAAAATTATCAAAAGTAATTCCCGTAGTAGATGCCTGTTGTAAGATTCCATTTAAATCTACTAAAGCCAATCCACTAGAGGATGCAACATTTTCAATAGTTACATTATAGGCGTCTGTAGCAACTCTCACTGAATTTTCTTCACTAGAAGTAAGCACCCAGCGGTCTTCGAGTGGGTAGGTTACCCCATTTACTGCTAATTGCCCAGCCGTAGCTGCGGGCACTCCTAATGTGATTAATTGATTAAAATACTCTTCGTTTAGCGTCGCAATAACTGATGAGCTAGTCAACACCAATAAATCTTCTGCTGTCGCTTGTCTTGATTGGGCGAATTGAGCAGAAAGTAATTGTGCTGTCAAAGGATCTAAGCCTCCTGCTTGAAGCACAGGGAATAATTGTGCTGAAATATCTGGTAAAGACTCATCAAAAATTACCACGGGACTTGCTGCTGTTTCAGAAAAAACAATAGATCTTTCTGGCACTCCTAAGAAAGCAAAAGCCTGATTAAGAGGTGCAAATGTTGCATTTAATACAGGTATTTGTGGACCAAAATCTGGATTTGTTGGGTCTAATGGCGCATATGGAATTGTAGTAAAATAGGGTAAACTTGTTACATAAGGAACATTAGTTACTACCCCTTTAGCTCCAGAACCAGTTAAAGCCCCAACAAGAGCAGTAAAGGTTTGTGCAAATACATTAGGGTCTGTAATATCATTTGATCCATACGTTGTAGGATCGAAATTACCTGTTTGGTCAACTCCGCTTCCTCCCGATGTGGCAAAACCTAAAACGTCATTTCCACCTACTTCTGAAAGTGTAAAAAATGTAGGTGCTTGTGCTAACGCATCTTCTAACATAGAAGCATTGGCGCTTGAAGCCATTCTAGCAAAGTAAGGATTTGCCTGACCTGTCGCAACTCCACCAACGTCTCCATATCCATTGGCTAATAAGTGAAAACTTTTAGCCCCTGGCACCCCCATATTACTATAAGGACCGGCTATAACATTACTTACTTCGGTACTTGGCATAGCAGGCAAAACTGCGGGTCCTGCACCGTTAAAAAACAATCTAGGATTGGCAATAACATTTCCACCAAGTAATAATCCTCCAACGTTATCATTCATTAATGGCTGGGTGAATTCACCACTTCCAAGGGCAGAAAACTGTTGTGATAGAATATTTGGAAATGAATTCCCTTGACTTGCCATAAATAAAGCTCCATCAGTATATCCTGCTGTAAACGAAGCTCCTAATGCAACGTAGTTTGAAAAATCGGCACTTCCTGCTGAAAGATCAACTTGTACCTCGTCCATTGTTGTGCTATCATCACTTTCACAGGCAATAAACCCTAAAGCGATTAAAAGAACACCTATATATTTAATTTTCATAATACTAATTTTTTTACTGATTATAAATTATTAATGGTCCAAGAAACGTAATACATAGAACCAATATATCCAGTTCCAAATGCGGTAAAGTACTCGTCACCTAAAACATTGGTAGCACCCACTTTAAAAGTAGACTTTAAGAATTTGGGAGCTCTATAGTTTATTTGAGCATCTAATACGTGAAACGCCGGTATTTGACCATCACCAAAAGAAGCTTCCCACTCATACGTATCGCTCCATCTCCACGCTACATTAAATCCAAAGTTTTTAAATAACTCCGTATTCCCAAAAGACCCCTTTACTTTATGCTCTGGTGTGTTAAAGTTGGTACGGAAGTCTGGATTTGCTTCTGTATCAAAGTCCAATTTTGCATAGGTATAATTTCCTCCTAAATCAAAATTTCCAAAGATTTTGGTAGAAACCCCTACAGAACCTCCATAAGAATTAACCACCTCTTCACTGTTGGTGTACGTTTGGAATATTTGATAATCTTCATTTGCAATGGCAGCAATAGCTAAGGGTGTATTGTTTGGATCACCAGGAACCGTTTGTGTTAGTTGAACATCTCCATAGAAAGGAGCAATTACTGTTTCATTAGCTAAAAAGTCTTGGTATTGATTATAATACCCGCTCATATCCACAATAAATTTTCCTAATTTTCCTCGATAACCTAATTCATAAGAGGTTACTTGTTCTGGTTTAAGAAAACTTGAATTTGCAATTTCTAACTGTGAAGCATCCCCTGTGGCACCAAAAGCTTGCACAGAACTTGCAAAATAAGAATTGGTATAGGCTCCCTGACCATCAAACTGAATCGTTGGAGCTCCTAAAACAGCTTGTCCCGTAGGGCTTAAATCGTATGGTCTTATATCTCTTGCTGGGTTATCTTCTGCTCCACCAATTAATACTGCTCTTCCAATATCTAATCCAATGTATAAATCTTGAGTTGTAGGGTTTCTAAAACCTGTTTGGAAAGATGCACGGATGTTATGCTGATCATTTATTGTGAAACCGGCTGCTAATCTTGGCGAGAAGAAGCCATCAAAAAGTTCTGACTTATCATAACGAACAGAACCTGTTAATTTTAAATCCACATTGTCTGAAAGATCAAACTTCTTTTGAAGCTGTGTATATACTCCATATTCAGAATAGTTAATAGGTCCATCTGCATCTGTAAAAATAGTCCCCGAAGAATTTAAGCTATAGGTTCTATAAGATCCACCCACTTGCACATCAACTACATCCCATAAATGGCTAAAGTTATAATTAGCATCTCCATGGTAAATTTTAGAGTTATCCTGGAACTTAGATCCTGTTAATAAATCTGGGTCACTAACTGTTGCGTTAAATGCACTTTTAAATTCTTCTGTCCCTGGCTCGAAGCGTCCAGTTTCAGCAGTTTGTCTACCTAAAGCATGTGCCTCTTCAGCTGTAAGACCTGCAAGTGATCCCTGCACAAATGCTCCAACATACTGACCAAACCAAGTGTTGTCATCTTTCCAAGCACGGTTGATGTTAATCCCTGTAAATAACATGTTGTAGCTGTCTCCAGCTCTATCTTCAGTAATGTATCCTCTTAAAAAGAAGTTGTTATTCTTAAATTCTAACTTGTGCTGTTGTAGAAAGAAATTATCAATGGCATATCTACTAGCTCCTTGATAAATGGTAGAACCTGTACCTACTTTACCAACATACGAAATTTCAAAATCATTCGCCCATGGACGGAAATACAATCCCCAGTCGGCTTTGATACTTTCGGCTTCATAATCGGTTAAATCGGCTTCATTATACCCTGTTCTACTTACATTAACTGAAGGCACTAATGCTTCTGCGCCTGCTGGCAAAACACCTAAACCGACAAGTGCCTCTGCAACACCTTTTATGTCTGTACTCACCTCATCTCCATACACATTAATTCCATCATAATTAATATCTGCACGAGAAGTACCTGTTCCTGGTTTAGCAGTTAAATTATTAGCTGCCCAATCGGTTCCGCTTAAATATCCAAAATTTACTTTTGCCGCAAAATGCTCTGTAAATTTATGTGCAGCACGAATACCAAAATCAGTATAAGGGTTATCTCCTGCTGCCTCTTGACTAGTAATTCCACGTTTCATAGAAATACTAATTCCTTCATAATCGAAAGGGTTTTTACTTTGCATAAACAGAATACCGTTAAAGGCATTAGCACCGTATAATGCTGAAGCAGCTCCTGGAAGAATTTCTACACTTTGTATATCTGTATCAACCATACCTAATAGATTACCCAAAGGGAAGTTTAAAACAGGAGCAGAGTTGTCCATTCCATCTACCAACTGCATAAAACGCGTATTGGCAAACGTTGCAAAACCTCTTGTGTTAATTGATTTAAACGTTAAACTGTTGGTATTTATATCTACCCCTTTTAGGTTTTCAAGACCGTCATAAAAGTCTACAGAAGCGGTGCTTCTAATATCTTTTATTCCGAAGCGCTCAATAGTTACTGGAGATTCAAAAATACGTTCTGGAGTTCTAGAAGCAGAAATTACTACTTCGTCAAGTTCTGAACCTTCCACCAAAACAATATTTACCGTTTGATTGTTTGAAGTTACTTGAACATCTTGCGAAGCATATCCAATACTAGAAATCTGAAGCACAAAAGGAGGCTCCATATCTACAAGTAAGGAGAAGTTTCCATCAAAATCTGTGGCAGTTCCCGCAGTGTTTCCAACCACAACAATGTTGGCCCCTACTACTGGCGTTGAAGACTCATCCACAACATTCCCACTTACATTGGTTTGTGCAAAAGTAATAGCACTTAAACACAAACAAAATACAAATACAATAGTTTTCATAAAAAAGTTTTGTTTGATAATGCTGTAAAAGTAAAATAAATATTATGTATGCATAAAAAAATGAAGCTTTTTTTTAAGAAATTGTTAAGAATATTTGATTAAAAATGGTAATGCACCAAAGAAATACCCTTTTTATCCATAATACTCACTTATTCCACAATGAAATTGTAAGAAATTATGATACCCAAAATTTGAAGAGTTTGTTACTCTACGGTAACAGATTTTGCTAAATTTCTTGGTTGATCTACATTACGATTTAGCATCACTGCAATATAGTAAGATAACAATTGAAGCGGAATTGTGGTTACAAGAGGACTTAGTGTTTCAGTAGTTTTAGGAACTTCCATGATGAAATCTGCCAATTCTTTAACCGTAGTATCTCCTTCGGTTACCACTGCAATAATTTTACCCTTTCGGGCTTTAATTTCTTCTATATTACTAACCACTTTTTCGTAGTGATTACTGTTTACAGCAATTACTACTACAGGCATGTGCTCGTCTATTAAAGCAATAGGACCGTGTTTCATTTCGGCGGCTGGATAGCCTTCGGCATGGATATAGGATATTTCTTTAAGCTTTAAAGCCCCTTCCAATGCAACAGGAAAATTATACCCTCTTCCTAAATAAAGAAAATTAGACGCGTCTTTAAAAACATCGGCAATGGCTCTTATTTTTTCATCGCTTTTTAATGCTTCTTCAACATGAGAAGGAATTAATTCCAACTCTCGCAAGTGTTGCATATAATTAGCCTGGGAAATGGTTCCTTTCACCTTTGCTAATTTTAAAGCAATCATAGTTAAAACTGTAATCTGAGTAGTAAATGCTTTGGTTGAAGCAACTCCAATTTCGGGCCCTGCGTGCGTATAGGTACCGCTATGAGTTTCTCTTGAAATGGAAGAACCCACAACATTGCAAACCCCATAAACAAAAGCCCCTTTTTGTTTAGCCAATTTAATCGCCGCTAGGGTATCTGCCGTTTCTCCACTTTGTGAAATGGCAATAACAACATCTTTCTCGGTAATAATTGGGTTTCTATATCTAAATTCGGAAGCATATTCAACCTCTACAGGGATTCGCGCCCAATCTTCAAAAATATATTCTGCAACAAGTCCTGCATGCCATGATGTCCCACAGGCCACTATAATAATACGGTTGGCATTTACAAATTTTTGAATATGATCTTCGAGGCCTCCAAGTTTAATAATCCCCTCGTTTGCTAGAAGTCTTCCTCGATAGGTATCTTTTATAACCGAAGGTTGCTCGTAAATCTCTTTCAGCATAAAGTGATCGTAGCCTCCTTTTTCAATTTGCTCTATATTTAATTGTAACTCTTGAATATAAGGCGCTACTAGACTGTCACTTTTTATTTTTCGAACACGAACTTCTCTCCCTAAACGGATAATAGCCATTTCTTCGTCTTCCAAATAGATGGCGTTATTCGTAAATTCTATGAAGGGCGTAGCATCACTTGCCACGAAAAACTCATCATCTCCAATTCCAATTGCTAATGGACTTCCAAGTTTGGCAACTACAATTTCATCGGGTTTTTTTCTGTCGAAAACGGCAATGGCATAAGCTCCAATAACTTGATTTAAAGCTAACTGAACTGCCTTTCCAAGCTTTACATTCTCTTGTTTTTTAATTTCTTCAATTAAATTAACAAGTACTTCGGTGTCTGTATCACTAATAAAAGTATATCCCCTTTTAATTAATTCCTTTTTTATGGAAGCATAGTTTTCTATTATTCCATTATGTATGATAACCAAATCTCCACTGTTTGAGTAATGAGGGTGAGAATTGACATCGTTAGGAACCCCATGAGTTGCCCAGCGTGTATGCCCAATCCCTAACGTTCCTTTACTGTTTAACTCCCTATTAACCTTAGCTTCAAGATCGGCCACCTTCCCCTTGGTCTTGGCCATTTGAATGTCTGTACCGTCGTAAATGGCTACACCGGCACTATCGTATCCTCTATATTCTAGACGTTTAAGTCCGTTTAAGATAATAGGATACGCTTCTCTTTTACCAATATAACCTACAATGCCACACATACTTTTTTAATTATTAGGTTCTGTATAAAACAACTGAAGTTTTAATCTTTTTTCTTGATTTGAAGACCGATTCCCATGAAGCACAGTTCCTTCAGGCGAAATAACACAAGAAGCAGGAACCTGTGTAAGGCTCTCTACGTCTGGATTATTTACAGATAGTTCGTTCTCTAAGCTTCTAAAATTAATAAGCGACACATTTTGAGACACCATTAATCCTAGTGAAATATTAGTCGAATCTCTATTTATTAAATTACTCACATGGGAAGTTAGTTTAATCTTATAATATTCCCCATTTTCATCACTATCACGCTCTAATCTTCCTAAATGTTGAGTTACTGCATTTACAGCAGAATTGTTTGTTGTTAAATCTATAGAATAGTCTGCTAGAATCGTGTTGTTTTTTGGATCAAAAACCATGATTCTTTCGGGTTCAAAGCTTCCGCCAGAAACCTTATCTTGGTCCACATAAAAAATTAAGTTGGCTTCATTAATAAGCCATTCCTTTTCGCGAAGTTCTTCAAGGTCATTGACGCCATTTTGGTTATCATCCCCACCAAACAAATCAATTATAGTAACAATTCCTTCACCTCCTCTTATGTAAAGTGTTTCATCTCCCAATGTACTATTAGAGTTTGCAAGTCCAGTAGTAATAGATGCAGGCAAATTGTTATTGAATACATTAACATTGATTCCTGAAAAGTTCAAATCGTAAGAATCTAACAGCCTAATTATATTCCCATCGTCATCTGTTTGTTGATTTCCATCAGAATCTAACGAAGTAGTTTCCGAAGAATAATACAAAGTTACCTTGGCATCTTCTGTGCTAAAAATAAATGTGTTTCCGTCTCCGTCAGCAGATGCTTCTAAGAAAAGTCCTCTAAAATAATTTTTAAAGTTATTATTGTTAATTAATACCTCTTCACCTTCTTGATCAATTATTTTTTGCTGAAAGAAATCTACAGGCAAATCAATTAATAGCCCAGGAGGAAGTGCAATGGTGTCAATATCCTCAAAAATGAGTTCAATTTCATCGCTAGAGGGAACGAAGGCATTTTTTGTTGCTAAAAGTTGTCCTAAATTAGATTGAAATAAGGGCCCTTGATTTGAATAGTATTTTTGTTGGTCTTCAAAATTACTGTCTGGATCTGTATCCCTTAAAAAATAATTTGATTCATACACAGAAATATTAGTAGGAGCGCTTCCAAAAATGGAATCCAATGTATAGGTTGTAACGTCATCACTATCTGTACTTGACGTTGAAAAGTAAGGAAGATGCAACACAACTCTTTCAAGAACAGGATCCAAAGAATCTACAGGAAAAGTAGGGTTAGCAGTACTTAGTACCATTTGACCTAAAAAATGAGATATTGTTTTTCCATAAACAGGATCGTTATAGACCCCTAATTTATAGGAAGAAAGCCCGTTTGTTTGAATACCCCCAAGCAATTTACTATAGGCAACCACTGAAAAGGTGGTGTCTGGACTAGTGAAATTTTCGTTTATGATATTGGTATCTAAGTTACTAAAATCTTCTTCACAGGAAGCAAAAGCAACAATAACTAAAAGTAGTACCCCTAGCTTGGGGAGAACATTTGTAATTTTCATTAGGGTGTATATTTTAAACCAATACTTTGGATTGGTAAAAGTCTAAATAAGCTTCGGAAAATTCTTCCATTTTATGAAAGTTTAACACAGGCTTATCAAGGTTTTTAAGATACTCTTGAAATTCTTCTGTAATCTCATTAGAACCAACAATCACAGCATCCGAATTATCCATTGCGGTTTTCATTACATTAAAGTAATTAGGATTCTTTAAGTGCGATATGGTTGCTTCTTCAATACCATCGAATTTAATTTTATCTACCAATTTAGTATTTAACGCACCTTGAAAGCCAGGATTGTATAGTGAAGTAACTATTTTACTGTTTTCAAAAAGAGGTTCGTTATTGTAGTACGTTCTAAGGTATAAAGGTAAAAATGAAGCCAACCATCCATGAACATGGATAATGTCTGGTGACCAGTTTAGTTTTTTTACAGTTTCAATAACCCCCTTAGCAAAGAAAATGGCACGCTCATCATTGTCTGGAAATAGATTTCCATCTTCATCCGCATAGGTTGCCTTTCTTTTAAAGTAGTCATCATTATCAATAAAATAAACTTGCATTCGTTCCTTAGGAATAGATGCTACCTTTATAATAAGCGGCATGTCCAAATCATTGATAACTAAATTCATCCCCGAAAGGCGAATTACTTCATGTAATTGATGTCTACGCTCATTAATATTACCATATCTGGGCATAAAGATTCTTATTTGCCCATCATTGCTATTAACCATCCTAGGGGCTTCAAACGACATGGAAGAAATCTCGGTCTCTGGCAAGTATGGAATTACTTCAGAAGACACATACAAGACTCTTTTATCTTTCATATATACTGGCTTGTTGTTTAAAACACGCAAAATTACGAAAATTTATGCAGATTGCACTTAATATCTTAATTTTGCTCGATTTTTATATACTATGGTATTTCACAAACAAGATTCCCTTAAAACATCCTTGTCTCAACATGTTTCAAAGCAGAAAAAAATTGGATTTGTTCCAACTATGGGAGCCTTACATAAAGGACATCTCTCACTTGTAAAAAAAGCATTAAAGGAAAATGATGTCGTGGCTGTAAGTGTGTTTGTGAATCCAACACAATTTGATAATGCTTCCGACTTAAAAAAATATCCTAGAACGCTAGATGCAGACGTTGCGCTTTTAAACACTTTAAAAGGAACTATTTTAATATATGCTCCCGATGCTTCCGATTTATATGGTGAAAAAGTGAGTTCTACACACTATCGCTTTGGAGGTATTGAACATCAAATGGAAGGAAAATATAGAAAAGGACATTTCGATGGCGTTGGGACTGTGCTTAATTTGCTCTTTCGTGCCGTGCAACCAAACAAAGCCTATTTTGGTGAAAAGGATTTTCAGCAGTTGCAAATTGTAAAAAAATTGGTTGAAATTGAAAATCTTCCCATAAAAATCATTGGCTGCCCTATTATGCGAGAACCCAATGGACTTGCTATGAGTAGCCGAAATAAACGATTGAGTAGCATTCAATTTGAAGAAGCTGCTCTCATTTATAAAACATTGAAAGAAGTACAACAACATTTCGACAAAGAAAGCATCGCTTCATTACATAAATTAGTAGCCAAGCGATTTTCAGAAAATAAACACTTAACATTAGAATATTTTGAGATTACCGCTATTAAAAATCTAAAGCCTGCACATCGAAAAATAAAAGGAAATACCTACAGAGCTTTTATAGCTGCTTTTGCAGGAGATGTGCGATTAATAGATAATATAGCCTTAAATTAATACCTTTGCCCAATGATGATTCACGTAGTAAAATCTAAAATACACAGAGTAAAAGTAACTGGTGCAGACCTCAACTATATAGGAAGTATTACCATAGACGAAGATTTAATGGATGCTGCTAATATTATTGAAGGTGAAAAAGTACAAATTGTAAATAACAATAATGGTGAGCGCCTAGAGACCTATGCTATTCCTGGACCTAGAAAAAGTGGTGAGATTACACTCAATGGGGCTGCAGCAAGAAAAGTGGCTCCTGGTGATATTTTAATTCTTATCACTTATGCCATTATGAGCGTGGAAGAAGCCAAAAAATTTAAGCCAGCATTGGTGTTTCCAAATGAAAAAAACAACCTCTTAACATAATTTGAATAAATCACTTTCAAAGTTCTTACAGCTTTTTATTCCTTTAGCGTTAGGAGTATTTCTTATTTGGTATTTCTATTCCAAATTTACGCCAGAGCAATGGGATGAATTAGTCTTTCATTTTAAAAATGCCAATTATTTTATTGTAATTGCTTCCGTACTCATGAGTGTGTTAAGCCATGTCATTCGAGCGTATCGTTGGAATTTTATGTTAGACCCATTAGGCTACAAACCTAGGCTACTCAATAACTTTTTTGCAGTTTCTACTGCCTATTTTATGAATTTATTTATCCCAAAAAGTGGCGAAGTGTCACGTGCCGTGGTCATAGATAAATACGAAAAAGTACCTTTCGAAAAAGGCTTTGGAACCATTATATCTGAAAGAGTCGTAGACCTTTTCTTCCTGTTGTTATTTACAATTTTGGCGGTATTGCTACAGTTTGATGAACTCTACGATTATATCACCCAACTCATTCCGTTTAAAAAATTAGCATTCGCCTTTGGTATTCTTTTGCTTGGAATTTTTGCATTTTATGTCTTTTTGAAAAAATCGAAAGGACCCATCTCAAGAAGAATTAAAAACTTTGTTAGAGGGTTAAAAGATGGTGTTTTCAGTATTCTGAAAATGAAGAAAAAAGGGGCTTTTATTTTTCATAGCCTTTTAATTTGGGGACTCTATTTGCTTTCTTTTTATACAGCCACACAGGCACTTCCCGAAACTTCCTCCATTAGTTTTGGCACTATTATTATCACCTTTGTTGTGGGAAGCTTTACGTTTGCTTTTACTAATAGCGGTCTTGGCTATTACCCGCTTGCTATTGCTGGAATTCTGCTCATTTTTGGGATTCCCGAAACCCTAGGGACGGCATTAGGTTGGATTGTTTGGACTTCCAATGTCATTTATATTATTCTTTCAGGGGTACTTTCGCTGGTTTTGCTTCCTATTTACAACCGAAACAAATAGTTCTCTTTTTCTGAAGGTAACAATCTTCAGAAATTAGTATCTTTCCAACAGTAAATTTAAACCCCATGAAAAAAGCATTTTCACTTCTATTTTTTACGTTTTTTGTAGCTTCTTCTTTTTCGCAATCCAAAGTAATTTATGAGGAAATCAGTTCTTTTAAGCTAGAAGAATCTCGAAGACTCAAAATCCAATTGCCACGTGATTATGATGTTAATATCGAAAAATCCTACCCAATCGTTGTGGTGCTCGACGCCAATTACCTTTTTGAACCCGTTGCTGGTAACGTAGATTATTTTGGCTATTGGGAAGATATGCCCGAAGCCATCGTGGTAGGAATTATGCAAGGGGATGGTCGTTATGACGATTGTAGCTACGACGACACCAATTTTATGCCCGAAGAAAAAGGCGCAAGCTTTTTTGAATTTGTTGGTCTTGAGCTAATCCCATATATTGATGCCAATTACCGCACCGCAAAATTTACCATTGCTGTAGGGCACGACTTTACAGCCAACTTTATCAATTATTATTTGTTCAAAGACCCGCCATTATTTAACGGCTACATTTGCTTGAGTCCCGATTTGGCACCTATGATGGATGAACGTTTACCGCAACGCATCCCTAATATTGAAACAAAACTCTTTTATTACCTCGCTACTGGAAGTGATGATATTAAAGACTTAATGGAAATTTCAATCGATTTGGACAAGAGTCTTTCCCCTTTAAAATCGGATAACTTTGCGTATTATTTCGATAATTTTGAAGGTGCCACTCATTATTCTTTGGTGGCCCGTGCCATTCCTTCGGCGATGGAAAAAATCTTTTCGGTGTATCGTCCTATTTCAAAAGAGGAATTTAATAACAAATTGATGAAAATGGACACGCCCATTCATCAATATTTATTGGATAAATACAAAACCATCGAAGATCTATTCGGACTTACCAATCCCATCCGTATCAATGATTTTATAGCAACAGCAACTGCCTGTGAAAAGAAAAAACAATGGGAGTCTCTTCGCGAAATAGCCACTTTGGCAAAAAAACAATATCCAGATACGGTTATGGGCGATTATTATTTAGCCCGCTATTATGAAGAAATGGGAGAGCCCAAAAAAGCCATGCGTACCTATCAAGGAGGATTTGATAAAGAAGAAGTAGACTTTATCACTGTGGATTTAATGCTGGAAAAAGCAGATAAAATTAAAGAAGACTTTGGGTATTAATGGCAAAAGTAAAAACCACTTTTTTTTGTCAAAACTGCGGGGCACAATTTGCCAAATGGCAAGGACAATGCACTTCCTGTAAAGAATGGAATACCATTGCCGAAGAAATCATTCAAAAGGCAGAAACACAAAGTTGGAAAGTACCCGGATCTAAGGTTGCTGAGCGTAGTCGAAGCACTAAACCCCAACGTATTTCTGAAATATCGAATGCTACCGAACTTCGACTCAATACGCAAGACGAAGAACTCAACCGAGTCCTAGGGGGTGGTTTGGTGCCAGGCTCCTTAACCCTTTTGGGTGGTGAACCTGGCATTGGGAAAAGCACCCTAATGCTTCAAATAGCTCTGAAACTTCCTTATAAAACCTTATACGTTTCGGGGGAAGAAAGTGCCCAACAAATAAAAATGCGGGCCGAGCGTATCGTTCCCAAAGCTGAAAATTGTTTTATTCTAACAGAAACCAAAACGCAAAACATCTTTAGGCATATTGCCGATATGGAACCCGATATTGTGGTGATAGATTCCATTCAAACCTTACAAACTGATGTCATTGAAAGTACGTCAGGGAGTATTTCGCAGATTCGCGAATGTACTTCAGAACTCATAAAATTCGCGAAAGAAACCGATACCCCTGTTGTGTTGATTGGTCACATCACCAAAGATGGTAACATCGCTGGGCCTAAGATTTTGGAGCATATGGTGGATACCGTACTCCAGTTTGAAGGAGATCGAAATCATGTGTACCGAATTCTACGTGCCCATAAAAATCGTTTTGGTAGCACCAACGAATTGGGGATTTATGAAATGCAAGGCAGCGGATTGCGAGAAGTCTCCAATCCTTCTGAAATATTAATTTCCAAGAATGACGAAGACTTAAGCGGCACCGCCATTGCAGCCACCTTAGAAGGAATGCGCCCCTTGATGATAGAAATACAAGCCTTGGTAAGCACTGCAGTGTATGGCACCCCACAACGCTCTGCTACGGGTTATAATGCCAAACGCCTGAATATGATTTTGGCGGTGTTGGAAAAACGCGCAGGATTTAAATTAGGAGCCAAAGATGTCTTTTTAAATATCACGGGCGGTATCACTGTGGATGACCCTGCTATTGATTTAGCGGTGGTTGCAGCGGTGCTATCCTCCAATATTGATGTGGCGATTGATAAGTCCTTATGTTTTGCCGCAGAGGTAGGACTCGCTGGGGAAGTACGCCCCGTCACCCGTGTGGAACAACGTATTTTGGAAGCAGAGAAATTAGGCTTTGGCAGCATTGTCATCTCCAAATACTGTAAACTGCCTAAACAAAACTACATCATTAGCATAATTAAAGTGGCTAAAGTCCACGATGTGGTCAGGCATTTGTTTGGTTAATTTTCATTCAAAATTTTAGCAATCTCATCCAGTTTTGGTGTTAAAATTACTTCAATTCGGCGGTTTTTTGCACGACCTTCACTAGTGTCATTAGTAGCAATGGGGGCAAATTCCCCTCGACCCGCAGCGGTTAGATTGTCTTTTGGGATGCTTTTATTTTCAATTAAAATATTCACTATTGCCGTAGCGCGTTTGGTGGATAAATCCCAGTTGTCTTGGATGTTCCCGTTGGCAGAATAAGGGACATTATCGGTGTGTCCCTCAATTAAGACTGCTATTTCTGTGTTTTTGGCCAACACATTGCCTAAAGCATTTACCGCTTCCCTTCCACGGGTGTTCACGGCCCAGCTTCCACTTTCAAAAAGGAGTTTGTTTTCCATAGAGACATATACTTTCCCGTCACGCTGTTCTACAGTGAGTCCGTTGCCTTCAAAATTGGTTAAAGCAGCAGAGATCGCGTCTTTCAGCTTTTTCATTTGGGCATCTTTGGCAGCAATTATACTTTCTAATTCTTCCACCCGTTTGGAGCGGTCTTCCAATTTTTTCTGAAGTGTGTTTAATCGAGCGGCTTCTTCAGCTAAGGCTTTTTCTTTGGCTTCCAATTGCTCTAACAACTTTCGGTTACGCTCCAAATTTTCAGTGAGTGCCGAGCTACTATTCTCTTCCAAGGCATCGTAGGAGTCTTTCAATCGTTCATAATTACTCTTTGTCGCCGAAAGCTCCATTGCCAAAGCCGTTTTTTCGGCGTTCAGTTTTTCAATTTCCTTTCGCAGATTTGCAACGGTATATTTTTCACCATTGCCTTCTTTGCCATCCAATTGAGACATCAGCAATTCGTTTTCGGCTTTTAAATCGTCGTATTTAGCTTGTAAGTCGTTGTAAATTTTTGGGGAAACGCAGGAAATTAGCAACATTGTAGTTCCTATTCCGAAGAAAATTTTATTCAGCATATCGTAGGTTTTGGGTATTAAAATGATAATTCAACCAAATGTGGACAGTGATCGCTATGTTCTGCCTCGGGTAATATAACGGCTCTTTTTAAATTATCTTGTAGCGGTTGTGCTACCATATTGTAATCGATGCGCCACCCTTTATTATTGGCTCTAGAATTAGCGCGATAACTCCACCACGTATAGTTATGAGGTTCTTTATTAAAATGACGGAAACTGTCTATAAATCCACTTTTTATAAAGCCATCAATCCATTCACGTTCCACGGGTAAAAACCCAGAAACAGTGGCATTACGAATGGGGTCATGAATATCAATGGCTTCGTGACAAATATTATAATCACCACAAATCACCAAATTAGGAATTTCCTTTTTTAGGTTGTTGATGTAGTCCTGAAAATCTGCCATATAGGTAAGTTTGTGTTCCAATCGGTCAAGGTTAGTGCCGCTGGGGAGGTACAAACTCATCACCGAAACATTGTCAAAATCTAAACGAATGTTTCTTCCTTCAAAATCCATGTACTCGATTCCAGTACCGTATTCCACGTGCTTGGGTTTTATTTTACTAAAAATCGCTACCCCACTATAGCCTTTTTTTTGTGCGCTAAACCAATAATGATACGAATAGCCTGCCGCTTCTATTTCGGCAACTTCCACTTGGTCTTCGTTGGCTTTGGTTTCCTGAATGCAAATGACATCGGGGTTGGCGGCTTGCAACCACTCTAAAAAGCCTTTGCGCATGGCAGCGCGAATTCCGTTTACGTTATAAGAGATTATCTTCATCTTTCTTTTGTTTTTCTCAAACCACTAAAATAAATAACCCCGTATATTTACCCATAAGAAGTTGGGAAAGGTTTTCACAAAAGAATGAACAATTGAAAATTTAATTCAACTATTGATAACCTAATTATATTTTAAATTTTGTAGGAGACCCCGATAGGGTTTCGGGGTTAGTTCAATCCACTATTTTGCGTATACATAATATGTCTAGCAAAATAGGGTTTCACTAAAATAAAACCTTTGGCAAACAGTTTTAGTATTGATGAAATTATACTACTTATTTTTATTCATTTTCGTGGCGTTTTCGGTGCAAGCTCAGGATACGTTATCGAATTACCGAACCAAAAAAGTAGTTGTACAAGACACTGTTTTAGTCGATTCATTAAGCATCAATCCTTCTCATTTTAGTATTCTTGATAAAAATGGAGCGACCCTTCCTTCCTCATCATATTCGGTAGATTTTGTAAATGGAAGTGTTACTTTTTCCAAAGAACTTCAGCAGCAATTAGATTCGGTCACTGTAAATTACCTTCGGTATCCCGTATTTTTAACACAGGAGTATTATTTGCTTGATTCCAAAATAATCGTGGACAATACCAGTTCCATCGAAAAACTCTATGCCTTGGAAAGAAGCACTGCGAAAACGGGCACTTCTCCTTTCGAAGGTTTAAATACTCAGGGTAGTATCTCTCGTGGAATTACCGTTGGGAACAATCAAAATACAGTGGTCAACAGCGAATTAGACCTTCAAATTACAGGGAAAATTAGTGAACGGGTTTCCATTAGAGCATCGCTACAGGATGCCAATATCCCAAGTCAGGAAGGGGGTTATTCGCAGAATTTAGATGAATTTGACCAAATTTTTATCGAGCTTTTTAGCGATAATTGGAACATACGTGCCGGTGACATCGATTTACAAAACTCGCAAAGCTATTTTGGGCGGTTTACCAAGAAAATTCAGGGGATATCGCTATACGGTCAACTTATTGGAGAAGATGGCTCTAAGTCCTCTGCATTTGCTTCAGCGGGGCTTGTAAGAGGGGTTTTTCAACGCAGTCAGTTTACGGGGCAGGAAGGAAATCAAGGGCCGTATAAATTGATGGGACCCAATGGTGAATTGTTCATCTTAATTGTTTCGGGAAGCGAACGAGTGTATGTAAATGGATTACTACTGAATCGTGGAGAAAATGCCGATTATATAATCGATTATAATGCAGGGGAATTGAAATTTAACCCCACCTATCCTATTACCGCCAATATGCGTATTACGGTGGAATATCAATTTACGGAAAGAAATTACACACGATTTATTGGCTATGGAGGGGGGAATTATGAAAGTGAATCTTTAAAAATTGGTGCCTATGTTTTTTCTGAAAGTGATGCGAAAAATCAACCGCTGCAGCAAAATTTAACGCAGGAACAAGTGGCAATTTTGGTGGCGGCTGGTGATGATCCCAGTTTAATGAATGCGCCTTCGGCAGTGTTGGATTCTTTTTCCGAAAATAAGATTCTATATAAAAAAGAAATCGTTGGCGGTGTTGAAGTTTTTGTGTTTTCAAACAATCCTGAAGACGAGTTATTTAATGTACGTTTCAGTTTGGTGGGTGCCAATCAAGGGAATTATATCATCACTTCCACCGAATCTATCGCCAATATTTTTGAATATGTAGCCCCAGTAAATGGTGTGCCACAAGGAAGCTACGAACCCATTGTGCGATTAACCCCTCCCGAAAAATTACAGATAGGTGGCGTACATGGAAGCTATTCCCCTTCCGAGAAAACTGAAATTGGTTTTGAACTGGCAGGAAGTGTTAATGACCAAAACTTATTTTCGAATATCGACAATAATGACAACGACGGTTTTGCCGCCAGACTCGCTGGAAGGCAAACCTTACTTAAAACGGCTGACACTTTACAGATAATTGGTTTTGGAAGTTTTGATTACCTCCACAAAGATTTTAAAACCATTGAGCGCTTTTATAATATTGAATTTAATCGAGATTGGAATTTAGAAATCCCGCTTGGAAACCAAAGTTTTATTACTACAGGCGTTGAAGTAAGTCGCCCCAAAAATGGAAGTCTTCGGTATGAATTTCAGCATTTAAACTTTTCTGAAAATTTTACAGGTAGTAGGCATGTAGCTTTTGCCAATGTGAGGCTTCAGAAATTACGAGTAACAAATTCAACTAGTTATTTAAACAGTGAAAGTGATAACCAAAGGACAACTTTTCTACGAACCTATAATAATGCAGTTTATGGTTTTAAAAAGGCTTGGGTGGGAGGCAAGTTGATGCTAGAAAACAATCAAGCCAAGGTAGTGGCTAATGATAGCTTGACCCCTTTAAGTCAGCGATTTTCACAATACGAAGTATATACAGGCATAGGGGATAGCACGCAGGTATTTGCTGAGGTGGGCTATCGTTATCGGGTAAATGATAGTGTTAGAAATAATCTGCTAAAAAAAGTAAATACCTCTAATGACTATTATATAAAATCGAAATTGATTAATAATCAATATACGCAATTAGCTGTATTTGCCAATTATCGCCTCATTAATTACGAAAATACATCGATTGAAGATGAAAAAAATCTAAATACTCGATTGCTTTATTCACAATCGCTTTGGAATGGAAAAGTGCGACTTAACAGTGCATTTGAAACCAATAATGGGGTACTTCCGCAACAGGAATTCACCTTTATAAAAGTAGAACCTGGTCAGGGAACATTTACTTGGATAGACTATAATGAAAACGGAGTGCAAGAATTAAACGAATTTGAAGTTGCGCAGTTTCAAGATCAAGCCGAGTATTTAAAAGTATTGTTGCCTAACCAAGTTTTTATACGTGTGAAAAATAATCGGTTTAGCCAGATAGTTACTTTACAGCCACAAGATTGGGTGAATGAATCTGGTTTAAAAAAAGTCCTTTCAAAATTTTACAATCAAACATCCTATGTCATTGACAGAAAAATACGCCGAGACAACGATTTAGCATCTATAAACCCTTTTAAATCGGGTGGTGAAAATGAATTTGGACTGAACTTAAACTTCAAAAACGTGTTGTTTTTTAATCGCGGAAAGCAGCGGTATACAACCAGTTACACGTATTTATCGACTTCCAGTAGGAATTTAATTTCGTTGGGGCTTCAGGAAAATAAATTGAAGAATCATCAACTTAATTTTACACATCAATTTGAAGAAGTTTGGCTGGCCAATTTGAAGGGAGGCTTAGGCAGTAATGAAACCCTTTCAGAAAACTTTGAAAACCGAAATTTCAATTTGGAAAATTATCAAATCAACCCTAAGATTTCGTATTTAGCAAGTCGTCAAACTCGATTTGATGTGTTTTATCAGTACATGAATGAAGAAAATACTTTAGGTGATTTGGAACAACTAAAGCAGCAAAAAATAGGCTTTTCCTTTGCCCACAATAATGTGGAGAAGATTTCTATTTCTGGAGAATTTAACTATATTGATAATGCATTTACAGGCAGTGCTTTTTCTCCTGTTGCTTATACCATGTTAGAGGGGCTTCAGCCTGGTACAAATTTTACGTGGAATTTATTATTTCAGAAAAGGATTACAAAATACTTAGATGCTAATTTATCCTATTTTGGAAGGAACAGTGAGAACGCAAAAACCATTCATACTGGGACAATCCAGCTTAGAGCATTCTTCTAAATAAAAAAGAGCGGGACAAGCCCGCTCTTTAAATTATTAAACTTTAAAATTACTTCACAATAATTCTTGCAGTTTTATAGGAGTTACCGTAGATATCTCCCATCTTAATAATGTATATACCTGTAGGGGCATATGACATATCTAGTTCATACTTAAATCTATCTCCTTCTTTGTCAATGTTATTATAAGCAAGTGTTTGCCCTAACACATTGTACACAGCAATTGCTGCTCTTTCGTCATAATCGGTAATTAAAGAGATGTTAAATTGATTGTTAGGTAATGATTCTACAATTAATTCTGAAGCATCAGTAGCAAAATCACTAATTCCTAATGTACCATCAATATTTACCGTATAATCGTGAGTAGTACCGTATTGCATAGAATCACATGGATCATTTAAATCACCTGCAAATCCAGTATCTCCTGCACGAATACGTAGTCTACGATCACCAGAGGAAAGTCCCGTAGGCAAAGTGAAAGGAATGCTTACATCAACTCCGTCAGGGTTCACTAAAACATCTGAAAATACTTGCTCACTTGCTTCAAACGTCCCATTATTATTGTAATCTATCCACATAGAAGCCAATTCGTCTGGAGAGTCATATCCTGTTTGTACAGTAAGGGTATAACTGGTACCCTCTACTAAATCAGTACTCATAGCAGTAAAATCATCGTATCCAGTATTACAAGCAATAGGATTGTTTGTAATTGTTTCTAACACAAACTTGGTAATACCATCTCCAAAAGAACAGTCACTTGGAGGCTCACAGTATAGCAATCCATTTGTAACAATTTTTGTAACCTCATCATTGGCGGTATTTGTATCCCCAGTTAGATTTGTTTTAGATACAATAGTATATGTTCCCGCAGCAGATAAATCTGCTTGAGTAGCGAACGTAAATGATTCTGAAGCACCACCAACAATAGTTCCACTATAGTTTTCAACTACAGCTGTACCACCATTAATAGTGTATTGTACTTCTGGATTTGTAATGTCATTGGTTCCGAAATTACGAATAGTAATTGTAACATCTTCATTTGCCGTTAAAACACCATCAACTGGAGCATCTATTGAAGTTACTCCAATATCATCGACCGCTGTATTTGGAGCCAATTGGAATACACCAACTACTCCTTTTCTACCGCTATTCATATATTCATTAATGAACCAGAAAGTACTATCATCTGAAGGGTCAATATCTATTTTACTATAATCCCCATAACGTAACCCAGGAATATTTGCGTTCCCGTTTGCAATTAATTCTTCTGAAGCAGTCATTACTCCTAAGGCATCCCCATCGAATCTTCCTGTGTAATAAGAGCTTACTCTAACAGTGGTAGGAGTAGTAGGACCAGACATAGATGTATATCCCATACCGATATTTCCTGCACCATCCATAATCATACTTGCATGCCAAGCATGCCTTCCGTCTGGAGCAGTATAGGTACCTTCTTGGTATAAAGTCCAAGGCATATTATCTGCTGTTTGACGAAACTCAAACCAACGAACCCCAGCTAATTCTCCACCACCAGCATCGGTATCAACAACAAAGTTAAAAACTGCCGAGTTGTGAGTTCCAAATTTTCTGAACTGTGCTTGATTCATAATAGTCGCTTGAAGTGCATCAATAGCTACACCACCTCCTGGTTGAGTTAGGTTTGAAAAACCACCCCCATCAAATACACCGATAAAAGGTGTTGTTGGAATTTGCGTAGCAGCTGAAACCGTTGAATTCCCCGGAGTTACCCAATCCACATCAATAGTCCAATACTTAACATGGTCAGTTGCAACACCACCCCAAGCATCATCCTGCATATATAAAATGGTCGCTCCACCTGCAGCTGGCATAGTGTCATCACTCACGTTAAGTGCTTGTGGACTGTAAAAACCACTTGTTACAATCCCTGGAAGGTTAAAGGTTTGGAATCCTGCGCCAGCATTTCCTGCTAACATCTCAGCTCTTTCTAAAGCCCAAACTCTATTTGAACCTCCTACGTTTGCAGTCATATAATACCCATCACTCCAAACAGATAATTTTTGGTAATCATTTACCCCAGCATAGGTATACACATACCAGTTTGAAGTAATTGGATCTGGGCCATCCGAAACTGCCACTTGTACGTTACCGTTAAAGAAAAGGTATGAGATTACCCATCTATTGGCAGCAGAGTCATAAGACGCTGTTAAATCACAACAACCTCCTCCAGAGAATATATTGGTTACATTAAGTTGCCCTGTTAGTGCATTTCCAGATTTATCAAAAATTCTATATCCCGTATTAAACACAACAAACACGTGGTTAGGTCCTACTGCCAAAGAAGGGTCAGTAGGTTGTGAGCCCGAAGCATATGCGTCAAAAACAATAGAAGGAGGCATAATGCGAACACTTTGCTCCATTTCATGTCTATTTCTAACAAAATAATCATCTTGAGATTGTTTATCTTTTCCAATAATCACTCTGTTCCCTAGAGATCTTTTATCACGAGCTTCTTCAGATGATTTCTCAGCAGGAATCAAATAATCCCTTGACGCCATAGAAGGAACAATCTCCATTGAAGTCGCTGTTCCGTACGTAAACACCCCTTGAGGTTCGTTTGGAACAATTTGTTGAGCATACATTGTGGTGCTAAGGACCACCACAAGCAGCGCTAAAAAATAATTTTTAAGTTTCATTAGTGTAATTTTAGTTTATGGGTTAATTTTTTATAAGACTTTAAAAATACTACGATTTATTCAAAATGCAAGCAAGAATTCTAATTTTTTGTTAAAAATAGCTCCTTGGTTATTAGGTCTTTAAGACTCATTTTCTCTAGTAATATAATAGGGTTTTATTTATTTTATGAATTTGGTAAATATCAAAGTGTGGGTTAAATGGCACATTTATTGTAATTTAACAATTTACTAAAAATTAAAACAGATGAAATCAACATTCTTATTATTTGCTATGGTATTGTTTATGAGTTGTTCAACCACAAAAAACACCAAAGAAAATATGGATAAAACGCAAAATACGGCGATGGAAACTAAAAAAATGATTGAAAACGGTTTTTTAGCGGGTACCATTTCGCAATCTACCATGGCAGGAGATTGTCCCTTTACTATTAAAGTAGAGAGTGAGGATGGATCTTACTTTCTAGACCCAATAAATCTGGATGAAACCTATAAAATAGATGGAGAAAAAATATGGTTTACTTATAACGGATTGCGCATGATGAACCGTTGTGATAAGGCTAGTCCTATTTCTATAAAAGAAATACAAAAAAGAGCGGAATAATCCGCTCTTTTAATTTATGATAACCATTTTTTATAAGAAATACAGTCTTTCATTTTTACTGTAAGCTCTTCTATTTTAACACGCTCTTGTAACATGGTATCCCTATTACGAAGTGTTACTGTTCCGTCTTCTTTGGTTTGATGATCCACAGTGATACAATACGGCGTTCCTGCTGCATCTTGTCTTCTATATCTTCTTCCTACGGCATCCTTTTCATCATAAATTACATTGTAATCCCACTGAAGGTCTTCAATAATTTTATGAGCAATTTCTGGTAATCCATCTTTTTTCAAAAGTGGTAAAACTGCAGCTTTTACTGGTGCCAAGATAAAGGGTAATTTTAAAACGGTCCTTTCACTACCATCTTCTAAAGTTTCCTCCTGAAGTGAATGACTTAATACGGCTAAAAACATTCTGTCCAAACCAATAGATGTTTCTACCACATAAGGCACGTAACTTTCATTTAATTCTGGATCGAAAAACTGAAGTTTTTTCCCTGAATATTCTTCGTGGGCTTTTAAGTCAAAATCGGTTCTAGAGTGAATCCCTTCTAATTCTTTAAATCCAAATGGGAAATTAAATTCTATATCAGCAGCTGCATTGGCGTAGTGTGCCAATTTTTCATGATCGTGGAAACGGTAATTTTCTTTTCCCATCCCAAGGGATAAATGCCAGTTTAAACGTGTTTCCTTCCAATACTCATACCATTTCATTTCTTCTCCTGGGCGAACAAAAAATTGCATTTCCATTTGTTCAAACTCACGCATACGGAAGATAAATTGTCTTGCTACAATTTCATTTCTGAAAGCCTTTCCAGTTTGGGCAATACCAAACGGAATTTTCATTCTTCCTGTTTTCTGAACATTTAAAAAGTTAACAAAGATTCCTTGTGCCGTTTCTGGACGAAGGTATAAATCTGTTGCACTATCTGCAGACGCTCCCAATTTAGTCCCAAACATTAGGTTAAATTGCCTTACATCGGTCCAGTTTTTTGAACCTGTATCTGGGTCTGCAATGCCTAATTCTTCAATTAGTGCTTTTACATCGGCTAGATTCTCGGTCTCTAATGATTTTGCCATCCTGTTCAAAATAGCTTGCTTCTCTTCACGATAACGAATGACTCTCTCGTTAGTTGAAACAAACTGGGCTTCATCAAAACTTTCACCAAATCTTTTTTTGGCTTTATCAATTTCCTTTTGTGCTTTTTGCTCTAGTTTTTCGGCAAAATCTTCAATGAGCACATCAGCACGATATCTTTTTTTGGAATCCTTATTATCAATAAGTGGGTCATTAAATGCATCTACGTGACCCGATGCTTTCCAAGTAGTTGGATGCATTAATATTGCAGCGTCTATACCTACAATATTTTGATGCATATATACCATGCTACGCCACCAATATTCTCGTATATTTTTCTTTAATTCTACACCATTTTGAGCATAATCATAAACTGCGCTTAATCCATCGTAAATCTCGCTTGATGCAAATATGTATCCATACTCCTTTGAGTGGGATACTACTTTCTTAAATAAATCTTCGTTTGCCATGGGGCAAAAATAAAAAAACCGCTACGATAACTCGTAGCGGTTTTCAATTTTTTAAAAAACTTAATTATTTAAGCTCCATAGTTGTGGATGCAACTTGTTGCGCTCCGTCAAAAACATTGATAGTATAACGTCCTTCTATTAGTTCTTCTTCATTAGCATTTACCAATACACAAACATCCAGCTCTTCTTGCTCGTAGAAAACTTTGGTAGAAGTACTGTAGTTTAATACGCCGCTTTCAAACTCAATTGTGGATTTATCTCCAAGCAAATTGTTTTTAGGGTTAATTACTTGAACAAAAAGTAATCTATCTCCTTTTTGAGCAATAATATTAGGAGTTAAAGTAAAACATGCTCTCACTTTATCTGCACGACTTGCTCTACGAGTATCTACAATTTTACCGCTGCTTCGAACAATAACCGCTTCTCCTCTTAAGTCAATTGCTTTTACTACCGAACCTTTTTTAATAGTTTCGGACATAGCAAGATTTTCCTGACTTACAGAGTCAACCACTTTAATCGTTTGATTAATCATGGTTTTTGCACTATCAATCTCTACAGCTAGCATTCTGTTTGATTGAATTAAGCTATCGGCTCTAGCGAAAAGCATTTTACGCTCATCCTTTAAACGACCAATTTCAATTTTGTAACGTTGAATCAATGCTACGTTAGCTTCAGCTGTCTTTACCGAGTCTAATAAAACCTCGATACGCTCTCTTGCTGCAATAAGGTCTTTGTCTTTAAGTTCATTGTCTTTTATTAACTCATCATATTCTACGATAAGCTCTTCAAGATCAGTTTCAATTTCTGATTTTTGTTTTTCTAGTCCAGCTACTGTATTTTTACTATCGTTGTAAAGTGATACAGTGTAAACTCCTAGGCCAATTAAAAGCGCTGTTAAAACACCAATTAGTATTTTAAATTTTGTACTGTTGCTTTCGTTGTTCATAATTATATAGATGTTAGGTTTATGAAGCAAATGTAATACAAGGGTTCTTTTGCATTTGTTTATAAAATGGTAAAAAAAATTAAAATATGTTAAATCTTTTATTTCCAAAGATTTGCAATAGTTGTAATAATAAATTGCTTGAAGGAGAAGAAATTATATGTACTCGTTGTAGGCACCAATTGCCTTTAGCCTGTTTTCACCGCACTAACAACGATACCATGAAAAACATTTTTTATGGTAGATTCCCCTTAGAAAATGCAACCGCTTTAGTCATGTTTCAGAAAAAAGGGAGTACCCAAGAGATTTTACACAACCTAAAGTATCGCGGACAAAAAGAAATTAGTGCCTTTTTTGGCAAGTGGTTAGGAGCAGAATTGTCCCAAAATGATTCATACAAGTCCATAGATTTGGTTATTCCAGTACCCCTTCATAGGAAAAGACTAAGAAAAAGAGGATATAATCAGGTTTCTGGCTTTGGAAAAGAAATAGCGTCCAGCCTCAATGTTCCTTTTCGAGAAGATATTTTATTAAAAGTAAGCCAAACAGATTCGCAAGTATTCAAAAAAAGAATCACTCGTTTTGCTAGTGAAGAAATATTTACACTTTCCAAACCGGAAGAAATTACCAACAAACATGTTCTACTGGTTGATGATATTGTTACCACAGGAGCTACCATAGAAAATTGTGCACAACAATTACTTAAAAACACCCAAGCAAAACTTAGCATCGCAACCATGGCAATTGCCTAACAAAGTTTACTTATTTTTGTCTTCATGAAAAGCACTTTTTGGAAATTTTTAGTTGTATTTGTTTGCATTTTGTGCTTTTCGCAATGTGCTAAAAAAGGAACTCCATCTGGCGGACCAAAAGATACCATCCCACCTATCATTCTAAAAAGTAATCCTGAAAATTACAACACGCATTTTACAGGAGATGAAATACGAATTTATTTTGATGAAAACATAAAATTGAAAGATCTTCAGCAAAACCTCATCATTTCCCCTCCTTTAAAATATCAACCTGTCATTACTCCTGCTACATCTTCCAAAGTGTTGAAAATTAAAATTTTAGACACCTTAAGGGAAAATACCACCTATGTTTTCAATTTTGGAACCAGTATCACCGATAATAACGAAGGAAACGAGTTTGAATATTATAAATATGTTCTTTCTACGGGAGATTATATCGATAGCCTCACTGTAAAAGGAACGATCCATGATGCATTATTACCTGCACCCGACAAAAAAACAACTGTGATGCTTTATGAAGTTTCTGAAACTTTTAAAGATTCTATTATTTTTTCAGAAAAGCCCACATACATTACCACTACCAAAGAAAAAGAATCTGGTTTTGAATTAACTAATTTAAAAGACGGCACTTATTTACTAGTTGCACTACAAGAAGAAACGAGCAATTATACCTTTCAACCAAAAAAAGATAAAATTGCATATCTAGAAAAGTTTATTTCTGTCCCTACCGACACAAGTTACAACCTAACTTTATTTAAAGAAGTTCCCGATTACAAAATGACGCGCCCAAGTCATATAAGTAAAAACAAGATAGACTTTGGTTTTGAAGGAAAAATCGATTCATTAATTATTATTCCTTTAACTAGTCTCCCCGAAGATTTTACTTCACAAATATTACGTGATAAACAAAAAGACACATTGCACTATTGGTTTAAACCTGCTGTAAATATCGAAGAACAAGATACCTTAAGGTTTCTCGCTTCACGGAAAGGTCAATTGGACACATTAGTTGTAAAAATGCGTGATTTGTTTGCAGATTCACTTCAAATTGGAAAAATATCTACTAATATTATTACGCCAAAAGACAGTGTTAAAATTGGGGCAAATACCCCTTTATTATCTGTAAATGCTGAAAAATTTGAAGTTATGGATAAGGATTCTGTGACTTACGATGCTGCCGTCTTTTTAGACAAAATAAAAAATGAAGCTTCTCTTGTTTTTCCGAAAAAGGATGACAATTCTTACCGAATTACAGTCCTACCCGAAGCCTTTCAAGACTTCTTTGGAAAAGTTAATGACACGCTAAAGTTTGCTGTAAAAACGAATCCACTTTCAGACTATGGAACGTTAAAATTCTCGCTTCAAAACATCAAGGAATTTCCAGTGCTTGTAGAATTGGTAGATGATAAGTTTAAACTTGTTGCTTCTGAATATTTAGCAGAAAATAAAGAAGTGTATTTTGATTTCCTCACGCCCAATAAATATTATTTAAGAATTATCTACGATTCAAATCAAAACAAGCAATGGGATACCGGGAACTTTCTCCGAAAGATTCAGCCCGAAAAAATAGTGTACTATCCCAAACAAGTTGAAGTACGGAGTAATTGGGATGTTAACGAAATTTTTATTGTAGAGTAAAAGAGTCTCTATCCCTCAAGAATTGTAAATGCTCTCTATTTTGGTGAATATGCTCTTTTGAAAGTGTGATAGTTTCTATAAATTCTTTTTCAAATGATGGGGTTGAAACTTGCTCTCCTAATACATCATACGCAGCGCTGTGACCAATATATTCGTGACCGTTTCCATCTAGCCCCGTTCTATTAACGCCAACGCAGTACGCCATATTTTCAATAGCTCTTGCTTTAAGCAAGGCATCCCAAGCTGCAATTCTCTTTTTTGGCCAATTAGCAACATACAGTAGCACATCATAGTCTTCTGTATTTCTTGCCCAGACAGGGAAGCGAAGATCATAGCAAACTAAAGGACAAATCCTCCAGTTTTTATAATCAATTATGAGCTTTGTATTTCCTGCCGTAAACACCTTATTTTCTCCCGCCAAAGTAAAGGTATGTCTTTTATCGTAATATTGCAATATTTCATTTTTAAAAACAAACAAGAACCGATTAAAAAATTGATTATCCTCCTTAATTATAACACTCCCAGCAATGGCTGCATCCACTTTTATAGACTGCCCTATCATCCATTGAAGCGTTGGTCCCTGCATAGCTTCGGCAAGAGGGGAAGCGTTCATCGTAAAGCCTGTAGTAAACATTTCTGGTAACAGAATAAGATCTGTTGGTTCCGGAATACTCGCTATTTTTTCAGAAAACATCGCTCTATTGGCCTCGGGATTTTCCCAATGCAAATGTGATTGTATTATGGTTACTTTTAAGTTGTTCATTGTAATAAATCTATGGCTTCTTTCATTCCGTGCATTATAGCATGGTCTAAAGCAGTTTTTCCGCTATCATCTTTTATAGTTTTGTCGGCCCCATGTTCTAAAAGCAACGTAATGATGTTTATCTTTTTAAACATGGTTGCATAAATCAATGCGGTAGCACCGTTGTAATTCTTTACATTAACATTGGCTCCGTAATCAATAAGTAACTTTGCAATGGCGTCATACCCCTTAAAACAAACACCTATTAATGCCGTATTTCCGGAAGTATCTTGAGTATCTATATCTTGAGGAATTTCTAAAATAGCTTTTGTAATGTGCTCATCCCCGTAATAGGTTGCTAATAATAAGGGCGTAGAGCCTCTTGCATCTTTCTGTTTTATATACTCAGGATTTTGAGAAAGCAAGTTTTTTACAGTCTCCAACTCTCCTTTTCGTATGGCATCAAATATGGATGTACTCATAATCGTAGTTAAAAAAAGCGGAACAGTAAAGTTACCATTCCGCTTTGGGTTTTACAATAGTGTTACATAATTAGTCCAAATCGAAACGATCCAGCATCATCACTTTATTCCAAGCTTTCACGAAGTCTTTAACAAATTTCTCTTTGGAATCTTCACAAGCGTAAACTTCGGCAAGGGCTCTTAATTCTGAATTTGAACCAAAAATTAAATCGGCTCTTGTTCCTGTCCATTTTACGTTTCCAGTGGTACGGTCCCTACCTTCAAATACATCATCATTTTCAGAAGCCGATTTCCAGGTAATATCAAAATCTAACAGATTTACAAAGAAATCATTGGTTAATACGCCCGGCTTATCTGTAAATATTCCGTGGTTGGAATGGTCATAATTTGCATGCAAAGCTCGCATTCCACCTACTAAAACTGTCATTTCTGGAGCTGTTAACGTAAGTAACTGCGCTTTATCTACCAATAACTCTTCAGCAGATACAACCATCCCTTTTTTAAGATAATTTCTAAAACCATCTCCTAGGGGCTCAAGCGCGTCAAAAGCTTCAGCGTCAGTTTGTGCTTCCGAAGCATCCGTACGCCCAGGTGTAAAAGGTACTTTTACATCATACCCAGCATTCTTTGCCGATTTTTCAACTGCTGCGCAACCTCCAAGAACAATTAAGTCTGCTAAAGAAACTTTTTTATTTCCCGATTGAGTCTCATTAAATTCCTTCTGAATTCTACTTAACGTATCTAATACTTTAGACAATTGTTTTGGGTTGTTTACTTCCCAGTTTTTCTGGGGTGCTAATCGTATTCTTGCTCCATTGGCGCCACCTCGCATATCGGACCCTCTAAAGGTTGAAGCCGAAGCCCAAGCCGTTGTGACTAATTCTGAAACTGAAAGTCCTGAGGCTAAAATATTCTTTTTTAAGGCTGCAATATCATTGTCATTCACCAGTTCATAATCTACCGCTGGAATTGGGTCTTGCCAGATTAATTCTTCATTAGGTACTTCTGGCCCTAAATATCTTTGAATAGGTCCCATATCACGATGTGTAAGTTTAAACCAAGCGCGAGCATAGGCATCTGCAAATTCATCTGGATTTTCTAAAAAATGTCTAGAAATTTTCTCGTATGCTGGGTCAAATCGTAATGAAAGATCTGTAGTTAACATAAAGGGAGCATGTTTCACATTTGGGTTGTGAGCATCAGGAATTGTTCCTGCCCCTTCATTATTTTTAGGTTTCCATTGGTGAGCTCCTGCTGGACTTTTTGTTAATTCCCAATCATATTTAAATAAGTTTTCAAAGAACTTATGACTCCATTGTGTGGGTGAATCTGTCCAAGCACCTTCAATTCCACTAGTAATTGTATCGGCTCCTTTTCCAGTTCCATAGCTATTTTTCCAACCCATACTTTGTTCTTCAATACCGGCACCTGCAGGTTCTGCCGCTACATATTTTGAAGGATCTGCCGCCCCGTGTGTTTTACCAAAGGTATGTCCTCCAGCTATTAAGGCTACGGTTTCATAATCGTTCATCGCCATTCTTCCAAAGGTTTCACGAATGTCTTTTGCCGCTGCAATGGGGTCCGGATTTCCGTTAGGTCCTTCTGGATTTACATAAATTAATCCCATATGGGTTGCTCCTAATGGATTTTCAAGTTCTCCATTTTCTGAGTAACGTTCTTTATTTCCCATCCATTCGCCTTCAGATCCCCAATACACATCTTCTTCTGGTTGCCAAATATCTTCACGTCCTCCTGCAAATCCAAACATTTTTAACCCCATGGATTCGTGTGCACAATTTCCAGCAAGAATTAATAAATCTGCCCAAGAAAGTTTT
>NZMG01000021.1 GCA_002694465.1 Flavobacteriaceae bacterium | reverse complement strand
TAAGCTGTACTTCTCCAGCAATAGATTTTAAGACAGGATCTTTAGCCATGCCATTAACATCAAACATTTCTCTGGATAATCTAGCTTCAGCTTCTCTAAGTTTCTTTAAAGCTATATCAGTATTAACTTCACCAAATTCATATAGTACTTCATCATATGCTTTCATACGTGTAACATATGTAGCAAGCATACTATTAGCGAAAGCGTCAGGAGCAACGAGTCCTGTCATACCCCAGCGTAGTGCTGGTATCTGTCCTACATCGTTTATACCAAACGCAAGGTCTAACTGTTTCATCATACCATAGTTACCATCAGCTTCATACACTTTGTACATATCTTTCAATATTCCCTGTGTCTGATTACGCTTGACAACAAAGTCTTTACGTGCAGCTCGTACTAATGCTTCTGGATCTTTATGAACCTTCTTCATCTGTTTAAAGGCATAGGTAAGAGCTCTTCTGTTAGTCTCAAATACAGCACTATGAAAATATATAGTTCTACGTAAACCATCAAAATTTCTGTCAAATAAAGCGTAAGGTATATGACCTAGCATACTTGTTAGAGGTTTGATTGTAATCTGATATAAGTTACCAATAGCAGCATTTACAGGAGCAAGCCCTGACAATGTGTTATTCATATGATAGTTCCATAATCCCTTTGCAAAGAAGTTCATCTCTTTAGGATTAGGACTTCTAATAGCACCCCAAGGTGTAACCTGATCTTCTGTCCATTTGTACAGTTTAGCAAGAGTATCCACGTCTCCATCACTTGCTCTAAATGCAGCAACTAATGGTTTCATAGCTTCTGGATTCTGTTTCTTTAATGCTTTTAAAGTCTTAGTAAAGTTCTTGTTTTTAAGATGTACAGCATTTTCAGCATCTGTAAACTCTTGTGTTAATCTTCCTATAACATCATCAAATTCACCGGGAGGTACTTCGTTAAACCAGTTCTTGTTACGTAACTGCCAACCAGATATATATTTGTTAAGAGCATACTCATCCATCAAGAATTGTAGCTTGCTAAGTATTAGATCCATAACTCTGCTTTCGTCAGAAAAAGGAGCAATCTCCACAACTGCATCTGCAAGTGATGTAATCTCTCTGCCTAATGTATCCATAACTCGAGCTGACGCTGCTGTCACATCATACCCTAAAAATCTATCTGTTAAGTATTTAATTGCAAATGCAGCTCCTCTAGCCTGTTCTTCGTTTAATGTTTCAACTTTAAATCTACCAAGTAATAGATTCTTAACGTCTCTATCTTGTAAGAATAAAGCTTGTACATCATCTAAACTTTCAGCAGCTATAATATCTCTGTAGATACCAAACGCAGCAGCATTCATCTGTTCATTAGTATATCTAAATCCGTCAACGATTGCATCAAATCTACCAGACATTCTAGCAGCTTCTCCTACACCCATAACAGCACCACGTGATGTAGGTCCTACCATCATACCTTTGTTTAACATAGCTTCTGTAATCACAGGAGCAGGGTCGCCTACAGAGTTACCAAATTTAATACCTGTTGTATCTGCCATGTTACGTGCTACGTTACCGGGAGGTGGTACTTGTCTAGCAGTTGCACTTGTATCAAACAGGTCAGGTACTAGGTCAGGGTCTATACCTAAGTCTAGTTCTAGCTGATCTGGGTTATTGATCTTACGTGTTAAAGCTTGATCTGCTTCGTCAGCAGCTCGTAAATCTCCTCTACGTATAGCATCATCCATGTTAGCTATCATACCAACTTCATCTTCAAGTGAGATAAGTTCGTTAATTAAGATATTCTCATTCTGTTTACTTAACTTTTTAGTAGTTAATACTTCGTTAATCTCTTGTATTCTAATGAGTAAATCTTCGTCAGCACCTTTAAACAATGATGTTTGCTTGTACTTAACAGCATTATCATCTTTAGGAATAAACCATTCCATCTGTTTAGGCTTAACCTGATTAGTTACCTGTGCTCGTTTTAAATCAATCACAGAACCTACAAGGTGTCCCATCCAAGATAATGCACCAGCTTCTAGCTTGTTCTTTTCTTTACGCACAGAAGGACTATCAGAGTCTAATGTAACGTAAGCTTCTGGTAAAGGTATGCTTCCTCCAGGTCCGAATGTATTAGGAAACATCTGTACCATCACACCACCTAAGTTGTGATCTTCACTGGTATCACTAATATGTGAAACAACTTGTGATTCTGCCCACCATACACCACCTCTGGTTAGATTTCTCATAAGAGCTGGCATATTTTTTAGACCCATCTTAGCTAAACCAGCATTTGTAGCACCTCCACTAATAATAGAAGGTATAACAACAGAGAATACTTCACGCATTTTCTGGTGAATAGGACTATCAAGTTTGGTAGCCATATCCCATTTGTCATCTAGTGCATCACCTGTTTTACCTAATAGACCTACAGCATCCATACCAAAGTCCATCAGACCTAGACCGGGTGTAGCTAGTCCTTGAAATATATTGTCAAACTGTTCACCAAAGCCTTTAAGATTAGCTTCATAACCATATATAGTTTTCTTAGGTTGTTTATCTTCTTCAGCAGTATAGTCCTCAAAACTCATACCATGATATTTTTGATACCAGTTGTCCCTTAATCTACCACGTTCATCTTTTTTATCTTTAGCAACAACTCCCATGTTTAAACCATGATTCCACCAAGTATTATACTCCTCGAGCATTTTATCTTGTGCTGGTTGCTTTGTTAAATCAACTGAGCTTTTACCTATCTTTGATTGAAAAGGTGCAGCATATTTATTTTCTATTACCTCTGGTTGTGCTGCATTAGTTGGTCCAATAAGGGAAGGATCAACTTGCAACTCTTCTTGTTGTAATTCGTCTTCCACTACCTCGACCTCCTTAGTACTTCAACGATTTCTTTATTAAGATCTAAATTTAATGCTTTAGCTCGTTGAGTTAAACATAAAGCAAAGTTTTTTTGTGCATTACCTGTGCATGTACCTGTAAGTTTTTTAGTTAGATCTTCATGATTTGCAGACCATCTAGTATCACTATAAGATTTAAACTCACCACTTTCAGTAGTAGCATTAAGAACCATGTCCATTACATTTTTGGTTGTGAGTGAGCTATCATTAGCTTTAGCCTGAGCTATAATTATTTTTATATTGTCAGGTATGCTGTTCTCATCATATCTACCACGTAATGCAGATTGTATAATATTTCGTTTCTGGTCACTACTAATTATAGACTTACTACTGTTAAGATTTTTAGATAGGTTATCTTGTAAATACATATTAGTGTACATTATAGGTCCACCTTGCACTCCACTCATACCGCTAGTAAAGAATGTTGTTTGTATAGCTTCTTGACTTGCAGTATTACCAGATTCAATAAAATTATCAGCAGCTAAGAAATGATACCCTTTAGCAGACGCATCTTTTTCATCTGAAGAATAGTAACCATCTTTAACACGCTTACCATCTTTATACTCAGCTGGTATGTATTTAGATTCCGATGCTTTTGTCATCGCAAACAGACCTGTACCTTCTTTACCTTGATTTATCTCTTTCTCTACCTGTTGACTTGCTTTTTCAAACTTAGCATCAGCTGATAGATCAGAGGTGTCAGCCATCATAAGATTAATAATACGACTGGTTGCTATCTTTCTCATAATATCAACCTGAGTTATATTACCATAATCTTTTAAACCGGGTATAAGTCCAGACTCATGTACGCTGTCAATTAGATCTTTAGCTCTTTTTGTTATAGTCTTACCTTCTTCTTGTAACTCCATAATCAGAGCAGCAGTTTTGTGCATGTTACTGTAGCCTTCTGGTACGTCACCTAACTGAGCCATACCTGTCAGTGCTTCGTTTATGTCACCACTCTCAAAGTCACTCTTAATCTGTAAGAATTTAGTTAGATCACCATGTAAACCTTTGTCATAACCTAGCCACCAGAACGCTTGTTTTTGCTCTTCTGTGCCATTCATCTCAGGTGTAAGTAAAGTTTTAAATAATCCCTCTTGCCAATTCTCATCTATTTTACTATAGTCACCAGTTTTTTTAGCTTCTTCCCAGACATCTTGATAAGGTTTTATCTTTCTAATACGATTACCTTGTTCAATAAGCTGAGTTTTAACTTTCTCTTTTTTCTGATGAGTCTCTACAGTTTTAAATATATGTTCTTCTATATCTTTAGACTTAGTAACTATTCCTACAGGACTACCATTTTCAATAATAGTTGTACCATCTTTAGGATTAAATGTATATATAGTATCATAAAAAGTTATAGCATCTTCTGGCGACATAAATTTACTAGACATGTATGGAAATGTTTTAGTTATAATCTCCATATTTAACTCTTTAGGATTACGTGGTACAATACCATATTTACCTTCACCTAGTTTTTGATAAGATCCATTAATAACTTTATGGAATCCTCGTTGTATTAACTGTATTTCTTCACGTAACTTTTTAGCTAGTTCTTTGTTACCACCTTCTTCAGCTGTTTCTATTCTGTCAATCAGACCGGGCATAACAGCAGCAAATACTTGTGCGTTATAATCTATATCTTTTTGATCTTTGTCAAATGTTACCTTAGAGTAAAACTGTTCAGCTTTTGCAGCACCAGCTCGTTTAGCGATTGCTATTATATTACGACCTTGTTTACTACTAAAAGGTATACCGTGCTGTTTTAAGTAAAGATAAGCTGCGTTAACAGTATGTTGTGCAGCTGTCTGATGATTAAATTCACCGGGTGTACTACGCTCTACAAGTTTTAAGAAAGAGTTAATATCCTGTGTAAACTCTTTTTCACGTATGTCCCAGTTAAATCTATTACCTTGTGCAGAAATAACAACATCTTTAGATTCTTTAAAATCTACTAGACCTTCGGCTG
>NZMG01000020.1 GCA_002694465.1 Flavobacteriaceae bacterium | reverse complement strand
AGAAGCAACGGCAAATCTTTTATCCCAATGTTCCAATTCTTGCAGTTCAGCAATCTTACTAGGGTTGTTTAAAAATAATTTAAATGACAATAGATCGTCATCTCTAAAGCCTAAAGTATAAAGATGAATAATGCCGATCTTTTCAAGCTCAGCTATAACAACTCTCTGTAGTCTTTGAATTGTTCTTGCGAAACGAATGTCTTTTTGTGCTAATGTGGTCTTATCTTCTGACGCACCTTCGCCCATTGAAAGATAAGACTGTGGTACCTTGAGGGCGGAGAACAATTTGTCTCTTAGATATTTTACATCTTCCACCGTGCCCGTAAACTGGCCTCCTGCGAGATTATCAATTTTGGTATTTGAGGTTCCTCGGACGGGAATATAATAGTCTTCCTCAACAGACATTGGGTTGTAGCGTAGATCAACCTGACCAGTGGTGGGATCAACAACTTGGTGTCTCTTCATTTGAGTCATGACTTTTTGCATATATTGCTCAACATCTTGCGGTGCTATTGAGCCTACATCAATGTAAAATACTCGTCGCTCAGGAGAGCGGACAATGCGATAAGCCATCATCGCATCTTCTAAGAGGGTCAATTGTCTCCATATTCTTCTTGCTGGTTCTAGCGTCGAGGTGCCATAAGGCGCGTGCTTATCGTTGCCAAGAATCCTAAAGTGAGCTACTTGCCAATTCTCAAGCGTTAGACCAGCGGTGTTCCATTGGAACTGAACGTAATTTGGATTTGTCTCATCTTCGCCCTCTAGCCTTTCAACTTCTTGCTGAGGCATACCGATTACTGAGCGGACGCCAATCTGATCATCTATGTCAAGATACAAGAATAAATCACCATACTTACACATGGTGCGAGACCACCCAAACAGATTGTGTTCAATATTTAAAATATTATGAAAAAGAGAATGTAGAATTGATTTAATCTCCTCATTGGGGCACTTTATTCTAAGCATTGGCTGTAATGAAGAGTGAGTTGTCATCTCATCGGCATAAATATCCAACGATGACGCTATCTCTGGGGTGTATTCCATTTGATCGAAATCCGTATAACGCTCCGCTCGATTTCTATTAGAAATCATATTAGCAGTTAACACATTCATCGGGTTATATTCAGCTTTTTTGAACTGCTTTCCGGTAGCTGATCTGAAGCGGTTTGCATAAATATCAAGATGCCTGCGCCTCAGTTGTCGCCCTGTTTGCGTTCTTCTTTGAACAATCGGACCAGAAAACAGTCTTGTTAGAGACTTAAAGAGGTTTGATTGATCATTATACGGGTTTTTTCTATTTTTAGCCATTTATCATCCTTTGAAAATCCAAGCGAAATCTTTTGTCAATTGCATTTCTTTTGAATATTTTTTGTTAAAATCCTGTTCGTAACCATCCATTCCCTTAATAGCAGTGTTGATTTTATTTGTTTTAATATACATAGAATCAAGAATTGCTTTTTTGTATTCTACATCTCGCTGGTTTACTTGTAAAGCCGTGTCTCTAACCCAACACCCAATAGCAAGTGCCATAATTAAATCATCATGATAAGACCTCATAGCTTGCGGCTTGCCATTATTCCAGATAAAAGTCTTAAATTCGTTAAATGTTCTTTGAGAATAGATCGTAATTAATTTGTTTCTGATGAATTCCTCTAGTTTTGCCACTATTAGCGGCCTTGTCTTGGTAGAAGTTGTAAACCCGGGAACAGCTTTTTCATTTGTCTCAGCTACCGAAGCTTCAATAAATTCATGGGTTGACTTAATGGAGTAGTAAAGATTCTCATATCCCATTGATATTAGCTTTTCAAGAACTGAAATGCCTATGCCATTATTCTCAACAACTAATAAGCATTTGCCATATTCTGTTGCTGCGGAATGCAGCATTTGTGAGTACATATCAAGATTTGGCTTACCTTGATATTCAGCAACAATCTCCATTGTGTTTAACTTTATGATGTGAAATACAGAATTGTCGGCACCGTCTCCACGAGCGACATCAGCTACCATTAAATAGTCTGAACCTTCTTGGTATTTCTCCCAAATCCAAAAGTTTCTATCGTAACCAACGCGGTACGCTGGTTCTTTATGTAAATTATTTAGCCATGCTAAATCATCTGGATGTACAACTGTTTCCCCAGACGTATTAAAGTTGCACTCTAACTCTTGAGCAATTTGCCTACGGGACATGTTTTTGGTCTCTTTCTCAAACCACTTTTGATCTCGCTCAGGATGAACATCCCAAGGCAGATTAACAGGATGAAAATCATTTTCTCCTACCTCAGCGTCAACATATGTTTTGTGAAACCAGTTTCCAACCCCGTTAGGAGTTGACAAGGCAATACATCGCCCACCAGTTGACAGTGTGGGATAAAGACCAGTCCAGAGTTCTTGTAGTCCTTCAATATGCGCAGCCTCATCTATAACAAGCAGCGATAAAGCTTCCGAACGACCAGCGTCCCCAGACGTGGAGGCTGGCTTGATTCCGGAGCCATTTGATAACTCAAAGGATGTACGATTGTCTATAACAATTTCAGACACAATCAGCCATTCCGGCAGGTTCTTCATTATATGTTTGACCTTTTTGACAAGATTGGCGGCAGTTGCGTATTTAGTTGCTATTACAAGAACATTCTTGTCCCTATGGAACAACATAAGCCAAACGCAATAGGCAGCCGTTATTGTGGATATTCCCAATTGTCGGGCTTTTAATATTACATTGAAGCGAAAATCGTTAAAGTCTCTTAATAGATCATCCTGATACGGGTATGTCTTAAAAGAGATAAGCCCCTTCATGGGGTGAGCGATCCTACAATAATTATTAATAAAATATGCTGGATCCTTACCTGACTTTATGATCTCCTTTACAATATCTTTCTTTGAAAGTTTGAAGGACATTTAGCCTTTTCTTGTATCGTTCTTGGGTCTCTTATTAGAGTTTAGCTCAAGGAAATCCCTTATCGCTTGATCAACGGTCCTGTTTTCAGAGCCACCAGCATCAGGGTCCTGCTTAATGCCGGAAATGTTATAATGCTGAAAGGCTTGGACAAAGGAACGCACACGAGATACAGATTGCACAAGAATCTGTGAATCTCCTTCTTTAGTGAGTGTAACGGAGTTGCCAGTGATCACTTTGTATTCTCTCTGTAAAAACTTTTTAATTTCATTGATCATGCTATTGATTTTATTTTCAAACCCTCCGCCATGAACTTCAGATAACTTAATATCAGATTGGTATTTAATACAAATCTTGTTGCCAATAAATTTGACAGAGAAGCCATCCATAACGCGACTATCCATGATTGGGCAACCCTCTTCACGGCGCAAGCCAATTTTACGAACTTGCCCATCAAGGCTAAACCTTTCATCGTGGGTGCCATCGTAAACATTGGACGCTGCCTGCGCAAGTCCTTGAATAATTTCTAGTGTGTTTGAG
This sequence comes from Flavobacteriaceae bacterium, assembly GCA_002694465.1. Taxonomy (GTDB): domain Bacteria; phylum Bacteroidota; class Bacteroidia; order Flavobacteriales; family Flavobacteriaceae; genus Halomarinibacterium. Next base: position 1,191 of record NZMG01000020.1, on the reverse strand, counting down.
TTAGCCATTATTTGGTCTCCATCCTTTTAACCATCTCTCCTCGCGACCTTCAACCCACTGAATGTAGCACTTTTCGCAACAATCAAACTTTGTCATATAGACATCATCATTTGACTTAAACGAATAAGTCTTGCAAACGGGACAAGAGCGATTCGATTCTCTATTAAGTAGTTTTTTGGGGATAAAAACGCCATTAACTTGCTCTTCCTCAACAAACGCAGTATCGCCTTCATTGTAATATATTTCCTTCAATTGAGAAAGGTATTCTTTTTCCTTTTCATCTGACCAGTTTGCTTTTGGGTTTTGAATGGCTTCTTGACCATATTTGTCGGCGATTGCTTTCTCAACTTTAACAACATAGTTGGGGTCTTTATTTTTACTCATTTACTCCTCGTTAATCCTTGACAGAATAGAATGTAGCTATGGCACTGGTTGTTCCTAAGACAAAACCGCCAAACATCCACCAAAATGGCCTCTGTGGTTTGACTTGTTTTTCTAAATCAGCTATTCTATTGTCTCTAAGTAGAATAAAATCATTCATTTTATCTATTTCAGCGGTTGTTTCAGCCTTTAATAAATCATATTGTAATTGCTTTTCGGCATTCGCTCTACCAACATGATAATCAATTTCAATTTGACAAGATTCTACTTTAAGCTTGTCCTCGACGACCATCTCTTTCATCGCGATATCATTAAGCAAAACTCCCTTAAATGGGGCTGGTTCTCCTTCATTGAGAAAGGAATATGTCGGCCCTTCGGCTAAAGCCAAAGACAATAAAAAAATAATCATTTTTCCTCAAAGTTATTATTATCTAGCCAAGCTTGGACATCATCATCTGTCATCTCGTTAACTAGTTTTAGTTTTTTACCGCTCAGAGCTTCGGATTTCTTTTCTCTGGTTCTGGCCACGCTCTCTATGGCTGAATTGTGTTTCTTGTGCGCTTTCTTGCGTCCTTCAACCTCTTTCTTGTGAGCGGTCTCAATAATGTTCACTTCAGACTTATATTGGTCCTTAGCTAATTTTGCTTGCAACAGTAGGGATCGGTTTTTTCTACCACCAAGAATATATGTAATCAAAAATGCTACCAGCAAAACAAGCCAGCGCCAATGTTGTATACACCATGCGGCAACTTTCTTTACCAATTTCTTAGCAGACAAGAGCCACATAGTTAGCCCCCGTGCTTATATGTT
>NZMG01000019.1 GCA_002694465.1 Flavobacteriaceae bacterium | reverse complement strand
TTCAGTTTCTAAATCTCCGAAAAAACAAAAATCAAAGGGCAAGTTATCAACTGGGGACCAAGCATCATCAATATTTGGATTTAATGAATTGGCTAAACCATTAAATGGAAAAGGAGGGTTGTAGGTAATTGAATTAACGTTATAATTAAGTCCAGATGTATCAAACGTTTGCAAAAAAGTTGCGGTAATATCCGTACATCCTCCAGTAGCACAATCTATTACTTGATCTGGCCCAGCATCTACAAAAAGGCTTCCAGGTCCTTGACCAAAAGAATTATTAACAAAAATTAATGTACAAAAAATAAGTAAAAATGTGGGGTAAAATCTTTTCATAGCAATTAGGTTCTTGGGCGAAAATTAAGAAATTTTTATGAAAATGTTATATCAATGCATGTTAAAGCGCATTTCATATCATTTAAAACACTTAGCTATATAAACAAACAGCCCCCAGATCGGGGGCTATTTGTTGTTAATGTTATCTTATAATCTTTACCTCTTTAGGGTAAAATGCCCTGTAAAGGTTTTGTTAGTTTCGTCCTCTTTGTACTCTACCCTAAACCAGTAATCGCTCGATGGTAGTGGTGACCCATTATAGGTACCATCCCATCCTGCTCCACTAGGACTTATCTGCTTGAGCAGTTTCCCATACCTGTCAAAGATATAAATCTTTGCCATAGGATCGTACTGTGCAATGCCAATTATGTTCCACGTGTCGTGATATCCATCGCCATTGGGGGTCATAAACTGTGGATAGTCCACTACCCCTACCTCTAGGGTCACACTACCGCATCCATGAGCATCGCTTATGGTGATGATATGCGTCCCGGGATCCACTCCCGTAAAGGTGTCACTATCCTGATAAGGTCCACCATCCAATTGGTATATCCACTGGCCACTACCCGATTCTACACTCACCACAATGGTATGCTCATCGGCAAAGGCCCCACTGGTCACCTCGGCACTGTATACCAAAGGTGGGGATGAGATCACCACCGTAGTTACCGCCTCCGCCTGACAGCCCGTCGATAACTCCGTCACCAAAACACTATAGCTCCCTCCGCTTAGCGCTAACAACGAAGGACCTATCTCATTGGGTAAAATCTGCCCGTCAAATGACCACACAAAAGTGTAGAACTGAGGGTCTAGACCCGTATCCAATAACGGCGGAGAGGCTGCACCAGATTCCTCCTCTATTGGATTCCCATTGGCATCCACACAAAGCCTGTAGCTCTCCTCCAATAAGAAAGGTGGCAGTTGCTCTACCTTCAATATCACTGGGGTCACAGCATAACAAGCACGCTCATCCTCTGGGTCTATCGTATTGGTCACCCTAGCGTAAATCTCCTGAGGGTTCACAATATTCGTATATATATTTGGAAGCGGATTAATGCCCAACTCAGCATCTGCCTCACTACCGTGATAGGTAAGGATAAACTGACTTGGATCCTGCCCATTCAATATCTCCTCTGCCAAGGCCGCTGCCTGGCCGTCCAACTCTGTTGGATTGTTGGCATCTACTATAAGGGTGAAGTCCCCATAGCCATCACTAGGGGCCCGATTGTCACAAATAACATACGCCTGGGCTGGCTCAGTGGCCGTAGCGCCTTCCTTCACTATTAAATCAAAACTTAAACTTACTTCCTCTGTATCGGGATCTTCCATACTAGCCACATAACACTGGGTCTCTTGATTCAATATCCCTACATAAACGGTCGTCGCAACTGTATTATAAGGATACGGCGTGTCTGATGCTATCGTGTTGATATTACCCTGCGCATCGGCTAAGGTCTCATAGTACGTCACTTCATAGGTATGGTTGGGATCCTGGAATGAAAGTATCTCTGCATCCTTGGTATTCAATATTATAAACGCCTGGCCCGTAAAAGGTACCTGACAGTTCTCAACATCTGCTATCTCAAAGGTATCCTCCGGAAGAGGATCTACAATAAGCTCCAAAGGAACTATCGTATAACAAGGCAACTCCCCTGGGGGAACGTCCTTGGTCACACGCGCATAGACCACCTGGCTATTAGGCACCGTGTTAATGTATGGACTTATAAGCTCAGTACCCACAACACCCGCCTCGGCAGCATCCAATGTGTCGTAATAGAATATATTGATGTTGGGCTCACCATCACGAATCTCGTTATCCTTCAAGGTTAAATCAAAAATACTAATGCCATCCCTGTAATCTTCATCATCGGGAGCACCACCACTACCATCACATACACGAAGCGCCGTTGGCTCTGCAGGACTAGGATTGGGAAGTACACGAAGGGTCACATTGGTACGAGACTCACAATCTGCCTGAGTAAAAACACTTACATAAATATCCTGTGGATTGACCGTATTCTGATACGCCGTAGGATCCACTATGGGAACATTGTTGTTCTGATCATCCAAACTCGCATAATAAAACACAGACCAACTGCCATTGCCCTGGGTAATGGCATCATCGTTCAACGTTAAATCAAAAGTGCTTATCTGGTCATTAAACGTACTACCATTTTCCTGGTCATCACACGCCACCATCTCAAAAGGACCTGTACCTAATAACGGTAATGGATCTACCCGTAAGGTAAACTCCGTCACTCGTCCACAACCCGTAGATAAATCTTCTACACGAACCCAAACATCTTGCTCGGGAGTCACTATGTTTACATAGGTGCTAGGATTGACTATAGCATTAATACCTGCCTGAGCATCCGATAAACTCTCGTGATAACTCACACCGTAAAGCGTAGGATCATTGCCCGCCAAAGCTGGTGCCGTATTGGCCTCTAAGTTAAACTCCGCAAAACCATCTCCATCATCGTCACACCTAAACATGGGATTGATAAAAGTCGAGGCATCCGGCACAGAGGGTAACAACTCCACCCGCAATTCTAACGCTACAATGGTATAACAGGCATTGACTCCCGGAGGAACATCATTGGTCACTCGTGCATAAATAATCTGGGAAAATGGAACAATATTGGTATAGGGACTCAACAATTGATCCCCAGGATCTGCCGTCTGTGCATCCAACAAAGAACCGTAGTAAACAACACTCACAGGCTCCCCATTGGCAATCTCAGCATCCTTGTCTGTAAGCATAAAATTATCGTAAAACCCATCGTTGTCCTCATCACACGCTACCAAAGGGGTAGGCTCCGGAGCACTAGGATTGGACTCTACATTAATGAAAAAACTCGTATATGCTGGACAACTCTCTCCACTTACTACCGTCACAAATATCTCTTGCTGTGGTGTTATGATATTTTGATACGCCGAAGGAGTGGCAATAGGAATATCATTGGCCTGGTCACTAGCAGTGGCATAATAGGTCACCGTTAAATCGGGATTGCCCATATCGATCACCGAGGTGTTCTGCGTTAAATCAAAGGTCGATAAACCGTCCGTAGTGGTACTGCCCCCTATCTCATCATCACACAAATACAGATCATCTCCCGTACCTATGGAAGGGAAAGCCCCGACCTCAAGCTCAAAAGAACTAATCCTTGCACAACCCGTAACCAAACTCTCCAAACGTACCCATATGGTCTGACCACCACTTAAAAAGGAATCGGCCGGAGCAATCGCATTGATAGGCGCCTGTGCATCGGCCAATGAAGTATAATACGTGATAGGCAGAACATAATCATTTGGGTCCTGAACACCCAACACATAAGGATCGTTCTGTGTTAAATCAAACAACGCCTGACCATCTCCATCATCATCACACTCAAACATAGGATCAATAAATTCTTCCGTTGGCGCATCGGGTAAGGCTATCACTATTAACTCCAACTCCACTACCGTATAACAAGGCAAAATCGCAGGAGGAGCATCACGCGTCACACGTGCGTACACAATCTGGTTCCCCGGAACAATGTTTGTATAAGGACTTAGAAGCTCTGTCCCTGGTAATCCCGCCTGGGCTTCTGCCAAGGTCTCATAATATAATACCGATACATTGGGATCACCATCGATAATCTCTGTATCGCGCTGGGTCAAATCAAATCCACTCGATATACCATTGTCAAAATCACCCGTAGTGTCCTCATTGTCACAAAGCTCAAGAGGGTCCGGTGACATATTGGGAGAAGGGTTGGGAAGTACCGTAATGGTCATCGTTACCACGGTGCGACAGCCATACTGGCTCTCTATCCTTGCAACAACCGTCTCGGGGGTCATCACATTCTGGTACATCGTAGGGTCAGCAATAGGATTGTCCGCTACCTCGTCACCAGGGGTCGCATACCACGTCACTACCAAATCTGGATCGCCACCCGTAAGAACAATATCCTGTGAAGTTAAATCAAAGGTGCTTATCTCATCGGTAGGTGTGCTACCGTTTAATTCATCATCACACAAATACATCTCAAAAGGACCTAAATTAGGAGGTAAAGGATCCACAATAAGCTCCAAGGGAACAATATCGTAACAACCATTGGCACCATTGTTTGGGTCTATACTATTGCCGTTACCCACCACCAAAATATAAATCGTCTGGGGGTTCGACGTATTGATGTAATCTGTAGGGTCTGGTATCGCCTGCGAAAAATCCGGAGCTGTCAAGGCAACATCCCCAGCGGCTATCGCATCCAACTCGTCTTCATAATAGTACAGATCAAACTCCAAGGGATCCAAACTACCCAATACCTCCGCGGCTACTACCGTTAAATCAAAACTCGTAAATCCATCGGCTACTGCATCATCACACAATCGCAAAGGGCCCGAAGGCTCCGTAGCTACAGGACTAAACCTAACCTCCAACAACAGCTCTACTACCGAATAACAACTGCTGCTTAAACTCTCTATCCTAGCCCATACATTGTCGTTCCAAGGATTATCATTCGTATACAAAGGACCTATGGGCAATATCCCATTCTCGGCATCTAACATCGTACCGTGGTAGGTCACTACCAAATCAGGATCGCCACCCGTTAAATCATCATCAGCCATACTTAAATCAAACTCCATAAACCCATCATTGTCGTCGTCGCATAAAATTAAGGGAGGTGGCGGTGGCACATTTGGAGGGGAATATAAAAATATGGTGAAGTTTTGAGTGGTATCAAAACAAGTGGGATCTGTATTATTTTCAAACCGTATAAAAATTTGAACCGAAGGAGGTAAAACTGTATAGGGTGTAGGCAATGGATTTATATCCGCA
>NZMG01000018.1 GCA_002694465.1 Flavobacteriaceae bacterium | reverse complement strand
CCTAAAAAGACCTTGGCCAATGGTGTAGAAAGCCAATTGACTGTTGTGCCGTTTTATGACCGTACCCAGTTAATCCATGAAACCATAGGCACGCTCGAAAATGCCTTATCCCATGAGATTTTAATCAGTATCATTGTTGTATTGGTACTGGTCCTCAATTTAAGGGCTTCCATTATTATTTCAAGCCTGTTGCCCGTTGGGGTGTTGATGACCTTTATCGTCATGCAATATGCTGGTGTCGATGCCAATGTAGTTGCTCTTTCAGGTATTGCCATTGCTATTGGTGTTATGGTGGATGTGGGAATCGTATTTGTCGAAAATATCATTAGGCACCTGGAAATGCCAGAGAACCATGGCGTTAAGGGGAAAGAACTCATGCAGGTAATTTATAAAGCAACTGTAGAAGTAGCTTCAGCCATTACTACCGCATTGGCTACTACGGTTGTAAGTTTCGTGCCTGTTTTTGCCATGCAATCGGCCGAAGGAAAATTATTCAGGCCTTTAGCGTTTACCAAGACTTTTGCGTTGTTAAGTGCCTTTGTTTTAGGTATTATTGTATTGCCAGCACTGGCCCATTTTGTAATGGGAGTGAATTATGATAAGAAACGCGTACGCCGTTTTTGGTCTATATCATTGATTGTTGCAGGTATTGTTTTTGCTATTTATGCCCATATGTGGCTGCCGTTGGTTATAACACTAATCGGATTGAATAATTTATTGGAGCCTAAATGGCCAGAGAAATATAAATTGTACCCCAATTATATCAATTTAGGACTAACGATTTTCATCGCTTCTTTTTTCCTTACAGAGGAGTGGATGCCTTTAGGTCCTCAAAATGGCATTATTATCAACTACTTCTTTGTGCTGTTCTTGATCGGGATTATTTTGGCGGCGTTATTGGCTATTGTACATTTCTATACCCCGGTATTACGATGGTGTTTGCAGAACAAAGGAAAATTTATGCTAATACCTTTTGTGACGCTGTTTTTCGGGGTTTTGGTCTGGATCGGCTTCGACAGTACTTTCGGAATTGTTGCCAAAGGCCTTGAATCCGTAGGATGGAAAAGCGTTCGGCAAACCTCCGGTTGGCAGGCAGCTTCAAATAGATTTCCAGGTATTGGGTCGGAGTTTATGCCATCCCTCAACGAAGGGTCGTTCCTATTGATGCCTACTTCCATGCCGCATTCAGGGGTAGAATATAACAGAAATATAGTTGGACAATTGGATATGCTTTTGGGAAATATCCCCGAAGTAGAATTGGTCGTGGGTAAGTTAGGTAGGGTAGAATCGGCACTAGATCCGGCACCTATTTCCATGTATGAGAATATCATCAATTATAAGCCTGAATTTATTTTAGATGAAGAAGGTCATAGGGTCCATTTTAAAGTGGATAAGGAAGATAGGTTTGTTACCAGGCAAAAAGATACCCTGACCAATGAGGAAGCCTTAAAACTGGGAATTACCAAAAAAGATTTGATAGTGGACGACAATGGCGAATTTTTCCGCAACTGGAGGCCACAGATTAAATCACCGAACGATATTTGGGACGAAATTGTTAAGGTCACAAAAATTCCCGGTATCACATCGGCTCCCAAGTTACAACCCATTGAGACCCGTTTGGTAATGTTGCAAACAGGAATGCGGGCCCCTATGGGGATTAAGGTATTTGGGCCGGATTTAAAAACGATAGAAGAATTTGGAATGCAACTGGAAGGTATTTTAAAAGAAGTTCCTTCAGTAAAAGCAGAAGCTGTATTTGCTGACCGTATTGTCGGAAAACCCTATTTGCACCTTAATATAAACAGGGATGAGATATCGAGGTACGGTTTAAATGTTGAAGATGTACAGCAAAGCATTGAAACCGCCATTGGAGGTATGAAAGTTACCTCTACAGTCGAAGGTAGGGAACGGTTTCCTGTAAGGGTGCGTTATCCAAGGGAATTAAGGGATGATCCAGAGTCTTTAAGTAAGATATTGATTCCCACCCCAGTAGGAGCTCAAATTCCACTATCACAAGTAGTTGATTTTGAATATGTAAGAGGTCCACAAGCCATCAAAAGTGAAAACACCTTTTTGGTGGGCTATGTTCTTTTTGATAAACGCGATGGCTTTGCCGAGGTCGATGTTGTGAACTATGCGCAAGAAGCCATTCAAAAAAGAATTGATGCAGGAGAACTAACGGTTCCCTCGGGAATAAGCTACAAATTTTCTGGTAGTTATGAAAATCAGATCAGGGCAGTGAAAAGATTGTCCATTGTTATACCGATCAGTTTAATTGTTATTTTCTTGCTGCTGTTTTTTCAGTTCAAGACGGTCATTGCCTCATCTATCCATTTTTCCGGGGTGTTTGTTGCCTTCGCTGGAGGATTTATCATGCTGTGGCTTTACAGTCAGGATTGGTTCATGAATTTCGCCATATCTGGTGTAAATATGCGTGACCTGTTTCAAATGCATACCATAAATTTAAGTGTTGCAGTATGGGTTGGTTTTATCGCACTGTTCGGAATTGCGACCGATGACGGTGTGATTATGGGCACCTACATCCATCAGGTTTTTGAGGAAAAGAACCCACAAACCATTCCTGATGTAAGGGCGGCAGTCCTGGAGGCCGGAAAGAAAAGGGTCCGTCCCGCGATGATGACGGCAGCTGTAGCCATTATCGCACTTTTACCCGTGCTAACTTCAACAGGTAAAGGCGCAGATGTAATGATTCCTATGGCCATACCGACCTTTGGGGGGATGACCATTCAAATCATGACCATGTTTGTAGTACCTGTATTACAGGCATATTGGAGGGAAACGGTGATTAAAAATCAAAATAAGAAATTGAAAAAAATACAATAAAATGAAAAATGTATTCACAATAATACTTGTCTTAATAAGTATGGGATCATATAGCCAGACTTTAGAGGAATACTTTAAGATAGCGGCAGAAAACAATCCGGGATTGCTTTCGCAGTACAAGGAGTTTGAAGCGGTATTGCAAAAAGTACCGCAGGTAAGCACCTTGCCAGATCCTTCGCTTTCTTTTGGATATTTTGTTTCACCGGTGGAAACTAGGGTTGGACCACAAAAAGCTAGGTTTTCATTGACCCAAATGTTCCCTTGGTTTGGAACTTTAAAAGCACAAGGTGATGCCGCAGCACTTATGGCAGAAGCCAAGTATCAATCCTTTTTGGATGCCAGGAACAAACTGTACTTTGAGGTTTCTGCGGCCTATTACCCATTATATGAACTCCAAGAATGGATAAAAATTGAAGAAAGAAACATTGCTATTTTGGAATCCTATAAGACCATTTCCAATTCAAAATTCAAAAATGGCGTAGGAACTTTGGTGGATGTCCTAAGAGTAGATATTTTTTTAAAGGAATCACAGACAAATCTGGAAATACTGAAAAAAAAGGAACGCCCTCTTTTAACAACTTTCAATAAATTATTAAACCGTGGTGAATTTGAACCGGTATCTATTTCTGAAACCCTTGAAATTGACATGTTGTCCTTTGATAATGGTAAAGATTCCCTTTTGGTAGATCATCCACTCTTAAATTCTTTGGAATTGAAGGTAAAGGCTGTAGAGGCCTCTGAACGGGCGGCTATTAAACAAGGTTTCCCAAAAATCGGCCTTGGGTTGGACTATGTAATGGTAGATAAACGTACCGATATGGTTGTGCCCGACAATGGCAAGGATGTATTAATGCCAATGGTAACCCTAAGCCTGCCTATTTTTAGGAAAAAGTATAAGGCAGCCGTAAAGGAAGCGCAATTAATGCAGGAAAGTTATTCGCTACAAAAGACAGAAATGACCAATTCATTACTATCAAATTACGAAATGGCCTTTTTTGATATTGAACAACAAACCGCGTTGGTATCCCTTTTCGATGAACAAATAACAGAGTCGGAACAGGCACTTAATCTGTTGTTTACGTCCTATGGGAATTCCGGAAAGGACTTCGAAGAGGTATTGAGAATGCAGCAACAATTGCTAACGTACGATAAACTAAAAATAACCGCATTGAAACAATATAAAATAGCATTGGCTAAATTAAATTATATCACAGCAAAAAAATAAACAAATGAAATGAGCATAAATTTTTTCATCGACAGATTTACCTATCGGGATGAATAAAATTTTTGCGAATTACTGAATGTCTTAAAATTTTTAAGACATTAATTTTCAAAAAATTAAAAATTTTATACAGATGAAAACAGAAACAAAAAAAATCATAAAAGTGGCCGCATCTACCCTAATTTTGGGATTGTTGTTCGGGTGGTTATTGTTTGGAGGTTCAGAAAACAACAAAAAAGATGAGCATCAACATTCGGAAGAAGAAATAGCAGGAGAAAACATATGGACCTGTTCCATGCACCCACAGATAAGACAAAATGAACCAGGTGACTGCCCCATCTGTGGGATGGAGTTAATTCCTTTGGGAGACGATAATGATTCAGAATTAGATCCCATGGCCATAAGCATGTCGCCAACAGCCATGCAGCTTGCCAACGTTTCAACAGCCGTAGTGGGTAAAACCAAGCCCATAAAGTTGCTTAAATTAAACGGCAAGGTTGAAGCCGATGAGCGATCTGTATATTCCCAGTCATCCCATATACCTGGTCGTATAGAAAGGCTCATGGTTAATTTTACAGGTGAGAATGTAAGCCAAGGACAGGTGATTGCTTCCATTTACTCCCCAGATTTGGTAAACGCCCAGGAAGAGCTTTTTGAAGCGAGAAAGATTGTTGAGACCCAGCCACAGCTTTTTGATGCCGCAAAGGAAAAATTAAAAAACTGGAAACTATCTGATAAGCAAATCGCACAAATCCTCGAATCTGGTGTTGTTAAAGAAGAACTACCCATACATGCCGATGTTTCGGGCTATGTAATCGAAAAAATGGTAAACCTTGGCGACTATGTCAACAAGGGCAAAGCATTATATCAAATTGCAAATCTTTATAATGTATGGGTGTTATTCGATGTCTATGAATCGGATATGGCTTGGGTAAAAAAGGGTGATGAGGTAAGTTTCACTATCCCTTCTTTACCAGGGGAAACCTTCAAAGGTCGCATTTCTTATATTGACCCAGTAATCAATCCCATGACAAGGGTAGCAAAGGCCAGAGTAGAAATCAATAACAAGGGTTTAAAACTTAAACCTGAAATGTTCGTTTCTGGCACGGTGGAAGCGAAATTACCGATAAAATCAGATGCTATCGTAGTTCCCAAAACTGCTGTGATGTGGACAGGACAGCGTTCTGTAGTATATGTTAAGAATACATCTGCAAAAGGTGTGAATTTTATGATGCGCGAAGTAACTTTAGGACCCGGTTTGGGGGATGGTTTCGTGGTAAACAAAGGCTTGGACGAGGGGGACGAAATAGCCATTAACGGAACATTCAGTATTGATGCCGCAGCACAATTAGCGGGTAAGCCTAGTATGATGAACCCAGAAGGAGGGCCGGCAATGACGGGGCATAATCATGGGGGTATGAATATGGGTGACACTCCTAATTCTAAAGTGGAGTCTAAAAAATCAGTTCTAAAAAAAATAACAATTGGGCAGAATGCAAAAGATGCGCTTCAACCTCTTTTTACAAATTACATTGATATGAAAGAGGCTCTAACCAAAGATGATATTGAAGGCGCAAAAACGGCAGGAGCAAAAATATTAAAGACTTTGGAAGGTGTTAACATGTCCTTGTTCACTGGAGAATCGCACAATGTTTGGATGGGGTTGAGTAGTGATTTAAAAAATACGCTTCAACATGTTCAGCATTTCAAAACGCTGGAAGACATTCGAAAACCTTTCCAACAGGTATCCAGCACTATGATTGATTTGGAAAAGACATTTAGTCCTTATAACAAATCGTTATATGTGATGCACTGCCCAATGGCGAACAACAATAAGGGAGCCGATTGGCTGAGTACAACAAAAGAAGTGAGAAATCCGTATTACGGAAAATCGATGCTGACTTGCGGAGAGGTTTCAAAAGAATTAAAATAAAAACTAAAATGAAAACTAAAATAATATTATTATTTCTAGTTGCAATAAATACGGGAGTTTTTGCACAAGAATTGCAAGTAAAAGAAGGCAATATAAATAATCTTCCAGCAAGAGAGTACACTATTACTTTGCGTGAAGCTACTGTAAACAAAGCAGGAAAAAATGTTATGGGAATGACCGTTAACGGAACTATCCCAGGGCCAACCTTAGAATTCACGGAAGGAGAATACGCGGTTATTTACGTAAAAAATGAAATGAGCGAAGAAACTTCTGTGCATTGGCATGGTTTGTTATTACCTAATTTTTATGATGGCGTACCCTATTTAACAACACCACCCATAGAACCTGGGCATACACAGAAATACGAATTTCCTATAAAACAATCAGGAACCTATTGGTACCATTCCCACACCATGTTGCAAGAACAAAGTGGGGTGTATGGTTCTATAGTCATTCATCCAAAAGAACAAATATTGGAGTATGACAAAGAACTGGTTTTAATGTTGTCTGATTGGACCAACGAAAAACCAATGAATGTACTTCGCAATCTTAAACGAGGCAATGAATGGTACGGCATTAGAAAAGGAACGGCTACCCCATTGAACCGAGTAATTAAACGAGGTGCCTTGGGAGCTCAATTAAATTTTTGGAGACAGCGCATGGAAGGTGCCGATATAGCCGATGTGTATTATCCTGCCTTTTTAATTAACGGCGAAGAAAGTATTGAGTATCCTGAATTTAAACCCGGTGAGAAAGTTAGATTAAGGATTATAGATGGAGGGGCTTCTACCTCTTTTTGGATGACTTTTGGAGGAGGAGACCCACTTTTAGTTTCGGCTGATGGTCTTGATGTTGTGCCTGTTAAAAAGAACAAAACGTTCATTGGTATTGCAGAAACCTACGATTTTATTGTAACCATTCCAGAAAAAGGAAAAATTGAATTTAGAATTACGGCACAGGATGGTTCTGGTACGGCTTCAGCCTTTCTTGGAACTGGCGACGTGCTTCCTGCCGAGATTGTTCCAAGGCCAGATAAGATTGGCATGATGCAGAAAATGGCAAAGATGGACATGAAAATGGGTGCACATGCATTAAAATATCGCCCTAAAAAAGATGAACGCTATAAAATGAAGGAAGAATATGGGATGCAGATGGATAAGATGCAAGGAATGGACATGGGTAATTCCGAAATGAAAGATGATGATATGAAAAATATGGATCATTCAAAAATGCAAGGCATAGAGATGAAGAAAGATTCCATACAACAAGACATGATGAAAGATATGAAAATGGATGATATGAATATGGAAATACCAAAAGACACAACGTCCATAGACCATACGAAAATGAAAGGTATGGCAATGAATATGCAAAAAGACACCATAAAAATGGAGACAATGGCTGGGATGAAAATGGAAGGAATGGATCTATTTGCAGAATACAATTACGATTATTTGAAGTCACCCAAGGAAACCACCTATGACAAAGATGTTCCCGTTAAGGAAATATTGTTGAATCTTACCGGAAATATGAACCGTTATATCTGGAGTATGAACGGGGTGCCACTTTCAGAAGCAGATAAAATTAATATAAACAACAAGGAGGTAACTCGGATTACATTCAATAACCTTACCATGATGCACCATCCAATGCACCTGCACGGGCATTTCTTTAGAGTACTTAATGAAAATGGAGAGTACTCACCATTAAAGCACACGGTAAATGTACCACCAATGCAAAAGGTAACCATTGAGTTTTATGGTAATAATGGCGACGAGTATGGCGATTGGTTTTTTCACTGTCACATACTTTATCACATGATGGGCGGTATGGCAAGAGTAGTGTCTTATGATACACCAAGAGACCCAAGAATGAATGAGTTTCCAGTTTCTAAAATTATTGAAGAGACAGATAAATGGTACTCGTGGGGAATGGTAGATGCCGCTTCACACACCACAGGGTTTAATCTTATTACTTCAAACATTAGAAACCAGTTCAATGCTTCTTTTGAGTATGGTTGGAACAAAAATTTGGAAGGAGAATTTACCTATGAACGATATCTACACGATTATCTGCGTGTTTTTGGAGGGGTTAATATAGAAAACGAAACACGAAAAAGTTTAGATGAATTTAAAACAACCGCAGTAGTTGGTGTTCGTTATTTAACACCTTATTTATTTGCACTAGATGCCCGAATTGATAATGAGTTGCGACCTAGAGTGTCTTTAGGAAGAAGTATAATGTTATTCCCAAAGCTATCTGTTTTTGGCTATTACGAGTACCAAATAGATTTAGGTATTGTAAACGACTTGCCTATAAATAAAGATTTTATTTCTGAAACAGTCTGGAGTGCTGGTGCAGAATATATGTTATCTAGAAACTTTTCACTAATGGGCAGTTATGATAATCGTTATGGTGCTGGCGGAGGTTTATCGGTAAGATTTTAATAATTAATAGATAAAATTATGATGTACACGTGGATTATTGTATTAGGAGTGATTGTCTTGGGGATTCTTCTATATGCAAATAAAAACGGAAGTAAAATCCTCAAGAGAGAAAGTCCGGAAGAGATTTTAGACAGACGGTATGCCAGTGGTGAAATCACCAAGGAAGAATATGAAGAAAGTAAACGAGTTATTAATTCAAAAAAATAAAAGATGAAATATTATTTTAATAAAACAGTCAATGGAACTTTTGAAGATGTTATCGATAAAGTTACGCAAAGATTGAAAGGAGAAGGATTTGGAATATTAACCGAAATTGATGTAACAGAAACCCTAAAGAAAAAACTAGACGTAGACTTTAAAAAGTATAGAATACTAGGGGCTTGCAATCCTCCCTATGCTCATAAAGCTTTGCAGGCAGAAGACAAAATCGGAACAATGTTGCCCTGCAATGTCATAGTTCAGGAAATAAAAGCGGGAACCATTGAAGTGGCAGCCGTAAACCCAATGGCATCGATGCAGGCAGTGGAGAATGAGAAGTTGAATGAGGTAGCCAATGAAATAACGGCAATGCTTGAAAACGTTATTGAAAAACTTTGATGTAGGATGAATGTTAGTAATCACATATAATGCAAAGTAAAAAAATATAATAAATGTTAGCACTAAGTCCAGGTATATTAATTATCCCAATATTTTCACTTGTGATAGTAGGTATTCTATATATCTATTTTTATACGAAAGTTACTGATAAGTCAAACTACAAACGGATGATTTTAACCATAGCTTTAATAGGTTTTGTATTAAACCTTATTTGGGAATTGGCTCACGGACCATTATATAAAGACTTTAAATATGATTTAAGTCACATCTCATTGTGTGTTCTTTCTTCAATAACTGATATGTTGACACTTTTGTTACTATTCTTTGTTTTTAGCCTAGTATTCAAAAATGTGTATTGGATTAAACAACTTAGTTTTTTTAACACCCTATTATTAATGCTGGTAGGAGGAATAAGCGCAACTTTTGTAGAAATCTGGCACATTAACAGAGGTGATTGGTTGTATTCAGAATCTATGCCCTTAACACCAATATTAAAGGCAGGAGTTTCACCGGTTCTTCAATTCACAATATTACCATTAGTCATTTTTATAATAAGTAAGAATTTAATATTAAAAACAGGAAAATAAATCAAGTAAAACAATTAAAAACAATAAAGAAGATGAAACAATTGAAATTAACTTTAGGTATAGTTGCGATAGCTTTTATAACCTTAACGGCAGTGTCTTGTAAAGAGAACAAAAATGAACACAACAATGCAGATGGCCACCACGATACCGATAAAACGGAGCACAATGAAATGATGGGCAATGATGAGATGGGCAATTCAGATAAAATAATGTCAAACAACAATCAGGATGCCAAAGCAGAAGTTATCATTAAAGATTATTTTGAATTGAAAAATGCCTTGGTTTCCGATGATACAAAAAAGGCAGCCGATGCAGGAAAAACCTTGGTCGCTTCTTTAAAAGCTTTTGACAGCAGTAAATATACGGCTGAACAACAAAGTGAATTGAACGACATTTTTGAGGATGCCATTGAGCACGCCGAACACATTGCCGAGAGTGCTATGGACCATCAACGGGAACATTTCAAAATATTGAGCAAGGATATTACCGATATGATTGCCATAACAGGAACTGAAAACACCCTATACCAACAGTTTTGCCCAATGTATGACGGTGGAAGTGCGTGGTTGAGTATGAGTGAAGATATCAAAAACCCATATTACGGAAGTAAAATGTTAAGCTGTGGTAAGGTGCAAAAAGAAATCAATTAGATGAAATTTGCAAAAATCATAGCAGTGGTTTTATTGGTGGCGTTTGTGGGCATACAGTTTGTTCCCACGGAGCGTAACCAAAGCGATGTCGTTCCAAAAACTGATTTTATGTTGGTCAACTCTGTGCCAGACCACATCAAGAGCAAGTTGCAAACTTCCTGCTATGATTGCCACAGTAACAATACTCAATATCCTTGGTATAATAAAGTACAACCCATTGCTTGGTTTTTGGAAGATCATATCAAAAAAGGTAAGGCAGAATTGAATTTCAATGAGTGGGATTCGTTATCAAACAGAAGAAAAAAGAGCAAGTTAAGATCCATCATCAAACAGATTGAAAATGACGAAATGCCTTTGGATTCTTATACTTTGATTCACAGAGAGGCAAGTTTTTCAGAAGCCGAAAAACAGGAACTAATCCAATGGGTAGAACGATTAAAAGATAGTATTTAAACAATAATAATTAAAAATAAGAAAATGAAAAATTTAAAAATGAGTATAGCAGCAATGCTATTGTTAACCCTTTCTTTTGCCAATGGACAAGAAAAAGAAAAAATGAACCACGATCACGCAACTATGAAAATGGACCATAGTAAAATGATGAATATGAACAATGATGCAAAAGCAGAAGCAATATTAAACGATTACTTCAACTTAAAAGATGCTTTAGTAGCAGATGACACCAAAAAGGCAGCCCAGGAAGGCTCTAAATTGGCTGCCTCACTAAAAGCATTTGATGCTTCAAAATATACAGCAGAAGAACAAAAAGAATTAGCTGATATTATTGAAGATGCCACTGAGCACGCCGAACATATTGCAAAAAGTGAAATGAGTCATCAAAGAGAGCATTTTAAAACCTTAAGTAAGGATATTTCAGATTTGATAGCAATTACAGGTACAAAAAGCACTCTGTACGAGCAGTTTTGCCCAATGTATGATGGTGGTAGCTCTTGGTTGAGTACAAGTGATCAAGTGAGAAACCCATATTATGGCAGTAAGATGCTCAAGTGTGGAAAAGTAAAAAAGACTATTAATTAGATAATCCCTTCTTTAAGATTAGGAATCGTTCTGGTTTATTAGTTAACAGAATGGTTCCTGTCTTAAGGAAATATTAATAGTCATTAAGTCCTGTCACGGGAAGGAAAAAATATTGATGGTTAGTGGTTAATTCCTTCCCTTGTCAGGCACAAAATAGGTAATACCCTAATTAATAGCAGCCTATAGGGAAAGAGGTAGAAGATTTAAATATTGGTAAAAAGAACCTCTTTCCTTAAAGGTATTAAAAAATTGAAAAAGAGGAATTTAGTTAAAAGTACTTGGCTATGAGAGGAAAACCTAATTTTTGATTGATGGTAGAGTTAACTCTCATTTCCAAGTATATATTAAAAAAAAGGAATTGTAATTTTAATGTTTTTGGAAAAGAAAAATATATAAAAAAGACTAAATACAGCTATAATTTCAAAGATGAAAAGCAAAACATATATAGCAGCTCTAGGATATAATTGGCTAACCAATTTTTATGATTTGGCTATTAGTATCACGATGCCGGAAAAGAGGTTTAGAACTAAATTAATTGACCTCGTTAACCCATTAGAAGGAGAAAAGATACTTGAATTTGGTTTTGGAACAGGTGAGAATTTAATTTTAGGTGTAAACCGAAACTCCAATGTACAGTTTAAAGGGTTAGATATTGACCCTAAAGTAAAACGGATTGCAGAGAAGAAATTTAAAGCGAATAGTATCGATGTTAGGTTAGATATATATAACGGAGGCAAGTTTCCATATCAAAATAATGCATTTGATAAAGTTTTTAGTTCACTTGTATTTCATCAGCTCGATGCAAAAACTAAAGAATCTTCGTTGAATGAGATACACAGGATACTTAAACCGAATGGAGTGTTAATCATTGGTGACTGGGGAAAGCCTAGATCCAAAATGATGAGAATTATGTTCTATTTCGTCCAAATCCTTGATGGTTTTGCTACCACAAAAGATAACGTGGATGGTAAATTGCCTACATATGTGGAAAAATCAGGATTTATGGATGTAGTGGAAACAGGTTATATAAATACTAAAATTGGAACGTATTGTTATTATAAAGGTATAAAATGAAGTTAATAATATAGGACTATTAGTTAATGTCTATGATTATTTAAATAAAATCATTAATAATGAAAGATTGTTGCAAAGATGGTTGCAAACATACAACTGAAAAATTAGTTGTTAAAAAATGGATTAATTATATAGTCTATACAATACTTATCCTAATAGTTGGTGGTGCGTTGACACTTCAATTATTCAGTTAAGAGAATAAATTAAAATGGCTCAAGAAAACAAAATAGAAAAATCTGAAAGTACGGGGTTTTACAAACAACTTTTTAAAAAAGTACTACTTACTGCAAGTGTGGTTATTGCACTATCGTTAAGCTATACTTTATGGACAGATTTGGATTCTGATAGCCATTTGTTAGAGTTGTTAATTATTGGTATGGCCTTGATAAAAACGATTTTTATAGTCAGGCTCACATTTATTCAGTTAAGTAAAATAATAGGCGAAAGTCATCAGCTTACGCACGTTCTTACATTATTTGCAGTATTAATTATTTTGATTGTCCTTTCGTTTTCAGCCGATTACCAAGCATTATATACTTTAAGTTCGGAAAACTTTAAATCCACTATATCACTCGATAGCTCCTTTATACCACAATTTTTCGAGTTTATATATTTCAGCTTAATTACTTTTTCATCGGTTGGGTTTGGTGATGTAGTACCACTAACTATTTCGGGTAAACTTTTAGTGATGATGGAAGTTTTCTTAAGCTTTTTAGTTCTCGTATTTGGCATAGCCAACATAAATAGAATACACGTCAATAAATAAACATTATAAAACTAAAATTATGAAAACACTAAAACTAACAACAATCCTAATGCTATTTATGTTTGCCACTGGCCAAATGTTCGGCCAAAATGTAAATGCAGAGACAGAAAAGGTTGCTGTTCTTAAAGTAATGAAAACCTATAAGGATGCCCTGCAAAACTTAACCACCGAAGGTACGTTCAAATTGTTTACCAAAGATTCTGAAGTATTTGAATCTGGAGGGGTCGAGGGTTCCTATGCGAATTACATAGAACATCATTTAGGACCAGAATTGGGGCATTTCAAAAAATTTGAATTTTCAGATTATGAGATTGATGTAAAGGTAGATACGCCCTATGCTTTTACCACCGAGACTTATATTTATACTATTGTTCTTAAAGCAGATGAAAAAGGCAATACAAGAACAATAAAGAAAAAAGGAGTGGCAACATCTATCTTAAAGAAAGTGGATGGTGATTGGAAAATTATCAAAACGCATTCATCTTCTAGAAATATAAAATAATACATAATGAGACAATATTTTTCTTTTGGCCTTTTATTGTGTGCACTTTTTTACAAGCTGTAGGCAAGAAATAAAAGAAACCAAAACAACTCCTGAAAGCCCAAAAACTGACACCACAACGGAGTCACCAAAAAAACCGTTGAGTCCACATACTTCAACGATGGCAATGATAGGGGATGCCCACATCCATATTGACTATTCATCACCTGGAGTAAGAGACAGGATGATTTTTGGTGGTTTATTGGCATATGACCAAGTCTGGCAAACAGGTGCGCATATGGCAACGTGGATAGAGACAGACAAGGATTTAATAATTGATGGTCAAGAACTTCCTGCTGGGAAATATGGATTCTTTACTATCCCATCAAAAAATGAATGGACAATAATTTTCAATTCCAATTGGGACCAACACGGAAAAGATGAGTATGACGAAAAAGATGATGTAATACGATTTAAAGTGACACCAATTATTACAGATGAAATTACGGAGCATTTAGAATATAAAGTAAATAAGTTAAGTGAAACAGAAGGTACTATTTCTCTTGCTTGGGAAAAGGTAACGATTAGCTTTCCTTTCAAATTAAACCAATAAGATGGTCAATAGACATACAGCATTAAAAATAAGAAAAGCGCATCGTTATTTGGGCCTCTTTTTAGGTATTCAATTCCTAATGTGGACGATTAGCGGAATGTACTTTAGTTGGACAAACATTGATGACATTCACGGCGACCAATTCCGTAATATGGACTATGTGCCAAAAGCATTTGACAACCTTATTAGCCCTTCACTTATTAAAAATAATGAAGACATTCGTGATATCGAAATTAGGGATATCAATAACGAGCCGTATTATTGGATAAACAATCAACAATTATATAATGCGAGAACTGGAGAAGCAAAAAAGACAATTTCTGAAGAAGAAGCCTTGTACATAGCCAAAAACCAGATGAAGGAGAATTTAAAAGTTTCCAATATCCAAAAGATAAACGAAGTGGGTGACCATCACGAATATCGTGAAAAATTATTGCCTGCCTATGTGATATCGTATGATACCGATGAGGCTCTAAAGGCCTACGTTTCAGTAACCGATGCAAAATTTCAAACTGTAAGGCACAGGGCGTGGCGTTGGTTCGATTTTTTGTGGATGACACATACAATGGACTATGAAGGGCGAGATAATTTTAATACCACCGTTTTAAGGGCATTTTCGTTATTGGGTTTAATAACAGTATTAAGTGGATTTTTACTTTGGTATACATCATCACCAACGATTAGAAAAATAAGTAAAAAGAAAAAAAGTGAGTGAGAGTAGAAGAAAAAAACGAAAAAATGAAAGGAATAAGCATCGAACTAAGAGTGATATTTCCCGAAAAGATAAACTTATAGGGATACTAGCCATTATTATCATATTTATAGTTGCTGTTATTACCGCATATTATTATTCCCTTTCAAAAGCTGGGTTAAAGTTGTTTTAAAAAAATGAGTTCTATAATTCACATAAAAAATATGGTCTGCCCAAGATGTATATTGGCAGTTTCCCAAATTTTGGAAGAATTGAACATTACATACAATACCATTAAGCTAGGCGAAGTGAAGTTGGTTTCAATACTCAATGAATCTGAAAAAGAATCGTTGTCAAAAAAGCTTCAAAGTTCAGGATTTAGTTTGATTGACGACCGTAAAAGTCAACTTATTGAACAAATGAAAAATTTAGTGGTGGATAAAATCCATCATTCTTCCGAAGATTTGGACGTTAAATGGGCAGATTATATAAGCGAAAATATTCATCTTGATTATAAATATTTAAGCTCACTGTTTTCTTCGGTTGAAAGTATCACCTTTGAGCAATACATTATTAACCAAAAAATTGAACGCATAAAAGAACTTTTAGTTTACGACGAATTAACTTTGAGTGAAATAGCCTTTAAAATGAATTATAGTAGTGTGGCCTATTTAAGCAATCAGTTTAAAAAAACAACTGGGATGACGCCTTCACAGTTTAAAAAGGCAATTGACAAAAACCGTAAATTTTTGGATGGGATTTAAAGTGTTTTCTCTGCTATTAATTGGGATAACTTAAAATCAAAATTATATATCAATATATTTAAAAGCCGAATAAAGGCATTAAAATGAGATTAGACAGAAAGAAACATTGGGAATCAGTTTACGAAACTAAAAATCCAGACCAAGTGAGTTGGACGCAAGAAACACCAAAAACTTCGCTGGAGTTTATTCATTCATTTGGGCTAAATAAAAGCGCAAAAATCATCGATGTTGGAGGTGGCGACAGTAAACTTGTTGACCATTTACTTGAAGAAGGATTTAATAACATTACTGTACTAGACATTTCAGAAAGAGCAATTGCTAAAGCAAAAAACAGGCTTGGAAAGAAAGCAAACAAAGTTAATTGGATTGTAAGCGACATTACCGAATTTGAGCCTCATTCGTCTTTTGATGTTTGGCACGACAGGGCAACTTTTCATTTTCTTACTACGGATCAACAGATAAAAAAATATATTAAAATAGCGACAAAATGTGTAAGTGGTTATTTAGTAATAGGAACCTTTTCGTCAAACGGGCCAAAAAAATGTAGCGGACTTGAAATAAAGCAATACGACGAAGATGAATTAACTATGGAAATGAAAAATGGATTTGATAAAATACAGTGTGTAACGGAAGACCACTTAACACCATTCAACACCACACAAAATTTCTTGTTCTGTAGTTTTAAAAAACAATTGTAACGATATAAGCCAGCAACACATTTAGTTTTCGTCAATAGTAATCCCCTTTAAAAACGTTAAAGAGCTAAAATTTTCCCAACGCTTGAGATTTATGTATTTAAGTATTTGCTTAAATACGTAATTAATTATATATTTGTCCGACAAAGTAATTAATATAGACTTATGAAATTAGAAATAACCTGTACAAGGGCGGAAGCCAACCATAAGCAGTTACAAAACTGTATGGAGACATTGGATAAAATGGAAGGAAGTTTTCAAAAAATGACAAAACTTTTGTCAATTGCCGGAAGCGATGTAAGATTGAAAATTCTTTATTTACTCAATTTAGAAAACGAACTATGTCCTTGTGATTTAGCAGATATTCTAAAAATGAGTGTGCCTGCAATCTCACAGCAAATACGTAAAATCAAAGATGCAGGAATAATCAATTCAAGGCGAGATGGTCAAACGCTTTACTATTCATTAAATAGGGATGAAACGGAGATATTCAATAGCATTTTTAAATCTATAGAATTAATTAGAAAAACAGCATAATTTATAAAGAAATGAAAACAGAAAAAACTTCAAAAAATGCAGCATATACAGGTTTGTTTGCTGCTGTAGCAGCATCATCTTGTTGTATACCACCAGTAATTGCTTTAATTGCTGGAGTTGGCGGAAGTGCATCTGCTTTATCTTGGATGGAACCTTTTAGACCCTATTTAATTGGTTTAGCCATAGTAGCAATTGGCTATGCGTGGTATAATTATTTAAAACCAAAAAAAGCAGAGGATTGTTGTGAGGTAGATGCAAAACCGAAATGGTATCAAACCAAAGGCTTTTTAATAGGCATTACTTTGTTTGCAGCCATTTCTATTAGCTTTCCTTATTATGCTCATATCTTTTATCCAAATAATAAAAAAGAAATCGTAATTATAAATCAATCAGATATTCAAACCGTAAACTTTAATGTTCAAGGGATGACTTGTGCTGGTTGTGAAGAAAGCATAAAACACGCTGTTAATGAATTGGAGGGGATTGTTAATGTAAATGCTTCATATGAAAAGGCTAGCGCAGAAGTGGAATTTGACAATACAAAAACCACTAAAGAACAAATTGAAAAGGCTATAAACTCTACTGGCTACAAAGTAATAAATAAAGTAAAAGATGAGTAATAAAACAATAAATCTAAACATTGAAGGAATGACCTGTAGTGGGTGTTCATCCCATATCGAAAAAGATATGAATAAGACGAACGGTATTGTAAGTAGTACTGTAAATCACGAAACAGGAGAAGGTAAATTTGTTTTTGATACAAATATAATAAGCAAACAAGATGTTATTAATGCGGTTAATAATGTAGGTAATTATTCTGTTGTTGAAGGTATTGAAAAGGAATCTACTCTTGTTTCAAATTTTGAGAGTACTACTATTAAAGATAGTTCAAGCGATAAAAGCGATTACGATTTAATTATCATAGGTGGTGGTTCTGCTGCATTTTCAGCAGCGATAAAAGCTGAAAGTTTAGGGCTTACGACACTAATGGTAAATGGTGGATTAGATTTTGGAGGTACGTGTGTCAATGTTGGTTGTGTACCTTCTAAAAATTTGATTAGAGCTGCCGAAACTGTCTATCACGCTACACATTCTAATTTTAAAGGTATTAAACCTAAAGGAGTTGATATAGATTTTAAGCAAGTAATCAAGGACAAAAAAGCATTGGTTGCAGCATTGCAAAAGCAAAAGTATATGGATGTTGTAAGTGATTTCAAAAACTTAACAATGCATAAAGGTTGGGCAGAGTTTATAGATAATAAAACCATTCTTATAGATGGAAAAGATAAATACACTGCAACTAACATTGTTATAGCAACAGGAGCAACAACCAAGATTCCAAACATTGAAGGCTTAAATGAAGTAGGCTACTTAACCAATGTTTCTTTATTTGATTTAGAAGAAAAACCTGAAAGCTTAACCATTATGGGAGCTGGATATATTGGATTAGAAATAGCACAAGCTTATAGCCGATTGGGTGTAAAAGTGCATATTATAGAATTTACAGATAGACCATTACGTAGTCAAACTAGTGATATTACTGATGTTTTAGTAGAGCAAATGAAAAGTGAAGGTATTGAGATTTTACCAAATTTCAGAGCCTTTAAATTCGAAAAACGAGGTAATGAGACTATCATTCATTGCAACTGTCCTGATGGTTCGACAACTCAAATCATCGAGAAAGGACATATTGTTGTAGCCACCGGAACAAAGCCCAATACCACCAAATTAGGTCTTGAAAATAGTGATATTAATTTAACAAAAAGTGGACACATTCTTGTTAATGAAAGAATGGAAACCAATGTTTCTAATATATATGCCGCAGGAGATGTAACAAACACACCGCCATTTGTCTATACAGCTGCCACTGAAGGCAATACAGCAGTAAATAATGCCTTTTCATTATCAAAAAACAACATTGATTACACATCGTTACCTTGGGTAGTATTTACAGACCCTCAAATTGCGGGAGCAGGAATGGATGAAGTAGAAGCCGAAAAATTAGGTATCCCTTTTGAAGTATCTAAATTAGATTTAATTCACGTTCCAAGAGCATTGGCAGCTCAAGATACCAGAGGGTTTATAAAATTAATACGCAATACGGAAACTGATAAATTAATAGGTGCAAGAGTAATAGCGCCTGAAGGTGGTGAACTTATTCAACAATTAAGTATGGCTATTAAGTTTGGTATAACAGTAAAAGATTTGGCTGAAAGTTTTTATCCATACTTGACACTAGGAGAAGGTATCAAATTGGCAGCTATTACATTTGGTAAAGATGTTTCAAAATTGAGTTGTTGTGCGAGTTAAAATTTTTGATATGAAAAAAGAACCACAAAAATTACCATCTGACTTGATTTCAGATATTAAAACCAGACTTAAAACATTAAGTGGCCAGATAAATGGCATTGTAAAAATGCTTGATGAAGGAAAAGACCCTGAACAAATAAATATTCAATTCAAATCCATTGACAAAGGTATCCAAAACGCACATTACCTGCTGTTGGATGAAGTATACCGTAAGGCACTTGCCATTGGAATTGTAAAGGCAGTTGACTCTTGCCCTGGAAACTGCGGCAATGAAGATAAAATTGAATATTTAAAAAGTGAATTTCCAAACTTGGAATTGTCTGATTTGACTGATAAATTGAAAGAAATCCAAACCATAGAAAACAGGTTAAAAGACTACAACGAAAAAAAAGACTAAAAAAAATTAGGTTACCCCCTACCTTCCGTTCTCATCTTTGTGGTATTAATAATTTAAACTTCAAATAAGATGAAACGACAAATCGAAATTTTTACGGCAGGATGTCCAGTATGCGAGCCTGTGGTACAATTGGTAAAAGAGACAGCAGGAAAAGACTGCGAAATTATACTTCATAACTTATCCGAGCAATGCGAAAGTAAAATCTGTATTTCAAAAATGAAGGAATATGGAGTTAAAAGAGTTCCTGCAATTGCTGTTAATGGAAAACTATTAGACTGCTGTACAAACATCGCAATAACAAAAGATGATTTGACCAATGCAGGAATAGGAAGCTGTTAGAGATGGGAATAGTTCAATTTAACAAAAAAGCATCTATGGGGACTGCTGTATTTTCAGCAGTTTCCCTAAAGCTTTGCTGTTGGGGACCACTATTGCTGACAGGTGTCGCAGGTATTAGTGGTAGCTCAGTGTATTTCTCTTGGCTCATTGCCTTAAAACCTTATTTGTTGGCAATTGCTTTCTTGTCATTGGGCTTTGCTTTTTATCAAGTTTACAAAAAGAAGAAGGCTTATTGTGGCAACTGTGAAACTGATAAACCATCATTTTTTAAATCAAAATTCTATGTGTGGTTGGTTGCATTGTTTGTGGTCATAATGACATTGGTTTCGTATTATCCCCAATTGTTTCACAAATCAATAGGAAACGATGCTGTAATTGTAAACCAAACAGATATTCAATCTATAAAGCTTTCTATTGAAGGGATGGTATGTACTGGTTGTGAAGAAAATATCAATTATTCAGTGAAAAAATTAGATGGAATTCTAGAAATCAATACTTCTTACATAAAAGGGACTTCTGAAATTAAATTTGATAGCACAAAAACAAGCGTCAATGAAATAGAAGAAGTGATTCAAATAAAAGGATATAGGATTAAAAAATAATAAAGGTGAATAAACTAATTCTACAACTTTTTCGGCATATTCCATAACAAGTTCTTCAGGCTATTTTCTGAATTTTGTAAATGTCAAATCAGAATAGGATTATGGAGACAATTAACATATTTGAAACCAAAGAAAAGAGCCATAAACAAGGAATAAAAGAATCATTCCCGGTTACAGGAATGACCTGCGCATCGTGTGCAGCAAGCGTTGAATCTGTATTAAAACATACGGAAGGCGTTTTTGATGCAAGCGTAAATTTTGCCAATAGTTCTGTTCTTGTAGAGTACGACAAAGAGTTGAGTCCTAATCAACTTCAAAATGCACTTCGCGAAGTGGGTTATGATATTATCATTGATGCGGAGAATCCTTCGGAAGTACAACAAGAACTACAGCAAAAGCACTATCAAGACATAAAAAATCGCACTATTTGGTCAGCCATTCTTACGCTTCCAATTTTTGTATTAGGAATGTTTTTTATGCAATGGGAACCAGGTAAGTGGATTTCTTTACTATTGGCTTTCCCTATTCTGTTTTGGTTTGGGCGTAGCTTTTTTGTCAATGCTTTCAAGCAAGCCAAACACGGTAAGGCGAATATGGATACCTTGGTGGCCTTGAGTACCGGAATTGCTTTCCTTTTTAGTATATTCAATACCTTTTTTCCTGAATTTTGGTTGAGCCGTGGTATCGAGCCTCACGTCTATTATGAGGCGGCTACTGTCATTATAACCTTTATTTCCTTGGGGAAACTCTTGGAAGAAAAGGCAAAATCGAACACTTCTTCAGCGATTAAAAAACTGATTGGATTGCAGCCCAAAACGTTGAAGGTAATAGAAAATGGCGAAGAAAAGGAAATCCAGATTTCCGAAGTCCAAGTGGGTCAAACTATCTTGGTACGTCCTGGAGAAAAAATCCCAGTTGATGGTGAAGTATCAAAAGGCAGTTCGTATGTAGATGAAAGTATGATTACGGGCGAACCGGTCCCGGTCCAAAAATCCAAATCGGAAAAAGTATTTGCCGGTACCGTCAATCAAAAAGGAAGTTTTCAATTCAGAGCAGAAAAGGTAGGCGGCGAAACCCTGCTTTCCCAAATCATAAAAATGGTTCAGGAAGCACAGGGAAGCAAAGCACCTGTGCAAAAATTGGTCGATAAGATTGCGGGAATTTTTGTTCCCATCGTATTGGGGATATCTATCGTTACGTTCATCGTTTGGATGTTTGTCGGTGGCGATAATGCATTTTCACAAGCCTTGTTGACATCTGTAGCAGTATTGGTTATAGCCTGTCCTTGTGCGTTAGGTTTGGCAACACCTACTGCCATTATGGTGGGTATTGGTAAAGGTGCAGAAAACAATATTCTTATAAAAGATGCCGAGAGTTTAGAACTCGGTCATAAAGTGAATGCGGTCATTCTCGACAAAACAGGCACAATTACAGAAGGGAAACCGTTAGTAACTGATATACTTTGGAAGGATAAACTTGAAAATCAAAATCAATACAAGCAAATTCTTTTGGCAATAGAAGCACAATCAGAACACCCTTTGGCAGAAGCGGTAGTCAACCACTTAAAAAATGAAAATATTGAAAAAGTGGATATTGCTTCTTTTGAAAGTATTACAGGGATGGGTGTGAAAGCTCAAGCAAAAAATGGGTCGAAATACTATGTTGGAAACCATAAATTAATGTTTGAGAAAAATATTCAAATTGACGCTTCCTTAATGCAAACAGCAGATAGCCTCGAAGAGCAAGCGAAAACAGTCATTTTCTATGGAAATGATGAACAAGTGCTGGCGATACTCGCCATTGCGGACAAGATTAAGCAAACTTCAAAAAAGGCCATAGCAACGCTTCAAGAACGAGGCATTGATGTCTATATGCTTACAGGAGATAATAATAAAACTGCATCTGCTGTCGCAAAACAAGTAGAAATAACAAATTTCCAAGGGGAAGTAATGCCTTCAGAGAAAGCAGCTTTTGTGGAAAAACTGCAAGCTGATGGTAAGATAGTAGCTATGGTTGGTGATGGCATCAATGATTCCCACGCTTTGGCACAAGCCAATGTAAGCATCGCAATGGGCAAAGGTTCGGACATAGCAATGGACGTTGCGAAAATGACATTGATAACGTCTGATTTGCAATCTATTCCAAAAGCGTTGGAACTATCAAAAAGAACCGTATTGGGCATACGTCAGAATCTATTTTGGGCATTCATTTATAATCTCATTGGTATTCCAATTGCAGCAGGCGTTTTGTATCCCGTAAATGGATTCTTATTGGACCCAATGATAGCAGGAATGGCAATGGCATTCAGTAGCGTTTCTGTAGTCGCGAATAGCCTAAGATTGAAACGAGTAAAACTTTAAGATTAATAATAAATTCAATTACAATGAAAACTTTAAAATTTAAAACAAATATCAATTGTGGTGGTTGCGTCTCTAAAGTAACCCCCTTTTTAAACAAGCAAGAAGGTGTTGAAAGTTGGGAAGTGGATACCTCTAATCCTGATAAAATTTTAACCATTGAAAGCGATGGCGCTACCGAAGAAGGTGTAAAGGCTACATTGCAAAAAGTAGGCTTTAAAGCGGAAGCAGTAGATTAATATTCTCGTTTTAATATGGTCTATATTTTAATTTTGGTTGTGATTCTTCTGTTTGCTATTCATTTTTATCGAAAAGCGAAGCGGCATAGCGTGAAGCCATTTCCAGAGCATTGGCACGAATTGTTGATGGATAATGTGCTCTACTACCGTAATCTTCCAAAAGAAAGGCAAGCCGCATTTCAGCAACGAATGATGCAATTCTTAAGTAAGGTGTATATTGATGGTGTGCAGTTGGAATTGGAAGAATTGGACAAAATTTTAGTTGCGGCAAGTGCAGTTATACCTGTGTTTGGCTTTAAAGAATGGCACTACACCAATTTAAGCGGTATTTTATTGTATCCAGATAATTTTAATGAAGATATGCAATTTAGCAGTAAGGATAACTCACGCAATATTGGTGGTATCGTTGGGAATGGACGTTTCGAGAAGCAAATGATTTTATCCAAAAAAGCATTGTATCACGGTTTTAAAAACACAACCGATAAAAGCAATACTGGCATACACGAATTCGTACATTTAATTGATAAATTGGATGATAGAACAGATGGTGTGCCAGAACGATTATTAGAGCATCAATATGCAATACCTTGGCTGAATTTAATACATAAGGAGATGGAAGCGATTAATGATAATCATTCCGACATTCGTAAATATGGTGGTACAAACCAAGCAGAATTTTTTGCGGTAGCTTCAGAGTATTTTTTTGAGCGACCCGATTTACTTAAGAGTAAACATCCTGAGCTTTATGAGATGTTGGTGAAATGCTTCAATCAGAATTTGAGTTCTAGTGCTTCAATTAATAAAATAATGTGATATTATTTTTTGCAACCCAGTTGCATAAAAATTCAGCTATATTTGCAATGTGAAATTCTTGGTAGTTATATTATCCTTTTACTTTTTGGCACTTAATGTTGTGCTTTGTAGCGATGCAGAAAAGATTAATGACGATTCCCAAGTTGTTACGGTAACCGATTTTGATGGTGACCACGACCAAGACTGCGAATTATGTTGGCCCTTTTGCTGATGGCGAGGATAAAAGAGTTCAATTTAAACTACAAGCGATTCAAAGAGAAATACCAAATCCTCATCAACATTTCACAACTGATGAATTAAAGCTCAATTTTGAACGAATTTATAGAGAGGCAAAATCTATATTTAAGGTTAACTAAAATTAGTCAATAAAGAACAACAGTAGTTTTTGCACAACCTGTGCATCGATTAATTTGTATCTTTGTCAAACTTTATGAAAATATTCTTTTCCATATCAATGTCAATTTTATTCTTTTTTCAGGGAATTAGCATTGATATGGACTTTTGTGGACCCATTAAAGAAATTTCAAGCATTATTACCCATTATCAAGACCATAAAGTTTATGGAGACTCTTTCCTTGAATATGTAGTTGAAGATTACATTGACAATGATGCAAAAAATGAAGGGCATCATAATAACCCAGATAAGGAGAATACACCAGTCCATTCCCATCATCAATGTTGTCACCCTTTAGTATTAATTATTGCGAACAACAATTCGGCTTTAACCAATCGACTAAAGTTTGAAGAGAAAAAACAGTTTAACTTACATAAAGTAAACTTCACTTCCAGATATCTGGAATCGCTTTTCCAACCCCCTAAAGTATAATGCAGTTTTTTTTAGGATAGCTATATCCTATCGTGATGCTTTTCAAAGTAAGTGTCGCATCATAAACGCATTGCATCTCTTTGCATTGCGATGTTTAAACTGAATTAATACTTTTTTTATGATTAACAAAATCATTTCATTTTCCATTAATAACAAGTTTATTATTGGGCTCTTTATAGTGGCACTGGTAGGCACGGGAATTTGGTCTATGGCCACTATAAATCTGGGTTCTGTACCCGATATTACCAACAACCAAGTACAGGTTATTACCGTTGCCCCAAATTTAGGTACTGAAGATATTGAGCAATTTGTAACCTATCCGGTAGAATTGGCAATGGCAAACCTTCCTGACGTAATCGAACTGCGTTCGGTGTCCCGTTTTGGGCTGTCTGTGGTTACCATTGTCTTTAAGGACGAGGCGGGTACTTATCTACCCCGGCAATTGGTGCAAGAGAAATTGACCGAAGTAGCTGGAGAAATTCCCGAGGGTTTTGGTACGCCATTTATGGCACCCATTACTACAGGTTTGGGCGAAATCTACCAATACACCTTAAAATTAAAAGAGGGCTACGAAGATAAATACGATGCAATGGAGCTTCGTACCATACAGGACTGGATTGTAAAACGCCAAATGGCATTAGTCCCTGGAGTGGTAGAGGTCAATGCTTTTGGAGGCTATGTAAAACAATATGAAGTTGCTATAAATCCTGATAAACTAAAAAGTTTTGGCATTACAATGAATCAGGTTTTTGAAGCCCTGAAAGTGAACAACGCTAATACGGGAGGTGCTTACATCGAGAAAAACCACCAAGCAAATTTCATTCGCGGAGAAGGTTTGGCACGTAGTCTTGAGGATTTGGAAAACACCGTTGTAACCACACAAAATGGAAGCCCTGTTTTAGTGCGCGATGTCGCTGAAAAAGTGGGCTATGGGAACCAAGTGCGCTATGGTGCGTTTACACAAGATGGACACGAAACTGTTGGGGGACAAATACTGATGCTGAAAGGCGAAAGCCCTGGCAATGTAGTTGAAAATGTAGAGAAGCGCATCGCAGAAATACAAAAATCCCTGCCGGAAGGCGTTTACATAGAT
This sequence comes from Flavobacteriaceae bacterium, assembly GCA_002694465.1. Lineage (GTDB taxonomy): Bacteria > Bacteroidota > Bacteroidia > Flavobacteriales > Flavobacteriaceae > Halomarinibacterium. Next base: position 7,459 of record NZMG01000018.1, on the reverse strand, counting down.
ACGTTTTTAAGTAGAAGTGAACTTATCGGAAGGACCACAAGCACCGTTGAAAAAAACCTTATTGAAGGTTCGCTAATCGTAATTTTTGTACTTGTACTGCTCTTGGGAAGTTTCCGTGGAGGACTTATAACAGCTTCTGTAATTCCCTTATCGTTATTGTTTGCATTTATTTTAATGAAACAATTTGGTGTCTGGGCAAATTTAATGTCCTTGGGAGCAATCGATTTTGGAATCATCGTGGATGGTGCGGTCATCATTGTGGAAGGTATGGTGTTTCACATCCATCAACGGATGAAGAAAACCACAACGGCCATTGGCCAGCCAGAAATGGATGAAATAGCCTATGAATCAGCAAGTACGATGATGAATTCTGCATTTTTCGGACAATTGATTATCCTTATTGTCTTTACACCGATTCTCTTTTTAACTGGTGTTGAGGGAAAAATGTTCCGTCCAATGGCATTTACTTTCGGATTTGCAGTTTTGGGAGCGATTATCCTGTGTCTTACGTATGTACCAATGATTTCGTCAATGTTCCTAAAACCTGCCAGAAATCAGAACAGTTGGTTCGCAAAATTTGAAAACAGAATTGACAGGTTCAGTGATAAAATAATGTCAGGGTTGAACAGGGCGTATGTACCCTTGCTCAATTTCGCACTTCGCTTTAGGGCTGGTGTCATTATTGGTGCGGTTGGACTGCTATTGATTGCAGGATTTATTTTCAGCAATATGGGCGGCGAATTTATTCCCAAATTTGATGAGGGCGATATTGCGTTTCAGGCCTTGATAAAACCGGGGAGCAGTCTTACAGAATCCATTGAGGCTTCAAAAAAACTTCAAAATCTAATCAATGAATTTCCAGAGGTAAAAACGGTAGTTTCAAGGATTGGCGTGGCCGAAATACCAACAGACCCAATGCCTATGGACATTGCCGATAGCTATATCATTCTTGAAAAAGATAAGAGTAAATGGACTTCCGCTGATAGCAAAGAAGAACTCATAGAAAAAATACAGGAAAAAATTTCAGTAGTACCAGGTGTAAATTTTGTGTTTACGCAACCTGTAGAGCTTCGTTTTAACGAATTGCTAACGGGTGTCCGTGAGGACGTGGCAATCAAATTGTACGGAGAAGATTTGGATGTGTTGGCAGACAAGGTACAGGAAATCGCAGCGGTTATCAGAAGCGTTCCCGGAGCGGCCGACCTCAATGTGGAAGCTACAAGCGGTTTGCCACAAATGACGGTGGTTTATAACCGCGCAAAAATGGCACAATACGGTGTAACCGTTGACAAGCTGAATGATTATGTGAGTGCTTCATTTGCTGGAGAAAAGGCAAGTGTGATTTTTGAAGGCGAAAAACGCTTTGACGTGGTCATTCGTTTGGCAAAGGAATTTAGACAAGACATCAACAGCCTTAAAAATCTGTATATAGACCTACCAAACGGAGCGCAAGTGCCCTTAAAGGAAGTTGCGGATATCAGTTATAAGCCAGGGCCAATGCAGATTTCAAGGGACAATACCTCTCGTCGTATTTCGGTAGGGGTCAATGTTCGTGGGCGCGATGTAAAATCGATGGTTGAGGAAATTCAGCAAAAATTGGAAACGGACGTGAAACTACCGCCTGGTTATTTTGTAACCTACGGAGGTTCGTTTGAAAACCTTCAACGTGCTTCAGACCGATTGATGATTGTTGTGCCTATCGCACTTTTCCTAATATTCATATTACTCTATTTTGCCTTGAGTTCGTTCTCGCAATCACTTATGATTTATATGGCAGTGCCTTTGGCAGCCATTGGTGGCGTGTTTGCCCTTTGGATAAGGGGAATGCCATTCAGTATTTCGGCAGGAGTCGGTTTTATCGTGCTCTTTGGAGTCGCGGTTTTAAACGGATTGGTGCTGATAAACAAATTCAATGAACTAAAAGAAAGTGGAATGACAGACTTAAAAAAACGAATATACGAGGCAACGCACGAACGCTTACGCCCTATTTTGCTTACGGCAACGGCGGCCATTATGGGCTTTATCCCAATGGCGATTTCTACCTCTGGTGGAGCCGAAGTACAACGACCGTTGGCAACAGTGGTTATTGGCGGTTTGATTACCGCAACGTTTTTAACCCTTGTTGTGATTCCAATATTGTACTATTGGCTGGAGTCAAGAAAGGAACGAAACAATACAGATGGAGGCGTAAGTTATGTCAATAAATCAACCAATATTGTAACCGTATTNNTGATGGTNGGNGGTTTGATGGCTTCNGGAACTGCNNTNGCCCAAGACACCAATCAAGATGGNACAATTCCNAAAACCTTGACNGTANATGAGGCNATTGCNATGGCAAANCAGAATTATCCATCGCTTAAGGAAAGTNNNGCNTTTATTGAANGNGAAAANGCNNTNAANGGNACNAGTTTTGACCTTGGNAGNACNCANGTNTTNACNGGNAANGAAGAATATGGCAATAATCTTCCNGGANTNCAAACNACCATTGGTGTNCAACAAGGCNANATNGATTTGCTTTCNGGATTTTCAAAATCCAAGTTTTACAAAGANCGNATTGCCTTGGGNGAAAANTTTTATGTGGCCANTGAACAACAGTTGGTNCGTAATGTGATGCAAGCCTATGACCAAATTAATTANTACAAGGCACAGTTNCGTTTTGCAGACCAATTAGACAGTATTTANGCCAATTTTAANACNGCTGCCCAACTTCGNTANGANACTGGAGAAACAGGNAAGNTGGAATTTATTTCAGCCTCTTCNGAGTTTCAACAGATTCAAGTGTTANNGCAACAAGCCTATGANGATATTGAAATTGCCAAACGTGCCNTAAAACAATATNTGGGAACGGATGAAANNATCGAAACNGTNGATGGTTTTTANGAGCCATTGGATTTTATGGNNACNTTGGATTCAACNTCGGTNGCAAACAACCCANTNTTNCAATATGCNTTGCANAACGCCGAAGTAAGTAAAGCAAATGTGGGNGTTGAAAAATCNCAATTCCTACCAAAATTNAATNTNTCGTTNGGNNGGCAAGTNGTGGATGATGTTTCTGGATTCAATACCTATCANGCAGGAATCAGTATTCCGTTGTGGTTNTTTCCGCANAAATCAAGGGTAAAGGCAGCCAAGGCAGATGCAATGGTTGCAGAGAATCAATATTTGGAGCAAAAGGCAACCACCGAAAGNAGGGTGTCGCAATTGTTCAAATCNCTTGAAAAAACACGGAAAATATTGCAGTATTATGAAGAAGGCGCATTGCTTTTGGCGGAAGAACAAATAACAACCGCAGAATTGGCATCTAAAGAGGGCGAAATAGATTACGTGAACTATATTACCATTCTAAATAGCGCCATCCGTATTAAACAGACACATTTACAATATATCAACCAATATAACCAACAGTCTATTGAGGTACAATACCAGTTGGGAAATCTATAATCTTAAAAAAAGAAAAATGAAGAATATACTATTAGTAAGTACCGTATTAGTTGCACTTATGTTTATGAGTTGTAACGATGCCCAAAAATCTGAACTTGGGCATAACGAAGCTGAAGGCGTATCAAAAACCGAAGCAGATGGCGAAGAAGGTCACGACGAAGGAGAAGGAGGCCATAGTGAGGAAGAAGGCGTTGTAGAACTTACAAAGCAACAGGCTGAAACCATCGGTTTGGAAATGAAACCTCTGGAGGAACGGAATTTAGGGAACAACATTAAAGTAACGGGTACGCTGGAACTTTACCCACAGGACAAGGCGAACATCAGTCCGTTTGTTGGTGGAAATGTGAGTTCCATAAAAGTTGTACCTGGAGATAACGTAAGCCAAGGACAGGTGCTTGCGTATATTGAGCATCCAGATATCATTGCAATGCAACAGGATTATCAGGAAAAAAATGACGAGCTGGTCTTTTTGAAACAGGATTTTGAGCGCAAGCAGACCCTTTATGACAAAGGTGTTTCTTCTGGCAAGGAATTTCAGATGGCACAGTCAAAATTTCGTTCCACAACATCCAGTGTCAATGGTTTGCGGTCCCAATTGAGATTGTTGGGCATTAACCCGGACAAGGTGGCTGAAGGCCAAATATATTCCGCAGTTCCCATTACCACACCCATAAGTGGCTATGTGGATGAAGTAATGATTAGTCTGGGCGATTATGTGGCACAACAATCCAAAATGTTCTCAATAAGCGATAATTCAAAGATTTATGTAAACTTTAAAGTATATGAGAAGGACATAAAGCAAATCAAGAAAGGGCAACAGATATATTTTTCAACGGCTTCTCGTCCAGATGAACTGCTTAAGGCAACCGTTAGGTCTGTAGGCAAAACCTTCAATACTGATCCAAAAGCATTGGAAGTTATGGCAGATATTGAGAACAAGGATAAAAACCTGTTGCCGGGTATGTACGTGGAAGGACGCATAGTGCAGGGCGAGAAAAAAGGTTTTGCCGTACCGGAAGCTGCCATTATAAAAGAAGGCGAGCAATCCTTTATTTTTATTTTGGATGAAGATGAAGAAATGGAAGCGAACAAAATGAAATTTAAAATGGTACCCGTAACGGTTGGACTAACTGATTTGGGCTTTGTTGAAGTCAATCTTCCTGCCGAAGTTTCAACGGATGCCAAAGTGGTCATCAAAGGAGCTTATAACCTATCTTCGGAAATGGTTAAGGGCGAATTGGAGCACGGACATTAATTCAAGAAAAATAAAAGGTTTTGATTCCGAGTTTGTTTATCGTCTTAATTAGTTAGTTAAAAATTAGAAAACAGGCTCGGTTCAAAATCAATTAAAAATTTAAAAAATTCATAATATGAAGGAAATAAAAGCATTTATAAAACCGAACCGAATCCAAAGAGTCATTGAAGCACTATCTGATAATGGGTTCAAAAGTATGACCCTTTCACAAGCTGAAGGCACTGGTGCATTCAAATCAAAAGGGGCAAGACCGTCGCTGGATTTTCACGTAACAGATAGTCCAGTAGTTAAGCTGGAACTGGTCTGCCAAAATGAGGAAGCCCAAGCAGCCATTGAAACAATTTTAAAAAATGGTAAAACGGAAGAACCAGGAGATGGTATCATATACATAGCCAATATAGAGAATGCCTTTCAGATTAAAACGGGAGATTCCTTAAAACGGTACGACCTATAAAACATTTTAGTGCAAATGGAAAAAATAGTCCAACTTCTTGAAAGCAAAGGGATACGACCTACGGCAATGCGCCTAATGACCTACAAACGTTTGGCAGAATTAGAGGTGGCCATCAGTCTTGGCGATTTGGAAAAGGATTTTAAGGTCAGTGAAAGAAGTACCCTATTTAGGACTATAAAAACGTTTGAGGAAAAAGGTGTTGTACATCAAATTGAGGATGGGACTGGAGTTATTAAATATGCCCTTTGCGAAGAGAACTGTGAATGCGAGGTCGGCAACGACCTTCATTTGCACTTTCATTGCAACAACTGTAATGAAACGGTCTGTTTAACAGAGCATAAAATCCCGCATATCAGCTTGCCCGACGGCTACATTACCGAAGATATTAATTTGGTGGTAAAAGGTATCTGCGAAAAATGCAGCGATAATTTGGGTTGAGTTTTAGGTTTTTCAATTCAATCATCATTTATAAATAATGAGCAATGATAACAATCTATAAAAAAGAAGCTACGGTATATATGGTGGCAGAAAACAAGCTGGATGCCAAGGATTATGAGAACTTGATACCGGTCTTAACAGAACATATAACGGCATATCAGGAAGTGTTCTGGTACATTGAAATGCAAAATTTTGAAGGCTGGACGGTAAGTGCCTATTGGAAGGGTATTGAATTAAATCTTCCGAATGAAACACATTTAAAGCGTGTTGCTTTAGTGGGTAGCGTTAAATGGCAGGAACAATTTACCGAGGCATTGCTTCCTTTTTCAGAAGCTCATATAAAATTTTATAAGCCAGAAGAAAAAGACGATGCCAAAGAATGGATAAAAAAAAATAGTAAAAAATGAAAAAAATACAACTAAAAATTCCAGTTATCCTTCCGCAAGTTCCAAACGAAAAAGATACTTGTGTTGAGCGGCTTATAAAAGAATTACAGGCTAAAGAGGGCATCGAAAAAGTACACGTTGCCGATACAAAGGAAGATGACACACCACAGCTCTGTTTTCATTATGACCCCGATATTATTTCCATAGACCGCATTCAATCTCTCGCAGAACAGACAGGTGCCGAGATTACCGAAAAATATGGGCATTTGCTCATTGAGGTAAAAGGAATCAGACATACAAGACAGGCACGTTCCATAGAGAAAAGCCTTTTGGCAATCAATGGGGTTTTGGAGGCTTCCGTTTCGGCCTCTGGAATGGTGCGGCTTGAGTTTGATAAAAAGCAAACAAATTTTGATGAAATAAGTAAACAGATTGAAAAGGAAGACCTTCAGGTTCTGCGGAGTTCTTCAAACGAAAATGATTATTCCGAAGCATCCAAAAAAAAACAGGCGCGTTCAAAGAAAGAAGATACTAAAGAGCAAACTTCCACAGACGGCCACGAGCACAAAGAGGGCGAGCCCCACGAAGACGGAGAAGCACACGCCCACGGTGGGGTTTTCGGCAAAAATACCGAGCTTATTTTTTCCATCATCTGTGGAGCACTTCTCGGGATAGGTTTCGGGCTTTCCTATGTGGAATCCATCCCTGAATGGGTCAGTCTTACTTTATACATAGGGGCTTACTTTTTCGGTGGTTTCTTTACGGCCAAGGAAGCGGTTCAAACTGTTGCCAAGGGTGGTTTTGAGATTGACTTTTTAATGCTGGTCGCTGCTATTGGCGCCGCCATTCTGGGAGAATGGGCAGAAGGCGCACTGTTGTTGTTTTTATTTAGCCTTGGGCACGCCTTGGAACATTACGCAATGAACAAAGCAAGAAAAAGCATTGCTGCGCTTGCAGACCTTGCACCAAAAACAGCATTGCTTAAAAAAGATGGCAGGACCGAAGAAGTTGGAATTGAGCAATTGAGTATTGGCGATATTATAGTGGTCAAGCCCAATAGTAAAATATCCGCAGATGGCGTCGTGGTCAACGGAAAAAGCAGTGTAAACCAGGCCCCTATTACTGGGGAAAGTGTACCCGTGGATAAACTTCCCGTGGAAGATACAGGCAGGGACTATTCGGCAGACGATGATATCAAGGATGAAAATCGGGTATTTGCCGGAACTATCAACGGTAATAACACGCTGGAAATAAAGGTAATCAAAGAAGCCAAAGACTCTACGCTGTCCCGACTGGTCAAATTGGTCAACGAGGCACAGACCCAGAAATCCCCTACCCAACTGTTGACCGACAAGTTTGAAAAATATTTTGTACCATCCGTACTGATATTGGTTAGTATCCTACTCTTTGCCTTTTTGGTCATTGATGAACCGTTTAGGGCCAGGTTTTACCGTGCAATGGCAGTATTGGTAGCTGCCAGCCCCT
>NZMG01000017.1 GCA_002694465.1 Flavobacteriaceae bacterium | reverse complement strand
GGGTGTATATTGCCGAAAGATCCATCCTGTGATAGCTTGGAAGTCTTTCCACATTTCTGAAGCCATAATAGGGCACCACAATATCTTGAAAAACAAACTGTCCAATTGGGTAGTTGGTGGGTCTTCCTGTTTGAAACACAAAATTTGAATTGAAACTCCATTTCTTGTTTAATTCATAATTTCCATAAATTGAAATATCATGAGGCTTATCATAAGGCGTATTATACCATTCCCCGTTATTAATACCTGTTTCATTTTCATTTCTTGGTGGGGTGCGTTGTTCAGATTTTGAAAGTGTATAAGAAACCCACCCTTGTAGCTTTCCTGTATTTTTTCTCAAAAGTAATTCTAACCCGTAGGCACGTGCTTCTCCGTTTAATATCACTTGTTCTATAGCATCATTGGCAATTAAGTCGGCACCATCTATATAATCGATTCTATTTTGAATGTCTTTATAATACACCTCTGCTTCAAGGGTAAAATCTCGATTTAAAATATTTTTAAAGACCCCAAAGGCATATTGATCTAATAGTTGTGGTTTTACATAAGGACCACTAGGAGTCCAAACATCTAATGGGGTAGGAGAGCTGGTATTTGAAAGCAAATGTAGATATTGTGACAATCTTGTGTAGCTTGCTTTTATCGACAAATCATCGGTAAAGGCATAGGCCGCAGCAATACGTGGTTCAAAATTGGTATACGATTTTAATTGGTCGCTCCTAGAGGAAGTAATGGTTTCAATAGGTTCTGCTTTTTCGTAAATTAGAGTGAAGGGGTCAAAAAGAACAGGATTGTTATCTGCATACACATTGATTTCTTTTTGTCCAAACCGAATAAAATGACTTAATCGAACCCCGTATTGAACACTTAATTTATTCGTTACATCCTGTTCTATGTCCACATAGATAGCAGATTCGTTTGCGTACTTTTTTATAAGTTGTTCTTCCACAATTCCGGAGTCGGTGCTATTAGGTTTTATTTCACCTGGATTGAAACTGTAATAGATGTTGTTTAGCCCATAGTTTACTTGAAGCTTGTCTATTAAATAATGTTTTAAATCGTATTTCAAATTAAAATTCTGAATGCCAGAATTCCATTCAAACCTCACAAAATCCAGTTCTAATCCGTAATAGTAATCTGAATAAATTAAGGAGGCATTTGAAAATAACTTATCTGAAAAGATGTGATTCCATCGAAAGTTAACCAATGCATTTCCATAGACATTCACAAAACTATCGTTTATACTGAAGAGGTCTCGACCAAAATAACCCGAAAGAAAAATATTGTTATTTTCATTAATTCGGTAATTCAACTTGGTGTTTAAATCGTAAAAATAAGCACTGTTATTAATGTCAAATAATGGAAGAAATAAATGTGCATAGGAAGCTCTTCCACCAATTAAAAAAGCCGATTTATCCTTTACGATAGGGCCTTCGGCGAGCAATCTACTAGAGACAGCGCCAATCCCTCCATTAAATTTTAATTCTTTGCTATTTCCTTCTTTCTGAAAAATTTCCAATACCGAAGAAACCCTTCCGCCATACCGTGAGGGAATACTTCCTTTGAACAATTTAACATCTTTAATGGCATCCGGATTAAACACGGAGAAAAACCCGAACAAGTGTGAAGAGTTAAAAATAGTGGCTTCATCCAACAAAATAAGGTTTTGATCTACAGCTCCACCTCTTACATTAAAGCCCGAAGAACCTTCACCAGCATTACTAACCCCTGGTAATAATAACAAAGATTTTATAACATCGGCTTCTCCCAACACCACAGGGATGTTTTTAATGGTGCCCGCAGTAAGTGTATTTACACTCATTTGCGGAGTTTTTATATTGGCCCGCTCTACATCTGCCGTGATGACCACTTCGTCTAGTTGTTCAGTGTCAGTCTTTAGGGAAATGTTTAGGGTAATGTTCTTATCGAGCGTAATAGATTCAGTAACAGTTGCAAACCCTAAACTGCTAAAAAGGACCTCATAAACTCCTTCAGGAAGGGTTATGGAATAAAAACCATATTCGTTAGTAATGGTCCCTGTTTGTAACTCTGGAATTAGCACATTGACACCAATAAGGGTTTCTCCTGTAGCATCTTCTAATAAGGTTCCATTAATTGTGAATTTTTGTTGACTTTGGCTATAAATACTGAAAAGAAAACAGGTGAAGAATAGTAATTTTTTCAAGGCAATTTTAGTTTCTTTCAAAAGTAGTGGATTGGTATCAATTAAAAAAAGCGCTTTAGTTTAAAGCGCTTTTTTTAACAATCATTTATAGTTTTATGAAATTATCCCAATAATGCATTTAAGGTCTTACTCGCCCTCATTTCTTTATTCACTAAATCTTCATTTGGAAAATAATACCCACCTATATCTACTTGGTGACCTTGAGCAGCATTTAATTCTTGTACAATTTGGGTTTCGTTTTCCTTTAATTTTGAAGCTATAGGAGCAAAGTACATTTTCAATGCTTCATCCTTATTTTGATTAGCTAATCCTTCAGCCCAATACAAGGCTAAATAAAAATGACTGCCTCTGTTGTCCAATTCATTTACTTTTCGAGAAGGAGATTTTCCATTTTCCAATAATTTTTCTGTGGCTTTATCAAGGGTTTCAGAAAGTATCAATGCTTTAGGGTTATTTAGGCTTTCACCTAAATGTTCCAAGGATACGGCTAATGCCAAAAACTCACCTAAGGAATCCCATCGCAAATGCCCTTCTTCAACAAATTGCTCCACATGCTTAGGAGCAGAACCTCCAGCACCTGTTTCAAATAAACCACCACCATTCATTAATGGAACAATAGAAAGCATTTTNGCACTGGTNCCTAATTCNAANATAGGGAANAGNTCGGTNAANTAATCNCGNAGTACNTTTCCNGTNACNGANATNGTNTTTTCNCCANNTTTNACTCNNNCNAATGTATATTCGGTTGCTTTTTCTGGGGAAAGAATTTTAATGTCTAATCCAGAAGTGTCGTAATCTTTTAAATAGGTAGTTACTTTCTTAATAATTTGAGCATCGTGCGCACGGGCTTCATCCAACCAAAAAACGGTTGGCCACCCTGTAGCTTTTGCTCGGCTAATAGCTAACTTAACCCAATCCTGAATGGGAGCATCTTTTACTTGACACATACGCCAAATATCGCCTTGAGAAACCTTATGTTCCATTAACGTGGTTCCGTTTTGATCAATAACTTTTACTGTTCCATCCTTTGGAATCTCGAATGTTTTGTCATGAGATCCATATTCTTCTGCTTTTTGAGCCATTAAACCTACATTTGGAACCGTTCCCATGGTGGTTGGATCGAAGGCACCATTCTTTTTACAGAAGTCAATTGTGGCCGCGTAAACCGAAGCATAACTACTATCTGGAATGACAGCCTTGGTGTCTTTTGTTTTACCCTCTTTATCCCACATTTGTCCCGAATTTCGAATCATCGCAGGCATAGATGCATCAATAATGACATCACTAGGTACGTGAAGATTGGTAATTCCTTTATCGCTATTCACCATCGCCAAGTCTGGGCCTTGGTTTAAAATTGCCTGAATATCTTTTTCAATTACTGAACGTTTTTCAGAAGAAAGTTCATCAAGTTTACTTGTTAAATCACCAAACCCGTTACGAACATCTACGCCAATTTCTTCAAATGTAGCTTGGTGTTTTTTAAATAATTCTGAAAAGTAAACTTCCACTGCGTGTCCAAAAATAATGGGGTCACTAACCTTCATCATGGTTGCCTTCATATGTAATGAAAACAATACTCCTTTATCTTTTGCGTCTTTCACCTGTTCGGCTAGAAAAGAAAGTAGCGCCTTTTTTTCCATAACAGTCGCATCGATAATTTCACCTTCCAATACAGGAATTGTTTCTTTTAAAACAATTTCATTTCCTGCATTGTCATTTAGTATCACCTTTACACTTCCTGCATTTTTAATGGTAACCGATTTTTCGTTGTGAAAAAAGTCACCACTTTCCATAGTGGCAACGTGAGTTTTAGAATCACTACTCCAAGCGCCCATACTATGCGGATTTTTCTTGGCATAATTTTTAACCGCTAACGGTGCGCGACGGTCGCTGTTTCCTTCACGAAGTACTGGATTTACAGCACTTCCTTTAATTTTGTCGTACTTGGTTTTTACTTTTTTCTCTTCTTCGGTTTTTGGTTCTTCAGGATAATCTGGTAATGCGTATCCTTTATTTTGTAATTCTGAAATGGCCTCTAATAGCTGTGGAATAGAAGCACTAATATTGGGAAGTTTGATAATATTGGCTTCTGGTTTTTTTGCCAAGTCCCCTAATTCACTCAATGCATCACTCATACGCTGCTCTTCTTTTAAATATTCAGGAAAATTTGCAATAATTCTACCAGCCAATGATATATCTCTTGTTTCAACATCAATATTTGATGATTTTGTAAAAGCCTTTATAATGGGGAGCAAAGAATGTGTTGCCAAAAATGGGGCTTCGTCTGTTTTTGTATAAATTATCTTGGCTAATTTTGTCATAGATTTCAGTTTTGAAAAGTTTTTTCGAAATATTAAAAGGCTTGCAAATATACAATTTACCAAGCAAGGTTTCAAGAAAAAGGGTCCTAAGAAAATGTTAGAAATGAACCAAAAACAAGAAAAGCCATATCATTGTATTGCTACTTTGATATGGCTTCTTGTGAACCGAATCGTTACCAACCAGTCTTTACGACTCGAGGCAGGTTTATTATACCCCTGCGGCTGTGACTAGGTTCAATGAGTGTGATTTTTTTTAACGCTATATTNATTAGAAACCAACCTGACATTAAAAATAATTCCACTCGTTCTTTTTTAATCTATACACAGAAGTCTCAATGAGGTTTTTGTGTTTTAAGCAATTAAAAAAGATATATAAAGAACGTTACTTTATGGTATCTCCACGATTGTGTAACCGTTTTGATAGTGCTAATGTAGCACAAGAAATGAATTCTGCAAATTTTATAAGTAGTTAAATAATAACACGTTATTAACTCGTGTTATTAACAATTGTCAATAAAAAAACGGCTCCTTTAAGAGAGCCGTTTTTAGGGTGATTTTATAGAAAATCTTAATACTTGTTTTCTTTAATTCTAGCTTTTTTACCAGTAAGACCTCTAAAGTAATAGATACGTTTTCTACGTACGCTACCTTTTTTGTTTACTTCAATTTTTTGAAGTGTTGGTAAATTGATAGGGAATATACGTTCTACACCTACCGTTCCAGACATTTTTCTAATGGTAAAGGTCTTTGTAAGGCCTGTTCCTTTTACTTGGATAACAACACCTTTAAAGAACTGTGTTCTTGTTTTTTCACCTTCACGAATCTCGTAGTATACAGTAATGGTGTCTCCAGCAGAAAACGCTGGGAATTCTTTTTTAGTTACAAATTCGTCTTGAACAAATTTAATTAACGATTCCATAATTTTAATTTCAAAATGGTTAAGCTTAAAACAACATTCACGTATATCGCCAGAGGTTGGATTAAGTGGGTGCAAAAATAAACAATTTTACACTTCTTGCAACTTTAATCCCTGTTTTTTATTTATTTAAAAAGGCAGAATACATCCATACAAGTTTCTCTTGCTCACGGATATAGTCGCTCATTAAAGAATTGGTTCCTTCGTCATTGATTTCAGAAGATAAATCTAAGATTACTCGTTGCTTTACAAGTAACTCTTGTAACGAATTTAAAATGTTACCAACTGCCTTAAATCCGTCATTCACCTCATCTGTTTCTTTTATTGAGGAAGTTTTTAAATAGTCTGATGATTTATGATTGGGTGCATACCCTAAGGTTAGAATACGCTCGGCTATTTCATCTATCTTTAAAAATAGGTTGTTATACAATTCTTCAAATTTTAAGTGTAATTCGAAGAATTTCTCACCTTTCACATTCCAGTGGGATCCTCTTACGTTTTGATAAAATATCGTGTAGTTCGATAATAAATCGCTTAATAATTCAGAAAGTTTTTCACTTTTTTGGGTATCTAGCCCAATTTTATTTAATGCGCTCATAATTTTTATTTAATAAGTTCAACTTCATTTTTCTATAGATAAAATTAATGATAAACTGCTTAAACAAAAAGTTTTTGTGATAGTATAAAATGAACACGGAATAGAGATTACTTATTAAGTAAATCCGGTCTTTTTTCTTCGGTTCTTTTTACCGATTGGGCTTCGCGCCATTCGTCAATTTTTGCTGTGTGTCCGCTAAGGAGAATATCCGGAACTTTCCAACCTTTATATTCGGCTGGACGGGTGTAAATGGGCGGGGCTAATAAATCGTCTTGAAAAGAATCTGTTAAGGCACTGGTTTCGTTGCTTAACACTCCTGGGATTAACCGAATAACCGTATCACACAAAATAGCGGCTGCCAATTCACCACCACTCAACACATAATCACCCACCGAAATCTCTCGTGTAATAAAATGATCCCGCACCCGCTGGTCGACACCTTTGTAATGACCGCAAAGAATAATCATATTGCCTTTTAACGAAAGTTCGTTGGCAATCCCTTGGTTTAGGGTTTCACCATCAGGTGTCATATAGATAATTTCGTCGTAGTCTCTTTCAGCCTTTAAACCCGAAATACATTTATCGATAGGCTCAATCATCATCACCATTCCTGCACCACCGCCAAACTGGTAGTCGTCTACCTGCTTGTATTTGTTGGTGGCATAATCCCGTAAATTGTGAAAATGAACTTCCACCAATTCCTTTTCCATGGCTCGTTTTAAGATAGAAGCTTCAAATGGAGATTGTATTAATTCTGGGAGGACAGTAATGATGTCGAATCGCATCATTAGAATAATTCTTTTTTAGATTTACAACGTTCAATAGAGGTTTTGGCTCTGTCTAGAACTCCTTTGTCAAGCGTATTTAATCCTGCTTTTCGATAGTGTTCAATGGCTTCATCTAGTTTGCCTTGCTGTTCATACATAATAGCATACTCATTATAAATGGTAGATTTTGTAATTCCAGGGATATTCATGGCTTGATCTAGCAGCTCTTTTAATTCGTCATATTTACCAAGTGTAGAAAGTAAAATGGCATAGTTGTAATAGACACTAGGATACATAGGAGTTTTCTCTAAACATAATTTGTAAAGTGTTTCCCCTTTTTCGTAATCTTTAAACTTAACCTCATACAGATACCCCATATGATTGTATGCTTTCCCAAAGTTAGGGTCTATGCTTATAATTTTCTCAAGCTTGTTAGTTGCTTCATCATACAACCCATTTTTAATATCGGTATTGGCTTGGTCTAGTAATTCTTCAAGTTTTGTTAAGTGATCCATGGTGCTATAATTTAAAGTTCAAAAATAGGGAAAATAGTCCTCTTATACCTTCCATGTATAATGAAAAACTTCGGTGTCTTTTATCCATCCCAAGCGCTCGTATAATTTTTGGGCGGGATTGGTCACATCGGTTTCTAGGGTAAGTCCTTTGGCGCCTTCAGAAATAGCAAACGCTTTGGCTTTATTCATTAAAGCTTCGCCTACACCTTTTCCTCTTGCTTCGGAAGTCACAAAAAGATCATTTAAAATATACGTGCGTTGCATGGATACCGAAGAAAAACAGGGATACAACTGCGTAAATCCCAATGCCGAAGCACCTTCATAAGCTATAAAAATAACCGAGTCATTTTTCTGAAATCGTTGCGTTAAAAAATGGGTCGCTTTTTCTAAATCTGATGGCTGCTTATAAAACACTCGGTACCCATCAAACAAGGGTGCTAGATCTTTTACATTTTCAAAGGTAGCTTGAACTATTTTCATACGGGGAAGATAGAAACTTTCTTTCAAATCTTTTTATATCTTTATAAGGTTAACCAAACCACATTTTCTATGAAACGTCGTTCCTTCATTAAAAAATCTGCCGCAGCAAGTGCTGCCTTTACTATTGTTCCCAGTTTTGTGTTGGGTGGAAATCATATTGCACCTAGTGACACCCTATATATTGGTGCTGTTGGCGTGGGAGGCCGTGGGGGTGGTGTGGTGAATGAACTATTTGAAACCGGAAAAGTAAAGTTTGTGGCTTTGTGCGACGTGGATGATGTTCGCGCGGCGAATAGTTATAAGGCACATCCCAATGCCAAAAAATATCGTGATTTCCGAAAACTATACGACAACCATTTAAAAGACATGGACGCTGTCATGGTTGCCACGCCAGACCATACGCATGCCACCATTGCCATTCCGTTTATGAAGGCTGGAAAACACGCTTATGTAGAAAAGCCCTTAACCCATAATATTTACGAAGCCCGTATGATGGCAACCATTGCCAATGAGCAAGGCATCGTCACCCAAATGGGTAACCAGGGAGCATCGAGCGATGGTATTCGTATAGCACAAGAGTGGATAAATGGTGGCGTGATTGGAAAAGTACACCGTGTGGATTGCTGGACCAACCGTCCTGTGTGGCCACAAGGCTTTAAGCATATTGTAGAAGGGCATCCAATTCCCGAAACCTTAGATTGGGATTTATGGTTAGGCCCTGCCAAAATGCGACCCTATAACGAAAACTATTTACCGTTTAAATGGCGTGGCTTTTGGGATTTTGGAACGGGTGCCATGGGCGATATGGGATGCCACATTATGGAAACTCCTTTTAAAGCCTTAGAACTAGGCTTTCCTTACGAAGCCGAAGCAAGCTGTACCACGATTTGGTCGGGAGATTTTGTGGAAGCCGATTATAGCGAAGCCTGCCCTCCGTCTTCTGTGGTACGCTTAAAATTTAATACCGAAAAGCACGGCGACCTTTCTTTAAATTGGTACGATGGTGGTATTATGCCCGATTTACCTCCCGAACTAGCCGATGGCGAAATCCCAGGCGGAAATGGCGGTGGAAGTATTTTCCACGGAAGCGATGGCATTATGGTGACCGATACCTACTCGGGTAACCCACGCCTATTACCTAGTGAGCGTATGCATCACTTTTTACCACCACAACCTACCTTGCCTAGAGTTACTACCACCCACCAAGGGGAGTGGGTAGAAGCTATTTTAAGCGGAAACAAAAAAACATCCTCTCCATTCTCCTATGGCGGACCTCTAACCGAAGCTGTGCTTATGGGGAATCTTGCTATTAAAGCCTACCAATACAAAACCCTAAAAGAAGGGAAAAAAGCAGGGGATTGGGACCCGTACAACTACCCAGGTCGTAAAAACATTTTATGGGATGGTGCTAATATGAAAGTGACCAATTGGGAGGAAGCCAACCGTTGGGTAAAACGTGACTATAGAGCAGGGTGGGAGTTGTGATAGATTTTAAAGTATGAGATATTTATATTTTTTTCTATTTGTTGTTTTAGTTTCCTGTAATGAAGGTAGCGAGGACATTTATAGAACAACATCTGGAGAATATGCTTCAAAAAAAGCAGGGTTTGTGGCAAAGTTTCCGGGGGAACCAAGTTTATCTGTAATTGAAAATAAATTAGGATATGAGAAGTTTGATATACTACTTTATAGTTTGACATTAGGGAGTTACAAGATTTATAGAGTTGAATATCTAGACTATCCAGAAAGTTTAATTAAGAACAAAACTTCAGAAGAGTTACTAAATGAAGGCTTTGAAAATTTGAAGAATAGAATATCGGATGATTTTGACCTTGATTTTCAAGAGCCCGTCGTGATTGGCGAGCATAAAGGAATTTACTTTGTGTTTACCCCTAAAGAAGAGGTGCCTGCACTTTTCTTAGGAAAAATTTTTGTAAAGAATAAAAAGCATTACACCGTTTCGTATTTAGGAAAAACCGATGGAAATGTAGATGCATTTATGAAATCATTTCGCTTTTTGAATCAAAATTCTGGAAATTGAACCTTTTAGATATAATGTAACTTCAATTAACGGTCGATATTGATACCTTGTGCTGAGCTTGTCGATGCTTTAAAACTAAAACATTGTAAGCCATGGTTACTTAATGTATCTTCACCTAAAGGCAACTGCAAGCCAAACCAGAAGTATGCTGTATATTACAATGGAGTTTGGCTAAACTCTAAGTTTTCTTCAGAAAAAGAAGGATTTGTTGTCATCCTAATTTTTACAGGAAACTCCGTTTGATTTTTTAGACGACTCTTTGAAATTTCAAAGAGAGTGGTATCTAATTTTTTTAGAGTGGCTATATCAAAGAAAATAAATCTTTTCTTTTCGGTTATGTTCTGCAAGACTTTCGTTCCTAAGAGTTTTGAAGTACTTGTTCGGTAATGTTTCACACGTATCTTCGCTTTAATCCTATAATCTGCTATATGATAAACAGCACCCAATTCATCTTTGTGAGTATAGGGGAATTCCAATTCGTTAAGTTCAAAGTCCTGAGTCCCGGAATATCCTTGAACTTCAAATTTGTGTTTCTTCCAGTTTTTATTAATCAAGTCTACAACATTATGCTCTCCAATATTTATTAAATTTGATTTTTCTACATGGTAGTTGTCTCTTGCGTGCACTTTACACGAAATTTGAAATTTTAATAATTCATAAGACTCTATTAATACAGGAACATCAATAAAGTTGTCTAACCTCTCTTTTGTTACTTCCTCTGCAATACAAAGAGAAATTCCATAGTGTTTTGCTTTAGCAATTGCTTGACTCGAGAAACCTTTGTTGGTGATTAAAATACCCTTGTTAGCATTAATATCTAATAGGCTGGAGTGAAATTTATCTATTACCCCAATAGAGACGTTTCCTTTATAATGCTTACACTCGATAGCAGTAATAGACTGGAATCCACAATTTTCGTGCTTCACCAACACATCTACTTGCCTTTTTCCGTGCTTTCCTTGTACTTTTACGTCATGGATTACTTCAGTATATTTTGGGTCCTTATTTAATAACTTAAATATAGATTCAGCCAGCTTTTCAAAATCTTTCCAGTGTTGTTTTTTCAAATTATAGGATTTATTACACTAATATAGAAAAAAGAAGCTTCAATTTTTGCATCATATCCTTAAGGCTGATTTTTAGATTTTGTTACACCTAACTCTAAAAGCCACTAAAACGGAATTTAGATTATTGTTAAACAAAATTTTTAAAATCTCCCCTAAACCTAACCTAATTTGCTTAAATAGTTAACTACCTTGCTAAAAAAGTTAATTTAATTGCTTTTACTATTAATTTTCTTATTCAAATAATTAATCTAATTAATATATAAAATAAGTAAATTAACTTATAAGATAAGTAAATTAATATCTAAAATAAGATTATTTACTATCTTAGCAAGATAAGTAACCTTTAAAGCAATATTGTATGGTTGACCAATCACATAAAAAGAAGATACCTCAAATGCCTCACATTGGGAAGTTATATCAAGATTTTATCCGTAAAAAGCGCTATCCGCAGGTGTGGGTGGCGAAGTATATGGGTAAAAATGAGTCGGTAGTAACACGTTACAGACATAGACCTAGCCTGCAGTGCTATTTGTTATGGGAGCTTTCTCATATATTAAAGCACAACTTTTTTCTAGACCTTGCCGCACAACTCCCTAGTAATTTTACTACCCATGCGCCAGACCCAACCTTAGCGCTTCAAGAAAGGGTTAAGGAATTAGAGGAGGAGGTAAACACCTTACGCATACAAAAGGAGACCTTAGAAGGTATTTTAAAAAAGTAATTTTTAGGGCTAGTAAAATATTGGTTATGCTATCATATTTAATAGTATGCAGATGATAATCAATACCAATGTGATTAACCACACATAAACAGGTACACCCCCTAAAAACTCCGAAAGTAGCATTTCTTTTAGGTTCATTTTAAATAAAATATTAAAACTGGGGAGTTTTAAATGCGGAGCGTCAAATATAAAACTATTTTTTTAAAGGTGTTGCATAATTTAGTGATGTCAAGGCAGTGGACTACACAGACCGCAGCATAAACTGAAAGGCTTCCTTTCTATTACTTACCCCCAACTTACTGTAAGCATTTCTAAGATGGTATTTTACCGTACTTATGGTAATAAAAAGCTGTTTGGCAATATCGGTATTCGTTTTTCCCGCCACACAGAGTTTTAGGGTTTCAAATTCCCGTTCGGTGAGGGGCGTATGTAGTTTTTTGTTAAGTTCCTCCATATCCAAATCTACCGATAGCTCCGAAGGACTGCTATGCAATTCCATAAAGCGTTTTTGGAGGGCTTCCATCTGTAAGGCTTGGGCTTCGCGTTCGGCTTTTTCCTTTTTGTAACGTGCCGTAAAAAACACCACCAAGATTAAAATAATGGCGGCAGCGCCTGTAAGCAAAGCTATTTGTGCGTTACGGGCTTCGGCTAAATTGGCGTCCTTTAATTGGCTTTCGTAGGTGAGTTTCTGGATTTCTTTTTCCTTTTTTGCCGTTTCGTATTGTGTTTCCAAAGCCGCCACCCGTTCTTTTACATCCACACTATTTAGCGAATCGGTTAATTGGATATAGGCATTTCTATACGCCAAGGCTTGTTTGGTATTGTTCTTTTTTAGTGCCAGTTGATACAACAAATCGTAGGCGCTTTTTTCGCTATCGGCAAATCCTTTTTCTTTTGAAAATGCCAAGGCATCCATCGCGTAGGTTTCGGCATCTGTTAGCTTAGATTGCTTCAGGCTTATCCTCCCCATAGCCAAAAGAGTTAATACATATTCTTCCTGCTCTCCCACGGTAGTGGCCCATTCGTGTGCAGCCTTATAGTGGGTAAAGGCATCGTTAAATTGTCCCTTTTTTTCAAAAATTTTCCCTAGGCTATTTTCAGCATACACCAGCATGGTGGTATTGTTGAGGTTTTTAAAAAAGCGACGTGCATCGTTTAAATGTGAAATCCCTTCATCGAGCTGGTCTAAATCGTTATACACCATGGCAAGGCGTAAATGGTTTAACGCCATGTCTGTAGTATCTTGTATTTTTTCAGAAAGTGCCAAGCATTTTTTTGTGGTTTCTAGCGCCTTATCCATTTGCCCCAATTGGTAGTAAACTCCCCCCAAATTTCCGTAGGTTTTGCTCAATACATCGTTTAGCTTGTCGTCGTTTTTACCTTCGGCAAGCTTCATGACCTCTTGATAGGCGGCGAGAGAGGCTTCGTATTCTGCTTTTCCCATATACACCAACCCTCGTGTGTTGTTAATCATCGCCAAAACAAAGTTGGATTGGGTGTTTTTGGCAAGTTTTTCGGCTTTGTCAAGATAGAAAAACGAAGAATCTGCCTGATTTAATTGCCCATACGCAATTCCTAAATTTAGGTAATAATACCCCTGAAGCGAATCGGGTGTTTGTGAAACAATGTTTTGTAATTGCAGTAAGTCCTTAATTCCTTCGTTAGGATTTTCGGTTGTTTCAAATTTCTGAAGGGCTTGGGAAACTCGTTCTTGGTTCTCTTGTGAAAATGTAACTGCCGAAACACTTAAAAACAAGAGGAGTAGGCTGTTTCTGAAGCCTCCTATAAACTGAAAATACGTCATTTTTAGGGTAGTTAGTTACCCTAAATTAATAAAAAAGATTTAAAGCTATTGACCGCGAAGTAGCTGTTTAATTTCTAATAGCTCATTTTCAAGTATTGAAATTCTATCTTCTTGCGTTTTGATGGTTTCCTGTTGCTCCTGAATAGACTTGATGGCCAATACTGAAAAGTAATCGTAATTAATGCCTAAAAAGCCTTCTTCGTTCTGTTTTACGGCATCGGGAAATATTTTCTGAACTTCCTGCGCCATAAACCCAATGGATTTCGACTCACTTGCCGATTGGTCTGTGTAATGATAGGTAAACACTTCTAACTGGTTCACCTTATTTAGAATAGGGTCGTGAGCTTCAATATTTTTTTTCAATCGTTGGTCTGAAGTAATGATATAATTTCCTGTGGCGGCCTCCACATAGGCTCTTCGTACACCGTTTTCGGCAAAAGAAAGATGTGCACCTGAGTGATACACCTTCCAGTTGTTGGTATTAAAAGGGCTTATTAATCCAAGACCACCGCTACTTCCCTCGGTAGATCCCGATTGCTTAATGGTAATGTCGTGGGTAGGAACGGCAATTCCTACGGCAATTTCTTCGCTTTGTGTGACGCCATTTACAGTGAGAATAGGGGAGCCTGTTAAATCGACTTCCAACACATTGGATCCAGCACTTAAAAACTGAAAGGAGTCATCGGCATCGTTATATGCAAGTCCGTAGGAGCTAAAGGTAGAAGAATGAGCTACAACCATTTTTAAAGGATTTGCAGTGCCAGAAGTAAACATTTGCAGCATGGGATCTGCTGTGTTTGAAAAAATAATACTTCCATTGCCATTATTATCAGTATCCATATACAAATTCCCTGTCAAATTAATGTCCTGTTCAGAACCAATAGCTCCAATAAATAAATCATTATTTAAAATGCGACATAGGCTATTAATTCTTAGTTCACCTCCCGAAAACCATCCAGAGTAACCTCCTGATGCATTAACATCTGAATAAAGACCATACGTATCTCCACTAGTGGGATTCATGGCTTCAATATAGACGCCATATTGATTTTGCCCAGAAGTTGGATCTAACTCTATATAAGAACCATATAAATTCCCTAAATCCGTTTGTGCAAACAATCGCATATAATTACCATAGATATTGCTTGTTCCATTGGCTGTATTTCCTGTTATATTAATATAGGAACCATACGCATTAGATGAATTAGTAAGATTTATATCCGTTTGTACGCCATACGTATTTCCTGTTCCAGAATGGGTGATATTATTTTGAATTCCTTGAATAATGGCATTTGAGTTATTTAACTCGTTATACATTCCTTGAACTGCTCCAGTTGAATTAATTTGACTATACACACTTGTATTTAAAACACCTCCAGAAAGCATAACATTATGCAGTCCATAATTTGTTCCATAATTTGTTCCATTGAAGGCATTTCTGAAACCGTATTGTAGCATAGTCCCGTTACCTTGCAAGTTATTGTAAACTCCAGTACTAGTATTATTTGTCCCTGAAATATTATTAATTACACCGTTTCTTTCTCCGGTTCCGTCTCCAATAGTATTTATAACTCCAGATTTAACACCAGTCCCTGTACCACCTAATATATTATTTGTAGCAGTTTTTGTACTATTACTATTTGAAATTAAACTATTGAAACTTCCAAACTGCGATCCAGTACCTGTTCCAGTAATACTAGTATAATTACCATATTGGGAGGATGAAGTTATTGATGAAATATTATTTTGTAATCCATATACTTCTGAACTATTTGTTCCAGAAATGGTGTTTGATAAACCATAATGACCTCCATTTCCGTTACTTGTTATAATGGTATTTATACCATATTTTTCTCCTGTTCCATTTCCCGACAAAGTATTTCGAACTCCATAATGATTGCCAATTCCAGTATTATCAATGTAGTGTAAAACTCCAATTTGTGTTCCATTTCCTGTGCCTTCCAACCTATGTAGAGCGCTATAATGAGTAGCATCTCCAGTATTATTAATCTGCGAATAAAAGCCTACTTGTCCTCCGCCTCCAGCGCCACTAAGTCTTGTCCAATACCCATAATGTGAATTGCCCCCCGTACCGTTTAAAAAATTGGCACTTCCGTAGTGGATCCCATTTCCAGTATTTGAAAGTAAGGTGTAGTTTCCGAAAATACTCGCATTGCTAGCTCCATCTACAAAGTTATGAGTAGCATAGCGCACACCAGAACCATCGCCAGACAATTCGTTTTTAGTACCATAAAAATTACCATTTCCGTTATTGAAAACGCGGTTTTCGGTACCATAAATATCTCCATTTCCAAAGGCTACCATATTGTTAACAACCCCAAAATGATCGCCCGTACCACTTCCATTATTAAAATTATATTGGTTGTAATGTGTATAGTTATTCGAGTTGCTTAGCGTAGTGGAAAGACCAGTTAATTGCCCTCCAGCACTTCCATTAATTCGACCATCAAGTATTGTTTGGGTAGCATTCCCTTCTGGAACTAACTCAGAATATATCCCAACTTGATAACCGCCACCTGTAGTATTCATATAGATATCTAATCCTTTTTTGAGGTTGGTATTACTGGCGGTACTTTCAATTCTTGCAACTTCTGTAGGGGTTGTGAAAGATCCGGTTTGTAATAAATTTAAAGGCCTATTTGCTGCATCTGTGATGTCTAATTTATAGTCGGCGGTATTTTTACCAATAGCGATATTTCCCAAATGAAAAATATCATCGTTGATATCGTCTGGAGCGGTGGTGGTGCCTTCTTCATAAAAATCCACATCCACTTGTGAGGTAACGGCTATCCAATTGGTTGAAGATTGATCCCAGTAATAAAATCCTTTGGTGGGCGTACCATTTCCAGTAATAAAAAGGAGCATTCCGTCTTGGGCCGCAGTTGGGTTTATAGCTGGAAATTCATCCACCCTTGGAATTAAAATACCGTCCTCATTGGATGGCGTTGAAACATTTGAAGCAGGTATATCAAGTGTGGCATTTGGGTTGGTCGTCCCTATTCCTACTTGGGCAAAAAATAGGGTAGGTAGTAGAAACATAAACAAAAGGCTAAAGAATGTTTTCATAAGATAATTTATTATTCATTTAAAAAAATTATATTTCCAAGGGAAATATATATTCCGAAACTACCTATCCTAAATAAATTAGCACCTAACCTTATGGGTTAGTATTTTGAAAATAAATTATAATGCATTGAAAATCAATTATGTAATAATTATTATATCTTTACTACACAACTAAAAACCAAAATAGTATGAATCCAATTGTACGAAATATTTTAGCAGTCCTTGCGGGAATTGTAGTGGGCAGTATTGTGAATATGGGCATTATCCAGTTAGGGCCTTCGGTGATTCCGCAACCCGAAGGAGTGGATAACTCCACAATGGAAAGTCTCGCGGCTACCATGCACCTTTTTAAAGCCAAACATTTTATTGTGCCTTTCTTAGCGCATGCCCTCGGTACTCTGGTAGGGGCTTTTATAGCCGCTAAGATTGCCGTAAGCCACAAAATGCGATTTGCATTGGGTTTGGGTGTATTCTTCCTATTAGGCGGAATTGCTGCGGTATTTATGCTGCCAGCACCTATGTGGTATAACGTAACCGATTTGGTATTGGCGTATATCCCCATGGCGTATTTAGGTGGGAAGATGGCTGTTAAAAAATCGGAATAGAGATATGATAAAGTTGCAATTTTCTCAAACCATCAAAGCGCCAGCCTCTAAGGTGTATGATGTTACACTCGGGATTACGGATAAAAAGAGTTATGAGCAATGGACGGCTGCTTTTAATCCAACCTCCACTTTTGAAGGTACCTGGAAAGAAGGAACGAGAATGTATTTTATTGGCGAGGGTGAAAATGGAGAAAAGGGAGGTATGATTTCTGAAATTGTGAAGCATACACCTAATAAGTTTGTGTCTATTAAACACATAGGAATGCTGCAAGGAGCTACCGAAATTTTGGAAGGTCCTGATGTGGATCCCTGGGCAGGATGTTTAGAAGACTATTCTTTTGAAGAAAATAACGGTGTCACTACCCTTACCGTTGAAATGGATGCCATAGAAGGACACGAATCCTATTTTACTGGAACGTGGCCAAAGGCACTTCAGAAACTAAAAGAAATGATTGAAGGATAAAAAGAAACCCCAACAGTTGTTGGGGTTTCTTTTTATGTAGAGATTCCTCGCTTTCACTTCGACAACACTTCGACAGCACTTCGACAGGCTCAGTGTGACAGCTCAGTGTGACAGCTCAGTGTGACTGCTCGGAATGACAATTAATTAATAATAGGTATACCGTCTTACTTCAGCAATATACTTCGCCAAACGGATTACCTGATGGCTATACCCATATTCGTTATCATACCAAACATATAACACAACGTTTTTACCATCTTCGGTTACAATGGTGGCATTGCTATCGTAGATAGAAGGTGCCGAAGAACCAATAATATCACTCGATACCAATTCGTTGTTCAACGAATATTTTATTTGTTCCACCAAATCCCCTTCCAAAGCATATTTCTTCATAATGGCATTGATACCATCTTTTGAGGTTGGGGTTTCCAATTCCAAATTCAGAATGGCTAAAGAACCATTTGGCACAGGTACACGAATGGCATTGGATGTTAACTTTCCTGCAAAAGATGGCAAGGCTTTACTAACAGCACTTCCAGCACCAGTTTCGGTAATCACCATGTTTAAGGCAGCCGCACGACCACGACGGTATTTTTTGTGCATATTATCTACCAAATTTTGGTCGTTGGTATAGGCGTGAATGGTTTCAAGATGTCCTTTTACTACTCCAAAACTGTCTTCCACCGCTTTTAATACGGGTGTAATGGCATTGGTGGTACAAGAAGCTGCAGAGAATATATCCACTTTTTTAGGATTATAATCAAGGTGGTTTACCCCGTGTACGATATTAGGAATATTTTTTCCGGGTGCGGTAAACAATACTTTTGAAACGCCTTTAGATTGCAAGTGGCGACCTAAAGCAACATCGTCTCTAAAAGCACCCGTGTTGTCTATTACTAAGGCATCTTCAATGCCGTATTGGGTGTAATCTATATCTTCGGGTGCATTGGCAGAAATCATATGTACAGTAGTGCCGTTAATCACCAAAGCATTATTTTCAATATCGGCTCTAACGGTACCTGGAAAATCGCCGTGAACGGAATCATACTGTAATAAAGAAGCTCTTTTTTCTAATACAGTTAAATCAGATTTGTCACGAGTCACTACAGCGCGCAAACGCATTTGGCTTCCTTTTCCTGTACGTGTCATTAATTCACGAGCTAATAATCGTCCAATACGTCCAAACCCATATAACACGACATCTTTTGGAACGATATTTTTTTGTTCTTTAGCCCCTTTTAGTTTGGCACTTACAAAGGCTAGCGCATCTTGATATTGGTTGTCTTCAAGGTGATACTCATACGTAAGTTTTCCAATATCCAACTTTGCTGGTGGAAGATCAAGAGTTTTAATGGCTTCAGCAATTTCTACGCTGTCGAAAATAGAAATAGGTTTTTGTACAAACTCTACTGCATACTCGTGTAGGTTTAAAATTTCTGAAACGTTTCTATCTATTAATTGATTGCGGAATAGCACCAATTCGATAGATTTATCGTACCAAAGGTCACTTACAATATTAATAAATTGAACACTTGCCTTGCGGCGGTCGGTCTGGAAAGAAAGTTCTTTTTCATAAACTTCATCAAAACTCATAAGGGTATGTTTTTAAAGGGGTTGAAAATTTTTGCAAAAGTACACAACTAAAACGTTTTCGGAAAAGATATTTAACAAAATAAAAAAGCCTGCCGAAATACATTTCAAACAGGCTCTTCAAAATGAATAGAAGGACTCTTTATCTGAAAATAAACGAGTTTAATTCGCCTCTTTCATTTACAAATGTCATTTTTATAGGCTCGTTATAATTACGACGATTCATAATCTTTTTCACATCGTCAATATCTTTTACTTCTTGGTCATTAATTTTGGTAATAATAATGCCTTCAAGTCCGTAACGGGCCATATCCTTGGTAAGTGCGCGGTTTACCTTAACCCCGTTTTTAATACCACGTAGGCCTAACTCAGATTCGGTTGCATTTTTTACTTCCAATCCTAAATCGTCAATTTCATACACTTCCAATTTAACCAAGGTAACTGGAATTATTTTTTGGCTTCCATTTCTTAATACGGTGACATCCACCACATCATTAGGCCGTTTTGAACCTAAATAGCCAGCCAGATCGGAAAACTTTGCAATCTTGTAATTATCAAGTTTTTTAATAATATCTCCTTCTTTGATTCCTCCTTTATCGGCACCGCTACCTTTTTCAATTCCTGCTACATAAACGCCTTCAGTTTCATTAATTCCTAAAGCTTCGGCTCTTTTGGAGTTTAGGCTTCCTCCCTGAATTCCTAAAATTCCGCGTTGCACATTTCCAAACTCCATAATATCTTCAATCACTTTACGAGCCGTATTAGAGGGTACCGCAAAAGAATAGCCCACATAAGATCCTGTTTCACTCGTTATCGCAGTATTGATTCCAATAAGCTGTCCTTCAGTATTTACCAAAGCACCACCGCTGTTTCCTCGGTTCACTGCGGCATCGGTTTGAATAAACGATTGTGGGTTGCTATCAAATTCGTTTAAATCGCGAGCCTTGGCACTTACAATCCCAGCCGTTACTGTGGAGGTTAAATTAAAAGGATTCCCCACCGCCAATACCCATTCTCCAATTTTCACATTGTTAGAATCGGCAAAAGGAACAAAGGGCAACTCTTCATTAGCATCAATTTTAATAAGGGCAATGTCTGTTTTAGGATCTGTTCCAATAAGTTTTGCCACAAAGGTTTTATTATTGTTTAAAGTAACTTCCAATTGGGTGGAGTTATCAATAACGTGATTGTTGGTTATGATATAGCCATCTGGGCTAATAATGACACCACTTCCTGTACCTACCATTTCTCTAGCGGTTCCTCCACCAAAAAAGTAATCACGCATATTTCTGGGTTGTGTACTTACCGTAGTGTTTTTTACGTGAACTACCGCATGCACGGTTTTTTCAGCAGCATCTGTAAAGTCGACACCAGTAGATAATGTTGTATTAGAAGTAAAATTTGTGGGAATAAAATTGGGGGTTTCTGAGACAGTAGTGACTGCCATTTTTTCACTTTTATCGACGAATAATTTGTATCCGCCTAGTGTAGTAGCCCCTGCTACTATCGCTACTAAGAATAAACGCATTGTTTGTTTCATAATAGAATCTATTTTAATTAATACACTAAAATTAACTTATTAAAGACGATTGTATTGTTAACATATTTCTTAATTAACGTGCATTTAACACAGAATTAGCATTCCAAATAGACTGTGGTTTTTATACCTTTGCTTTCTATGCCTATCGAATTTTTTAAATACCAAGGAACGGGAAACGATTTTGTGTTAATTGACAATCGTTTAAAAAGTTTCAACAAAAAAAATACCAAACTGGTTGCGCAAATGTGTGACCGAAAATTTGGCATAGGAGCCGATGGTTTATTGCTTTTGGAGAATCATTCGGATATAGATTTTACTATGGTATATTATAACAGCGATGGTAATTTAAGTAGTATGTGTGGGAATGGAGGTCGCTGTATCACGCATTTTGCAATGTATTTGGGAGTGATTAAGAATGAAGCCACTTTTGAAGCCGTAGATGGAATGCATCACGCAACCATTGAAAATGACAAAATTTCATTGGGAATGAATGATGTTGAAAAAGTGACGGTTTCTAAAAACTATGTTTTCTTAAATACGGGTTCACCGCATCACGTGCAATTGGTTTCAAATGTGGAAAAATTTGATGTTTTTTCGGAAGGAAGACGTATCCGAAATGAAACTTATGGAAAAGCTGGTGCAAATGTCAATTTTGTGGAACAAGTTTCTCATAATACGTTTAAAGTACGAACCTACGAGCGTGGCGTAGAAGATGAAACCCTTTCCTGCGGAACAGGAGTCACAGCGGTAGCACTTGCTATGTTTGAAACTGGGAAAACTGTAAGCCAGTCGGTTTGTTTAGAGACTCCTGGAGGAACATTGGAAGTTCAATTTCAGAAAAGTGGCAATACGTACAAAGATATTAAGCTGGTAGGACCTGCGGTACAAGTTTTTAAAGGCGTTTGGGAATGACATTACAGGGAGAACATATGTACTTGAGAGCGTTAGAGCCTTCCGATTTAGATTTCCTATATCAGTTGGAGAATGACGAATCTATTTGGGAAGTGAGTAATACCACAACACCCTATTCAAAATTTATATTAAAACAGTATTTAGAAAATGCACATCGCGATATTTACGAAGTAAAACAATTGCGGTTGGC
This sequence comes from Flavobacteriaceae bacterium, assembly GCA_002694465.1. Classification (GTDB taxonomy): domain Bacteria; phylum Bacteroidota; class Bacteroidia; order Flavobacteriales; family Flavobacteriaceae; genus Halomarinibacterium. The sequence continues at coordinate 22,270 of NZMG01000017.1, read as the reverse complement.
TATTTGTTTGAAAAGTACGGAAACAGTGATTGGCTTTATCGATTTATTCGATTTTGAACCAAAACATAAAAGGGTGGGGCTCGGTATAGTGATCGCTTCCGAAGAAAAGAGAGGAAAAGGCTATGCTTCTGAAGCCGTGCAACGTACTTGTGCGTATGCTTTCACTCATTTGAATGTACATCAATTGTATGCCAATATTACTTCAGACAATAAAAAGAGTATTCATCTGTTTGAAAAATTAGGCTTTAAAAAAAGTGGTGAAAAGAAGGATTGGATATTTTCCGAAGGCAGATTTAAAAACGAATTATTGTATCAATTAATCCATGAGTAATCTTAAAAAAGTAGTTTTAGCCACAGTAATGTTGGGCTTGGTGGTAATGGGCGGTTTTGCCTATTTTGTGTATACCAGTGTGTTTACAGAGAATACAACCTTTAATAATGAGGAAGCTCATATTTACATTCCTACGGGAGCAAGGTTTAGTGATGTGCTTGAGCAGATTCGGCCTTTAATTAAAGATGATATTTCTTTTGAAGCAGTAGCCAATAGAAAAGGCTATCCCGCCAATATTAAACCTGGGCATTACATCATAAAAAGAGGGATGAGCAACAATGATATTATAAATACCATCCGTAGCACCAATATTCCTATTAGAGTAAAATTTAATAATCAAGAGCGTTTGGAAAACCTTGCAGGGCATCTTGCAAGACAAATGGAACCCGATAGTCTTGCCTTTTTAAATGCCTTTAAAGATTCGACTTTTTTGGCTGAAGTTGGTTTTTCTGAAAACAATGCCCTTGGGATGTATATTCCAAATACGTATGAAGTGTATTGGAACACTTCGGCAACCAATTTTAGAGATCGAATGCTCAAGGAATACAATGCCTTTTGGACTCCAGAACGCAACCAAAAAGCTAAAAATTTAGGACTATCTCGTGATCAAGTAATTGCCTTGGCAGCTATTGTACAAAAAGAAACTGCCAAAGTAGACGAACGCCCTCGTGTGGCGGGCGTGTATTTAAATAGACTAAAAGTGGGGATGTTGCTCCAAGCAGATCCTACGGTTATTTATGCAAAAAAGAAAACTGAAAATGACTTCGACCAAATTATCAAGCGCGTGTTATATGTAGATTTAGAGATAGACTCACCATATAATACCTATAAATATGCTGGAATTCCTCCAGGGCCTATCTCTATGCCCGATATTTCTGCTATAGATGCCGTGTTACATCCAGAAAGTCATGACTATTATTACTTTGTGGCAGACGTGAAAAATTTTGGCTATCATAAATTTGCCAAAACTTTGTCGCAGCATAATGCAAACAAAGCTGAGTATGTACGATGGATTTCGCAAAATGGAGTGAACCGTTAATGGTTCATAACATTGTTCATTTCTTCACTATTTTTTTGTAAAACAGCTATTTTTCTTCAATAGTTTTAAGAGTTGATTATCAGCAGCATAGGATTTCAATCGTTTTCGTAAGCGATTTAACATTTTTTAACAGCCTGATAATCAAATTTGTGTAAAAAGTTGTACTTTTGCACGCTGAAATTGAAGTAGAAGATTTTTCTTACTCAAAATCAATTAAAATGAAACAAAAAATAGTACGAATAGTATTTATAAGTTTTATTGTTACGCTTTGTACAATTTCTTTTTCTTCTTTTAAAGAAAGTGACTTTTCAAATTATCTTATTGAAGAAGACGAGACATTATGTTATAATGTGCCCAATGAAGAAGAAGTTACTACATTACATTCACGACCACAATTTCAATTATTCTTAGGAAAAACCTATGTGGGTTTTAAAGAGGCTATTGCTTTTAAAGAATCTCGAGGAGACTATACTATCGTAAATACCTTCGGATATATGGGAAAATATCAGTTTGGAAAAGGTACATTGGATATGATAGGTATTAAAAACTCTGATCGTTTTTTGAATGATACTCGATTACAAGAGGAAGCTTTCGATGCAAACTTAGCAAGAAACAAATGGATTTTACGTCGTGATATTAAACGTTATGTAGGTAGGTATATAGATGGAGTTAAAATTACTGAATCTGGAATCTTAGCTGCTGCCCATTTAGCTGGAGCCGGGAACGTGAAAAAGTATTTACGAAGTGGGGGTGTTGAAGATTTTAGCGATGGTTTTGGAACTTCTATTCGTAATTACCTAAAAAAGTTTTCAGGGTATAACACCAACTTTATCATTCCGAAGAAAAAAGTAAAAGTAATGTAGGGAAACCTATTTCTGAATAATAAAAAGGGTGGGTCTTTTATGGAGGTCCACCCTTGTTTTTTTCCAAGATTCTGCAGTCTGAGTGACAATGTATTCTGTTGGCAATGAAATATCACAAGCCACGCATATTTGAGTTTGAGGGTGTAATGCAATAATCAGACTTTCAAGTAACTGATTGTTTCTATAGGGTGTTTCAATAAATAATTGGGATTGGTTTTGTTCTTCTGAAAGTTTTTCTAATCTTTTTAATTCTCTTTTTCGTTCCTGCTTATCGATGGGTAAATAGCCATTAAATGCAAAATTTTGGCCGTTAAATCCGCTAGCCATCATCGCCATTAAAATAGAAGATGGCCCTACCAAGGGGATTACTTTAATCCCTTTAATATGTGCTTGTGCTACCACTGAAGCACCAGGATCTGCAATACCAGGGCAACCTGCATCACTTATAACCCCAATATGATGACCCTCATAGCAAGGCATGAGCATATTTGGAATTTCATTTTCATCGGTAAACTTGTTTATAGTATCAATGTGTAAGTCTGGCTGAGATTTTTTAGGAACAATACTTTTAATAAATCTTCTAGCTGCTTTTTCGTTTTCTACAATGTAAAAGTCTATTAATTCTACTGCCTTCTTAACCGAAAGCGGGAGTACTTCTAAGGGTGGAGTATCACCTAATGGGCAGGGAATTAAATAAATATTACCAAGTTGGGGTGTCAAAGCTGAACTATTTTACCATCAATTTTTTAATTGCAGAAGCTCCTTTTTCTGAAATAATTTCCAAAAGATAAATTCCTTTTGAAAACTTTGATACATCCAAAGTTGTTGAACCTTTTTGAGCTATGTTTTCGGAAAAAATTAAGCGTCCATTTATATCAAAAATACTTAAATGGTTGATTAACTCTATTTCAGATTGAATGGTAATAACTTCATTAGAAGGGTTTGGATATACCTTAAAGGTGTTGTTATTAAAATCTTCAGTAGAGGCAACTTGCCCTCCAGAAATTTTATAGATATTGCCCCCAAGACTCACAGCATACATTTCACCTGTAACGTCTTCTCCAAAAGCAACCCAAGTACCATTAGGATTTCCACTAGATTGATTTATATAATTATATGAGGCATCAAGAGTGCCAAGCATACCATCGATATCTCCAAAAATATAAATACCTTGAAGGTCGGTATAAACAGAACCTCTATATACTCTTCCACCAATTACGGAACCTCCGCCATTCCAAGCATAGTCATACACCGGGAATGTATACTCATTCATTGGCAAACAATCAGTTGTATTAAAAGTATTATTTCCCTCATAGCATCTCCAGCCATAATTCAAACCTCCAATATTTATAGCTTCACTATTTACTTCTTCTCTTGCATTTTGACCGACATCTCCTATCCAAATTTTATTATCTGTAAAATCAATTGAAAAACGAAACGGGTTCCTTAACCCTATTGCCCAAATCTCTTCTGCAATGTTAGGGTCTCCTGCAAAGGGGTTATCTGGAGGAATACTATAGTTATTTCCTCCCGCTGCGGTGTCTATATCGATGCGTAATAGCTTTCCTAACATAAGGGCAAAATTTTGAGCATTGTTGTCCTGATCGCCACTGCCGCCACCATCACCTAATGCTATATATAGATACCCATCGGGACCAAATGCAATACTTCCCCCATTATGGTTTGTGGCAGGTTGGTTTACATTTAGTATTGGTAATTCTGACCCTGTGTCGGCAATATCTGGATTGCCACCATCTACTGAAAATCTTGAAATTTGAGTATCACTAGAACTATCAGAGTAATGCACAAAGAAATATCCGTTATTTGCGTAATCTGGATGGAAGGCCAGTCCTAATAGACCACGTTCTCCACCTGAGTTAACCATTGAACTTATATCTAGAAATGGAGTAGCATTTATGGTTCCATCTGGATTTAGAATTTTTATAATTCCTCCCTGTTCTACCACAAAAAGTCGTTCATCCCCGGCATTTTGAATATCAAGGGAACTACTAAATCCCGATGCAAACAAATCTAGTTCAACGGTTTGTGCATTAGCAATCGATACAATACAAAATGTAAAAAGTAGGTAAATAATATTTTTCATAGCCATAATTTTTTTTAAATGTACTAAAATGGCCTCAATAAAAAAACTAGAGCTTTTGCGCTATTTTCTCACAGGCATCATCGAGCATTTGAAATACATTTTCAAATCCTTGGCTGCCACCATAATATGGATCTGGGACATCCACATTTTCACCAGGAAAGATTTCGTTTAAAATGAGTTTTACTTTTTTCTTTTCAGAATCGCTATTGGCTAATTTTAAAACATCTCGATAATTAGAATTATCCATGACATAGATGACATCATATCGTTCAAAATCATATTCAGAAAACTTCCTTCCGCGTTGGTCTGTGATGTCAATCCCGTGTTTTTTTGCAATTTCTATGCTTCGGGAATCGGGTAATTCACCTACATGCCATCCCCCTGTTCCAGCCGATTCTACCAATACTTTTGATGCATCTACTTTCGATTTTAAGATACCTTCTGCCAATGGCGAGCGACAGATGTTGCCCAAGCAAACCATTAAGACTTTTGTTTTCATTAGGGTAAAATAAAAAAAATCCCGCAAGAAGCGGGAAGTATTATAAGGTTAATTTTTTGTTGAGGTCATCAACATATTTTTTGAATTGCTTATCAGTACTCGAAAGATTATCGACTGTTTTACAAGCGTGCAATACGGTAGCGTGATCTCTTTGTCCAATTTGTGAACCAATTGATGCTAAGGATGCCTTTGTAAACTTTTTTGCAAAGAACATGGCCAATTGCCGTGCTTGAACAATATGTCGCTTTCGGGTTTTAGATTGAAGCGTATCCACATCCATCTGGAAATAATCGCTCACAATCTTCTGAATATAGTCGATAGAAACCTCGCGCTTGGTATACTTAACATAATTATCAACGATCTTTTTGGCAAGATCGATAGTAATTTCTCTCTTGTTAAAAGAAGAATGAGCAATTAATGAAATGATAGCCCCTTCAAGTTCTCGAATGTTCGTTTTAATATTGTTAGCTAAAAACTCCACAATATCTTCAGGCATTTCAACACCGTCTCTGTAAAGCTTATTCTTGATGATAGCCACACGAGTATCATAGTCTGGGTGATTTAACTCTGCGGATAATCCCCATTTAAAACGAGATAACAAACGTTGCTCGATATCTATCATATCTACAGGTGCCTTATCACTGGTAAGAATTACCTGTTTGCCGTTTTGGTGTAAATGGTTAAATATATGGAAGAACACGTCTTGTGTCCCTGCTTTCCCTGAAAGTAATTGAATATCATCCACAATCAACACATCCATAATTTGATAAAAATGAATGAAATCGTTTCGGTTATTCTTTTTTACAGACTCAATATATTGTTGCGTAAACTTTTCAGCAGAAATATAAAGCACCGTTTTTTCAGGGTACTTTTCTTTTATCTCAACGCCAATGGCATGAGCCAAATGTGTTTTTCCTAATCCACCCCCACCAAAAATTAATAATGGATTAAAGGATGTTCCTCCGGGTTTATTGGCTACAGCATAACCAGCTGAGCGTGCTAAACGGTTAGATTCGCCTTCCAAAAAATTATCAAAACTATAGTTGGGGTTTAACTGTGATTCAATTTTTACATTTCGGATGCCTGGGATAACAAATGGATTTTTGAGCTCGGGACTTTTGTTCTTTAACGGAACATCGACCTCTTGGTCTTTCATTTGGCTGCGATTGGAACTCGGTATTTTTTCAGTAAAAGGTTGCTTATTGCCATAGGTGTTCTCCATTTTTATGATGTACACCAGTTTGGCTTTTGTGCCTAATTCTTTTGTAAGTGCTACTTTTAAAAGCTTTACATAATGCTCTTCCAGCCACTCATAAAAAAACTTACTAGGAACTTGAATACTTAGGGCATTGTCGTTGAGTTTTACTGCTTTAATGGGTTCAAACCATGTTTTGTAAGCTTGTGTCGATATATTATCTTCAATAAAGGACAAACAATTGCTCCAAACTGTTTCAGCAGTTTTACTCATAATTGGGCTTCTATTTTGAAGTTTAGTTAGTTAAATTTGCGATTAAGAACTAAGAGAAAAGAATGTCCTCTAACATTTTCTTAACATTGCAAATATGTGAACAAAAAAGTGAAAAAAAAAATAGAAAGGGTATTGAATTTCTAATTTTTTTTCCCCATACTACATCTTCGATAAAGCTACAAAAAAAGTTCCTTTTTTCGGGAGAAAATATGAGAAAAACTATTACAAAAATGAGAGTACGTTATGGAGAGACCGACCAAATGGGGGTTGTCTACTATGGAAATTATGCACAATACCTCGAACAAGGACGAACCGAATGGTTACGGGAGTTGGGATTTTCTTACAAATGGATGGAAGAAAATAATATTCAGCTTCCAGTAACAAAACTTGAAATAAATTATAGACTTCCAGCACGTTATGATGATGTAATAACTGTGATTACCGAATTACAGAATATTCCTACAGCCAAGATTGAGTTTTATTATGAGATTTTTAATGAGAAAAATGAGCTGCTTGTCACTGCGAATACGACCTTGGTTTTTATTGATACTATCACTCAAAAAATTAGAAGAGCTCCCGATTATTTAATTGAAAAGTTAAAAAGTTAATCCTCTATTTTTTTAATGGACACCTTATAGGTGTTTTCAAAAAGTTCAAATATTTTTTTCGAATCTTTTTTTCTTACAGCCATTTGAATCTCACAATTCAACTCCAATTTTTGATTGACAATAGTTAGGTCTTCCTCCTTAATAATTCGCATTACGGTATTCATTTCGGGATAATCAAACTGAAGCTTATATAAATCGTCAATGGTGAGTTCAACAATCTTTGAAGCCTCTAAGGCCATTTGAGCTGCAGTTTTATAAGCCTGAATCAATCCCCCAACACCTAATTTAGTACCTCCAAAATAACGTACAACCACAACCAGGATATTAGTGACTTCAAAAGATTGTAGTTGTCCGTAAATAGGCATTCCTGCACTATTACTTGGTTCTCCGTCGTCATTGGCACGATAGTGTTCGTAGTGTTTACCAAGCTGCCAAGCATAACACCAATGGCGCGCCGTGTGGTGTTGCTTCTTTAAAGCATCAATGTGTTCTTTAATTTCTTCTTCTGTTGTTACTGGAAAGGCATATCCAAAAAACTTACTCCCTCTATCTTTAAATAAGACTTCGGGTGAGGGTTTCTTTATGGTTTTATAGGTGTCTTTTTCCATTACATTTTTGAAAGTGCAATTAAACCAATGCTAACGAGGGCAAGAATAATCCCTAACCAATTCTTTAGAATAAGTTTTTCTTTAAACAACAAAATTGCGACAAACGTAGACAGTGTAACGATTCCAATATTATTGACAGTAAATATTCCGGAGCTTTCCATAATATCACTTCTAAGCGCTCCTACCAAAAAATAGAGGCTAAAAAAATTGGGTATCCCAAGTGCTATTCCGCCCAAAATACTTTTTGTCTCAAACTTCAATGTACCTTTAAGTTTTTGAACCAGAAGTGCCAAAAGCCCAATAGATCCTGCTGCATAAAATAGCGTAGATGAAAATATGGCAACATCTTCAGGAGCCACAAATCCTTCTTCAATAAACTTAATACCCGTATCTATAATACCACTTCCTAAAAACACCAAAAGTGGAAAAATGAGATTTTTCTTTTGGATGGTAAGTCCGTGTTTATTCTTTATGGAAGCAAGATAGACGGCAAACAACGCAAGTAAGATTCCAATGCCTTTTAAAATGCCTAAACTTTCTTTATAGTAAAGTAATCCAAAAATAATTGGAATTACCACACTCATCTTAGTTGCGACCGAAACCACCGAAAGGCCACTTCTTTGTGTCGTTAATGCCATTAAAAAGAAAATAGAGATAAAGAAACTACCCAAAGCTAGGGCATAGTAAAACCATGAAAATTGATACAGGGTAGCCATTTTTTCGGTGTCACCCTGCAACAGAAATCCAAAGGTTCCTGCAACTACATAATTAACAACAATGGCTTGAAAATTATTGATTTTAAAGCGTTCAAAAAGTTTAAAAACTACCAAAATCGTAGTTGAGGCAAGAATGCTTAATAATAGTGCTATCAAGAGGATGTGTTTATGTAATGGAACAATAGGTCGTTTTTAATTTGTATTTCTGAAAGCAATTTCCCTTTCATTAATGGAGCTTTAAGTCCTTCGTAAAATGAAGTAGAGCCTTTAAAAATAAAAGCTTCATCCCAAAGATTTTCATCTATAAAAGTTTGAAGTGTTTTTGCACCCCCTTCTACTATGACACTTTGGATGTTATGTTTATATAATACTTCGCAAACTTGTTTGGCTATATTTTCTGAAAAATCGATGGTTTCAAAAATTAAACTATCATTATTTTCTCTTGAAATTTCAGTAAGCACAATCGTTTTTATACTACTATTAAAAACGATAGCAGTTTCAGGAATTTGTAATGCTCGATCCAAAATTATACGAATGGGTGAGTTGCCTTCCCAATCTCGGGTGGTTAAACTGGGATTGTCATCAAGTACCGTTTTAGTTCCCGCCAAAATAGCCTGTTCTTCGGCGCGCATTTTATGCACAAGTTGTCTCGAAAATTCATTGGTAATCCAAACAGGCTTTTGTTCCTTTTTTTCTTTTGGAGCGATGAAACCATCTTGTGTTTGAGCCCATTTTAATATAATATGAGGGCGTTTTTTGTTCTGAAATGTAAAAAATCGTTTATTCAAAGCCTCTGCTTCTTTTTGAAGCACATTGACAATAACTTCACATCCAGCATCTTTCAATTTTTGAATTCCTTTACCTGCCACTTTTGGGTTTGGATCTGTACAGCCAATGACCACTTTCTTTATTCCTTTTTCTATAATTAAATCGGAGCAGGGCGGGGTCTTCCCAAAATGACTGCAAGGCTCTAAATTTACATAGAGGGTTGCGTCCTTTAACACCCTTATATCCTTTACATTTAAAATCGCATTTACCTCTGCATGGGGCGCACCCGCTTTTTGATGCCATCCTTCACCAATGATTGAATTGTGGTATACAATCACGCTACCTACCAACGGGTTGGGATAGGTAGTCCCAAGCCCATTTTTGGCGAGTTCTATGCAGCGCATCATATATTTTTCGTGTATATTCACAGCTCAAAAATACGAGTAATTAATTAGATATGAATGCGCCTATAATTCGTCCTATTCAACCCAAAGATAATGTGCAGGTTGCCAAAATAATTCGAAGTGTTTTGGAAGATTTTAATGTGCCAAAGGTAGGTACTGCATATGCCGATGTTTCGTTGGATTGTATGTTTGAAACCTATCAAAAACCAAGAGCAGCGTATTTTGTGTTAGAGGAAAATGGCAAACTCATTGGTGGAGGCGGGATTGCTCAATTGGACAATTATGAAGGAAATGTTTGTGAACTTCAAAAAATGTACTTTTTGGACGAAGCTAGGGGAAGAGGATTGGGTACTCAAATGATTGATATTTGTTTAAAAAAAGCCAAAGAATTTGGTTACGAAAAATGCTATCTAGAAACCATGTCTTATATGGAAGCGGCACAAAAATTATATAAAAAATACGGTTTTCATTATATCGATGGAGCGATGGGAGATACAGGGCATCATGCATGCGGAGTAAATATGTTATTAGACTTATAAGTTGTGACCATTGAAAAACTAAAAATATATTTTGCCCATAATCTTGAAGGGTTATATCCTTCAGAAGAAATAGAATCCTTCTTTTTTCTTTTAGTTGAAAAGCATTTAAATTTTTCAAAGGTTGACACAGTTTTAAAAAAACAATACGAAGTTTCAGAAAGGATTACCCAGCAATTTACGGAAGCATTAAATCGCTTGCGACATTTTGAGCCTATTCAATATATATTGGGCGAAACCGAATTTTATGGGCTCCCTTTTAAAGTAACTCCTGCTACGCTCATTCCTCGTCCCGAAACTGAAGAATTGGTCGATTGGATAATAGCAAATTGCAATAAGAATCCCAAGACCTTATTGGATATTGGAACTGGCTCGGGATGTATTGCTATAGCACTTGCAAAGAATTTGCCATCCGTAAAAGTTTCAGCTATGGATATTTCTGAAGAAGCTTTAAAAGTAGCTTCAGAAAATGCTATATATAATAAGGTAACAGTAAATTTTAGTAAAAAAGATATTTTAGGCACATCGACTTTACCTCAAAAGTATGATGTAATTATTTCCAATCCGCCTTATGTTCGGAATTCAGAAAAAGAAATGATGCAAAAAAACGTGTTAGATTTTGAACCTGCATCCGCACTTTTTGTGGAAGATGACAACCCGTTGTTATTTTATTCCAAAATAACTGAGTTGGCGAAGAACTATCTTAATCCTAATGGTTTTCTGTTCTTCGAAATAAATGAGTATCTTAGTAAAGAGGTTATTCAATTACTAGAAAGTGAAAGCTTTTCTGAAATTGAATTAAAACAAGATTTCTTCGGAAAGGACCGAATGATAAAATGTACTTTAGGTGAATAAACTAGAAAAAATATGTGTTTTTTGTGGTAGTAGCGAAGGTAACGATTTAGCTATTGCACAAGCCGCAATAAAGTTAGGAGAGACTTTTGCAAACCGAGATATAACGCTAGTATATGGTGCTGCCAAGATTGGTGTTATGGGTATTTTGGCAAAATCTGTTTTGGATAATAATGGTGCAGTAATTGGTATTATTCCTGAATTTTTAAAGAAAAAAGAAGTCGTGCATCTTGGGCTTTCGCAACTAATTACTACTGAAAACATGCACGATAGAAAAATGAAAATGCAAGAAGTGAGTGATGGCTTTATAGCACTGCCTGGGGGAATGGGTACCTTAGAAGAACTCTTCGAAATTCTTACATGGCTCCAGTTAGGGTTGCATAACAAACCCATAGGATTATTAAATGTCAATCACTTTTATGATGATTTGTTACAATTACTAGAAACCATGGTGAGAAAAGGACTCCTTAAAATGAAGAACTATGAGTTGCTTTTGGTTTCAGATTCTATTGATATACTGCTCGAGAAAATGGAGCAATTTAAGGCACCAAAGATTCCGAAATGGTTAAGCCCAGAACGGACTTAATAATATTTCCCTTGTATAAATTTATATATTTGTTGTATGACTATTGAACAACAAATTACTCAACTTCGTGATGAATTAAGGGAACATAATTACAACTATTATGTGCTTGATTCGCCGACTATTTCCGACTTTGAGTTTGACCAAAAATTAAAACTTCTTCAAAAGTTAGAAGCTGAAAACCCACAATTTTTTGATGCAAATTCCCCTACCTTACGTGTAGGAGGTGAGATCACCAAAAATTTTGAAACCGTTCCACATCGCTTCAGAATGTATTCCTTGGATAATAGCTATTCTAAAGAAGATTTGGAAGATTGGGAAACGCGTATTAAAAAAATGGTCGATGGGGCTGTGGAGTATACGTGTGAATTAAAATATGATGGTGCTTCCATGAGTTTGACTTATGAACACGGAAAATTAATAAAGGCTGTAACACGTGGAGATGGAGTGCAAGGGGACGATGTTACAACCAATGTGAAAACGATAAAATCGGTACCCCTTCAATTAATAGGGGATTTTCCAGTATCCTTCGATATTAGAGGGGAAATTATTTTGCCGTTAGCGGGATTTGCAAAAATGAACGAAGAACGACTCGAGGCCGGTGAAGAATTATATCGAAATCCTCGTAATACGGCTTCCGGAAGTTTAAAATTACAAGACAGTGCTGAGGTTGCCAAGCGACCTTTGGATTGTTTATTGTATAGCTTAAAAGCAGATCGACTTCCATTTAAAACTCAATTTGAAGGGCTTCAAAAAGCTCGTGAATGGGGTTTTAAGGTGCCTAATGAGGCCAAACTCGCCAAAAGTATTGATGAGGTTTTAGAATATATTAATTATTGGGATATCCATCGCCACGACTTACCTTATGAAATCGATGGTGTGGTGGTAAAAGTGAATAACTTACAACAACAAGAGGAATTAGGTTACACGGCAAAAGCACCACGTTGGGCCATGGCGTATAAGTTTAAGGCTGAACAAGTAACTACTGTTTTAAATGAAATTACGTATCAAGTAGGAAGAACGGGAGCCATAACTCCTGTGGCGAATTTGGAGCCAGTAGAATTGGCAGGAACTATAGTGAAAAGAGCGTCCTTACACAATGCAGATCAAATTGAAAAGTTAGATATTCGAGAAGGCGACACTGTTTTTGTAGAAAAAGGCGGGGAAATTATCCCGAAAATAGTTGCCGTTGAATTTAGTAAGCGCCCTATACATTCGCAACCCACACAATATATAACCCATTGTCCCGAATGTAAAACTGAACTCGTAAGAAAAGAGGGAGAAGCACAGCATTATTGTCCTAATTTTGAAGGCTGTCCACCACAAATTATTGGACGTATTCAACATTTTATTTCTCGAAAGGCCATGGATATTGAAGGCTTAGGAGGAGAAACGGTTGCATTATTAGTTAATAATAAATTGATTCATAATTACGCCGATTTATATGAATTAACTTCAGAAGATGTCATTCCTTTAGAACGAATGGCAGAAAAGAGTGCCGAAAATTTGGTGAATGGTATTGAAGCTTCAAAACAAATTCCTTTTGAACGTGTTTTGTTTGCCTTGGGAATCCGATATGTGGGTGAAACGGTTGCTAAAAAGTTGGCAAAACACTTTAAAACTATTGATGCTTTGGCAGTAGCTACATTTGAAGAACTTATCGGGGTAGATGAAATAGGGGATAGAATTGCCGAAAGTGTCATTGCTTTTTTTGCTTCCGAAGAAAATAGAGAAACGATTGAGCGGTTAAAGGGATTTGGCGTTCAGTTGGAGATTTCAGCAGAAAAATTAGCGAATCAAACAGACAAACTGCAAGGAAATATATTTGTGGTTTCTGGTGTATTTACACAAGTTTCAAGAGACGAGTTAAAAAAATTGATTGAAGATAATGGCGGAAAAGTATCTAGCAGCATTTCTAGCAAAACCAATTATGTAGTGGCTGGAGACAATATGGGCCCCAGTAAAAAAACAAAAGCAGAAAGTTTGGGTGTGGCCATTATTAGTGAAGATGATTTCTTAAAAATGATTGCATAAATTACATTCGTTTCACTCTTTAAAATTGTATTTTTACTCCGAATTTATGACCGAGAATGTTTGAAAATTTAAAAAAAAGAGCCCTACAAAAACATACCGAAAAGAATATAAAAAATAGGGATACTTCGCAGATAAATTCGAAGATGAAAACCCTAGGATTTTTGGTAGATGAGATGATTTTTCAGGATTTGGAAAAACTCCATGATTTTTCAAAAATATTCGGATTGCAACCCAAAGATGTAAAGGTTTTTTCATTTATGGAAGTGAAAAAGAAGTTACCAACTCTTCAGCAAAATCAGATAAATAACAAAGATTTTAATTGGAAAGGTGAAATTCAAAATCAGAATGCTCGCGAATTTTTAGAACGCGATTTCGATGTTTTAGTGGGATCGTATAATGGAAAACATCGGTTTTTAGATTTATTGGTTTCAGAAAGTAAAGCAAAATTTAAAGTAGGTTTTAAGGATGCCGACCCACGATTATACGACTTATTAATTGCTGTTTCTACAAACGATTTGCCTACTTTTATAGCCGAATTAAAGAAATATATAACCCTTTTAAATAAAGTATAAATGAAAGCACTTATGGGTACAGGAGTAGCACTGGTTACTCCGTTTACTAACGATTTTAAAGTTGATGTTGAAGGGTTAAAACGTGTTGTTAACTTTCAGGTTGAAAATGGCATTGACTATTTGGTTGTTTTAGGCACCACAGGTGAAAGCGTTACCCTTACCAAGAATGAAAAACAATTGGTGATTGACACTGTCATTGAAGTTAACAAAGGTAGATTACCATTAGTGCTTGGGGTAGGGGGAAACGATACGCAAGCCGTTATTAACGAAGTAAGGACAAGGGACCTTTCTGCTTTTACCGCAATTTTGTCTGTTTCACCTATGTACAATAAACCTTCGCAAGAAGGAATTTATCAGCATTTTGCGGCTATTTCCAATGCAAGCCCTTTGCCTATTATTTTATATAATGTGCCGGGAAGAACGGCCAGTAATATCCTTCCAGAAACTGTAGTTCGATTGGCCAATGATTTTGAAAATATTGTAGCTATTAAGGAAGCTGCAGGAGATATTGTACAAGCCATGCGAATGATAGATGGCACCCCTAGTGACTTTTTAGTGATTTCTGGTGACGATATGATTGCGTTACCAATGGTGTTAGCGGGTGGAGCGGGAGTGATTTCAGTAATTGGAGAAGGTTTTCCAAAAGAATTTTCAGATATGATTCGATTGGGATTAAATAGAAAAGTGGATGAGGCGTATAGCATTCATTATAAAATTGCTCCTGCCATCGATTATATTTTTGCCGAAGGAAATCCGGTTGGGATAAAAATAGTTTTTAAAGAATTAGGGATTTGTGGTGACACGGTAAGGCTACCATTGGTAGGGGCTAGCCATAATTTGAAGAAAAAGATTGCTTCTTTTGTGGCATCCTTTTAAAATGAATTGTTTAATAGTGCGTTAAACTTTTCTGAAAAGGACGATAACTCTTTGTAGAAAGGGTATTTTAGTCCCATAAATTAGTTTTTGTAATCACTTTAATTTCACTACTTTTGCACGATGTTTTTTAAAACAATGAAAAAGAGCCTTTTATTTATTTTTGCAGCCGTCCTATTATCATCTTGTAGCTCCTATCAAAAGCTGTTAAGATCAGACGATTCTGCAAAAAAATATACTGCAGCAGATTCCCTTTATAAAGCGGGAAAATATAAAAAGGCTTTGGCTTTAATGGAGCAAATTGTTCCTGCGTATCGTGGGAAGCCTCAGGCAGAACCTTTAATGTTTCGTTATGCCAATACTTTTTACAATCTTGAGGACTTCTATCTTTCTGGATATCAATTTGAGCGATTTGTCATTTCGTATCCTAAAAGTGATAGTGTTGAAATAGCCTCGTATCGCTCTGCAAGGAGCTATTATGAATTATCTCCAAGATATTCTTTAGACCAAAAGGACACCTATACTGCTTTGGAAAAGTTACAAGGGTTTGTTGATAAATTTCCAAATTCTGAATACCGATCCAATGCGAATGCTATGGTGGTAGAACTGAAAGAAAAACTCGAAAAGAAGGATTACGAAACGGCTAATCAATTTTTAAGAATTTCAGATTACAAGGCAGCGATTGAGAGTTTTGAGAATTTTATTTTAGACCATCCTGGTTCCAAATATAGACAGCAAGCTTTTTACGGAAGAATGGAAGCTTCCTATTTACTTGCCATAAACAGTGTTCCTTATTTGGTTCAAGAACGATTAAATCAAACAAAAAAGTACTATCAAAGTTTTTTGAAATACTTTAAAGAAGGGGAGCTAAAGCAAGATGCCGATGAAATTTTAAAAGATGTAGAAAAAAGACTTTCACAATATAACACAGAAAATTAAAAAGGAATATCCTTAATAGAAGCAAATATTTTACAATTATGAACGATATAAAAAATTCTGACGCACCTATCAATACTACGACTATTGATAAAAACTTGCTTGATGCAAAGACAGGAAATATCTACGAAGCTATTTCTATTATTTCAAAAAGAGCTGGCCAGATTAACGGAGACATTAAAAAAGAGCTTTTAGAAAAATTAGATGAGTTTGCAACGTACAACGATAGCCTTGAGGAAATTTTTGAAAACAAAGAGCAAATAGAAGTGTCTAAGTTTTATGAAAGACTTCCTAAGCCACATGCGCTTGCCGTTCAAGAATGGTTGGAAGATAAAATTTACTACCGTAATACGGCAGACGAAGCAATAGAAGAATAGCAAAATGTCTATTTTAAGCGGTAAAAAAATATTACTTGGTGTTACTGCCGGTATTGCTGCTTATAAAAGTGCAATTCTAGTTCGTTTATTAGTAAAAAAAGGAGCTGAAGTAAAAGTTATTATGACGCCTTCGGCCAAAGAATTTGTTACACCCTTAACACTTTCTACCCTTTCTAAAAATGAAGTATTATCGTCTTTTACAGACGAAGAAAATGAAAATGCCCAATGGAATAACCATGTCGAGTTAGGCCTTTGGGCAGATTTATTTATAATAGCTCCTGCTACAGCCAATACACTTTCTAAAATGGCTACGGGTAATAGTGATAACTTATTGGTTACGACCTATCTTTCGGCAAAATGCCCGGTCTATTTTGCGCCTGCGATGGACTTAGATATGTATCAACATCCGTCAACAGAAAAAACATTCGATAAACTAAAAAGCTTTGGTAATATTATCATTCCGGCTACACATGGGGAATTGGCTAGTGGATTAATTGGGCAAGGACGTATGGCAGAGCCTGAGGATATTGTTTCTTTTATTGAAAACGATATTGTAAAAAATCTTCCTTTACGCGGAAAAAAAGTCATGATTACAGCGGGACCAACCTATGAAGCTTTGGATCCTGTTCGATTTATTGGAAATCATTCTAGTGGAAAAATGGGCTATGCTTTGGCAAATATTGCGGCCTCTATGGGAGCTGAAGTTACACTCATATCTGGCCCAAGTCACCAAACAGTTAGGTATGAAACCATTTCTTTGGTGAAAGTTACTTCTGCAAAAGAAATGTACGATGCCGTACACAAAACTTTCCCAAACGCAGATATCGCAATTTTAAGTGCAGCCGTGGCAGACTATCGACCCAAAACCGTTGCTAAACAAAAGATTAAAAAGAAGGAAGATGCCTTCAATTTGCACTTAGAAAAAACAGAAGATATTTTAGCTTCTTTAGGAAGAATAAAGAAACATCAGTTTTTGGTAGGGTTCGCTCTGGAGACTGAAAACGAACTTGATAATGCAAAAACTAAGCTTCAGAAAAAGAATTTAGATTTAATTGTATTAAATTCGCTTAACGATAAAGGAGTTGGATTTGGTGCAGACACCAACAAAGTGACGCTCTTAGCGCCAAACAATAAAGTGACCCCTTTTTCAGTTAAAGAAAAAGAAGAAGTAGCAAGAGATATTTTACAATACATTTTAGATAACATAGATGCGTAACATTATTACTTTATTTTTTTGTGGATTATGTGCAGTGGCTATTCAGGCCCAAGAGCTTAACGCTACTGTTACCATAGATGCAGAGCAAACAGGACAGCCTAATTATCAAGTGTTTAGAACACTAGAAGATCAGCTTACAGAGTTTTTAAATAATACAACTTGGACGAATAGAGAGTTTAAAAACCAAGAGCGCATCGATTGTAACTTCACTTTGATTATTTCTAGTTTCGAATCGACAAGTTTCTCAGGATCTTTACAAGTTCAATCTTCTAGAACGGTTTTTAATTCTACTTACGACTCGCCTATGTATAATTACAACGATAGGCAATTCAATTTTGAATATTCAGAGTTTCAACCCCTAGTGTTTAATATAAATACATTTGATTCTAATTTAGTTTCTGTATTGGCATATCACGTGTATACCCTTATAGGTCTTGACGCAGATTCTTTTGCTCCAAATGGGGGAGATGAATTTTTTGTTATTGCAAAACAAATTGTAAATAACGCTGCATCTAGTAATTTTAGTGGTTGGAAAGCTACCGATGGTAGCCAGTCTCGATACAGATATAATGATGCTATTGTTTCCAATGTTTACCAAGAATATAGAGATGCATTATATACTTATCATAGGCTTGGACTCGACAGAATGGAGAGTAATACACGAGAAGGCAAGCTTAAAATTATCGACGCCATTGCTCAACTTAAAAGTGTTAATGATCGTAGACCCAATTCTTATCTTTTACGAACATTCTTTGATGCTAAATCTGATGAAATAACTAGCATTTTTTCTGGAGGCCCCCAAGTTGACATCAATACTTTGGTGACAAATTTAAACAGAATTGCACCTACTCGTCGTAGTAATTGGAGCAACATAAGATTATAATTTCTTTTCTTGTTAAAAATATAAATCTCCCTTACTTTAGGGGTGTACTTTTGTATTTAATAAAGCCAAAACAATAGACCCTTGGTAGCCAGTCTTTCAATAAAAAATTATGCCTTAATTAAAGATATACGAGTAGATTTTAACTCGGGTCTAACTATTGTTACTGGTGAAACGGGTGCTGGAAAATCCATTTTACTAGATGCTTTGTCTTTGGTTTTAGGGAAAAGAGCAGATATAAAGGTAGTGAGAAATCCTTCGGAAAAATGTATCGTGGAAGCAGAGTTTCGTATCGGGCATTATAATCTTAAGGATGTTTTTTCAAAGTTAGATTTGGATTATGAAGATCATACTTTTTTAAGAAGAGAAATTCTCCCTAGTGGTAAATCCAGAGCTTTTGTAAATGATACACCTGCTTCGATACAGCAAGTACAGACTTTAGGAGAATATTTAATTGACATCCATAGCCAATTTGATACGCAAAGCCTTTTTTCTGAAAAATACCAATTAGAAATAATTGATACACTCGCTGGTAATGAAAATAGACTTAGTGAGTATACTATAGCATTAAGAGAGTTTTCTGAAGTAGTGGAACGGCTCGATGAACTAATTGAAGCTAAGGAGAGCGCGGCTAAGGAATGGGATTATAATCAATTTTTATTTGAAGAATTAAAAAGTGTAGAGCTTTCTAAAATAGATCAAATAGAATTAGAAGAAACTTTTGAAAAGCTTAATAATGCCGAAGAAATTCAAGAAGTGCTATCAAAAGCCTCTCAGCTTATTTTTGAAGAAAATATAGGTTCCTTAGTTACGGTAACTGAAATAAGGCTCCAGCTCGCAAAGATAAAGGCTTATAGTAAATCTTATGAAGATTTATGGAATCGTATTAATTCACTTCACATTGAATTGGAAGATATAGCAGAGGAATTACAAGATTCTGCTGAAAGTTTGGAGGCAGATCCTGAATTATTGACGCAGGTTAACAATACCCTTCAGAATCTATATAGACTACAACAAAAACACCAGGTTTCTACTGTTGAAGAACTTCTGCATATAGAAAAAGAACTAGCATTAAAAGTGTCAGATTTTGAAACCATTGACGATAAAATTTCAGAGGCAAAACAAAAGAAAAAAGACCTTGAGGTGTCTCTAAAGAAATTAGGAGTATCGATACATGAAGAGCGTAAAAAGGTTTTTCCTAAATTAAAAGAAAAGTTAGAATTCTATTTAAAGGATTTGGGCTTGCCAAACGCACAATTTCTGTTTGAATTGAAACCAACAAATCAATTTAGGAAAAATGGAACCGATGAATTGGCATTACTTTTTTCGGCAAATAAAGGTGTTGTGCCTGGGCCCATTCAAAAAATAGCATCAGGAGGAGAATTAAGCAGGGTGATGCTTTCATTAAAAGCGGTAACGGCTAGCTTTAAAAATCTTCCCACCATAATTTTTGATGAAATTGATACGGGCGTATCGGGGGAAATTGCGCATAAAATGGCATTAATTTTGTCTCAGATGAGTAAAAAAGGACAACTCATTAGTATCACACATTTACCACAAATAGCGGCCAAGGGTGATTATCATAAAAAGGTATTTAAGGTAGAAGGTGAAGAAAGCACCATCACACAAATTACTGAATTAACAATAGAAGAACGTATTGTTGAAATTGCTCAAATGATTGGAGGAAGTACCGTGAGTGAATCGGCAATTGCACATGCAAAACAATTATTGAATTAATGTATATTTACAAAATAACTAAACAACTTTACTATGGCTTATAACTTATTAAAAGGGAAAAGAGGAATTATTTTTGGTGCCTTAGACGAAAACTCTATTGCTTGGAAAACGGCCGAGAGGGTTCATGAAGAAGGAGGTGCAATTGTATTAACCAATGCACCCATTGCCATGCGTATGGGGCAAATTAACGAATTGGCAAAAAAAACAGGTTCGCAAATAATTCCAGCGGATGCTACTAGTATAGAAGACCTTGAAAACCTTGTTGAAAAAGCCATGGAGATTCTAGGGGGGAAATTGGATTTTGTACTGCACTCTATTGGGATGTCTGTAAATGTTAGAAAGGGAAAACACTATACGGATCAAAATTACGATTGGACTCATAAAGGATGGGATGTTTCTGCACTTTCTTTTCATAAAACCATGCAAGTATTGTATAAGAAAGATGCTATGAATGAGTGGGGAAGTATTGTGGCTTTAACTTACATGGCTGCACAAAGAGTCTTTCCAGACTATAACGATATGGCAGATAATAAGGCTTATTTAGAATCTATTGCGAGAAGTTTTGGGTATTTCTTTGGTAAGGATAAGAAAGTAAGAGTAAATACAATTTCACAATCTCCTACTCCAACCACAGCGGGTCAAGGTGTAAAAGGATTTGATGGTTTTATAGCGTATGCCGAGCAAATGTCTCCTTTGGGAAATGCAACTGCCATGGATTGTGCAAACTATACCATTTCACTTTTTAGCGATTTAACTAAGCGAGTGACCCTTCAAAACCTATATAATGATGGTGGATTTTCGAATATGGGAGTAAGTAATGAGGTAATGGAAGGCTTTATAAAGTAAAAATTTAAAAAAAACTAAAAATAGAAAACCAGCGATATAGCTGGTTTTTTTTGTTTTTTATCGAAAAAAAGTAAGCATTTCAAAATAAAAAAAAATCTTGTTTGAAAAATCTTTTGAAGTTCCCTTTTTTTTGAATATTTTTAACTCTTATTAACTAATCTATTAATATAAATTATGAAAAAATTTACTTTATTAATTGCAATGCTTTTATGCTTTGTGGCTTTTGGTCAGAAAGGTACGAGTACGCCAACATTGGAATCTCCAACGAAAGCGACTCAAAAAGCAGAAAAAAAACAAGTTTCTAATCAGGACTCGTATGCTAGTCTTGTTGATTATCCTGAAAACCTTTTACCTGAATTTAAAGTTAGAGCAGCTACTGCCAAGGCAAAAAAAGTTACCGCTTCTAACAAGCAACTAGGTAAACTTCAGAATCGTTCGGCATCAAACCAAACTATTAATGCTGTTCCATCTGAACAAAAAGTGAATTCTTTAGGGGATAACAATCCTATTGTTCTTCAAAGATTTCAAGACATTAAGCTTCCTAAGCGAGGCACGAATGCAGAAAATCTTAATGTTTCAACTTTAGGATCTAACAACCCTGTAGTTTTTCAGAGATTATCTCAAAACACTAAAAAAGGACAAAGCATTGAGCTTCCTCAACGAAACTCAAACCCTGCAGATCGTAACGTTTCATCATTAGGATCAAACAATCCAGTTTATTATGGACCTGCTAATCACGGTTCATCTACCAGAATGGCTCCTTGTACAGAGGAAAATCCAAACGATTTCACTTTCGAGAATGGTCTTAACTGTTCTTCTGCATCGGTTTTCCAAACTGCAAATGACGTAACTGTTGCTGCAGACGAAGATTTCGAATTAAGTCAAATTACTGCTAGTATTTTTGCCAATGGTGGAATTGCTTTAGTAGATGTTATATATTATGATAATGCTGGAGGATTACCAGGAACTGTAATTGGATCTGAATTAGGTTTAGTGCCAACAAGTCAAGCGGTAATTGGATCTAACTTTGGTTTCGATGTAAACGAAATTGTAGTAGACGTAACTCCATTTACTTTTGCTGGTCAAGCAGGTGTTCCAACCACATACTGGGTTGAGTTATCTGTTACCGATGGCGGTGGAACTGGTTCAGTATTCTGGGTAGTAACTTCTTCATCTGCAGAAGGAAACCCAACAGCACAATTTAATGGTGGCTGGGGAATTTTTGACCCTGCATTTGATGGTGTTTACATTTGGGATGGAACTTGTATCCCCCACGGTGGTGGTGGAGGCGGAGGCCCTTGTGATGAGGAGAATCCAAACGATTTCACCTTCGAGAATGGTCTTAACTGTTCTTCTGCATCGGTTTTCCAAACTGCAAATGACGTAACTGTTGCTGCAGACGAAGATTTCGAATTAAGTC
>NZMG01000016.1 GCA_002694465.1 Flavobacteriaceae bacterium | reverse complement strand
GCTTTGATTTGCAAACGCTTTACCTGCTTGATAAGGATTATTGAAGCTCCAGTTAATAAAGTTAGTAGCAGATATAGTTTGTAGTACAGCTGATCTCATGTTAAAGAACATGATAACACCTGTAGAGTTATTTATATAATCTAGTACCCTGTTGCTTAGTCTATTTCCAGTAGCTAATCTATTCTTACCAGACTTCATTCTAGCTAGTATATTTTCCATAGCCTCTCTATACTTAGGCCCATATATAGCTTCTAATTTATTTAAGTTCTTTTCAGAAAATATAAGATCAGCATTTTCTTGCCACTCTTTAAGAGCTTCAGCTCTATACAAAGTATTTAAACCGTCAAGTAAGTCTGTAGTTATAGTACCTGCTAACCAGTCTTTACCTGGTTTAGCGTAATCATTATTTTTATTTATAACTAATAGTTGCTCAGCAAAAGTTTGTAATGTAGGATTTGCTTCTACAAAATCAGTTAGCTCTTTTAAATCTGTCTTAGAAAGTCCAGGTATATCATAACCCATTCCTGTCCACACATAAACTCTTACTGCTTGTTCATTAGTAAAACCAGTTTCATTTGTTTTTCTAAGTTCTGCAGGTACATCTAATGTTTTCTTTAATGCTTTAAAATCATCCATTAAGTTTATACGAGCAGTGCTAATATCATGTTTAGCTCTAGCGTATGGATCTATTAAATGCTTTTTAAACCAAGCCATTTGTTGATCACCAAGTTTACCTTTAGTTAATAATGGATATATTAAACCTACAAAGTCTTCAGCTCCATAAGGTATCCAAAACTTAAATTTACCCTTGTGTGCTCCAGTAGTTTTTGCTTTTGCAGCGGAGTATTCTTTAAATGATTTTACTCCTGTAGTTTGCTCTATAATATTGTTAAAATCTTCATCTACATTTTCACTAAATCTTACTTTAGCTTGTTGTACTTGAGATTTAACATCTATTTGTGCTAATGCATCTTTAACAGCGTTGACATTACCTATAGCATCATCAGCAAAATAAAAGTCATTATAACCTTCAGCTGCTTTATCAATTATCCATTGAGCTTTAGCAGCTCCTGTAGAATTACCTAATCCAGTAATATTAGCTAACGGTATATTTAAACCTTGAGATTTTAAAAATTCATGTATAGGTACTTGAGCTTCTGGTGCTCTAGCTGTTAATACAAATACGTCTTCTGTACCTCTTGCGTCTCTAATTTTTTCAGCCACATTAAACAAAGGTCCTCTTCCACCATCTCTAACAGTATTAAAATCAGTAAAGTCAAATGTATATCCTTCGCTAAGTAGCCTNTCACCTTCTGCAGCAAACTCTTCAGCATTAAGTTCAATTGTTTCATCTCCTTTTTTAGCAAATACAATATTATTACTTGTTGCTAATGTATCATCAAAATCAAACACTCTAATTTTTTTAACTGGNGCGTTAGGATCTCNTGCTACATTTAAAGCATTNTCNACAGTAGCTGCGTAACCTACTACATCTGCTAGATTATCACTAGCTTTCATAGTAACCACATTGTTACTTAATACTTTTTTATTTACATTGTTNGCAGCTATCATTTGTTCTGACAACTTAACAGCNTCAGCGACTTCTTTTACTTCCTGTTTAGTATCTAAATCAAANAACCCATGCATAGGTCCACCAATAGTATATTGATTAACCCATCTNGTTATTGGTGANTCACCTATCTTATAACCAAAAGGCATACGNGATTGGAANANCGTACCAAAGTTACTATTAAAGTCTACATGTATAACACCTACGGTATAGTTTTCTTTTAATTTTTTAAGATCAACANCTGAATTNTTGTTAAACACATTATCAGCTATAGCTAAGTTAACAACNAGCGCAGGTATACCATGCTCATATTCAAATTGTTTTTTACCGTTTTTATTAAGCTGTGTAGTAGGTGGATTAATAGGTAGATATCTAAGTCTAGCAGCNGCTCTTATTGGACCTTTCATNTTAGCTNCAAANCCTGCTGTAAGCATAGCTAAGTTNTCATTGTTTCCTATGTTATTAGTAACTANNTTNTTAGCNGCTTTGTAAGCATCTACAACAAANTTAAAAGCTCTATCNGCATCTTTTTTACGTCTATTTAATTCTGCTTNTGTCATGGTATTATTAACCATGTCTTTAGTAGTTGCTTGCGTAGTTCTTCTTTGAGAGTTAACTACCTCAACGTTTCCATTTTTATANTTAAATTCTACCTGTTCTACTGGATTNCCATTAACATCTTTAATNGTTTTAGTTTTTACACTAGTTATAGGATTTTCTTCTGTTGAAAATACAGGTGCTATAAATTGATCTATATAAGCTTGAACGTGACCACCTGATCCTTCATTAAAGAANGTCATTAANCTTGTAGGATTATTACTACCATCTTCTAAGCCTCCTTTGTAATGCCANAAATTAGCAGCTAGTTCTAGTGGATTAGAATAATTCTTTTTCATATCCTCAGCTAATAACTTAACAAAATTTCTTTGACTATCTATTTTAGTTCTAAACAAATCAGTTACACTACCTACACCGTAAAAATCAGAAATGCTTTGTGTCTCGTTATTAGTTAACACATCATTTATAAACTCTTCTACATTAACATCAATGGCTTGATACTTGTTTATTAATCTTCCGTATGGAGCTAATATTCTATTTAAGTCATCAACTATTTGTGTTATAACTTTTTTAGATAAGTTAGGATATACTCCTTCTACTACAGCTCTTATTTGAGGTTTTCTAANTTTAACATCATTGCTTATACCATTAACACCAACCATACTTTCTAAACCACTGAGTAGTTCTTCATTGATGTTTTCATTTAAAGCACCTGAGAATCTAGTATTAACTCCTGTACCTATAGCTGCTGCAAAATTTTGTAGCATTTCTTTAGCAGCTTCATCTTTAGCTATGTTATTTAAATTTTCTGTTGGAAAAGCTTTATCAATTACATCTACTATGTTATCGTTCATTGATTGCATAGTAACATCAAAACCAAATTGCTTAGCTATATTTTTAGCTAAAGCATCTTTTCTACCACGCTTCTCAAAGAACTCTATAAACTCTTCTTCTGTTGGATTTAATCTAGAATATAAGTTAGGACCTGCATTTGGATTAGTATATACTAAATCTCCAGTTCCTTCATATTGTCTTATCTGTGTTGGGTTTAGATTACTAGCCTCTAGTTTAGTTAATGTTTTTTGTTTAGCTAATCTCTNCATAGCTACAAGATCAGCTATAGACATATCTTTCATTATAGTTGGTCTAATGCCTTTTAAATAACTTTTATAAGCATCTCCTGTACCCATAGATTTTTTAATCTCTGTAAATAAGAAACTGTCATAATTACTAGCTAACTCTTGTCTAACATTTTTATATATATTGTTTAGATCAGTTATAGCTTGCGCATCATTAGGATTTTCTCTTAGTCTAGATTTTACATCGCTCAACTTTACAGTTTGACCTTTACGTTTACCTGATTTATAAGTGAACTCAAACTTAGGTAATCTACCTCCTATAACTCTTTCACCAGCTTTAACTACAGTGTTATATAGTTTACTATCTGTTTCTACACCTAATCCTTCTCTAAAACTTTTCTTTTGTTCGTCTAGGTTTATTTCTGAACTTGTATCAGCTATATCTAAAGCACGTGTACCTTCTCTTTGTTCACCTATTCTTTTAGTTCCTATAGGAGCTTGACCTTTAGTAAGTGTTTTAAGCCCAGTACCTAATTTTTGCTTAAGTCTTGCACCTATCCAACCTGCTAAATCGTTACTTGTTTGAGGATTAAAACTTCTTATATGCAATATTAAAGGTCTAATAGCAGCAGCAACAGCGTCTCTATTTCCTCTACCTATAGCTAATAAATCTTTGTCATACAACTCTAATAACTCACCTGTAACTAATTGACCTTCTCTTGTATCTAAAAAACTTTGCCACTCTGCTTTACTTAAAGGTGCTCCTTCTTCATCTAAAGCATGTTCTCTATATATGTCTAAAATTTCTTCTTCTCTGTTCTTTCTACGATCTGCTTTTTCTTCAGCTGTCTCCATTATATTAGCTGAAGCTTTACTAGTAACTCTATCTACTATAGCTTCTCTTTTAGCTTTTTCTCTATCCCTAGCTTGCGCAGCTTTCTTAGTTTCTTCTATTACTTTAGATTGTTTAGCTGCTTCAATAGTTTCCATTGTCACTTGTCCACTAGCTATAGCTCTACCCATACCTATTATAAAAGCAACAGCGTCATCAGCTCCTTTAAAGTCAAATTGAAGTTCTCCATTAGTAGCATTACTTACACCATCTTTAGCTCCTTTAGCAAATAAGGATCCCATCTTTTTATTCATGGGTACTCTATCTTTACCTACTTGCTCTAAGAATCCCATTATAAACTCATCAGCTTTAGTGTCATCCATGGCTTGAGCGTCAAGCATTAATATTCTTTTTAATACTGCATCTCCACCATCTACTTTTTGAAGATAGTCTATTATAGCATTTTTCATAGGTATAAAATCTTCTGCATTTCTACCTAATAACTTAGTAAATACAGCATGACCTATTTCATGTGTACTAACTTGACTTTTATTATTTGATACGGCGTTATCTACAACTACTAAAGAATAATCTGACGTAAGTTCTTCACCTGTGTTACTCACGAATGGATTTATATTAGCTCCATTGTTACCACGTTTAACACCAGCTTTAGACTCGGCTATTACATTATCTACGTTTCTAGCGTTTGCTTCGGTTAATTGACCTTTAGATTCAAGATCGTTTTTCATTTCTTGACCTATCTCATCTAATCGTTTGTAAGCTTCTTCTTTTGTGTCTACTCTACCTAACTTTATATTTAAACCAAACTGATTGTTTATTTTTTCAACGTTGTTATAATTGTTAATTGTTTGATCTTTTATATAAAGTTCTGTTGCTCTAGCTTTAACTTTCTTTATATCTACTTGAGCATCGTCTGATACATCTTTATTTTTTAAGAACTCTGTTCTAGCTTGTTGCATGTAAGAGTCGTAAGCTTGCTTGTCTGTAGATTCTAATAACGCAAAGTCGTTTCCAAAAGCATTACCATCATTCCAAACATCTCTAACAAACAGTTGATTATCAAAATCCTTTTTAAGTGCTTCTAATTGTTTTTGTTTTTCAGATTCATTTATATTAGAACTTAATATAGCTTGAGCTTGATCCTTCATAGCCTCTATTCTCATAGTAGCTTTTACATAACTACTAAAAGCTCCACCTTCTAACGTGTTTTCTATATTAGATATTTTGTCTGAAACTTGTTGTTGATAATCTCTTTGCTGTTCTTTTATTCTAGTCTCGTAGTATTCTAAAACAGAAGGAGCTGCACCTTTACCTTTAAGCTCTGCATACTTTACTTCTAATTGTCTAGTATCATTAGCTAGGGCCCTCGAGTCTTTTAATTTATTATTACCTGTAAAACCAGCAGCAGCCATACCCATAATAAATGGAGACGCAGACATTCCAAAACCAAACATACCACCTACAAACATAGCGTGATCTACGTTTTCTATCATTGGTCTACCATCAATTAAGTTTTGAGTCATCTGTGTTAAACCTTCAGCTACAGATTCACTAGCAGTAGACAATGGTATGAAACCTGCTTCTTGTTTAAAGAAAGCTTTTATAGCTTGATCTCTTCTAAGCATTTGTTCACCGCCCATTTTATTAAGTAGTGAGTTACCACGTTTAAGTATAGGTACAGTAGTTATTCTTTCAAACACCGCTTCAGCTAAACCATATCCTGTAGCAGCGGCAAGATCTATCCAATCACTACGCATTTTACCTCTGTAACTTTCCATGTG
>NZMG01000015.1 GCA_002694465.1 Flavobacteriaceae bacterium | reverse complement strand
ACCAATAGCCGCTGATAAAGTGTTGGAGCTAATGTCTGCGGACGATGTAATAGAGCCAATCACTGATAACGTAGAGTCACTAAATAACAAGTTATCATTTCCTCTCACAGTTTCAGAGTCAACCGCTGTTAAGATACTATGTTGCGTAGGGGTATTAAATGTTTTGATCGCGCCGTCGGAAAGCCCTGTTAGGTGAGATCCGTCCCCGTAAAACACAGAAGCAGAAACATGGTTGCTAGCTGTTAGCTCGGAAACGATAAAACCTGTCGATGAGATTGGTCCATGTACCATAAGAGACCCAGTGAATATGTGATTATCGTCATCAGAATTTCCAAATTTTGTTGAGCCATATTGTTCAATGTTAGTCACAGTTTGGTTGGTGACATCTACATTTAAAATATTTGTGTTTATCGCACCAGATACATTAAGTGTGCCACTAAGTGTCAAAATAGAATTTAAAAAATCATAAACTAGATCATTAGAGCCAGATATTGTTTCATCTTGTGAGGCAAACTGTAGCGCTTGAGATGGTCCTCGGGAAGGTCTAAACGCATCATCAAGAGTCCTCCAATCCCCACCAGAGTCCTTGAACTCTAAAACGCCAAGATTATCCCTGAGTCCATAGCCGGTGTCTTCTTCAACATCACCAAAGTTAAGATAACCACCATATTGAATCTTTAAATTATCCTTTACAGATAATGCCCTACCTTGTACCTCTAGATTATCGGACGTGCTATTATAACCCAAAAGTGCTTCTTGACCGTGCCCTAGTTTTATATACTTGTCCTCTCCGATAAAGAATTCGCCCCATGGTCGAGCAGCCTCTCCCAAGGTGTGGTCACTAGACTGCTTGCCATAGCCCTCAAACGGCACCATGCAGCCAAAAACAGAAATGAGAGTTCTGTTATATGATCCGTACTTGCCAATCGATAAAGCAGTTGGGAAAGCTGTGGTCATTCCATTATTGCGGTATTTAAATGTCACAATCCCATGATCATTGTCCAAGCCGCTATCTGTCTTAGCCATGGTGTCTATGTAGGCATAGCAAACATCTTTTGATCCTGCATGATTTGTGGCTTTCCATTCTAATCTTCCACAATACGCATTATTGGTATAATTGGATAAATTGTTAATCAACGAAATAGCTGGTCTGTGTAGTGGGTTGTCCGTTGCGCTCTTTAACACAATATTTGGCCCCACATCGTCAAACACAGCACCTTCATCAAAATTCTCTAAAGTCAAGTTGCCCATCTTAATATGAAGACCATCGCCGGCATGGGCCCCGGCAATATTTACAGCACCTGTGACATCAAAGTCTCCAATTACCCTTCTTCTTCCTTTGTGTGTAGGTCCATCAAGCTCAACCTCTTCTCCGCTTGAGCCTCTCAGGGCCAAGGCGCTTGCAAACTTAATTGGCGAGGCTCCATAAAATGTGCCTTTTACTTGAATATTGTCAGTGAAAACCGCAGCCCCTGATACAATTAAAGCAGGGTTTGTAGGCGTAACAGTATCGCCTACTTGTGTCACTGAGCTATTTGAGGCACCAGAAACAGTCATGCTACCAGTGAATATGTGCGTATCGTCTACAGAGTCACCGAAATTACTAGACCCATATTGTTCTATGTTTGTAACTGTTTTATTAGTTACATCTATGTTCAGTTCGTTTGTGTTGATCGCACCAGATACATTTAGAGTACCTGATAGAGTTAAGGTTGAGGAATTATTGTTATAAACAAGAGCAGCAGATCCCGTTAGAGTTTTTTCCTCGGATGCGTACTGAACGGAGCCTTGTTCTCCCCCAGTCTGTGTTCCCTTTACATATGCCCAGCCGTATTCTCCCATGTCGGACCCCTTTATTCGTCTATGCCAGAGCCCGTTAGCTTATACATGCTGCCTGTTGGAATTGTTGTCAAATCAGCAGTAACGGTAAATTCGCTTGTTGCGCCGTCTGAAGAGAGATAGATATTCTTTGTTTTGACATTTAAACTTAAGCTATCATCTTGTGTATCGAGGTTCCAGAAATGCTTTCGAGAAGTTACAAAGGAATCAGTTGATGGTGAATTAAAATGTATCCTAAGATTGGGTCCACTATTAAATGTTTCGTCAACTAAAGAAAATCCCTCGCCTGCTCCAACACCAACTGCATTACCAGCTACTGAGTTTGTCCCAACAATATCGTTAATGGTGGCAGTAGAATCTGTTACAACATCTGACAAATCGTCGCCAAACGTATGATATATTTTTAAGTTAGCAGCTTTTGAATGATTTCTAAGATCAAAATATTTTCCAGAATTATATGCCTCATTAACTTGGGCTTGAGTAAATTCTGTATTAAACACGGCGGACTCCACATATGTAAAATTGCCGTTATTGCTTGTGGCTCCATACTGTATCTTATTCCATTCACTTAGGTTACCATTAATAGTTAAGCTGCCTACTTCTACTGAATTTAAGTAAAATTTAAGCTCATCTCCGCTTTGGCCACTAGTGGCGAAAACAAGATGCTGTAATGGATATTCAGATGATGCGCCCTTTATGCCAGAGGTAACATCTTTAAAATCTGCTGTGCCGTCATTGCGAAACGTTTGAAGCCTCACTTTGTCATTATTATATCTATATCGAATCGCAACAGCGCGGGTTGAGCTACCAATATGTTGAAACAAATATCGAAAACTACTATTACTAGCTAATGAGGAATCCGCACGAGCCCAAAGTACATAAGTTTGGGCACCGGACTCCGCTGGTGATCCGCCATCATCAAACTCTTCAGTGTTGCTGTTCATCTGCAGCCCACAATCACCAGAGATTTTTACGCCTTTTTTAACAATCTTACCGTTATCCATCTTAACTGTAAGGTTGTTTGTTACGTTTGGAAAATCAAGTCGCAACTCCGCCCCGTTAGCAACAGTTGAAGACGACACGTATGGCGTACCAGAAACTTGATAGCTACCGACATTTCTTAATCCTGCGCTGTGTTTTTTAAATACACTCATTTTTATGCCGTTAAACCACTGCCTGTCATGTGAAACATGTGGCTTGAGGATATATGTGTTAACGAAGCATAAATGCCATATGATGTGCCTGTCCCGTCAACTGTTGAACCAGTTAAAAATATTTCTTTACATTTTGCGTTAAATGTAAATTGGTCTCCAGCATTGATTTGAATAAGATTGGATGTAGCAGCACCTGTGTGGAAAGTTACAAACAATTCTTTTGATGCATCTGTGTTTAAAACAATAATTTGCTTTGTCACGTTTGGAAACGAACCGGTGGTATAGGTACCAGCAGCGCCCAAATCAGTAGAGCCAGTTATAGCAAAAGGCCTTCCGGCCACTTGATATGCCCCAACATGATACAAGCCGCCACCACTATAAAGTCTACCTAAACTAGAATCAGTTGCCATTACATCCCCTCCAATCCAACAAGTGAGTACATCCTTATCGCTGGTATGCCAGTTAACTCAGCAGCTATTTGAACTCCTGATTGTGTAGAGCCAGAGACGTAAAGAGATGTACACTTAACATCCATGTCTATTTTTTTTGTAGCGGGGAGTTTTAATTTTGTCTGAACTGAGGAAACAAAATACAAATATATATCGTTAGAGCCGGTATTTTCAACAATAATTCTTTTCGTAACATGAGCAAAAGAGAACTCCTTCTCTTGCTCTTCGATAAGAGATGCTGACAAATAAGGCGTACCAGCAACCTGATAAGAACCGACATTACCCAATCCAGCAGTATAAATTCTTCCTAAATTTGATTCCGTAGCCATATTATACTCCTAACATTGTAAGTAGTTTGAGAATTCTAATTTTCAAGTCGTTTGCGTCGTTTGGCCTCTTCCTTCTTCCACCTAGCAATAGACCTTGCCTTCGCTCTTCTTTTGACCTCGGAAGGTTTACGAAAGAAACGTCGGTCCTTAATCTCTTCTATGATGCCACTCTTTTTCATCTTTCTATTAAATCTTTTAATGAACCTTTCAGCAGATTCATTTTTACGAGGCCTTAATACTAGGTTGGTTGGTGGTGGCTTAACTTTTCTTGATTTTCTTGACATTTCATTTTCCTGATAGTTTGTCCCAAATCGCTGATGATTTTTGGTTAAATAGACCCGAGATATCAACACCTGGGTCGTTTGACGCGACGCCTGATAGTGGTCCTTGTGCACTGGGAGCGCTTGAGGGAGAGCCAGCGGATTGCAATGGCTCAGTGCCCTCAAACAGGTTGACACCATTATAAGCATCACCTCCAATAGAATCTAAAAGCTTCTTTCTTCTTTCTGACTCCATTAGTCTCCGCTTCTCAAGTCTTGCCTTCGCCTGATCTTCTGTCTCAAACTGTTGTTGTCTCGGCTTTTTTGCTTCAACAACCATTGGCTTGTCAAGACCTGTAACGACCTCGGATATAATAGTGGAAAGAGTGCCTTCTTCAAAAATCACCTCCTTGATGCACTCTTTAATTAATGGTTTGAGAACTTTCCTTAAGTCGTCTTTATTCATTCTTCACCTTGTGAGTATTGGTCAATTACTGCTTGAAGCTCATCCTTGTATGACTCAGCATTGGCAAGGAGAACTTTAACAAATTTTAAGCTTACATCTCTAAACGGATAGCGCCCCAGAGATACGTGCTGTTCAAAAAATTCCTCTGTGCTCATTTCGGTTCCTTGTGGAAACACAGGCTCGTTATTAGGGTAATACTTTGGCCTAGTTTCACCTCTTCGTGCAGGAACCGATAGATCTGGATAAGGTCTAAGCATCGCATACCACTCTTCTCTGGCGACATCCAGAGGGAATCCATCGTCACGCTTTGTGCTAACGCGCTGTTCGTATCCAGCTTCTCGCGCAGCAGCCTGTGCCGCAAAGGCCTTTCTTGTTGCTAACTTATCGCTTTTGGCTCTTGTTTTGGCTTGTACTGCTTTACGAGTTACTGTCGCACTCTTCTCACCGCCGGGACCGACATAAGCCTCCTGCAACTTTGCTATCTCTTCTTTAATTATTTGTTTAAGTCGTTTCTCACTGAGTTTCATTGGCTTAATCCTTTAAAATCTTTGAAAACAGATCTCCAATAATGTTCTCTTTGGCCTCGGCCAGTTTGAGGGAAATCTTGCTATCGCCCGATCCATCGTCTGGGGCTATAAAGGCATTTGGTGTTGATGGCTCCGAAACAATGTCGAAGCAGATAAGTTCAAAATCTTCTTGAACATANGTCTTTCCCATGCTNTCCTTAACAGANCCNAGNCCCCTTGAAGAAATACCCANCTTAACACCAGCGTTAACCAAGTCTTTTAAAATACGTCCAGAAGGTGTGTCAAGAACCTTTAACTTGCCCATAACATCATTACCTTGCCACCATACATCAACCATTAAGTGTGATACATTTCGAAGATTGATAACTGAATCATCGGGGTGGTCAAGTTCCCCAAGGGCACGATTATCTTCAATGACAGTCTGGTACCTTGTGATCTCCTTTCTGAGNACCTCGCAAGGATAGACTCGACCATTGCCATTCTTCTTCTCACATGTTTGAATACGACCGGAAAGATAAAGGGCTCCATTGGAGATTTCTCTTTTCTCTCTTTCTGTCAAGAGATCTTGACAAATCCCATCGGGNCATAATTCAAAAAATTCTGTTAATAGTTTCTTTGACATAGTAATCTCAAATTAAAAGCGGGCGCTACCCGCCCGAGTTAGCGACCTTTGCAGCAATGACGAACTGGCTGAAGCATCCATTTAGCTGTCCATGTTTTACTCATCGTCTTCTCCTTGGTCACTGTGATTTTGAAAGTTTAATCCACGATCACCGAAAAGCATGCTTAAAGCGTATGAGGTGCCGGAAGAAATCCAGCCGCAAATAAACATATTTCCAATGCCCATTTTAAATGTAAATAGTTCTGTCCATCCATTTATGAAAAACAAAAACATACCAACCCAAAAGCCAATACACATAGGGCAATGAAATAAATAACCCCTGCCCCCCCACGCTTCTTTGCTTGGACGGATAGAATCAAAAACCTTGCCATATACTAGAATCTGTGTGAGTCCGTAAGAGGCAAGAATAAACCAAATTATTCCCATGTCCATTTCCACCATTTGGATATTCATTAGTATGTATATCTTCCGTATAAATACGGAGCAAAAAGATTGTGCTGTAGAATTGAGCCCTTTTCTTCTTCATGGGGTACCTCGCCCAACTCTGTGGTTTCCGCGTCAGACGGATTAACCAGATAGTCATCAATCAAATCATCGTGTGCCCTTATTGATTCAAAATAAGGTCTTTCGCCTTCCATCCATTCAGCAATTTGAACCAATGTTGCTTTAATCTCATCAAGATCGTTTGATTGATGAATCTCCCCTTCAAGAGACCCATATACATTGCCACCTCTAATGGAGTCATGTTTTATAATTCCCTTTTTTCGAAGATGACTAAATAGCCGATCCTCAGCACCATAGACAACTTCAGACATTATGTCCTTAGCAAAGGCAACAACTTTTTTCTCTTGTAGCATAACAACAATATCAATATCTGTGTGATCAAAAAT
>NZMG01000014.1 GCA_002694465.1 Flavobacteriaceae bacterium | reverse complement strand
AAAACAATAAAAACGTTGAGCAATTAGCATCTATGTTTAAAGTAGTATATATTTCGACTTTTGATGAATTTGCTATTTATAAATCTTCGTTGGAGAAAATGGATTCAAAAAATAAAAATTTAAATCTCTCCAAGATTTATTTTGAAACAATCTCCCCCCCTCCAGAATTTTATTAGGATTTTTCAATTAACTTTTCAATTTGCCGTATTGGCAACTAACCTTATTTAAAAAAGCATTTTTATGTTTAAAAATATATTTACAAATTTTCGAGGAAATTTTTTAGGTGGAATCACCGCAGGAATTGTAGCATTACCATTAGCTCTTGCATTTGGGGTGCAGTCTGGATTGGGACCTAGCGCCGGGCTTTATGGCGCTATTTTTATTGGATTTTTTGCCTCTCTTTTTGGAGGCACTAACACACAAATATCTGGGCCAACAGCTCCTATGACGGCCGTTTCCATGGTTATTATTGCAGGAATTATAGCCGCCAACGAAGGAGACATAGAAAAGGCATTGCCTTATATATTATCTGTTTTCCTTTTGGCAGGGCTATTTCAAATAGGACTGGGGCTTACAGGGATTGGGAAATACATAAGGTATATTCCTTACCCGGTTGTTTCAGGATTTATGACTGCCATTGGTGTAATTATTTTAATTACCCAAATTCTTCCCTTAGTTGGATATTATACTAAGGATGATACTGCCTATATAAATGAATTTAAACCACAAGCAGAGGAAGTACTTTTGGACAAAATATTAAAAGATGAGGCTGGTGAAGGGATTTTGGTTTTAGAAGATTTTAAGGAAACCGTTAAACGAGCCGAGAAAATAACAGAAGAGGAGATTATGGCAGAGTCTACGACGCTTGCAAAAAGTGCAAGTTCAGGTGTAATAGGAACCATTAAGACACTTCCTAGGGCAATGAGTAATATAAATTGGTTAGAATTAATGCTTGCATTGTTAACCATAGCTATCATTTATGGGTTTAAGTATATCACTAAGAAAGTACCCAGTACTTTGGTAGCACTATTTGTGGTTTCCTTTGGGGCTTATTTCTTAAAATTGGATTATCGTCCTATTGAAGAGATTCCGGCAGGTATTCCACTGCCCAACTTCGAAATATTCACCGAGTTTAGTTTTGCGGCCCTATCACCTTATATACTTACAGCGTTAACACTTGCCTTTTTGGGGGCGATTGATTCCTTGCTCACATCTGTAGTTGCGGATAATATGACAAAAACCAAACACAATCCTAATCAAGAGTTAGTAGGTCAAGGTATAGGAAATAGTATAGCCGCTGTTTTTGGAGGTATTCCTGGCGCAGGAGCTACTATTCGCACAGTCGTGAATATAAATGCTGGGGGAACTACAAAACTTTCTGGGATGGTTGCCGCGATACTCTTACTTGTTGTTTTACTCGCAGCAGGACCTGTAGCATCTCAAATCCCTGCAGCGGTTTTAGCTGGAATTTTAATAACCGTGGGTATTGGAGTTATGGATTATAGAGGGTTAAAAGCGATTCCTAAAATGGAAAGAACTGAAGTCGTTGTTATGTTGGTGGTTTTAATCCTATCGGTGTTTTGGAATTTAGTTTATGCCGTTGGTATAGGATTTGTTTTAGCAGCCGTAATTTTTATGAAGAAAATTGGAGATGTAACAGCAGTAAAATCTAAAGTGGTTCAATTGGATAAGGCAGACGAATTGAATTTACCATGGAAAGATGAGGTAAACTTCCCAGTAGAATTAAAGCCTAAAGTATTTGTAAAAAGATTAAAAGGCCCACTATTTTTTGGATATACCTCAGACTTTCAAGAGTTATCCAAGGAAATTCCGTCGCAGGCAAGCCACGTAATTATTAGAATGGCGGAGGTGCCCTATATTGACCAATCGGGTCTGTATGCCATGGAAGAAGTACTTTTGGATTTAAATCAGAGAAATATTCAGCCTATTTTCGAAGGGCTTCAGGAACAACTCCAAGCCAAAATGGAAAGTATTGATATTATTCCAGATTTGGTGCCAAAGGAATGCTTGTTCCCAGATTTTAAATCTGCCATGGTCTATATTAAAGAAGTTGTTACCAAGGATAAATAAGGATTATTCAGTACCATTATTATCTTCAGTCTCAGGGGTTTCAGGAATAATTTTCTGAAACTCCTCAAGGACTGTTGGCAATACCCAAGGAGCAATAGATTCAATGTAGGGGTATATAGTTGAATTTGTTTTTTTCTCCTCAGAAACTATATAACCCGTAAGATTGGATGAATTAAAAAAGAGAAAGACGACGCTTAAAATAAATGCATATTGAAGTGTTGAAAATACACCCCCCAAAAGTTTATTCAATAATCCTAAAGCGGTAAAATCTGCAATTTTGGTTAAGAATTTTCCAATAAAATTCAAGACAAAAACAATGAGCAAAAACGTAACCGCAAACGAAGCCCATTTGGTTGTTTGTTCGCTCCAATCGAACCATTTGGAAATATATTCACCCGCATAATCTGAAAAATATACCGCACCATAGACTCCAGCGACCAAACCAATAAGCGAAGTAAGTGTTACAAAAAGCCCCTTCTTAAAACCAGAATAAAAGGCGAGAAGTAAAATAACTCCTAAAATGATATCTACACTATTCATACAATAGACTACTAGGGGTAAAGATACTATTTCTTATAAATTATAAGTAAATACTCTTACTTTTGCACCCAATGGCTAGAGACGAACAATTAAAAATAAAATGGGAAGCAGTGGTCGAGCTGCTAAGTAACCGTTTTGCGGATGGCGATCGACTGGATTTAGATGCTATCATATACCTTGTAGGGCTGCAGGAGTTAGGGCAATTACACCGTAAATTCAAAAAAGATGAAAAAGTAAACCTCATGCATATTGCCATTTGTAGATTACTTGAGCCTTTTGGCTACTACGAGTTTGATTATTTTGATGAACAGGGATGGCCTCACTATAAAATTTTGGAGCAATTGCCCCCTTTAAAGGCTGGGGAGCAAAGTGTCCTTATGAAAGAAGCCATTGTATTGTACTTTTTGGAAAAGAAAGTCATCGATTAATTCTTCAGAAAGCACTATTTTTGTGACCTACAACCGATAGGATGTTATGATTGATAAGATAAAAGAACATATTGCCGAAGTTGAAGCATTTACTGCAAAGACTAAAGAGGAGGTTGAATCTTTCCGAATAAAATACCTAGGAAATAAAGGACTTTTAAAAGAGTTTTTTGCCGAATTTAAAAACGTGGCAAATGACCAAAAAAAGGAATTTGGACAAACCATTAATACCCTAAAAAGTAAAGCAGAAGAAAAAGTAAATACTTTAAAGGAATCCTTTGAAGGGAAAGAAGAAATACAAGGGGTGTATGGCGACTTATCACGTCCTGGAGAACCTATTCCTCTGGGGTCTAGACATCCAATCTCACTTACAAAAAATAAAATCATCGAGATTTTTTCAAGAATAGGATTTAATGTTTCTGAAGGACCTGAAATTGAAGATGATTGGCACAATTTTACAGCTTTAAATTTGCCAGAATACCACCCAGCAAGGGATATGCAGGATACATTTTTTATTCAAACAAAACCAGATATTTTATTGCGCACGCACACCTCTTCGGTGCAAGTGCGTTATATGGAAAACAACAAGCCGCCTATAAGAACCATTTCTCCCGGTCGAGTATATAGAAACGAAGCAATTTCGGCACGTTCGCATTGCTTTTTCCATCAAGTAGAAGGATTATACGTGGATAAAGGCGTAAGTTTTGCCGATTTAAAACAAACGCTTCAATATTTTACCACCGAAATGTTTGGCAAGTCAAAAATAAGACTTCGCCCTTCCTATTTCCCTTTTACTGAACCGAGTGCAGAAGTGGATGTGTATTGGGGACTAGAAACTGAAACCGATTACAAAATGACAAAGGGGACAGGATGGTTAGAAATTATGGGTTGTGGGATGGTGGATCCCAATGTTCTTGAAAACTGTGGAATTGATTCGGAAGAATATTCGGGCTTTGCCTTCGGCATGGGAATTGATAGAATCGCATTACTGCTTCATCAAATTCCAGACATTCGAATGTTAAGCGAAAATGACATTCGCTTTTTGGATCA
The DNA here is from genome assembly GCA_002694465.1 of Flavobacteriaceae bacterium. Lineage (GTDB taxonomy): Bacteria > Bacteroidota > Bacteroidia > Flavobacteriales > Flavobacteriaceae > Halomarinibacterium. The sequence continues at coordinate 68,410 of NZMG01000014.1, read as the reverse complement.
ATTTAAAAGTTCCCTTTAATTTTGTGAGAAAGGATATTGAAATACCCATTGTTAAGGATGTTTATGTAGTAGCGGTTCGCGAATACAATGAGGATTTTAGAACCTATGATTGGAATGTCTATATTATTAATAATGGAAATGATCCTTTAGAAACCGTTTTAATTGTTTCTGAAGGAAGCGACGATACCCAAACCACATCTCGAATGAGACATTCCTTAAAGTTACTTCCTGCAAAAAGCTATGCCAAAATTGAATTTTTGGAAGACAGCGTTTTACCATTGAATAATTACTTCACCATTTCCTACTTTATTGAAAATAAACTCTTCGATAAACGATATGAGTTTCCTGCTCATTGTATTATTGAAGAAAATGCGGTTACCATTCCGGTTATGAAAACTGTAGGTGTTATGGCAAGATAATTATAACACCTTTTTAAAACACAAAACCCCCTCCATTGTTGGAGGGGGTTTTACTATTAAAGATATAGGTTGATTATCTTCTAATCAATCGTTTTACTGTTTGTGCGCTTTCGCTTTGGATTTGTACCATGTACACTCCAGAAGCTAAGCTAGAAACATTAAAGGTTCGCTCTGTTGCCATACCACGTAAGTCAACCTCTTGTACCAATCTTCCATTGGCATCATAGATAACTGCTCTCTCCAACTGGATGTTAGAGGTGTTTGATATCGTTACCTGACCATCGGTTGGGTTCGGGTACATAGCAATGGCGTTATCCAGTGCAATGTCATCCTTCCCAAGGATACTCTCGATGGTAAGTATAAAAGTACACTCCCCTACGTTTCCATACTCATCTTCTGCAAAGAGGGTAATGGTATAGGTGCCATCTGGAAGTAGTGTTCCTGCAGCGGGACTCTGTCCAAAGTTGGTAATGTCACCTTCTTCAGAACAGTTGTCGCTAAATGTAATACCTCCAAGTGCCCAGTAGTCTGGTAGCTCATAGAACAAGTTTAATGGTCCTGGATCTACTGTTTGATCTTCTGGACAACCTACCAAGGTTGGACCTAAGTTATCTACTACAGTCAATGTGGCTGTACAAGAGGCTAAGTTGCCACTAGCATCACTTGCAAATACAGTAACCGTAATAGCGGTTCCTATATCGTCACAAGTAACATCGGTTACATCTACCGCAGTAATGGTAATACCACAAGCATCAAATGAGTTGGCTGTGTCGATGAACAAGTCTGGAGTTACCTCTGCCATACCGTTCTCATCCAACTCTACCGTTGCATCCATACATACCAAGATAGGATCTGTATTGTCAATAACATTTACCGTTGCTGTACAGGTAGAAGTGTTTCCACTGTCATCGGTTACCGTAACATCTACTTGGTTTAAACCTAACTGTGAACAATCAAATTCTATCGTAGAAGTTGCTAATGGTACAAAATTGATACAGTAGCTGTCTAAGGTACCTACATCACCACCAAAGTTATCAGTCACTCTAAGTACCCATCCACCGTTTACGTCTTCACCGTCAAAGGTAGCAGCAAATGTACCGCCTTGTGGCTCGAAAGTTCCTGTAAATGGAGGTGTACCTAATGTGATATCTGCACCACCATCTTGGAACACAGTGCCTGTATAATTGTCACCACCACCACCGTTTTGGTCGGATAGCATCAATACAGTTCCTGCTGGAGAGATCAATTCAATATCTAAATCTCCATCGAAGGTATGGGTAATATCTAACGTTACAGTATCAATGGCATAATCGGTTCCTAATATACCAGACTCTGCTACGGTTGAAGTAGATTCTGTTGGTGGTAGGTTCTCGTCAATAGCAGCTGGTAATCCATCGCCACATTCGTTGATGGGTGAACCTCCAGCTCCAAAAGATACAGTATAACCACACGCTTCATCTACGTTTAATAGTAAATCGGATGCGTTTACGGTTACCGTTCCTGTTGTTCCATCAAGGATAGCATCGTAAGGCGATGAAGGAATGTCGTAGTTTAACACAAAGTTATCTACACCAGCTCCCCAAGCCCAATCATTTTCATCATCATAGGTGAAACGAACCTGGAATGCAGCGTTCATAAATGGTGTCATATCAATTACCCCACTATTGGTAGGAGCTGTATCAACATCAACAAATAATATTTGTTGCCAAGCTGATCCATCCCAAACATCAACGGATAGAGTTCCTGAATCTACAAATGCTTGCATGGAATAATCAAAAGATAAATCAGCAGTCGCTGAAGTTGATAAATCAACTACAGGAGATAATAATTGAACTTCATTATTTAACTCTCCAGATCCAGCAGCATCATCATCAAATATGGCAGCATTGGATGCAAAGGCAGGACCTCCTGGCATAACACCACTTCCAAATGTCCAATCCCAACCTCCTGAAACTATTATTGTAGACCATCCTGCAGGAATACTTGCTCCTTCAAAATCTTCAGTTATGGTTACACCTCCAGGCGCTCCAATACATTGTAATACAGGTGCTATGTTATCCTCCACAGTTACTTCTGTTTCACAAGTAGAAGTGTTTCCATTCACATCGGTCACCACTACCGTAAAGGTATTCGTACCAACATTAGCACAAGTTAAATCGATACTTGGTACTGTTGGCGGTGCCAACGAAGCAAACGTAATACAGTAGTTATTTAAAACACCACTATCACCACCAAAGTTGTCCAATATATTTAACGTCCAGTTTCCATCAACTGGCTCCCCGTCAAAGAATACATTCATTGGACCTCCTTCTGGCTGGAAGGTTCCTGTAAATGGTGCAGTTCCCGTAGTAATACTTGGGAAGCCATCCATAAACACCGTATTGGTATAATTATCTCCACTACCTCCATTTCCACTCGATAGGTCTAATACAAGACCATTAGGTGAAGTTAAGGATATATTTAAGTCACCATCAAAGGTGTGGTTTAAATCTAAATCTACTCTGTCAATAGCATAGTCAACACCTACAGTTCCTACGGTAGTTACTACAGCTGGAGAAGGATCCATGGGGCCAGAAGTTCCAGTAGCTGGAATTGGAAGTCCATTAGGTCCACATTCAGTAACATCTCCAGTATTTGGATCTTCAAATTCTATAGATGCAATTCCACAGTTGTCACTTGAACTCGCAAGGGCTTCCCCTGGGGTTAAGTTATAATCTCCATTGGCATCCAGTTCTACCGTAATGTCCTGACATGCAATAACTGGGTCTTCGTTGTCTGTTACTATAATATCAAAATCGCAAGTGCTTGTATTCCCATTTACATCGGTCGCTTCAAAAGTAACTGTAGTTGTACCTACAGGGAAGGCATCTCCCGAGCCCAATACTAAAGGATCTGGTGAGATTTGCACTACCGAAGCAATTCCACAATTGTCAATAGCAATTGCATCGGTATAGGTAACCACAGCGCTACATTGCCCTGCATCGGTATTCGCCATAATATCTGCAGGACAGGCTATTACGGGATTTATAGTATCATCTACAATAATAACGTGATCACAAGTTGCTGTATTTCCACATACATCAGAAATTTCATAAGTTCGAGTTATCGTAACTGGGAAACCTCCACTACTAACTTCATTTATTAGAGCGAAAGTAGCTGTATCACCATCTACCGTCGACCCACCGGCAGTTTGAAATTCTGTAAAATTAGCAAAAGCTGGAGGGGCATCTGCAGCCGAACATCCTTCTACATTTTGAGTTGGAGGACATGTTAAGTTTACATTCAACGGGGTGCAGGTCATGGTTAAATCGAAAGTTCCCGTTGCCGTACTAAATCCATGGACTAATACGTAATACGTAACTCCTGCCTGCGTGCAAACATCTAGATCTGTAGTAAAGTCAAGTCCACATAGCGCAATATTATCATCTTGCCCCGCCTCACAAACTAGGGCTCCACAAGTACCAGAATAAACTGATATTTTAGTGTCATAGGCCGCTTGATTACAAGTACTTAAATTGGTTATTCCATCAATTCCTGTAAAAGTATACCACACTCCGGGTGCTGTATTAGAAGTATTACAGAAGGGTGCTCCATCAAAAGTGGCCATAGTAGTATCACCGCTTACCGTTTGTCCACAAGTTATGGGGTCTGCATTTAAGCATAAATCATTAGTAGGAGGAGCACCACCAAATAATGGAGCTTCCCAAATTCCTCTACCATAGGTACTTGCCCTTATTAGTCCACTAGTTTCATTTATTTCTAAGTCATACACTGGAACATTGGGTAAACCAGTCTCGTATAATTGCCAGGGAGTTACATCTGAGGTATAATAAACACCAACACTCATTCCAATATATAATGCATCTGCTGGAGTTCCTCCCGTATTTTCGAAAGCAATACAATGTGCTGGCAAGTTTGGCAATGCCCCTGAAATATTAGTCCAAGTTGCACCTGCATTCGTGGACTCATAAACTTTTTCGCCAGCTGTATATCCCCCTAAGGTTATCCAGACCCTATTTGCATCAGCAGGATCCACTGCAATAAAGGTAATAGTTAATCCAGGCCAAGATCCTGTTATGGTAGTCCAAGACCCTCCTGTGTTTGCTGAAGTTTGAATTGCACTTCCTACAGCCGCATAAAGTCTTGTAGGGTCATTTATACCCACAGCAAAAGCACCACGTCCATCTGAACCTAAATTCGTCCAAGTAGTCCCACTATCTGTACTTCTAAAAACATCACTATATCCACCATATATTATATTTGGATTTGTGGCATCCATGGCATATGGGGTGACCCAAGACCCTATACTGCCTGGAGGTTTAATTCCAGTAGCAGTATTCCCTCCATTAGTAGATCGTCGCAAACCACCATTTTGAAAACTATAATATAATGTGTTATTGTCATTATAATTTATCATACAATCCATGCCATCTGCACCATAAATTTGTTCGATTGTAGTAGTACCCGTGTATTTATTAGACCCATTATCCTGAGCTCCTCCAATCAAAAGATTTGGATTTGAATCTACCCCTGCAATACGATAAAGCTGCATGATTCCTAGACCGTCCCAAATATTATTCCAAGTAACCCCATGGTCAGTACTTACCGAAATACCGCCATCACTACCACAATATAAATTGTTATTTAAAGGGTTGTAAACAAGATCATGAATATCGGCATGGACATATTGCCCCCCAATTACCCAATGTGCACTATTTACATGATTAACCCCACCATCAGTAGATCTAAAAACATTTACACCTCCACTAACTACATTATTAGCATTAGTTTGATCTACCGCAATTGCCAAATCATACCAAGATTGATCTCCAGACCCACCACCTCCAGTAGATCCTTCTAGAATATTAGGAGAGGTAGACATCGTTGAAAATGTAGTTCCCGAGTCTGTAGAGCGATACATTCCTCTATAAGTACCTGCTCCGCTAAACCCTCCAGGTCCAGCTAGGTAATAAACATAATTTGCGTTGGCCGGAGTAACCGCGATAGCAATACGAGATTCTCCTGTAGGAAGACCTGAACTAATTACGGAAAATGAAGTTCCTGTATTGGTTGATTTATAAAATGTATTTGTACTTACGGCATAAACCGTTGACGGGTCACCAGGTTTAAATTCGATATCTCTAAAATTTCCACTCTGCACTGTTGACCAAGTATTCCAACCATCGGTCGTTTTCAAAAGTCCTACTGTCGTTGCGGCAAACATTATGTTGCTGTTGGTGGGATGCATTAATAACTTATACCCTCTATTAAAATTTGTCACGCCCCATGAAAGTCCAGTAGGCGCCCAAGTAGCTCCACTATCTGTGGATTTCAAAACACCAATAGATTGGGTATCCCCAGCATCTCCATCTCCAGTTAAAATATAAATAGTGGATGGAGTTGTGTGGTCTACTGAAATTCCAGAAACTCCAATGCTTGCAAGCATATCCGCCATGACAGTCCAAGTAGCACCACCGTCGGTAGTTCTCCATAAACCTCCTGCAGGTGTGCCAATATAAAAGGTGTTCGCATCTGTAGGATGGAACCCAATGACATTGACCCTGCCTAATCCAGCACTGTATCCTTGATTTCCTACTGTAAAGCTTGTAGGGCCAAGATCTGTCCACCCTACTGGCATTCTGTTACCTACAGATTGACTACCAAGATTTAATTTTCTTGCTGCTTCCCAATTCAACTTACTAAAGTTCTTGGCAATTTTACCATCGGCATTAACCAAACGCTGCATTTTATACTCCCAACGCTTGTATTGCTTATACCCACTACCTCTTCCCTTATCACGGGTTGCAAAATAGGCTTCAGCCTTTTGCTGAACTTCTTGAAGCGTAGTATTTGCTTTTGGATTTTGAATTAACTCAAGGTATTCCTGAGACATACCAGTACTCATTCCTAAAATGAACAGAAGGAATGAAAAAAAGATAGACTTTTTCATTTTGAAAATTATTGGTTAGTTAGAATTCTAAATTTAAGAAAAAAATAATAGAAGCACAGTGAAATTTATACAAAAAAAGCTGAAAATGAGATTCTTACAATTCAGTTCTTTTGGAAAACCTTAATTTTATGGTTGTTACACCCTAAAAGTAGCCGAAATGAATTTTTATTTGAGAAGTAATTTAACCGCGAAATAGATTTTACATTTTCTGAAAGAGTCAACCCAGTTTTTTGCAAAGAAAGCACCTTAAAGCCACCTATTTTATCATTCAAAATAGTTACACTTTGTAATGCATCATAACGTGTCGTTTCAACTTCAGATCCATAATTATTTCCAACTAAAAGCACATCTGGATAAGTGTCATCATTAAAATCGTGAATTACCATCCCATTTAATTGGGAGAATTGAGCCTCTACTGGTAGTTTGGTTTGAGTAAATGAGGTTTTATGGTTCTGCAACAACAAACTAGAAAATATCGTTACTTCTTTATGGTAGGCATTATTAATTCCATTGACCCCAAGGATATCTTCGATTTTGGCCTTACTAAAGGCATCATACGTTGGAAATTTATCTAAAATTCCTGGCATCTGTTGCGAAGAGCATTCCCTTCCCCTAACGGGTAATTTTAGATTCCCCTTTTCTTTCGCCAAATAAATATCAAAACTCCCGTTTCCGTCAAAATCATTTGCATAAATATGCAACGGAGAATTCTCACTTGGGTGGAACTTATTATTTTCACCTATATTACCCAGAATATAATCATCATCTCCGTCTTTATCCCAATCGACTACAGCAATTTTACTCCACCATCCAGAAGTGCTATCCAAATTAAATTTTGAGGTTGCATCCATAAAAAAGCCTTGATCATTTTCATACAAGCTAATTGGCATCCACTCTCCAACGACCATTACATCTAAATCGCCATCTTTGTCAAAATCTGTAAAAACAGCATCACTTACCAACCCAGGATGTAGTAAGGAGGGTGCTAACAAATCGGTAACATCTGTAAATTTACCCTCTATATTTTCCAAGAGATAGCTTCGAGGAGGCAAGGGGTATCTACCGGGAAGTAAACGTCCACCCACAAAAAGATCTGTATCTCCGTCACCATCAAAATCACCCCCCGTTACCGATAAGCCACTTGTAAACATTTCGGGAAGGGCTTGTAAATCTTTTTTAAAATTTCCTTTACCGTCATTAATATAAAGTCGGTCTTGAAGGTTGGGATTTCCCTGCACAAATATGGCACCACCACTTACTACATATAAATCTAAATCTCCATCACCATCAGCATCAAAAAATAAACTCTCCAAATCTTCTGAAACACGATCCTTTTCCCAAGGTTGTGACTTACTTTTATAGAAGGTCCCGTCTTCCTTTTGAAGGTATAATACTCCAGATTGTTTGTGGGCTCCCCCAGCAAAAAAATCTTCAAGTCCATCTCCATTTACATCACCAACGGCAATAAAAGGACCAAATTCTGATTGTTTGTGCGGAAGTAAAATCTCTTCAGCAAAATCGTTGAATTCATTTTCTTCATGTTTAAAATCGATTCCAATATCTTCCGTTACTTCTCTAAACATTTTAGATTTCGACTCTTTCTTCTTCGTTTTAGTTTTTGGAAGTGTTTCTGAATTTAATAGTAGATTTTGATTTATTGAAACATTCGTTACACGACTCGAATAGCCATCTGGCCATTCTACCACAATACTATCAACAATAGATTTTTGTCCTAATCCAAAGTGGATTCTGTATTCTACAGAAGACTGAAACCCTCGTGCAGGAAATAATCTTTTGGATTGAACTTCTTCACCCGAATAAAGCGATACTTTAGCTCCCACAGCAAAAGGATTTGGCGCAAGTCCCTTTAATTTCAGTGACACATAATTTTCAGTTTTAGAAATTTTATTCTCAAAAACAACAGAAGGTACTCCCATTGAATTCACTACCAAATCTAAATCTCCGTCATTGTCAAAATCGGCATAAGCAACCCCATTGGAATTAATGGGCTCATTCAACCCCCAATCTTGGGTAACATTTTTAAAACCTAAATGACCTGTGTTTTTAAACATATAATTTGAAATAACGCTTGCTGGAATCATCTCGGTCGCCACATCCCACCGTACTCCTTTTCCTTCCTTAAGCATTCTATCTAATTGAATTTTTAAATCGTTATCGGTGACATCTTTATTAATTCCATTAGTAACAAAAAGATCATTCCATCCATCATTATCGAAATCGGCTAACAGAGGTGCCCAGCTCCAATCGGTTTTTGCAACGCCAGCTAATTGTGCAATTTCACTGTAGGTGCCAATCCCATTACTAAGTTGAAGCGTATTAATCATGTATTGATGCCCATACCCTTTTTCGACCATTTGGTAAAAGCTTTGGGTATTCATAGAAGCCATCATTCTTTTAGATCGTAAATGATCTTCCGAAACCATATCCAGCACCATTAAATCGGGTAAATTATCATTGTTGATATCGGCCATATCCGATCCCATACTATAAAAGGAAGAATGGTTAAAATAGTCTGAAAATGCCTCCGAAAAAGTACCATCCTGATTATTGATAAACAATTTGTCGGGTTGCTGAAAATCGTGAGCAACGTAGATATCGTCCCATCCATCATTATTGATGTCTTCAATCACGGCGCTTAAGCCCCAAGCATGGGTTTGTATTCCAGCTTTTTTGGAAACATCACTAAAAGTGTGATCCCCATTATTTTGATACAATCGATGACTTGTATCGAGTGAATACTTTTGATCATTTTCAAAATCGAAATAAGAGTTTTGCTGAAAATCTTCTCTGTGATTTACCACCAACAAATCAAGATCACCATCTTTATCAAAATCTATGGGATAGGCCTGAGTACTATAGCCTGAATCGTCTAACCCAAACGATGCTGCCGATTCGGTAAAATTGTTATTTCCGTTGTTTATATAGAGAAGGTTTTTGCGAAGCGATGCGTCTTCAGATTTCCCCGACCGACTCACATAAATATCCAGCAAACCATCGTTGTTTGCATCCCACATTAGCACACCCGTATGCCACGAATTTTTTTGTTTAGAAATACCCGCCTCTTCAGTAATCTTTTTAAAGGAAAGATTCCCTAAATTTAGATACAATTGATCTTCCACTTGGTTTCCCGTAAAGTAAATATCGGGAAGTCCATCATTATTAATATCACCCACCGCAACGCCCCCTCCATTGTATAAATAGGGATAATTAAAATAATTTTGAATTTGATTTTCGGTAATGGAATTGGTAAAATCTATCCCTGTTTTTTCTAAGGGTATCGCTTCAAAACCAACTGTATTTTTAGAATGAGTTGCTTCTTTAGAATCCTTTTCGGCACAAGAAAAAAATAGCACTCCCGAAAGAATTATTCCGAAGAAAAAAGCAATGAAAATGTTTACAAAAGGTGTTTTAATAATGATTGGTTTTCAGTTCTAAAAAAGCTTGCGATTAAAGATAATCGAAAGAATTGAAACCAAAAATTTACAAATCGTATTTCACCACAAACATCATAATTCTGGGTAGCACAAAATATTGACTTGTAGTATTGTATTCTTCGTTAAAACTATCGGTATTTGTCGCTTCAGTATTTAAAATGTTGGTGGCTTGAATACTAAATTCCCAAGGGCTATCTCCTTGTTGATAATAAAGCGTTCCATTTAAAAAGGAGTATTTATTTTCGATGGTATTGGCTTTATTGGTGTAATTATATAAATCCCAAGTTGTCGAAAGTGAGAAATGTTTCAGAAAATTTATATCAGTGTTAATATAAGGGCGTTGTGTATAAAAAACCTGCTCCAACCCACCATTGTCATAATTATTTATTGACAGATTGTACCCCACCTCAAAATTAGGCCACTCTCTAAAACTACTACGTGCACTTACACGATAGCTTTGGGTAAGACTTTCACTTTGCCTAATCTCTTCATTAATAATATTGTTAGACGTACTTAAACTTACATTGGCATTGGCAGCCAATTCAATTTTTTTAATTCGTTTGCTAAATCTCCCAAAAGCCGAAAACGTTTCATCCGGAAAATTACTGTCAATATTTTGCGGAACGGTAACTTGATTAATCGCTACAATTTGGGTATTATTTTTAATCCCCTTTAATCGACGCGTATAATTTAATGATCCCGAAATATTTGTATAATTAAATAAATTAAAACTGAAATACGTCAAGTTATAACTATGCGAAAAAGCATTTTCCAACAACCTATTCCCGCGAAACATTCGGTTGTAATTATTGAAAACATAGGCTTCGGCAAAGTTGTTTACATCGGTATACTCTGCAGAAAGGGCGTAATTAAAACGTAAACTTTCACTTTTCTTAATTTCCCAAAGGGCAAAAACATCTGGAAGCAATCGCCAATCATTTTGAGATTGGGATAGTCCTAACTGGTCATTTTTCACATTGTAATTATGAAGCGTTACCCCTGGCGAAAATGTAAACTGCCCTGTTTTAAATTTGTAGTGCAAGCCTAAAAACACATCCGTAAATCCATACGAAACATCATTTACAAGGGTTTCAGTTTCTCCATCAATTTCTTGAGTCTCCTGTAGGTCTTCACGACTTCCATCATCCAACATCTGAAAGATATTCGAATTGAATTGCTGTGTGCTAAGTGTGCTACCTAACGTAAGATTTACATTGCTTTTATTGTTGATAATGTGGTAATAATCCACCTTGGCATCTAGCTTATTGGTTTTTATATTCTTTTGCTGATTGATGTTATATCGATTCTGAAGCGTATCTAATGGCAATACTCCTGGGAAAGGTAATAAATCGGTTGCCGCGTTGTAAAAAGGGTCTTCATCTTGATAGAGATGTTGCACCTGCCCTGCAAAAATATTATCGTCATCTACCGTGTAATACACATTTAAGTTCTGATTGATGGAAGCAGGTTTGTTCTCCTTATTTTCTGAAATATTATTACTGAAATCTTGAAATAATGACAAGGTATTATCGGTTTCAGTTTGTTTTGAAGCCTTCAATAGAACATCGTAATCCATTTGCAAATTCACATTGGGTTTATAGACTCCACTAAGCTTTAGCATCCCTAGCTGGTTATGCTGATTGGAATTACTTTCGGTACTTTCGGTAACCCCAGATGTAATGAACTGTGTAAGGGAATTAGTAACAATGTTGGTTTTATTGTCTGAAAGGATTCCGAAGCCACTTACATCCAATGACTGTGAAGCAGCATAACTAAAATTTCCTGCTAAAAACTTGGTTTCAATACTGCTGGCTCGGTTATTTTGGGCAATCGCAAACCCTAAATCGCTCTCTCGAATATTAAAATTAGTTCCTCCTCCTCGATTAAAATTCCTAAACCCTCCCGTAAAGTTGAAATAATCGCGCCACGTGAATGGCACTTCACCAATATCATTAAAATCTGTTATAAAATTGAGGCTGTATTTTGGGTTGTAATAAAACAATTTGGGATGTACCAAATATCTTGCTTCAGCTTCATCGTCTACTCCAGAACCTGCAGTCACTTCGCCAAACCAAAAGTTCTTTTTCCCTTCCTTTAATTTTATATTGATGGCAATATTGTCTTGATTATTAGTCACCCCTCTTAATTGCCCAACTTCGCTATAATTTCGCAATACCTCAACTTTGTCAACTGCATTAGCTGGAATATTCTTGGTCGCCAATTTCGAATCGCCATCGAAGAAATCTTTTCCCTCTACCATCACTTTAGTAACAGCCTTCCCTTCTACTTCAATTTCGCCATCATCATTAACCTCCACTCCTGGGAGATTTTTCATAACATCCCCCAGTTTTTTTTCATCACCCCTATTAAAAGAGTCGGCATTATATGTAATTGTATCTCCTTTTACAGTTACAGGCATTTCGTAGACAATTTCTACCCCATCAAGCTGGTTGGCCTGCGGATTGAGGTTAAAATTTAAATTTAAATCATTAGAGTCTTCAGGGATGGTAAGTTCCTTTTCAAGGGTTTCAAAACCCAAAAAACTTGCCCTAAGAATATAGGTGTTGTTTACAGGAAGATCTAATTGAAACTTTCCTTCGTGATTGGTAATAGCATAAGACTCAATATTCCCTGAAGCTTTTACGGTGGCAATCACATTGGCTAATTCAAGAGGGTCTCCGATGCTATCTTTTATAAAACCACGCAGTTTAATACTTTGTGCAGAACCAACAAATGTGATAAACAGAATTAAATAAAAGAGTAATTTTTTCATAAAATAGGCTGTTCCCAAGGGTTTAGGAAATTGATAATAACGTAACTTTTACTTGAAATCTACCCACCGAATCTTCTTCCACCTCCACCACGTCGTCCACCCCCGTTTCTGAAGTTTTCTCGCATTTCGTCGGTTTTTTCTTTGACAATCTTATTGTATTCTTCCCTACTAACTTCTTTTCCTTTTGAAGGCGGCTGAATGGCCTCAGCTTCTTTAGGATTTATAATAATTTTTGAACAAAGGATGGTGGTTCTATCTACATTTAATTCTAAAATTAAACCGGGCAAGCCTGCATATTCACCAGGTCCATTCTTTACTGGAATTTGTGGAGTAAACCAAGCCGTAACCAACACTTCTTTTGGTATTTCCAATTCTTCGAAAGGGTCTTCAACTTTGGTGGTATCCTCTTTTTTTTCAGCTTCATTCTTTTCTTCATTATCTCTATCTCGTCTTCTTCGCATCATACTCACATCATTTGGGTCTACTTGCTTGAAGGCTGTTGCTTTAATTACTAAATACTGCCCAATTTGCTTTGACTCTTTTCCTACTTCCCATTGTAAATTTGTGATGGTATCTTTTACCAAAAATTGCTTTCCAAAGAACTCTCTTTCTTCAATAAGTTGATTTGTTTCCAAATTTTTATATTGATCTCCCGCCGAAAAACTACTCATCATCATTCCGAATCCGCGACCGCTATCACCAGCTTCCAATTTTTCGTCCTCGCTATAAATGGATTCATTGCCATTAAACGTGAGGATATATGTTTTTTCAAGAAAACTCTTCATTCTTTCCTTGATTTGCTTTTTCATATCCTCGGTCATATCTCTTCTTCCAAAATTATCCATATCTACGGTGGTTTTGGATTCGTAATACGCCTTTCCGCTTATGTTTTGAGAATAGGAAAAGGAGGTAAATAAAAGGGCAAAAAAAATAGAAAGTATCTTCATGATAGGGTTTTAAAATAGCATACCAATGTACACTTTTTGTAATAAACCTTTTAGACTAGCATTCCTAAAAAAGGTTTAATATTACCCTCCAATTCTTATTCTCATTTGGTTTCCACCTTCTCTCCTGCCGTCACCTTCAAATTGTTCGTTCATTTCTTTCATTTTCTTTTCCATAATTTCTTCATATTCGGTAGCGGTAACAACTTTTCCTTTGGTTGGCTCTTTAATGGCAAGCCCCTTTTCAGGGTTTAACACAATTTTACTGCACAAAATAGTTTCACTCCCATCATTTACTTCTAAAATTAATCCTGGCAAACCACCGTAATTTGCAGGTCCATTTTTTACAGGTATCTGTGGCGTGTACCATGCCGTTACGGTTACTTCTTCTTGGGATGTCACTTCCTTATTTTCCCCATCGGAAGAAGACTCGGCAACCATCACTGTTCTTGTTGTTGTGTAAGTAGCTTTAAAGCATGTATATTCACCTATATTCTTAGTTTCTTTCCCCATAACCCAGTCACGATTCTCGAGGGCATCTTTAATAAGAAATTCCTTCCCAAAAATTTCTACTTGATCTGCATAGCGGTTTTCTTTTAAGTTTTTATACAACACATCATTTCCGCCGCCATTGCCCGCTATAACAAGTTTCATTCCTCCACCTTCAATAACCGAATCATCATCCAACCTCACCTCTTGCTTGTATTGAGATTCATCATTGGTAAATTCTAAAAAATAAGTTCTTTCCGATTGTTTTTTAAGCATCGCCATGATTTGCTCTTTCATACCATCGTTCATGGTACTATCCAACTGAATATCCATTTTTCTTTGACTTTTGTAGGTGGCAATCCCTTGAATGTTTTGAGAAAATACATCAGACACTCCTAAACTTAGAGTAATTATAAATAGTAGAAACCTTGTTTTCATAATGGTTATTTAATCATTTTTATAAAGACGAAGTAATATTAGAATTGTTGCAAATTAGTTGTTTATATTGTAATGAATCATTTTGTATCTTTCAGCATCTATGAAATTTTTTTTAACAATCTTTTTTATTTCCGTTACAACCGCTTTTTCACAAGAGCTAACACTAGTTAATAAAGCAGCATTACAAGTGGACCATTTTGTAGGTTTTGACGCATACAAACATATTTATTTTATAAAAAATGGCGCACTTCATAAGGAAGGTGAATTAGGAAAATTTGTATTTCAGGATTTTCAACTAGGACCCATAGCTTCTGTGGATATTATAAACCCATTAAACGTTGTTGTTTTTTATGCCGAAATGAACACTGTGGTTTTTTTAGACAATCGTTTAAATGAAAAAGAACGAATTAATTTTAACGACCTTCCCTCTTTTTTAAACATTAGTGCCGCAACAAATGCCGGAAATAATAAACTTTGGATTTTCAATACAAATACGCAACAATTAGAATTATACCATTATCGCAATCAGCAGCAAACCCAAGTATCACAGCCATTTAAGGGAAAATTTGTAACACAAGTAAGTAATTTTAACACATGTTCTATACTTACCAATACCCATCTGCGACAAATTAATTTATACGGAAGTTTACTTTCTGAAATAAAACTCGAAGATTACAAAAGTATCGTTCAAAACAATGAAAAAATAGTAGCTGTAAAAGATAATTCGCTGTTTTTGATTCACGAAAACGCCGTTAACCGTTTGAGTTTTACCTTCAACGAAAACCCGATTAAAGACTTGCAACTAACGCAAGATTTCCTGTATATTTACGACAGTAAAATACTTTATACTTTTACACTAACCCAACCTAAGTAGCAAGATTTATGCACGTTGCCATAGCAGGAAATATTGGCTCTGGAAAAACTACGTTAACACGTTTACTCGCCAAGCATTATAAGTGGAAAGCACATTTTGAAGATGTAGAAGACAACCCCTATTTGGACGATTTCTATAACCAAATGGAGCGTTGGTCTTTTAACCTTCAGATTTACTTTTTGAACAGTCGATTTCGGCAAATCTTAGAGATTCGTGAAAATGGGAAAAGTGTTATTCAAGATAGGACCATTTACGAAGACGCTTATATTTTTGCTCCCAATCTCCACGCCATGGGATTAATGACCAATCGTGATTTTGAAAATTACAGAGCGTTATTCGATTTAATGGAAAGTGTTACGGAAGGTCCCGATTTGCTTATTTATTTAAGAAGTTCTATTCCTAATTTGGTTAATCAAATTCATAAACGCGGACGTGAATACGAAAACTCAATAAGTATTGATTACTTAAGCCGTTTGAACGAACGCTACGAAGCTTGGATTCACGGATACGACAAAGGCAACCTTTTAATTATTGATGTAGACAACATCAACTTTGTAGACAAACAAGAAGATTTGGGAGAAGTCATCAACAAGATTGATGCAGAGCTGCACGGTTTGTTTTAAAAATAGCTTTTTGAGTATTAAAGACAATACATTAGTTATCAAAAAGTTACTCTTTCACGACTTTTTCTAACACTGTTCCCTTTTCTGTGGATACTTCTATCAGCAATAATCCATTAGGTAAACCTGCCATAGAAACTTCATTAAAATTATCTAAGATTTCAAGTAGTTTAACCCCCAATACATTGTAAACATTCACTTTCTGTATAGCAATTGGACTTTCTACAACCAAAACCTCTTTTACGGGATTAGGATAGATTTTTATCCCTAAACTTTTAAAATCATTATTGCTTAAAATGGTTAAATTCTCGTACCAAACTACTTTGTCATTAAGTTGAGAAGTAGCAAAAACATCTAAGTCACTATCATTGTCAATATCTGAGGTGGCTATTATTCGAACATATTGAAGCATATTTCCTAGAATTTGTACATCTCCAAAATTACCCAGTCCATCCAAGTTTTTAATAATTATGAGTTCAGAATTTTCTTTAGTTGTAGATGGGTTATTGCTAAAAAGAATATCAATATCATCATCATTATCGATATCTGCACCTGTAAAGGCTAAACAAGTTGCTTGAGTTGTGATTATTTGTTGTACACCAAAATTACCTAAACCATCTAAATTTTCATGCCAAGCAATCTTACTTTCTGCAGGAGTGTGTGCAACTATATCAATATCATTATCACCATCCAAATCAGCACAATAAATATCACTTACAGCAAGTGCAGCACCAGCAACTACCTTTTCTCCCCCAAAGTTTCCCAAGCCATCCAGATTCTCGTACCAGACAATGGTTTTGTCTCCAGCGGTGCCTGCAACTACATCTAAATCATCATCGTCATCTATATCAGTCGCAATTATCGTCCTACAGCCATTCAAGAGAAATCCTATATTATTTCTTCCACTAAAATTTCCTTGTCCATCAAGATTTTCATACCAAACGACATTTCCTTCTAAATCGATAGTTGCTACCAAATCATTATCATTATCACCATCTATATCGGCTGCAATTACCTCAAAGGCACCATCAACATTAGTGTCAACAACTTGTTTAGAACTAAAATTTCCCTGTCCATCTAAATTCTCAAACCATACAAATTCATCTTCAAAACGAAAGGCAGTTATAATATCCAGATCATTATCTCCATCGAGATCTACCATTGAGATATTCCATGTTTCACCTAGTGCAATCTCTTCAAAGGGTGTAAACGCTCCATCTGCATCTATATTTTTACTCCAACTTACAATGTCTGATGCGGATACCGAACCTACAACAACATCTACTAAGGTATCCCCATCAATATCCCCTAAAGCGATGCTAAAAGGATTTTCAAGTTCTGTGGTGATTAATTGCTCGGGTCCAAACTGAGCAAATAGATTGGGAAAAGTAATTAAAGACAAAAAAAACAATATATAATTTAAATATTTCATTGTAAAAATTATTCTGGTATGCCTTTAAGTATTAATAAAATTATTCATTTTCTTTAAATATAACAGTTTCTTGGTTATTTCCATTAACATCATTCTTAATAATATTATACAATCCGGGTTGTAAGTCATTTATTAAATTAGGATTATTAATGCTAGTAGAGTCTTTTGGGGTCTGGAGTAGCACAGTCATAACCTTCTTACATAGTTAAAAGTAAAAAAAATTAGTCCTAAAAAATTAAGAAAAACTTTAATTTCTCTATCTAAAGAAATTTTTTCTTTCATAATAAATTGATTTTATCATTGATTTACCATTCAAAAGATAATGTATTAATTTTTAAAAATAGAACCCTTATAATTCTGTATGTTTAAAACTCTATAAGTGGTTACAATTAAAATTAAAAAGCCCGAACCAATGGTTCGGGCTTTTTTGTTGATAGAAAATTGGAATTAGCTTTTTTCTACTTCTTCTATAACTTCTTTGATCACTTTTTTACCGTCTTCTACTTTTACTTCGGCTTCCTTCATTGCGTCAACTTGAGCTTTTACTTCTTCCTCAGTTCCTTTAAAAGTTTTTGTTTCGGTAGTAGTTTCACCATTCTTTGTAGTTTCGATGGTAACAGTTGCAACAGTTTGATCACCTTCTACACCCATTTCAACTCGAATTTCTTTAGTTACATCTTCAACCACTTTGGTGCCTTCTTCAGTAATAATCATGGTATCTCCTTCTGGAGTAATTCCAGAAACTTCACTATGACCCCCTAAAATAGGAGAAATTACCAACCCAACTAAGCAAGTAAGTTTAATAAGAATGTTCATAGAAGGTCCTGAAGTATCTTTAAATGGATCTCCTACGGTATCTCCAGTAACCGCTGCTTTGTGCGCATCACTTCCTTTAAAGGTCATTTCGCCATTAATTTCTACTCCTGCTTCAAAAGATTTTTTAGCATTATCCCAAGCACCTCCAGCATTATTTTGGAAAATCGCCCACATAACACCACTTACACAAACACCAGCCATATATCCACCAAGCACCTCTGCACCTAACGGGTAATTACCTGTAAGCATTGCGGTTCCTAATCCAATAATTAAAGGTGTAACAATAGTAAGTAACCCTGGTAATAACATTTCTTTTAAGGCAGCTTTGGTTGAAATATCAACACATTTTGCATATTCTGGCGTTCCAGTACCTTCCATAATTCCAGGAATCTCACGGAACTGACGGCGTACCTCTTGCACCATTTCCATGGCTGCTTTTCCAACCGATTTCATAGCCATTGCAGAGAATACAACTGGAATCATACCTCCAACGAATAATGCAGCTAAAACAGGTGCTTTAAAGATGTTGATTCCATCAATTCCTGTAAAGGTTACATAGGCTGCAAATAACGCTAAGGCTGTTAAAGCAGCAGAAGCAATTGCAAATCCTTTTCCAACAGCAGCTGTAGTATTACCTACCGAATCTAATATATCGGTACGTTCACGTACTTGATCTTCTAATTCACTCATTTCAGCAACACCTCCTGCGTTATCTGCAATAGGCCCAAATGCATCAATAGCTAACTGCATGGCTGTCGTTGCCATCATTGCAGAAGCTGCTAATGCTACTCCATAAAATCCTGCTAGCGCATAAGATCCAGCAATCGCAACTGCAAAAAGTAACACACTCCAAAAAGTGGACTTCATCCCTACTGCTAGACCAGCAATAATGTTTGTTGCGGCACCTGTTGAAGAATTTTGTACGATATCCATTACTGGCTTTTTTCCTAAACTAGTATAGTATGCCGTTACAAAGGAAATTAAAGCTCCTACAGCTAAACCAATACAAGCTGCATAAAACACATTAATAGAAGCTACCTCAACCATTCCTTCACCAAAGAAGTTCATAGTCATCGTTTGTGGAAGCATCCAATCTATCAAAAAATAACTTGCTATTAGGGTTAACCCTATAGCAAACCAGTTTCCTGTATCCAATGCTTTTTGCACTTGTGCTTCCTTCGCATCGTTATTTTTAATTTTTACGAAAAACGTACCAATAATAGAAGCTAACACTCCAACCCCTGCAATTACAAGCGGAAGTAGGATAGGCCCCATATTATTGAAAGCATCGGTAAATGGTCCATCAACAGACATATCTCTAATTACATAGTTTCCTAGTACCATCGATGCTAAAACTGTAGCTACATAAGATCCAAAAAGATCGGCTCCCATACCAGCAACATCACCTACATTATCACCTACGTTATCTGCAATAGTAGCAGGGTTACGAGGATCATCTTCAGGAATACCTGCTTCTACTTTTCCTACTAAATCTGCTCCTACATCGGCAGCTTTGGTGTAAATACCACCCCCCACACGAGCAAATAATGCAATACTTTCGGCACCTAAAGAGAATCCTGCTAGGGCTTCTAGTACCACTGTCATTTCATTATAAAAATTACCACCCTCGGTAACAAATTGTCCTAAGAAGAACATAAAGAACAAACTAAGACCTAATACTGCTAATCCAGCAACGCCAAGACCCATTACAGTACCACCGCCAAAAGAAACTTTTAAGGCTTGTGGTAGACTTGTTTTGGCAGCTTCGGCAGTTCGCGCATTTGCATCGGTTGCAATACGCATCCCAATATTTCCTGCTAAAGCAGAAAAGATAGCACCAAAAATAAAAGCGGGAACAATCATCCAGCTAGTGGTTGGAACCACCACAGAAATTGCATAAAGTAAGACAGCAGCAATCACTGCAAAAATTACGAGTAGTCTATATTCGGCATTTAAGAATGCCAATGCACCTTCTTTAATACTTTTAGAAATAGATTGCATGCGCTCGCTTCCTGCAGGCTGTTTCTTAACCCAGCTCATTTTAATGAACATGAAAATCAAACCAAGCACAGCAAGTGCAATGGGAACGTAAATAATGTTTTGTTCTAACATAGTTGATTATTTAGTAAATAGTGTTTTCAAAATTGCGAGTGCAAAAGTAGTAAAATTGATTGGGATAGGAAATCAATAATTAAGAAGAATTTAAAACGAAAAACCAAATTCTCCTGTCACCCCAAACCTTCGGGCATCTGGATTGTCTAAATAATTGCCTCTAAAGTTAAAATCGATTCTGAATATTTTAAAAATATTACCTACTCCCACACTCCATTCCCAGTAGCCTTTGGTAGGAGCCTGCAATAACAATCCGTTAGGTTGATTAAGCGCAATATTTTCGTCTGAAAGAGAACCATACGCTGCTCGAACACCTACAATTTCACGTAAGTTTAATTTCCGAAGCCAAGGAATTCTTGAAAATAATCTTCCGCCAAAATTATGTTGCATATGCATACTTAAATAGGTATCGCTTACAAACTCGTAAAAATCAAGGTTCGTAAAAGAGTTATAAATACTAAATAAAGTTTGGTTTCCTGGTATTGGACTCAACAGTCCTAAAGGTACCGGATCAAATATCTTCCCAGCTTCAACCGTTGTGTACAATCTACCAATTCCTCCAATATTCCATGGTTGAAAATACAATCCTTGTATACGTGAATAATTAAAATCACCTCCTAATACATCTTTCAACCCTTGTGTATATCCTACATAAAATGTGGGGAAATCCCCATCATTAATCACGGTTTGCTCTACCCCATAGCCTGATGTTTTCCTATTAGGTGAATAATACAATCCTAAATCAAGTTCGGGTTGTGAAATTTTACTTTGAATGTCACCGTTTTCATCAAAATATTTTAAACTGAAGGTATCTGTAGCCGACTCTAACGTCCTGTAGGTTCCAGTCAATCGAATCTGAAGATTTTTTACTGGATCCACCGAAAACCCTGCCGCCGTTAAATTAACACGGGTTAATTTGTCATTTGCTCCAACTGTTATGAGTGATGAAGAGGCTAAATTTCTACCTAAAACATCATTACTATTGGTTAAACTAGCCCCTGTTTGCTCTACGTCTTTTCGATTACCTCCAAAAACGGTTAATCGTGATTTTCTATCAAGCAACCATTTTGCTGAAACGCCATGTTTAAATCTTCGGTCCTTAAATCCATAGGCACCAAAAACCTCAACCCGCCAAGGATCATTCTGACTAAAATACGTACGCCCTCCTAAGCGAATTCGTAATCCTTCGGCTTCGTTAAAACCAAAAATTGAAAATACAGGCCCCACATCAATATTACCCACTTGATAATATCCCGAAGCCAATGTTGCCCCTATATTGTACAAACTTTTAAATCGAGGGATGGTTTTTAAGGTATCCAACATATTATACACCCCTTTCTCATCCCTGCTCAGTTTTTCCATTCGACGCTCTTCCCAAAATTCATCAGGGCGCATATAGATATCTTCATTATAAGGATCTATTTGCTCTTTATAGAAGTTTTTATCCTTCGGAATATCAAATTCATAATGATCAAAAAGGGTGGTTCTTTTGCCATAAATTCCTTGTGCTTTCTCTTTTTTACGAAGACTAAAATCACTTAAAAAATAATCTCGTGTAATAAGAAAAATGGAATCGTTTAGCACTTCAAATTCTTGTTCAATATATACCTCTCGTACCCAGTTAAGGTTAGCACTTTTACTGGCTCTAAGATTAATTTCTTTAATGGCCCACGTACTATCATTTACCCAAAAATCCCCTTTAAAGGTGAGTTCGTTTTTTCGCCTTGGGTAATACACAATATTATAGCACCATTTATTATCCCTAAAGGCACTATCTAACAACACATAGTTATACACATCCACACCAGTTCGAGAAAGTGGGCTAGTAAACGCTTTATCAAAAAACTTTAAATAGTTATCATAGACATCGTACTCCTTGTACATATCCTTAATGAAAGCAATAAGGGTTTGATTGTTTTCAAATCCGCTATTCTTATTTCCTTCAAGAATCTCTTTTTCTTCCTTTAAAAGATTATCTCCATATACTTTTGAATAGGCTTCATTTATGAAAATGGGTAAATAACTATTCCCTGTAATATTGGAAGTGTCTATTTGTTCCCAAACAAATTCCATCCCCTTAAAAATTCTACTTTTTATAAGTGAAGAATCAATTGTATTTAAATCGAATTCGAGTTTTTCGTATTTATCGTATTGGTATTGTTTAAATTTTTTAACCCCGTTTTGTCTACGGTTTTCCCATATTTTTCGGAGAATAACAATAGCAGGATTATCCTTTTTTGAAGTTTTCCCAGAATATACCACCACTTCCCCGAGTGACTCCACTTCTTCTTCTAAAACCACTTCTAAATTATAACTTACTTTTTGAGAAAGCGGAAAAGTATTCAGCTTATAACCTACAAACGACACCCAAATAGCATCGTGGGTACTATCACTCTCTAGATAGAACCTTCCATTTTCGTTGGTAATAGTTCCTTCGTTTGAATCTTTGAAAATAACATTGGCAAAGGCAACAGGCTCTCCAAAGGCATCTATAACCACACCACTCACCTTTGTTTGAGCAAACAAAGAACCCGTAAAAAGTAAAAGGAATAAGAGTAGGTTTTGCTTCATTGCAAAGGCTTGGGATTCATTGATTTGGAAACGAAAAAATTGATTAAAAAGTGCAATTATTCTTTATATAACACTTTTTTAACAGCCTTAACAACATCATTTTGATTAGGCAACCACTCTTCCAGTAATACTGGTGAATAGGGTGCAGGAGTATCTGCAGTATTTAATTTTATAATGGGAGCATCAAGGAAATCGAAAGCTTGCGATTGCACTTGATAGGTAATCTCTGTAGCCACATTACCAAAAGGCCAAGCTTCTTCAAGGATGACCAAACGGTTCGTTTTTTTAACACTATCCAAAATAGTTTTATGGTCCATAGGTCTTACGGTACGAAGATCAATGATTTCACATTCTATCCCTTCTTTGGCAAGTGTTTCGGCAGCTGCATAAGCTTCTTTTATAATTTTTCCGAAGGAAACAATAGTCACATCTTTTCCTTCTCGTTTTATTTCTGCTACCCCTAACGGAATTAAATATTCTCCTTCAGGCACCTCCCCTTTATCCCCATACATTTGTTCGCTCTCCATAAAAATAACTGGGTCATCATCACGAATAGCACTTTTCAACAGACCTTTTGCATCTGCTGGGTTACTAGGCACTACTACTTTTAAACCAGGACAATTAGCGTACCAGCTTTCAAAGGCTTGCGAGTGCGTTGCTGCTAACTGACCTGCAGAAGCTGTTGGACCTCGAAAAACAATAGGGCAGTTAAACTGTCCACCACTCATTTGGCGAATTTTTGCAGCGTTGTTTATTATTTGATCAATTCCAACTAAAGAGAAATTAAAAGTCATAAATTCTACAATGGGGCGATTGCCATTCATCGCAGACCCTACTGCAATACCTGCAAAACCAAGTTCAGAAATGGGTGTATCAATGACTCGTTTTGCTCCAAACTCATCTAACATTCCTTTACTGGCCTTATAAGCACCGTTGTATTCGGCTACTTCTTCCCCCATTAAATATATAGATTCATCGCGACGCATTTCTTCGGTCATCGCTTCACAAACGGCTTCTCTAAATTGTATTGTCTTCATGGTAGTATTTCAATTTAAGCTTCTGAAAATTTTTCAGAACAACAAAAATAATATTATTTAGAACGTTCTTATCTCTTTTTAAAATATTTCTGAAAATTTATTATGCACGCATAGGAAAATTACATAGATTATTGTATCTTCGTAGCCCAATTTTAACGAGCAAAAAAGTCTTATTTATATGAAAATATTAGTGTGTATAAGCCACGTTCCAGACACAACTTCCAAAATTAATTTTACTGAGGGAGATACCAAATTTGACACCAATGGTGTTCAATTTGTCATCAATCCCAACGACGAATTTGGACTTACTCGTGCTATGTGGTTTAAAGAAAAACAAGGTGCTACTGTTCATGTAGCCAACGTTGGAGGACCTGAAACCGAGCCTACTCTTCGTAAAGCCTTAGCCATTGGAGCCGATGAAGCGATACGAATAAATACTGTGGCAACCGATGGTTACTCTGTGGCAAAACAACTGGCCAATGTAGTTAAAGAAGGTGGTTACGACCTCGTAATTGGTGGGCGCGAGTCTATCGATTATAACGGCGGAATGGTTCCTGGAATGATTGCACAATTAACAGGAGCTAACTTTATTAATACTTGTATAGGTCTTGAAGTTGAAGGAAATAACGCTACGGCGGTTCGAGAAATGGATGGAGGGAAAGAAACGTTAAAAACGACACTTCCATTAGTAATTGGTGGGCAAAAGGGGTTGGTTGAAGAAAGTGATTTGCGAATTCCGAATATGAGAGGCATTATGCAAGCACGATCTAAGCCACTTCACGTAAAAGAAGCTGTGGATATTTCTAACGAAACGGCCTCCATTCAATTTGAAAAACCAGCTCCCAAAGGAGCTGTAAAATTGGTCGATAATGTGGAAGACCTTGTAAATTTATTACATAACGAAGCAAAAGCTATCTAAAAGAAGATTATGTCAGTACTCGTATATACAGAATCAGACGGAGGAAAATTTAAAAAAATTGCTCAAGAAGCCGTGTCCTATGCAAAAGGCATCGCCGATATGCTAGGAACCAGTGTAACAGCGGTTGCTGTTCATGCTGAAAATGTTTCCGAATTAGGAACATTTGGCGCTTCAAAAGTGTTAGAAGTTTCTAACGATTCCCTAAAGAATTTTAATGCTGAGGCCTACGCCAGTGTTGTAGCGGAAGCGGCAAAAAAAGAAAATGCACAAGTAGTTGTTTTAACGTCTAGCATTAACAGTAAATTCATTGCGCCACTTCTAGCTGTAAAGTTAGATGCAGGATATGTTCCTAATGTTGTTACACTTCCAGAAAGTGCCAGCCCGTTTAAGGTTAAACACAGTGTATTTAGCAACAAAGCATTTTCACACACTGAAATTAAAACCAACACTAAAATTGTTGGACTTGCTAAAAATGCATTTGGAGTAAAAGAACACAATACCTCAGCTACCACTGAAGCATTTTCGCCCGAAATTTCTTCAGGAAATGTAGAAGTAGTTTCAGTAGATAAAGCCACCGATAAAATTACAATTGCCGATGCAGAGATTGTTGTTTCTGGAGGAAGAGGATTAAAAGGCCCTGAGAACTGGGGAATGATAGAAGAGTTGGCCAATGTTTTAGGGGCTGCTACAGCTTGTTCAAAACCAGTTAGTGATATGGGATGGAGACCACACAGTGAGCACGTAGGGCAAACTGGAAAGCCAGTAGCATCAAACTTATACATCGCAATTGGTATTAGTGGAGCAATTCAGCATTTAGCTGGAATTAATTCTTCAAAAGTGAAAGTGGTTATTAATAATGACCCCGAAGCTCCCTTCTTTAAAGCAGCCGATTACGGCATTGTAGGAGATGCATTTGAAGTAGTTCCACAACTCATTGAAAAATTAAAAGAGTTTAAGTCACAAAACGCATAATTTTTTATTAATTTGTACTTTAATTAAGGGCTGTTTAAATTAGGTAAGTCCCATTTTAAACAGCTTTTTTTAATGTAAAGAATGAGTTTAGTAAGACTTAATATCAAAGGAATTTCATATAGCCAAACCCAAAATGGCGCATATGCACTTATATTAAGTGAAGAAAAAGGGGAGCGAAAACTCCCTATTGTCATTGGCGCTTTTGAAGCACAATCCATCGCCATTGCGCTTGAAAAAGAAATCAAGCCTCCTAGACCGCTCACTCACGACCTTTTTAAAAACTTTGCAGATCGATTTCAAATTGTTGTAAAGCAGGTGATTATTCATAAATTGGTAGATGGCGTGTTTTACTCAAGTATCATTTCAGAAAGGGATGGAATAGAAGAAATTGTGGATGCTAGAACCAGTGATGCTATTGCCTTGGCTCTTCGGTTCAATGCACCTATTTTCACTTACAAAGCAATATTAGACAAAGCTGGAATCTATTTAAAAACCGCTCCGAAGGAGGAGAAAATTACCAAGGAAGAAGAAGTTGTTATCGAAAAGCTACTTACCGGTGATGATAAAGAATCGCAAAAAATAGTTTCTGAAAATTACAGCAAGTATACCTCCAAAGAACTTAATCAAATGCTCGATGAAGCTGTCCATAATGAAGATTATGAAAAAGCTGCTGCCATAAGAGACGAAATATCCAAAAGAGAGAAATAACCTATGCGACAACTTTTTCTATTTATAGCTTTTATTGTATTTCAAGGCTACAGTTTTGGACAAGATTTAGAAAAAGATTGGCAATTTACTTCCATTGAAAATTCAAACAATAATGCATTGTTTGAAGTAAACCCCAATAATGATGTACTTACATTTAAAGAGGGTTCATTTCAGTATTCCCTTGAGGCAAAAGACAACTTAAAAGCCTCTGGAGATTATATTTTTCAGAATAATTTATTGGTTTTTTTCTATAACCAGCCTAGCGATACAATTCGCCGCTACAGAGTTTCTCAATTAACGGATAGCACTTTAGTTTTTTCTGAGAATAATATAAGCTACACTTTTAAAAGCCTTCCAAAAGAAGGATTAGCAACAACTACAGAAGAAGATTCAGATACAGCCGATGCGATTATTCCGTCTCAGGGGTTTTCAGTTAATAGTTTATGGCGTGGTATTTTGGGGATGATATCCCTCCTTATTATTGCATTTTTATTCAGTTCGAATAGAAAAGCCATTAACTGGAAAACAGTTGGTATAGGATTAACGTTTCAACTTGTCATTGCCATTGGGGTATTAAAAGTTAAGTTCGTTCAATCTATATTTGAAGGGGTAGGAAAGGTATTTGTTAAAGTCTTAGAGTTTACGCAAGCAGGGAGTAAATTTTTATTCGAAGGATTGGTGGTGGATATGGACACCTTTGGCTTTATTTTCGCCTTTCAGGTGTTACCCACAATTATTTTCTTTTCAGCTTTAACATCTGTGTTATTCTATTTGGGGATTATCCAAAAGGTTGTAAAAGCATTTGGATGGTTACTCTCAAAGTTACTTAAAATCTCAGGTGCTGAAAGTTTAAGCGTGGCAGGAAATATTTTCTTAGGACAAACGGAAGCACCCTTACTTATAAAGGCCTATTTAGAAAGAATGAACAAAAGTGAAATGCTTTTGGTCATGATTGGTGGAATGGCAACCGTTGCAGGGGCTGTGTTGGCCGCTTATATAGGTTTTTTAGGCGGTGATGACCCTGTATTACGACTTGTTTTTGCCAAACATTTACTTGCTGCTTCTGTTATGGCGGCTCCAGGTGCTATCGTGATATCCAAAATATTATATCCTCAAACCGAAGCTATTAATACCGATGTTACAGTCTCTTCAGAAAAAATTGGTTCTAACATCCTTGATGCCATTGCAAATGGGACTACTGAAGGATTACGATTGGCCGTAAACGTGGGTGCTATGTTACTGGTATTTGTTGCTTTTATAGCGATGCTGAATTGGGTTATTGGTGGCATTGGAGAAATGACCAATATCAATGAATGGATGGTTGCCAATACATCGTATCCTGAACTTTCATTAGAAGCCATTTTAGGGACAGTGTTTGCTCCATTAATGTGGCTTATTGGTGTCGATCAAGCAGATATGATGATGATGGGACAATTATTAGGTATAAAATTGGCCGCGAGTGAATTTGTAGGATACATACAATTGGCAGAATTAAAAAACACCGCAAGTGCAGTCCATTTAACCTACGAAAAGTCTATAATTATGGCTACCTATATGCTTTGTGGGTTTGCCAACTTCGCCTCTATTGGTATCCAGATTGGGGGTATTGGGTCGTTGGCTCCAGGGCAACGCAAAACACTTTCTAAATTTGGAATGAAAGCCCTTATTGGGGGAACCATTGCTTCGTTAATTTCGGCAACCATTGCTGGAATGATTATTGGTTAATAACTATTCATAATTGAAACATACTTACGCTTTCAAAAAGGCGTTATCTTTTTTACATTTACCGCAAATCATTTTATTGAATTATGAAGCAGTACCACGATTTAGTGAAGCACGTTTTGGAGAACGGCGCAGTAAAACAAGACCGTACAGGCACGGGAACTAAAAGTGTTTTTGGATACCAAATGCGGTTCGACCTTAGCGAAGGTTTTCCTATGGTGACCACAAAAAAACTGCATTTAAAATCTATTATATACGAATTGTTGTGGTTTTTAAATGGAGATACCAACATTAAGTATCTTCAGGAAAATGGCGTGCGAATTTGGAATGAATGGGCCGATGAAAACGGAAATTTAGGTCCCGTTTACGGACATCAATGGCGCAACTGGAATAGTGAAGAAATAGATCAAATTTCTGAAATAATTGAAACCCTAAAAACCAATCCCGATAGCCGAAGAATGTTAGTAAGCGCTTGGAATCCATCTGTGTTGCCAGATACTTCAAAATCATTTTCAGAAAATGTAGCCAATGGAAAAGCAGCCTTACCTCCTTGTCATGCCTTCTTTCAGTTTTATGTAGCGGATGGCAAATTATCGTGCCAGTTATACCAACGCAGCGCTGATATTTTCTTGGGCGTACCTTTTAATATAGCTTCCTATGCGTTATTTACCATGATGATGGCACAGGTTTGTGGCTATAAGCCCGGAGATTTCATTCATACCTTTGGTGATGCCCATATTTATAGCAATCATTTTGAACAATTAGAGCTCCAACTGTCGCGTGATATAAGGCAGCTACCAAAAATGTTGCTAAATCCAGAAGTAAAAGATATATTTGGCTTCAAATTTGATGACTTTACATTGTTAGATTATAATCCGCACCCACATATTAAAGGTGCTGTTGCGGTTTAAAAATTTCCTACTTATGAAAAAACTACTTGTACTACTATGTATGTCCGTTTCGGTAATGGGCTTTTCCCAAGAATGGGGTGGTGTTGATAAAAACACGGTTACCATGAAAGAGGTTGCTCCAACATGGCCTGGATGCGAATCTAAAAGTGGCGCTGGCACCGATGCTTGTTTTAAACAAAAATTAGCACAACATATTGGTAAAAACTTTAAATATCCTGCCGAAGCTTGGAAAAATAACGAGCAAGGAAAAGTAATTGTAGAATTTATGATTACCGAAAATGGCACCGTGGATATTAAAAATATTTCTGGAGGGACTGCTTCTTTACAAGAAGAGGCAAAAAGAAATATCATGCTTATCCCTAAAATGAAAAAACCGGGTATGCTTGCTGGAAAACCAAAAGCGATAAAATATACGGTCCCTTTTGATTTTAAAACTGGGAAGTAAATGAAGTTTTTATTTTCAGTTCTACTGTGTTTTTTAATTTTCACAACCCAAGCTCAGCAAATCAATATTGAAATTTGTAACGAAGCAAGTAACATTGCCGCAAGAAATAGTTGTATAAAAGGCGCTATAGAATCATTATTATTCAATAAGCTAAAAAAAGTTGCTAGTAATTCCCAAACCTCTCAAGATGTACAAGCTGAACTTTATCTTGACGCCATAGGAAATTTTTATCTAGACACTTTGGTTTCTTCTAATCCCCAAATGACAATAATTATGGAAGAAACAATTCAAGGAATAAAACCTTTAAGCTCCTACAAAAATACAAGTGGACAAATGCTTGAGGATATAATTTCACTTTCCCTTAAAGTGGATCCTGTTATGAATGATTTTAGTAAAGAAGATGAGCTTGGGTCAGATTTAGAAACTCAGGAAGCTGAGACTAAAAAAGAAGAAAAAGAGAACATTGCATTTGCAGTCATTGAAAATGTACCTGTATTTCCTGGATGCTATGCGGATTCTAACCAAGAACTAAAAGCCTGCATGTCATTGAATATCCAAAAACATGTGGTTAATAATTTTAATTTATCACTCGCTAATTCCCTTAATTTACCCTCCGGAAAACAACGAATTGCAGTTCAATTTAAAATAGACAAATTTGGATTTATTGTTAATGTAAGAGCCAGAGCCGAGCATCCTGCTTTGGAAGAGGAGGCCATACGAGTTGTACAGTCACTACCTCGAATGATTCCTGGGAAACAGCGCGGGAAAGAGGTAGGTGTTTTATATGCACTCCCAATCATTTTTCATGTAGAAGGGGAAACTCCACAAAATGAGAAACAGGCAAAAAAGAGGAAAAAAAGAACTTAATTCCTTTAAAGAATTTCAACTATCTTGTTAAGATCATCCATCGTGTTGTAATAATGAAAACTCACCCGTATGCCACCTCCTCGTGGAGAGCAAATAATCTTGTGGTCATTTAATTTTTGAAACAAAGCTTTATCCCCTTTAATATTGAAAATAGAAGAATGTTGCTTTCTATGTACCGTATGAGGAAGCAATAAGTCTAGAGCTGTAAATTGCTCTTTTGCCAATTTTGAAAGAGCTGCTATTTGATTATAAATTAACTCTTTTCCAACTTCTTCAAAAAATACCATGGATTGTTCCAAGCTTCCATAATTTAGAGTGTCCTGATGACCAGGCTCAAAATGCCTAATAAACAAGGTTTCTGAAGCTTTACTTTCAAATCGTTCTGCCGAATTAAACCCAAGGGTTTGTGGATGGATCCGTTCCTTCGCACTTTCTTTCACCATAAAAAACCCATTACCGTAGCCAGCGGTGAGCCATTTGTAAGCACTCGCTCCTAACACATCGATTCCACTTTCAGAAAAGTTAAAAGGCTCGGTACCCAAATATTGTGTTCCGTCCGCGACAATAAGCATATTGGGATACTTCGATTTCAATTCTTTTATAAATTCTAAATCGATTTTAATCCCGGTAAGCCATTGCACAATACTAAACATAAAAATAGCTGGCTTATGTTTTGATACTGCTGCTTCAATATTTTGTTCTAAATGCTCGTCAATTTCACCATAGCACACATCAAAATCACGCATCTCTACGGGCCAATTAATAGATGGATAATCCCCTTTAAGCAACAATATTTTCTGTCCTTTAGGAAGTCCTTCTAGCAGGGTATTCATTCCAAATGAAAGATTGGGAATAAGTGCCGTTTCCTTTTCCGAAGCATTAAAAAATTGCGCTACTTTTCCACGTATTTGCTCAATATGCGCTTTGTGCTTATCCCTAAAAACACTAGCATAATTCATTAAATCTAGATCGTGCTGCCGTCGCCATTCAATAACAGGTTTAGGGACAACTCCATTGGATGCGGTATTTAAGTAGGTACAATTTTGTAAACCTGGAAAATGTTTTTTGATATCTTTCATAATAGAAATGAAATATGCCTAAAATTAGGTATTTTTACCAAAGCAACCCCTTTTTTATGTTTTCAAAAAGCAAAAAAACAGAAAGACTAGATTCGGAACAACGCGAACAATACGAGTACGCTCGCAAACGTGTAAAACAGAAAAAGCGATTGATGCAGCATTTTATCGTTTTCCTGGCAGGATCTGTATTATTAGTTATAATTAATCCTGTTCTGGGAATAGGAAAAGGGTTTTTTATTCCAAATTGGTTTGTTTGGGCTATCTTACTATGGGCATTATTATTTTTAATCCACTTGCTCAATGTGTTTATTCTGAATAAATTCATGGGAAAAGAATGGGAAGACAGACAAATTGAAAAACTAAAAGCAAAGCAACAAGCCAAAATTGATTCCTTATATCTTGAGGTTGAAAAAGAAATCACTTCTACCGAAGTAAAAAAAAACGACCCTCCGGAGGAAACTACAACACTATGATTACTATTATTGCCGCTGCGGGTGAAAATAATGAACTAGGAAAAAACAACGATTTGGTTTGGCACTTGCCAGACGATTTTAAACGATTTAAGCAACTTACTACAGGACACCATATTATTATGGGTAGAAAAACTTTTGAATCTTTCCCTAAGCCCCTCCCCAACCGAACCCACATCGTGATCACTCGAAATAAAAACTACCGAAAAGAAGGGATAATAGTCGTTTCCAGTATCGAAGAAGCCTTAGAAAAAGCGAAAGAAGATTCGCAACCCTTTATTATAGGAGGGGGAGAAATTTATAAGCAAAGTATCCCTATTGCAGATAAAATAGAATTAACACGTGTTCATGGAACTTTTGAGGCAGATACTTTCTTCCCCACTATTTCTAAAGAACACTGGACTCTTGTGCATCAAGAATTTCATGATAAAGACGATAGACACAACTACAGCTTTACCTATGAAACTTGGCAGAAAAAATAGTGTTATTTTTGTTTACCAATAACCAAAGAATTTGAAATCTCAAATATTATATAGATGAAAGCATATGTTTTTCCGGGCCAAGGAGCTCAATTTACTGGAATGGGAAAAGACCTTTACGAAGCTTCAGATAAAGCCAAAGATTTATTTGCACAAGCAAACGAAGTGTTAGGATTCGATATTACCAAAATCATGTTCGAAGGAACTGCTGAAGAATTAAAAGAAACAAAGGTCACTCAACCAGCTATATTTCTTCACTCTACCATTTTGGCAGAAGTGATGGGCCCTACCTTTCAGCCCGATATGGTTGCAGGTCATTCTTTGGGAGAGCTTTCGGCTTTGGTTGCCAATCGTACTATTGCTTTTAGTGACGGATTAGAACTGGTGTATAAAAGAGCGCTTGCCATGCAAAAGGCATGCGAAATGACTCCATCCACTATGGCAGCTGTTTTAGGGTTGGAAGATGCAATTGTTGAAGAAATCTGTGGAAAAACTCCTGGTATTGTGGTGGCTGCGAACTATAATTGCCCAGGGCAATTGGTCATTTCTGGAGAAATTGAAGCGGTGAATTTAGCTTGCGAAGCACTAAAAGAAGCGGGGGCAAGACGCGCCCTATTACTTCCCGTTGGTGGTGCTTTTCATAGCCCTCTCATGGAACCTGCTCGTGAAGAACTAGCAGCCGCTATCGAGAATACACAATTTACAGCGCCAGCTTGTCCTATTTATCAAAATGTGAGTACGACAGCGGTTACAGATGCTTCTCGAATAAAGAAAAATTTGATGGAGCAATTAACCGCTCCAGTAAAGTGGACACAAAGTGTGCAAAACATGATAAAAGATGGAGCTACCACATTTATTGAAGTAGGCCCAGGAAATGTTTTACAAGGATTGGTAAAAAAAGTAGATGCAAATATGGTAACTGAAAAGGCAACTTTTTACGTAGGCTTATAGCGTTTTACCCGTAAACTTTTATCGGCATTGCCCAAAAACCGCATCATAGGCTTTAAGTTAGTTTAAAATTTAAGCCCTATGGAAAAGTTATTTGTACCCTCCGCCGAGAAAAGAGTTGACCTTTTAATTCAAGAGAATTCGACATCTTTTAACAACGAAACCATTTCCTTTCCAAAGAAACTATGGCTTCAAACACTTTCTGAAATATCATTTTGGTTATATTCTTTTCATCAAAAACAACAATTAAGATATAAAAGAATTGTTGAAAAACTAACTGATGAATCACTACCTCAACCCAAAATTAAGGTTCAGAAAAAAGCCGCATCCGTTTCGGAAGAAATTATTAACGAAATCCTTTATAAGCTAAAAGAATTTGAAATTAATAAAGGATATCTAGACAAAGACCTAGACCTTTCAAGTCTAGCTAAAACTTTAGGAACAAACCACAGCTATCTTAGCAGAGTCATAAATCAGGTAAAGGAAAAGTCTTTCAAAAACTATTTGAACGATTTACGGATAGAATACGCCTATGTCGATTTACAAACAAATCCGAAAAAGCGACGCTACACTATTGAGGCTATTGCTAGGGATGTTGGTTTTAAAAGTGCCGAAAGTTTTTCAAAAAAATTTAAACAACGATTTGAGATGTATCCTTCGGTATTCTTAAAAAAGTTGAATGAAGCGGCTTAAATTCCTCGTAATTTTCGCTCCCATTCCCAAGCAGAAGCCAAGGCTTCTTCCATGGTTTTTTCAGTTTTCCAACCTAGTTGCTTATTTGCCTTGGTGGTATCTGCATAAACCGCAATGACATCGCCGGGTCTTCGATCCACAATTTTGTACGGAAGCTTTTTGCTCGTAACTTTTTCAAAAGCGTTAATGACTTCCAACACAGAGCTACCTCTTCCAGTACCTAAGTTGAATATTTCAAAATTTGAAGAATTTCTTTTTTCAAAAAGACGTTGAAGTGCAACAACGTGTGCCTTTGCTAAATCTACTACATGAATATAATCGCGAATACAGCTTCCGTCCGGGGTTGGGTAATCATTACCATACACCGAAAGTTCTTTTCGTAAACCAGCTGCGGTTTGCGTAATAAACGGAACTAAATTTTGTGGTGCCCCTTTAGGTAATTCACCTATTTCGGCCGATTTATGTGCACCTATAGGATTAAAATACCGAAGTGATATAGATTGAATTTCCGAAGCACTGCAAGTGTCATAAATAATTTCTTCACTTATTTGCTTCGTATTTCCATAGGGAGAAACTGCTTGTTTTACGGGTGCTTCTTCAGTGATTGGCAAGCTATCCGGCTCTCCATAAACGGTGCAAGACGAACTGAAAATAAAATTTGAAATAGCATGTTTTTGACATTGCTGAAGCAAATAGACCAGCGAGTGAAGATTATTTTCGTAATACAATAATGGATTTTCTACACTTTCGCCTACTGCTTTACTTGCCGCAAAATGAATAATCCCATCTACCGAATTTTCTTTAAAAAAAACTTCAACCGCATTTTTGTCTCGTAAATCTATTTTGTGAAATGCTGGTTTTTGCCCAGTAATTTTTTCTATCCTATCCAATACCCTTATATCGGCATTGGATAAATCATCAATAATAACAACGCCATATCCCTTTTCCTGAAGCTCAACTACCGTATGAGAACCTATATATCCTAATCCTCCTGTTACCAGTATTTTTTTCATAAAGTGTTGCTTATTTTGTCACAAAATCAATAACCGTTTTTGTAATGAAATTGATTTGTTCATCGTCCAATTCTGTATGCATGGGAAGTGAAATGACTTCTTTTACCAACTGATTTGTCACAGTAAAGTCTGCTTCATCATAGCGCTCATCTACATAGGCTTTTTGCGCATGTAATGGAATTGGGTAGTATACACCGCATGGAATTTCATTTGCGTTAAGATGTGCCACTAATGCATCTCTGTCTGTGTTCAAAACTCTAAGCGTATATTGATGAAACACATGGCAATCACAGGCATCGCAAATAGAATTGCCGTTTTTACAACATCCTGTTGGAGTAATTATATTTGAGATTCCTTCAAAAGCTTTTGTATATTTTCTGGCAGCATTTCTACGAGCCTTATTATAGGCATCTAAATTTGGTAATTTCGCTCTTAAAATAGTAGCCTGTATAGAATCTAATCGTGAATTAACACCTACCACATCGTGATGATAACGGACGTACATTCCATGATTTACTATACCTCGAAGCGTATGTGCTAAATCATCATCATTAGTAAAAATAGCACCTCCGTCTCCATAACAACCTAAATTTTTCGAAGGAAAAAACGAGGTTGAAGCGACATGTCCTATAGCTCCTGTTTTCTTTTTACTTCCATCTTTGGAAGTATATGTAGCTCCTATCCCTTGCGCGTTATCTTCAATAACATATAAATTATGGGCTTTAGCAATTTCCATGATTTCATCCATTGGCGCCGAAAGGCCAAATAAATGTACTGGCACAATTGCTTTGGTTTTAGGAGTAATGGCTCGCTTTATAGCATCTATGTCAATATTAAAATTCACTGGATCTACATCTACCAAAACAGGAGTGAGTCCTAAAAGAGCTATCACCTCTACGGTTGCGGCAAAAGTAAAATCTGCAGTAATTACTTCATCACCTGCCTTTAATCCAAGACCCATCATAGCAATTTGCAAAGCATCGGTTCCATTGGCGCACGGAATGACATGCTTTACATCTAAATAATCTTCTAATTCTTTTTGAAATTGATGGACCTCAGGACCATTGATAAAAGCGGTTGATTCTATCACATCGAGCACGGATTGATTTACCTGCTCTTTGATGTGTTCGTATTGACCTTTAAGGTCAACCATTTGTATTTTTTTCATGAATGTTTTCTCAAAGTGTTCAAAATTACGAAAATTGAAAACGGCGCACAATGCAATTCCCCAAAGAAACGTATTTTAGCAGTACTTATTCTATGATGCGAACACTTTATACCTTTTTAACCTACGGAAGTCAAGCAGTGCTTTGGCCCACTCAATTTTTCAGTAAAAAAATGAAACTCTTTGTGGATGGGCGTAAACAAGTGTTTCAAGTTTTAAATGATGCCATTAAGCCAACAGATAAAACCATTTGGTTTCATTGTGCATCTTTAGGCGAATTTGAGCAAGGTTTCCCCATTATGGAAGCCATAAAAAAAGAGAAGCCCGACCATAAACTTATTATTACCTTTTTTTCACCATCGGGATACGAAATAAAAAAGAATATGCCCATAGCCGATGTGGTGACGTATCTTCCTTATGACACACTTATAAATGCAAAGCAATTTCTAAAGATTGTACACCCATCGCTAGTATTTTTTGTGAAGTATGATTTTTGGCCTAACTATTTATTCGAATTAAAAAAACAGGGAATTCGCACCTTTTTAGTTTCCGGGTTATTCAGAAAAAATCAGTCTTTCTTTAAGTCCTACGGTTCATTTATGCGAAAGGCATTAGGAAGTTTTGAACATTTTTTTGTTCAGAATGAACATTCAAAAAAGTTATTGTCCCAGATTGGTTTTGAAAATGTTACGGTAAGTGGCGACACAAGATTCGATAGAGTTTCCCACCAAATTGAAATGGACAACACACTTGATTTTATGGATACGTTTAAAGGAGATTCTTTATGCATTGTTTGCGGAAGCACTTGGCCTGAGGATGAAGCTGTTCTTT
This sequence comes from Flavobacteriaceae bacterium, assembly GCA_002694465.1. Taxonomy (GTDB): domain Bacteria; phylum Bacteroidota; class Bacteroidia; order Flavobacteriales; family Flavobacteriaceae; genus Halomarinibacterium. Next base: position 31,258 of record NZMG01000014.1, on the reverse strand, counting down.
TAAATTACATAAATTCATCTCCATCCCACGTAAAATGGGTAATTGCACCACATAAAATAGACTCAGATAAAATTGCCTCTTTTAAGAACAAACTGATTAAGAAAGCCGTACTTTTCTCGGAAAAAGAACAGCAATCACTCTCTGACACTTCTATTTTAATATTAGATACTATTGGTTTACTAACAAAAGTATATAGTTATGCCGATATAGCGCATGTAGGAGGAGCTATGGGAACTACGGGATTGCATAATATTTTGGAACCTGCCACTTTTGGAATTCCAATAGTAATTGGCAAAAATTTTAAAAAATTTCCCGAGGCACTCAAACTTCAAGATATAGCAGGTCTTTACGCCGTTGAAAGCGAAGTAGATTGCACTGAAGTTTTAGAAAAATTTGTAACGGACAGGAAATTTAGAGAGCAGACAGGAATGATTGCTGGACATTTTGTAAATAGTAACACTGGTGCAACGCAAATCATTATCCAAAAAATACGTTAAAAATCGATTTTAAACTTAATATTTGTTAAAAAAATAGGCTTTTGCATTTTCTTTAACATCATTATTCAACTTGGAACTTATATTAGTATTTATAAACCATCAAATACCAACAATCATGAAAAAACTATGTTTAGCTATTATTATTGTTTTAACTACTTCAATTTATAGTAGTTGTCGCGAAAAAGAAACCAAGGTAATTATTGAAGAAAAAACTGTAGAAACCACAGAGGAAAAGAAAGGAATTCTTGAACGAGTGGGTGAAGAAATAGACAAAGAAGTTAACGAAGAAATTGATGAGGAAATTGAAAAAATTGGTAACGACGACCAATAAGTGAATACCGCTTAACATACATATTATAAACCATCAAAAATTAAATATCATGAAAAGATCAATCGTATTATTAGTTCTTAGTTTAATTCTTACTGTATCCTTTACATCTTGTAGAGAAAAAACAGAAAAAGAAGAAATCATTGAAGAAATGCAAGAAGACGGAGCCACTATGAAAAAGAAAGTAGATGGTGATGAAGTAAAAATTAAAATGGAAACGGAAGACAAAGAAGTAAAAATTAAAGAAGAAGACGGAGAGACAAAAATTAAAATTGATGACGACTCCGACTCCTAATCCAGAATAACTACAAAAGGAAAGCCTGCAAAATGCAGGCTTTTTTTATGCTTTTAGGTTGCTTATTTGGCCTTTTAATTCTTCCATAGATTGTTGGAGTTGACGCAGCAAAGTACTTTCAGTAGGTTCTTCGATACCAAAGGTGAGTTTACTATTGACCATCCAAAGCTCTTGGATTTCTCTTATTTCAACTTCAATAGGCAAATATTCCGGATTTAAAGAAATCAATTTTACTTTTTGCGGTGTATTTGGTAATTTTTGAAGCTTCTTTACCAAAACCGAATCATTTAACACTACAATATATATTCTACTATCAGATGCTTCAGAAATACTAGCAACGGCACGTCCTAAAACCCATTCATTGGGTCTAATATTAGGTAACATACTATCGCCTTCTACTTGAAAACCACGATAAGTTGCATTTCTATATTGTGGTAGTGGAATATTAAAAGCTGGCAAACTCCCAACCCATTCTACATCTTGAATATTGTGAGGATATCCAGCCGCAGCTTTTTGATTCACTAACAAAATACTGTCTTCTCCATCACTATTTAGGGTAATTATCTTAGGGCTTACATCATTTTCATTAATATTAATGTGCTTTGCATAGCTTTTACCGTACAACCACAAGGGGTTAATGCCAAATTGATGCAATAGCTGCATAACAATTTTACCAGAAAGTTTTGTTTTCCCTCTTTCAATATCTGCTGTACTTGCTTTAATACCTAAAACCTCCGCAAAAGATTGCTGGGTATGCTTTAATTCTTCACGAATCTTTTTAAATCGTTTTACCTCAATTGATAGTTCTTTATCCATTAACCAAATATAACCAAAATAGGAATATATCCAATATAACTTAGGAATATTTCCTATAAAAATAAAATGTAACTTATTAGTACTCAAATCATAAAATTTATATAATTTTGACCTTGAAAAATTAATTACTAATCTTATCAACTATGAAAAAATTATTTATCTCATTCGCAGCACTTTGCTTAGTAGCTTCTGTATACTCTTGTAGAGAAACTGAAAAGAAAGCCGAAGATGCTATGGATGCTACTGAAGAAGCAGTAGAAGAAGCAATGGATGCTACTGAAGATGCTATGGAAGAAACTAAAGACGCTATGGAAAATGCCGTAGATAGCTTAGGGAACGCCGTAGAAGAAGTTAAAGGAAACTAATTCCTAAACCACTTTACAAAAAAAGCCCGTGAATATTCACGGGCTTTTTTTATGAATAAATGTTAAATTTTGTTAGATTAACAATCAAAAAGGAAGAACTTCTATACTAAATATTCGATAAAATGTAGGAAAAATCCGACAAAATTACAAAAAACATACTTTTTTCATGCTATTTTATTTTAGCTAATTCCAGTCTAAATTTGACCTTGAATTTTAACCTAAACCTATCATCATGAAAAAAGTTATGCTTACCTTAGCAATGCTTACTTTAATAGTAGCTGCTAGTTGTACCCCAGAATCATTAGCCAGTGACCAACAACAAATCGATAAAGACAAATACGAAATTCCGCCAAACGGATAATAGAAAAGGTAAAATAATCTTAGGGGTATTCCTCTCTATTTTACTAGTGACTACCCCTTTTTTATTTTACATATATAAATTTGCACCTTCTGAAGCAACAGAATGGAAAACCATTTTTGGAACCATCCATTCTGGAGGTTTTGGAAGTGTTCAAATGTATATGCATGCGCTATTCACAAAAATTATCTTTGTGATGTTAACAGGCATATGGTTCCTCACTTCGCAAAACTGGTGGAAATATGCCATATTAGTTCCATTAACGCTGTTTCTTTTTCAACTCTCTGGTGTTGTAAATGCCAAAATGGAATATATAGATGAGTTTGATTTTTGGTATTCTTTACCCGTAGTATTACCTATCCTATTCTTCCTTATTTATATATCATACATTATTAGTAAAAAAAGAACTGGATATGATGACCTAAAAGACGATGTCGATCGAGAAATAAAGAAAATTTTAAGCGACGATTTATAACATGCAAAAAGCCGAATCAAATGATTCGGCTTTTTTTTGTACAGAAGGCGGAAATTGCCTTTAGCGAGTCCTATTACTTTATCCTGAAAATAAAAGCCTATACCCTAATGGGTAACCTTTTTTGTTTTCTTCAAATCTTAAAACTAGTTTTCAATTCTTGAAAACAAAAAAGCCAAATCTTTCGATTTGGCTTTTGCTTGTAGTACAGAAGGCGGGACTTGAACCCGCACGAGCATTACTGCCCACTGGATTTTAAGTCCAGCGTGTCTACCAATTCCACCACTTCTGCATCCTTTGGTAAAAAGACTTGTTTTTCGGTCTTTCGAGCGAAAAACGGGATTCGAACCCGCGACCTCAACCTTGGCAAGGTTGCGCTCTACCAACTGAGCTATTTTCGCGAATTATTAAGAACGTTGCTTCTTTAACAAAGCGGGAGCAAATTTAAAATATTTAACGCAATTACAAAGAGTTTTTTATAATTTTATGAAAGACTTATTTTTTCAACTTCACTGAGGCATTTCGTTGCAGGGTACGCTTTATTTCATTGAGCTTCATTAAAGCTTCTACCGGAGTTAATGTATCAATGTCTGTTTCTAAAATTTGATCACGAATTTCCTCAAGCAATGGATCATCCAATTTAAAAAAGCTTAATTGTAATTCTTCTTTGGAAAGCTTTGCCATCTCGTCTGATAGTTCTTCAGAAGAATGTGATTTTTCTAACCTAACTAATATCTTATTTGCACGTTGTATCACAGCCTGTGGCATTCCAGCCATTTTTGCTACATGTATTCCGAAGCTATGGTGAGAACCTCCAGGAACAAGTTTGCGTAAAAACAACACATTATCTTTTAACTCTTTTACTGAAACATTATAGTTTTTTATTCTAGTAAAAGTTTCAGTCATTTCATTCAACTCATGATAATGTGTGGCAAATAAAGTTTTTGCTTTTGAAGGGTGTTCATGCAAATATTCACTGATGGCCCAAGCGATGGAAATTCCATCATAAGTACTGGTCCCACGGCCAATTTCATCAAGCAACACCAAACTTCTTTCGGAAATATTATTAAGAATACTAGCCGTTTCGTTCATCTCCACCATAAATGTAGATTCTCCCATGGAAATATTATCACTCGCCCCTACCCTAGTAAAAATTTTATCGACACAGCCCATTCGCACTCCCTTGGCAGGAACAAAACTTCCCATTTGAGCTAACAAGACTATTAATGCCGTTTGTCTTAAAATAGCACTTTTACCACTCATGTTAGGCCCAGTAATCATGATGATTTGTTGGTTCTCCCGGTCTAAAAACACATCATTAGCAATATAGGGCGTGTCTGGTGGTAATTGTTTTTCAATCACTGGATGTCGGCCTTCTTTAATGTCTAAATCGAAAGAATCATCCAGCAGAGGACGAGAGTAATTTGCTAATTTGGCTTGTTGAGCGAATGATGAAAGGCAATCTAATTGTGCTACTGCTCTTGCAGTTTGTTGCACGGCGTCAATAAAAGGTAGCATCCATTGTACCAATTTTGCAAAAATATCTTGCTCCAAAGCCAGAATCCGTTCTTCGGCACCCAAAATTTTACTTTCGTATTCTTTTAGCTCTTCGGTGATATAGCGTTCGGCACTTACCAATGTTTGCTTTCTAATCCATTCTTGGGGCACTTTATCTTTGTGGGTGTTACGTACTTCAATGTAATACCCAAAAACGTTATTAGAAGCTATTTTCAGAGATGTAATTCCGGTGCGCTCCTGCTCTCTTTCCAGCATTTTATCGAGGTAATCCTTCCCCCCTTTGGCAATACTTCTCAATTCATCCAACTCCTCATTGACACCTGGTGCAATAGCATTTCCTTTTAAAACATTGACAGGTGCTTCCTCTTTAAGGGTTTCTTTTATTTTATTCCGAAGCGTTTCACAATCTTGTAGTTGTTCTCCAATAATTTGAAGCGATTCATTTTTCGAGTCCTTTGCCAAAGCTTTTAACGGCACCACAGCTTCCAACGAATTTTTTAGCTGAATGACCTCTCTGGGATGTATTTTCCCTGTCGCTGTTTTCGAAATAAGCCGTTCTAAATCTCCTATCCTTTTTATATGTTGCTGCACCTTTTCCAAAAGGGGTAGATGGTCTAATAAATAACTCACCACCTCATGCCGCTGCACTATTTTCTCCTTATTTTTAAGAGGTAGTGCCAACCACCGCTTCATCAATCGCCCACCCATTGGGGAAATAGTTTTATCGATAACATCGAGTAGCGTTACTGCATTTGCAGAATTTCCGTGGTACAATTCCAAATTCCGAATGGTAAAACGGTCCATCCACACATATTCGTCTTCAGCAATTCTGGAAATTCGTGCAATATGTTTTAACTGGTTGTGTTGTGTTTCACTTAAATAATGAAGGGCCGCTCCCGAAGCAATGATACCCGCATCAAGATGATCTACTCCAAAACCTTTCAAGTTTATTGTTTCGAAATGTTTGTTTAGCGTTTCGTGTGCATAATCCTTTTGAAAAACCCAATCTTCGAGATGAAACACATGATAGTCATTTCCAAAACTTTCCGTAAAAAGTTTGCGCTTTTGTTTACTGAAAAGCACTTCGGAAGGGTTGAAATTCTGAAGCAATTTATCGATGTATTCCACAGTACCTTGAGACGTTAAAAACTCACCTGTCGATACATCCAAAAATGAAACTCCCACGATATCACCTTCAAAGTGAAGGGCCGCCAAAAAGTTGTTCGAATTACTCTGAAGAATATCATCGTTTAACGCCACACCTGGAGTCACCAATTCAGTGACGCCTCGTTTTACAATCGTTTTAGTTTGCTTAGGATCTTCCAATTGATCACAAATAGCTACACGGCAACCTGCCATCACTAGTTTGGGCAAATAGGTATTTACAGAATGATGCGGAAAACCCGCCAATTCGGTCATGTCTCCTCCGTTATTCCTAGCCGTTAAAGTGATATTTAAAATTTTGGCAGCTCGCACAGCGTCTTCTCCAAAAGTCTCGTAAAAATCTCCTACCCGAAATAGCAATAGCGCATCAGGATATTTCGCCTTGATGGTATTATATTGTTTCATTAATGGAGTGACCTTTTTCGCCATTTATTTTTAAGGAAAAGAGAATAGCTAAAATAATTATTTATCAAGTTTTTAAAGCAAATTGTAGCCAATAGTTTTAGAAAGTTTTTCACAAAAAATACCTTCAGAAAAATATTGAATATTATTATAAGTGGTGCTCCATGAGAATGATTTTATGTTCAACAGAACACTGTATAGATTTATCCTCCTTTTGCGAGTAAAGTTTTACCTTTGCGCTTTGTGTACCAAATGAAACATCGAAAATTAAAAAATAGTGAGTTGGACAGAATTTCTCCTTCAGAATTTAAAGAAGTGGAAAAGTCCCCCATCATTATTATACTCGACAATATTAGAAGTTTGAATAATATTGGCTCTGTTTTTCGTACGGCCGATGCCTTTTTAATTGAAAAAATTTATTTGTGTGGCATCACGGCTACCCCACCCCATAAAGATATTACCAAAACAGCGCTGGGTGCTACCGAAAGTGTACGATGGGAATATTCGAAAAGTACTTTGGAAGTCCTAGAAAACCTAAAATTAAAAGCCGTACAGATTATTGCCATCGAGCAAGCGGAACATTCTGTTTCCCTTTTAGATTTTAAGCTTCAGAAAAATACTACATACGCCTTTGTCTTTGGCAACGAAGTAAAAGGAGTTTCTCAAGAGGTAGTTAACGCCTGTGACGCTGTTGTTGAAATTCCACAATACGGCACAAAACATTCTCTTAATATTTCGGTAAGTACTGGCGTTGTGATTTGGGATGCTTTTTCAAAACTAAAAGCGCTTAGTCAATAACTTCTTTTAGTACCGATAAGTAATCTTTTCTACTTTTCACAAAATCTCTCTCCGAAACATCGATGAGTTTTACATTTCCAGCATGTTGGGTTTTAATGAAATCCAGATACCCTTCATTAATCTTCATTAAATAATCTGCTTCAATACTCTGCTCATACTTTCTTCCTCGCTTTTTAATATTTTCAAGCAACCTTTCGGTGGTTTGATATAAATACACATACAAATCGGGTTTGGGCAATTCCTTGTGCATTAAATGAAACAATTTTTTGTACAAACTGTGTTCCTCTTCTGAAAGGGTGATTTTGGCAAAAATCATACTTTTATACACATCGTAATCTGCCACCACACAATCTTTAAACAAATCGTATTGCGTAATATCTTCCACCAATTGCTGATATCGATCTGCTAAAAAGGACATTTCCAGCGGAAAGGCATACCGACTTGGCTCCTGATAAAACTTAGGTAAAAAAGGATTCTCTTTAAAGCGTTCTAAAATGAGTTTTGCATTAAAATCGGACGCCATTTGCTGTGCCAAACTCGTTTTCCCTGCCCCAATATTTCCCTCGATGGCAATGTAGTTATACTTCGAAATAGTATAGTCTTTTTTTGGGTTTTTAAGCCATTTTGAAAGCTTTGTAACTTCGCTTGTATCTTCTGTTTTTGCTAACATCCAAACTGCATTTTTCTGAAGCTTGGGATGTATTACTTGCGCATTCACCTCAGCAAGAGGCTGTAACACAAACTTTCTGTTTTGTAGCTCTGGATGCGGAATAGTCAGTTTTTGTGTTTCAATTTCTACATCGTCATATAGCAATATATCAATATCGATAGGACGCGAAGTATACCTCTTTTGTTTGTTTCGTTCTCTCCCCATCCGTTTTTCAATAGTGAGGATTTTTTTAAGAACTTTATTAGGCGCTAACGCACTTTGAACCCAAACCACACAATTTAGAAAATCATCTCCTTCAAATCCCAAGGCTGGCGTTTCATAAACCGACGATATTTTATAAATGCTTCCAATCTCTTCAAAAATAGCATGTACCGCTGTTTGAAGATTATCGAACTTGTTCCCCAGATTGCTTCCAAGGGAAAGATATATGTTTTGAAGTGGTTTAATATTATATTACTTTTACTCGCAAAGCGAGCGTTAAATACTAATTTATTGCTTTCTTAATTTAGATAACGAAAATAAACAACCCTTCGCAAAAGAGCATCAATAAACCGTAAAAAAAAGTATTTGAAAACCAAGGACGCACTTTTTGCCCAACGCATTTATTTACTATTAGCGTCGCTATTCATTTGCTCGTTGGTGGTTTCAAATCTCATATTTCAGAAATTTTTTTACTGGGACTTTTTTGGACTGTATACCTTTGAAATTTCAGTTGGCATCCTGCCCTATCCCATTACGTTTTTAATCACCGATATAATTAGTGAAGTGTACGGAAAGAAAAAAGCCAATCAGGTAGTAATTATGGGGATTTTCGCCTCCTTCTTCTCCTTATTAATCGTTTATATTTCTAACGAGGTTCCGGCGACTACGTGGAGTCCCGTAGATGATGCTTTATTTCGTAAAGTTTTTGGCGCCACAGCCGTCGCCGTATTTGCCTCCATGATGGCATACTTATTTGCACAATTTATTGACATACAAATTTTTCATTTTTGGAAACGACTAACTAAGGGAAAACACCTCTGGCTTCGAAATAACTTTTCAACGTTTACCTCACAATTTATCGATACGTTTACCGTGTTGTTTCTCTTGTGCAGCTTCGGAAAAATAGATTGGGCGCTTTTTGGAGCTTTATTGCTAAGTGGCTTCCTTTTTAAGGTTCTTATAGCTTTAATTGACACTCCTTTTTTATATCTTTCTGTATTTGCACTCCGGAGAAGATTTGGATTAAAGATGGGAGAAGAATTACCCTTAATTTAGAATCGAAATCCCTATATAAAGCCCTTCATTGCCTCGAATATTAAATACAGTTTGGTCTTCAAAAATAAGGTATTGTCCTTTTATACCCTTTAAAACACCAGTGTACTCTATGGCTTTTTCTAAATTGAGACTTTTAGGCTTTATTGGGTACTGAAGTACAGGAAATTCTAAATTTGTTTCCGAATTGTTTTCAATATAATAGGGTTTCGCTTCCTCTGGGATAAATTGTTTGAGCTTATTTCTCCATGCCACCAAATCTTCATCTTTAATTTCATTTTTAAGCATCGTACGCCAATTGGTTTTATCACTTATATGGTCTTTTAAAGCCACTTCGGTAATTCCTGCCAAATAGCGATTGGGCACCTCAACTATTTCAATGGCTTCATGTGCCCCTTGATCTATCCAACGTGTTGGTACTTGACTTTTTCTAGTCACACCCACTTTTACATTACTGCTATTGGCTAGATAGACCACATGTGGCTGGATTTGTACTTTTTTTTCAAATTCTAAATCTCTATCCTCTTGATCCAAATGAGCCTTACTTAATTCTGGGCGCATGATCCAATCTGCCGCTTGAGGTACTTCAAAAAAACAACTTTTACAAAACCCTTGGCGAAATATAGGTCTATCTAACCCACAGTTTAAACACTGGTATTTTAAAAATTTAAGGGTGACGTTTTTATCTAGTAACTGGTTTACATTGACAAAGTTACTTTCAAGAATTAAGTAATACTGAATAGGTGATCCATTTTCAGTTTCCATTTTTGTGAGGACTCCTTCAAACTGCATATAAAAAATTACTATTTTTAGGTTTTAAAGATAGCGGAAAAATATGCCAATTCCCATAGTCAATTCTATTGCTTCATGGTTTTTAAAGAAACGGTTTCACCAAATCGAACTTTTTCTTAAATACCCTCTTGAAGTACAAGAAGAACTATTATTAAACCTTTTACAGAAGGCTAAGAATACCGAAATTGGGAAACAATATGAATTTTCTACCATAAAAAACTACACCGAATTTTCAAACCGAATCCCTATCACAACCTACGAAGATAACGAGCCTAATATTGAGCGTGCGCGTCGGGGAGAGCACAATATCTTCTGGCCAACTCCTATTAAATGGTTTGCGAAATCAAGTGGGACAACCAATGCAAAAAGTAAATTTATACCCGTTAGTCAGGATTCTTTAGAGGATTGCCATTATGCTGCTAGCAAAGATTTATTATGTATTTATTTTAATAATAATCCAGAATCCCAACTATTTGTGGGCAAAAGTTTACGCCTTGGCGGCAGTAAGGAATTGTACAAACAAAACGGAACGGCCTTTGGGGATTTATCGGCTATTTTAATAGACAATATGCCGTTTTGGGCAGAGTTTAGCAGTACCCCAAGCAATGAAGTTTCCTTAATGGCAGATTGGGAAACTAAAATGCAAGCCATTGTCGACGAAACCATTAAAGAAAAGGTAACGAGCCTTGCGGGTGTTCCTTCGTGGATGCTAGTGTTGCTAAATAATGTATTACAAACAACTGGAAAGGATAATTTATTCGAAATATGGCCTAGTTTAGAGGTGTATTTTCACGGTGGGGTAAGTTTTGATCCGTATATAGATCAATACAAAAAAATACTCCCAAAAGAGGATTTTCTCTATTATGAAATTTATAATGCATCGGAAGGATTTTTTGCCATTCAAGACCAAAATAATAGTAAAGAATTATTGTTGATGCTTGACTACGGAATTTTTTACGAGTTTATACCCATGGATGCTTATGGAAGTCCCGAAGAAAAGGTCATTCCTTTAAGTGAAGTTGCACTAGATAAAAATTATGCCATAGTCATAACTACAAATGCTGGATTATGGCGTTATAAAATTGGTGATACGGTTCGATTTACTTCTATAAATCCATATCGTATCAAAGTGACTGGACGCACCAAACACCACATTAATGTTTTTGGTGAGGAACTCATCATTGAAAATGCCGAAGCCGCTTTAAAGAAGTCTGCTCAACTAACCGAATGCGAAATAGTAGATTTTACGGCAGGCCCCATCTTTATGAAAGGTAAAGAAAAAGGAGCTCATGAATGGATTATTGAATTTAAAACACCTCCTAAAAACTTTGAACAATTCACAGAAATATTCGATAAAACCTTGCAGGAAGTCAATAGCGATTATGAAGCAAAACGCTTTAATAATACAACCTTAAAAGCTCCTAAAATCCACGCTGCAAGGGAAAATCTATTTTACGATTGGTTAAAGGATAAAGGAAAATTGGGTGGACAGCATAAAATACCAAGACTCTCAAATTCTAGAGATTTTATTGAAGAATTGCTTCAAATAAATAGCTAAATCGTGGCTTAATTTGCACTTTATCGATTATTTTAATGGGTACAACTAAAAGATTTGGTAGTACTTTTCTTACACTATACATTTGTTTTATAATATTACAATTGGGGCTGTAATGAGAACATTATTAATAATAATTTGCGTAGCATTTTTTGCCAGTTTAACTTCTTGTGGAAGTGTTCAATCTCACATAAACACAAATAAAGAAGTAGCGGGTTATACGCTTAAAAGCAAAAAGGAATTACTACAACAAAAGGTATTAAATACCTCGATAAAAACGGTTATTGTAGAACCTTAGAATTCATTATACATAAGAATTAAAAAACCCTCAATTTTTGAGGGTTTTTATTTTATATGGTATTGCTGGTTAAGAAACTGCTTTCAGCTTTTTAATGGTAGCTTTACTTAGTTTCTCCTCAACGTATTCTTTGGTTACGTGCAATTTTTTATCGTTCGTGCCAGGAAGTTCATACATAGCATCTGTTAGTGCCGCTTCGCATAAAGAACGTAAACCACGTGCACCTAACTTATACTCAATAGCTTGGTCTACAATAAAATCCAGAGCTTCTTCAGTAATTACAAACTCTATATCATCCATTTCAAACAGTTTTTTATACTGCTTTATAATGGCATTTTTAGGTTCTGTTAAAATAGCCCGTAGCGTTCCTTTATCAAGAGGGTTCATATAAGCTAATACAGGAAGTCTTCCAATAATTTCAGGAATTAACCCAAATTCTTTTAAATCCTTAGGAATGATATATCGCAATAAATTATCACGTTCTAAAGTTTCTTCTTTTTTGGAAGCACTAAAGCCCACCGCTTGCATATTCAACCGCTTCGAAATATGCCGCTCAATTCCATCGAAGGCACCTCCGGCAATAAACAGAATGTTTTCGGTATTGACTTCAATAAATTTTTGGTCTGGATGCTTACGCCCACCCTTTGGCGGAACATTAACTACGGTTCCTTCCAAAAGTTTCAACAACGCTTGCTGTACTCCTTCCCCACTCACGTCACGAGTAATGGATGGATTATCGCTTTTACGCGCAATTTTATCTATTTCGTCAATAAATACAATTCCGTTTTGAGCCTTTTCAAGGTTATAATCTGCTGCTTGTAACAAACGGGTTAAAATACTTTCCACATCTTCTCCCACATAGCCAGCTTCTGTTAACACCGTTGCATCTACAATGGCAAGTGGGACATTTAACATTCTGGCAATAGTCTTGGCCATCAATGTTTTTCCTGTACCCGTTTGCCCAACAATAATGATATTACTTTTCTGAATTTCAATATCATCGTCCGTCTTGGTTTGAAGCAATCGTTTGTAGTGATTATATACTGCTACAGACATTACTTTTTTGGTATGATCTTGCCCAATAATGTAATCGTCCAAAAACTCCTTGATGGATTTTGGCTTCTTTAGCATCATATCCTTAGAAAGTTCTGCATTTTCAGAATGTAACGCCTCCTCAATGACAATACCATGAGCCTGCTCTATACAGCGATCGCAAATATGTGCATCTAAGCCTGCAATAAGCAAATTGGTTTCGGCTTTTTTACGACCACAAAAGGAACATTCTAACTCTTCTTTCGACATGTGTCTTGTTTTAAGTTTTTAGCTTCGGGTAAGGATTTCATCAATCATTCCGTATTCCAAAGCTTTATCTGCTTTCATCCAATAATCACGATCGCTATCCTCGTATACCTTATCAAATTTTTGGCCAGAATGCTTCGCGATGATTTCGTACAATTCATTTTTTAAGGTCAATATCTCTTTAGCAGTAATCTCAATATCACTTGCCTGTCCTTGCGCACCTCCCATAGGCTGGTGAATCATCACACGAGAGTGCGTTAATCCGCTTCGTTTCCCTTTTTGACCGGCACATAATAACACTGCTGCCATAGAAGCTGCCATTCCAGTACAGATAGTCGCGACATCCGGCTTAATAAATTGCATGGTATCATAAATTCCTAACCCAGCATATACACCACCTCCTGGAGAGTTGATATAAATTTGAATATCCTTTGATGCATCCACACTTTCCAAGAACAGTAACTGCGCCTGCACAATATTTGCCACTTGGTCATTAATTCCTGTACCAAGAAAGATAATTCTATCCATCATTAAACGCGAAAAAACATCGAAAATAGCGATATTCATCTGGCGCTCTTCAATAATATTTGGGGTAAGTCCCACGGGATACATACTACTCACAATTTGATCGTAATACATACTATTAATCCCTTGATCCTTTATTGCAAAGTCTTTAAATTCTTTTCCGTAGTTCATATAATTTTATTCGTTTATTTAAATCATCCTCTGGGGTTACGCCCTGAGACAATTATGGTAACTAATTTTATTTCGAGGCAATCCTTGAAATTTTAACGCTCGCTTTGCGAGTAAAAAAAAGCGTTGAATTCATAAAATTCAACGCCATAAATATACCTATTTTTTCGCTGAATTAAGCGTACGCTTCTTTTATGAATTCTTCGTACGTAACTTCCTTAGTCTTCAGTTTTGCATTTTCCTTAAAGAATTGAAGCAATTTATTAGTATTTAACTGCTCTGTCAATTTTTCTACCTCTTCTTTATTACTCATAATTCTAGCTGTAATTCCTTCCACTTCTTCATCTGTAGGATTCATCTGACCAAATTGCATCATTTGCGCTTTAATCATATTATTTGCGTAGCTTTTTAACTCCTCAAATGTAATTTGAAGACTTTTATTTTCCTCTCGCAATTTCCCTTCAATTAATTGATAACGCAATCCTTTTTCGCTTCTTTCGTATTCGGCTTTTGCTTCTTCTTCAGTAAGTTTAGACTCTCCTGTTGATTTTATCCAACGCTTTAGGAAGTCTGATGGTAAGTCGAATTTTGTAGTTTCAATTAACGTTTCCACCACATCATTCAGTAATTTTTGATCACTTTGCTGCATAAATTGACGCTCGGCATCTTCTTTAATCTTTTCCTTCAATTCTTTTTCTGAAGTTACCACACCTTCACCAAACAACTTATCGAACAACTCTTGGTTCAGTTCCGCCATTTCGCGTGTATTAATCTCTTCAATAGTTAATGCAACCTCAATATCCAACCCATGAGCATCGTCATGAGAAACGCCTAAATATTTTTGATTGTCATGGTCATCATTAAACAATCCTTTTGTTTTTAGGGTAACTACATCACCAACCTTGGCTCCAAGCAGGCTATCTAATTGTTTTTTGCCTTTAATAACATCGGTAGAAAAAGTTGCCTTATTGTCGATCTCCTTTTCTTCAGCAGTAAACGTTCCTGTAATCTCATCCTCCTTTGCCACCACTTTTTTCGAAATCAGTTTTCCATATTGTTTTCGTATGGTTTTTACTTGGTTGTCAAGCATTTTTTTATCGGCTACAACCTTATAGCTTGTGGTCGCTTTCTTTTGAAGGTCAACTTTAAAATCTGGAGTTAATCCAAGTTCAAATTCGAAAGAAAAATCTTCAGAATCCCAATTAATATCGGCATCGTTTTTAGGAAGTGGATTTCCTAAAATATCAAGTTTTTCTTCTGTTAAATAGGTGTTTAGCTTTTCTTGAAGTAATTTGTTTACTTCTTCAACTAAAACTGCTTTACCAAACTGCTTTTTAACCATTCCCATTGGGATATGACCCTTACGGAATCCAGGTATGTTCGCATTTTTACGGTAATTTGAAAGTACTTTTTCTACGTTTGCGGCGTAGTCATCTTTTGAAATTTCTACCGTAAGTACAGCATTTAAGCTATCTATATCTTTCTTTGTAATATTCATGAAAATCCCTTAAAAATTGGGTGCAAAAGTAGTGTATTTGTTAGAACCTAACAAGCAAATAGCCAGTGTATTTATCGTCTTAATGTATCCTTTTCTACAATAGAGAATAGGATGGATTGTAAAATGGACAATAATACACTAAACGCCAACGCCCACCAGAAGTTTCGAACGGCAAATCCACCGATAAAATAGTCTGCCATTAAAATGATGGCAGCATTAATAACCAATAGAAATAATCCTAAAGTTACAATGGTTATTGGAAAGGTAAGAAACACTAAAATAGGCTTCACTATAAGACGTAAAAGGGCTAATACCACAGCTACAATCACTGCAGACCAATAACTTGCCACTTCCACTCCAGGAAGAATATATGCCAAAATCATGACCGCAACGGCGGTAAGTAATATTTTTAATATCGTTTGCATAGTTGTTTGTTTTATTGATTTAAATTTCGAAAAATCATTTTAAAAATTCCATAATCTTATCATAAAATTGAGAAGGATTATCGGCATGTAACCAATGTCCTGCCTTAGAAATGGTTTCAAATTTAGCTTTTGGAAAATGTTTGTGAATGAGAATTTCATCCATAGGAAGGATATAACCCGATTTTTCACCTTTTACAAAAAGCGTTTCTTTTTCAAAAGTGGCATCATCTGCGAGTGCATCACCCACTATGTTGTATTCTTTAATAAGGACTGGAAGGTTGATGCGCAGTGCAAGCTTTCCTTTTTCTATCCAATACAGGTTTTTCAATAAAAATTGACGCGTCCCAAAATGCGGAATGTATTGTGAAAGCACCTCATCTGCTTCCCCTCTTGAGGTTATTTCATCAAAATTTAAAGACGATAACGCCTTCAAAATATCTTGATGGTGTTCTGGATACGATTTTGGACCTATATCTGCTACAATTAGTTTTGAAACTTTTTCGGGATAGGTTGTAGCAAACTCCATGGCTGTTTTTCCACCCATAGAGTGCCCCAGCAAAATAATTTCTTTTAATTGATGCTCCTCACAGTAATGCTTTAGGTCTTCACTCATCGATTTATAGGTGAACTCATCGCTATGGAAACTTCTTCCGTGATTACGCTGATCTACCAAATGAACTTGATACCCTTTTTCAGAAAAATCGTTTCCTAATGTTTTCCAGTTATCCCCAGAACCTAAAAACCCATGAAGAATAACAAATGGGGTTCCTTCCCCAATTATTTGAGAGTGCAATTGCATTATTGTAGTTTTTGAAGATATTGTTTGATCACATTTTCTAATCCCATATAAAGGGCTTCGCAAATGAGCGCATGCCCTATAGAAACTTCCAATAAATTAGGAATATTTTCCTTAAAAAACTGAATGTTATCCAATGATAAATCATGTCCTGCATTAATTCCCAATCCAAGTTCATGGGCTCTTATCGCACATTGTGTATATGGTTCAATGGCTTTTTTGTTTCCTAAACTATATTGATGGGCAAATGCTTCGGTATACAATTCAATTCTATCGGTTCCAGTGTTAGCCGCTCCTTCTATCATTTCCATATTAGGATCTACAAAAATGGAGGTTCTAATACCCTGTTTTTTACAACCAGCAATAATTTCCTTTAAATACCCTCCGTGTTTTATGGTATCCCAGCCAGCATTGGACGTAATGGCATCCACAGCATCTGGAACTAAGGTTACTTGGGTAGGTTTAATTTTAAAAACCATATCCAAAAATGCATCCATTGGGTTTCCTTCAATATTATATTCGGTGGTAACCACTGATTTTAAATCGTATGCATCTTGGTATTTTATATGACGCTCATCAGGTCTTGGATGAATGGTAATTCCTTGGGCTCCAAATTTTTGAATATCTTTTGCAGCTTGCACCACATTAGGCATATTTCCTCCCCGAGCATTGCGTAGTGTGGCAATTTTATTAATATTAACGCTTAATTTTGTCATTTTTTAAAAGATATTTGACAAAAATACAAACTTGAAGTCCCTTTTGGCACGGTTATTTTAAGTAATTTGCATAAAAATTGAATAGTGGATACACAAAGTTATATCATAAACGATTTAAAGCCTTTCGATAGTAACGATACCCTAAGGCAAGTAAAAAATGCTTTTAATCAGCTTACCTTTTCACACATTCCTGTTTCGGAAGAGGGTATCTTTATAGGTTGTATTTCTGAAACGGACGCTCATTGTTTTGATAGTGATAAAACATTAAACGATTATCGTTATGCAGTAGAACCTTTTTTTGTGAGAGTGACTACCAACTGGCTTGATATTTTGGAGGCTTTTGCACAAAAAGGTTCTAATATTATGCCTGTTTTAGACGAAAAAGGATCGTATGTTGGGTATTACGAACTGAGTGACATTATGGATTTATTCAATCACACCCCTTTTTTAAATGAAACAGGAGGGATTATCGTCGTAGAAAAAGGAAGCCACGATTATTCTTTTAGCGAAATTTGCCAGATTGTTGAGTCTAATGATGGAAAAGTTCTTGGTGCATTTATTTCTAATATTGAAAATGACATTACACAAACTACCATAAAAATTGGTCATTCCGGAATGAATTCCATCGCTCAAACGTTTAGAAGATATGGCTACAATGTAGTTTCAGAACACGAAGAAGATAAAATGAATGATGAGCTAAAAGAACGTTCAGACTACCTTAACAAATACCTAAATATCTAAGCAATGAAGATTGGTATTTACGGGCAATTCTATCACAAAGATCCAGAAGAATATATTCAACTTATTTTGGATGTGCTCCAAAAAAATGGAGCCAACGTCTTTATTGAAGAAGGTTTTTTGAAAATCATTGAACAACACGAAGGGATTTCTACCCCAGTAAGCAGTATCGAAACCTTCAAAAAACTAGATACATCTTACGATTTTTTTTTGAGCATTGGAGGTGATGGAACTTTATTAAAATCCGTCACTTTTGTGAGGGATTTAGGCATTCCCATTATAGGAATTAATACAGGACGACTTGGGTTTTTGGCAACTATTCAGAAAGAAAAAATTACTGAAAGCATTCAAAATTTAATGGAAGGGAAATATCAAATATCTGAAAGAAGTCTCCTAACCATCGAAACTACCCCACCTAATAAAGAGCTTTCTCCCCTCAATTTTGCATTAAACGAAATTGCAGTAAACCGAAAGAATACTACCTCTATGATAAAGGTAGACACAAAAGTAGATGACGAATATCTTACCTCTTATTGGAGTGATGGCCTTATAGTATCTACTCCAACGGGCTCGACAGGATATTCCTTAAGTTGTGGTGGACCCGTTATGGATCCAGGAGCCTCAAGCATTATTATTACGCCTATTGCCCCGCATAATCTTAACGCAAGGCCTTTAGTATTGCCCGATTCTAGCGTTTTATCCTTAAAAGTTTCGGGAAGAGAGGATAGCTATTTGGTTTCGTTAGACTCAAGAATTGCAACCCTTACCAACGATACGCATATTACTATTAAAAAAGCTCCATTTACTATAAAAATGGTACAAATGGAAAACAGTTCATTTATTAAAACCCTTAGAGAGAAATTACTTTGGGGAGAAGACAAGCGTAATTAAACAATAAAACCTCTTAAATTTTGTTTTACACACTGTACTAATTTGCTGAAACTATGGTGAAGCAAAGTTAATTGTTATATTTGCAAACTTTTAGAGAATATGAGGTACTTTTTATCAATTTTTTTAATTACAAGCTGTATTTTTTTGGGAAATTCACAAACCTATGAGGTTGGAGGGTTTTTGGGAGGAACCAATTATATAGGAGATATTGGAAAAACCAATTATATCTCCCCAAACAACTTAGTTTTTGGAGGAATATTTAAATGGAACCGCAGTGCACGTCATTCTTTTAGGGGATCTATAATGTATGGTCAAATTAAAGGCGATGATTCTGAGTCAAGTGAAGAAAGAAGAAAACAAAGAGGATATTCCTTTAACAATTCAATATTAGAAGCTTCCGTAGGACTTGAATATACCTTTTGGGAATTTAATATACATTCAGGATATCCAGAGGGAACACCGTATCTTTACACAGGACTTACCTATTTTGGATATAATGCGCTTTACAAAAGAGGAAATGATCAAATTGTAGAATATGATAATGCTGGTTCAATTGCAATCCCCATGGTAATTGGTTATAAAGCTACTGTTGGTTCTCGGTTTGTTATTGGATTTGAATTTGGTGCGAGATATACTTTTACAGATAATCTAGACGGAAGTAATCCAACTGGAGGACTTGCGGACGAAGAAACACTTAAATTTGGAAATATTAACAGCGATGACTGGTATGTATTTACTGGCGTTTCATTAACAGTTATGTTCGGACGAAAACCCTGTTACTGCAATTTTTAAATGGATTTAATTACCCAAATAGACAAAAAAAAGCTTCCTAAGCATCTCGCAGTGATTATGGATGGAAATGGTCGTTGGGCTAAAAAACAAGGGTTATTTAGAACTTTTGGCCATGAAAATGGGACAAAAGCAGTTCGAGAAATTGTAGAGGCTTGTGCAGCACTTCCTATTCCTTATTTAACTTTATACGCTTTTTCTACTGAAAACTGGAACCGACCAAAAATAGAGGTAGATACACTTATGAAGCTATTAGTTTCATCTTTAAAAAGTGAAATTAAAACTCTTCTGGACAATCAAATAAAGCTTAACGCCATAGGTAATCTAGACGCGCTTCCTAAAAAAGCACGCAGAGAATTATTGGATGTAATAGAAAAGACAAAATCAAACACACGCATGACCCTAACCCTAGCCTTAAGTTATGGCTCTAGGGAAGAAATCATAAAAACTATTAAAGAGATTAGCGACAAAGTTAAAAATAACCTAATTTCGCCGTCGAGTATTGATGAATCAGTAATAAATAATCATCTTTACACCCGTGACTTACCAGATGTAGATTTATTAATAAGAACAAGCGGTGAGTTGCGAATAAGTAATTTTTTACTGTGGCAAATAGCATATGCCGAATTGTATTTTACAGATACCCTTTGGCCAGATTATAGAAAAGACCATCTTTTTGAAGCGATTATAAATTATCAGAAAAGAGAAAGAAGATTTGGAAAGACGAGCGAACAACTTGAACCATAATACACTGAAACGATTTTACAACCACTTATACTGCTTATTGTTTTTGGCAGTATTCACTACTATCTCGGCTTCGGCTCAAAAAAAAGAGCTAGATTCTGGAACTCGTTATTCCATTAAAAGCATTACCGTTACAGGCGCTCAAAACTTTAATGAGAATACCGTAATTGCTTTTACTGGACTTAAAATTGGAGATAGAATTTATATTCCAGGAGAGAAACTAAGTAATGTTACCAAAAAACTTTGGGAACAAAACCTTTTTAGCGATATCGCATTTTACGTCACAAATATTGATGGTGATGAGGTTGACCTAGAACTCTATATTGTAGAACTTCCTAAGTTAAATGAAGTTACTATAGAAGGGATTCGTAAAGGGAAAGCAAAAGAAATTAAAAAGGATAATAACTTGGTGAATGGAACAAAAATTACCAAGAACCTAATCACTACTACCAAAAATTATATTAAAAACAAGTATCGCGATCAAGGCTTTTTTAATACCAATGTTATCGTTTCTACTACCCCCATAAAGGACTCTGCTGGAGTTGAAACTGGTCAGGATATGAAAATCCTTATCAACAAAGGAAAAAGAGTAAAAGTGAAATCCATTACTTTTGAAGGAAATGAGCAGATAAAGGATAAAAAGCTTCGGAAGTTTATGAAAAACGTGAAGCAAAAAAATCCTATTCGAATTTTCAAAAAATCTAAATATACCGATGTTGGATACGAAGAAGATAAAGCGACCCTTATTCAGAAATATAAAGAAAATGGTTTCCGTGATGCTCGGGTATTAAGTGACACTCTTATCGTTAATGACGAAAAACATATTTCGTTAAAACTAAAAGTTGAAGAGGGCAAGAAATACTACTTTGGTGATATTCGGTTTATTGGAAATAGTGTGTATACAGATAGCCAATTAAAACAATATTTGGCTATTAATAAAGGCGATACTTACAACGGAACGTTGCTTCAGGAGCGTATTGAAGATAAATCTGAGCCTGACGCGGCAGATATTACCAACTTGTATCAAAACGAAGGATACTTATTCTCTCAAATTAATCCTGTTGAAGTCGCAGTTAGAAACGATACCATTGATTTCGAAATTAGAATTAGGGAAGGAAAATTAGCATATTTTGATCATGTGACTGTTGTTGGAAACGATAAAACCAATGACCATGTAATTTATAGAGAATTAAGAACACGTCCTGGTCAAAAATACAGTAAACGAAACGTTATTAGAACCATAAGAGAATTGGGACAGTTAGGGTATTTTGATCCTGAACAATTATCCCCTAATTTCAAAAACGTGGATGCCAACAACGGTACTTTAGATATGGAGTATTCGGTAGTTGAAAAAGGTTCAAGCCAGATTGAATTACAAGGTGGTTATGGTGGAGGTGGATTTGTAGGAACACTTGGATTGTCTTTTAATAACTTCTCACTTCGAAACATCTTTAATGGAGAAGCATATAAGCCTATCCCTATGGGAGACGGACAACGTTTATCGTTAAGAGCACAGGCCAGTACTTTCTATCAAACCTATAGTATTTCGGTTACCGAGCCTTGGTTGGGAGGTAAAAAACCCGTACAGCTTAATACCTCTTTTTCGCATACCATCCAATATCGATATGATTTTGTGGCGCGTGAAAGAGACAAGGACCAACGCTTTTTAATTACTGGGGGTTCTGTAGGTATTGCCAAAAGATTAAAGTGGCCAGATGATTATTTTCAGTTATCTCAAGCCGTAAGTTTTCAGCATTACAACTTAAAAAATTATAACACAGGACTTTTCACTTTTGGAGATGGATTTTCAAATAACTTGGCATATACCATAGGAATTGGAAGAAACAGTACTTCTGCAAACCCTATTTACCCGAGAAGCGGATCAGATTTTAGTTTAAGCGCAAAACTTACGGTTCCCTATTCGTTATTTAATGGCGTTGATTATAGTGCTTTAGCAGACGAACGAAGTGAATTAGAAACCATTATTAATACAAACACCTCTACAGAAACGGAAGTGGTGGATGCTAGAGAGCGACGTTCTGTAATTGATCAAACTCGTTTTAACTGGCTAGAATATTATAAAGTTAAGTTTCAAGCCACTTGGTATTCTACTATCGTAGGAGATTTAGTCCTACGCCCAAAAGCAGAGTTTGGATTTTTAGGAGCGTATAATAATGATAGAGGAATTCCTCCGTTTGAAAGATTTTTTGTGGGAGGGGACGGATTAGGTTCTTTCAGTTTGGACGGAAGAGAAGTAATTCAATTACGCGGTTATCCTAATCAATCACTTTCAACAACCGATGGAGATAACATTTACAATAAATTTTCGTTAGAGTTACGTTACCCAGTCACATTGAAGCAATTGGCTTCAATTTATGTATTGGCATTTGCAGAAGGTGGTGGATCATACGACGGCTTTAGAAATTACGATCCTTTTAATTTAAAAAGGTCTGCTGGCGCAGGAATTCGTATATTTATGCCTGCTTTTGGTCTTTTGGGGATAGATTTCGGATATGGATTTGATCCTGTTTTAAATGGAAATCAGAAAAATGGATGGGAAACCCACTTTATCATTGGGCAACAATTTTAAATTTGGCACGATATTTTCTAAGTAACAACCAGCAATTATGAAAACAACTAGATTCATTCTTTCACTTCTGGCAATTATTTGTTTTAGCTTCGCTATGGACGCCCAAAGAGGTGTGCGAATAGGCTATATTGATATGGAATACATCCTTGAAAGTGTTCCTGAATATCAAGAAGCTACTACACAATTAGAAGGAAAAGTTCAAAAATGGAAAAAAGACCTCGAAAAAATGTCGAAGGAAATTGACCAGATGAAATTGAACTTGGCAAATGAAAAAGTGCTTCTAACCAAAGAATTGGTAGAAGAGCGTGAAGAAGAAATTAAAATTCTAGAAGACGAAATGCTAGAGTATCAACAAAATCGTTTTGGCCCTAATGGCGATTTAGACATTCAAAGACGTCAACTAGTCCAACCCATTCAAGATCAAGTATTCAATATTGTTCAAGAAATTGCAGAAGCAAAAAAATATGATTTCATTTTTGATAAATCGGCAGACATCGTGATGCTTTTTGCCGCAAAAAGAAATGATATAAGTGAACAGGTTTTAAGACAAATTAACCGTGCTGCAAAAAGAGAAGAAGCAACCAACAAGAGAGAAAAGAAAGAAATAGAAAAGCGCGACAACCTATCGCTTGAAGAAGATAAAGAAGTTACTGCACGAGAAGAAGCCATTGAGGACAAAAAGAATGAAAGAGAAAAAATGATGGAGGAGCGTAAAAAACAACGTGATTCTCTTAGAGCAGTTAAAAAAGCTGAATTTGAAGCCAAGAGACAAAGGCTTCTTGAAGAAAGACAACAAAGAAAAGACTCTATCGAAAATGCCAGAAATGGTGGTGGCGGACCACCAACTGGAGGCACTGAAGAAGGTGATGGAGGTAACTAAAATAGTTAAACAATAAATCTATAAACACTCAAATAATTTCTTACAATGAAAAAAATTAATTTACTTTTTGTAGCAGTAATGCTTTTTATGGGAGCTACTAGTTTTGTAAATGCACAATCTAAAATAGCACATATTAACACTGGAGATTTAGTGGCTGCTATGCCAGAAATGAAAGCTGCTCAAAGCCAGTTAGAAAAATTACAAAAGACTTACGACACAGAGATTAAGGCCATGGCAAAAGAGCTTGATACTAAAATTAAGCAGTACGATGCCGAAGCCGATTCTAAAACGGAAGAAGAAAACAGAAAAAGAATTGAAGAAGTGCAAGGCATGCAAAACAACATAGGTGCTTACAGACAACAAGCGCTTCAAGATCTTCAGAAAAAAGAAGGAGACTTGTACCAGCCTATTTTGGACAAAGCACGTAATGCGATTCAAAAAGTAGCGAGAGCACAAGGCTTCCAGTATGTATTAGATTCTTCTCAAGGTTCTGGAGTAATCCTTTCAGATGGAAAAGATCTTCTTGCAGATGTAAAGAAAGAATTAGGAATTTAATTTCTGAATCACAAAAAATTTAGGACCCCGCAGAAGTATTTCTGTGGGGTCTTTTTTTATCTTTACTCACAAAGCAAGGGATAAATACAACGAGTCTAAACAAGATTTTATTCTTTTTCGAAAAAAAATGTCACTTGTATTTACACAATATTAGTTTATACTCAATGAAACAAAACGGAGTTATTGGAATTTTCGATTCGGGTGTGGGCGGTACTTCCATCTGGAAAGAAATCCATACACTCCTCCCTTTTGAAGACACCATCTACCTAGCCGATAGCAAATATGCTCCTTACGGAAATCGCTCCAAAGAAGAAATCACAGCTTTAAGTATAAAAAACACCGAATTCCTCATCGCTCAAGGCTGCAAAATTATAGTGGTAGCCTGTAACACGGCCACTACCAATGCTATTAAAGTTTTACGAGCCAATTACAACATCCCAATCATTGGGATTGAACCTGCCATAAAACCCGCAGCACTTAAATCTAAAACAAAAAGTATTGGAATTTTAGCTACCAAAGGAACGCTTAGTAGCGAACTGTTTCATAAAACATCTGAAGCCTTTACAAATGGTATTCAACTCACCGAAGTAGTAGGCGAGGGATTGGTCCCTCTAATTGAAAAAGGAGCTTTAGACAGTCCTGAAATGCAGGAATTGCTAGAAAAACATATACGCCCTATGATAGAAGCCAATATTGACTATCTGGTGTTGGGTTGTAGCCACTATCCGTATATCATTCCGCAGTTGCAAAAAATACTTCCCAAACATATTACCATTATCGATTCTGGGGAAGCAGTAGCAAAGCAAACCAAAGCTATTTTAGCTGAAAATAATTTATTACAAGATGAAGAGCTAACGCCTACGCTTCAGTTTTATACCAATGCCGAAACAGATACGCTTCAATTTTTGTTAAAAGAGTTTACTGAAAAGATTTCGATTGAAAAAAAAGAGTTTTGATTACTCCTTAAACCAACTCGAATACTTCATATAATTATCGGCAATTCTGTTGATTTCTCCTTCAATTAAATCTTTACTAATATCCTTTACTTTTTTGGCAGGAACGCCGGCGTAGATGCTTCCACTTTCTACATGTGTATTTTTGGTGACTACAGCACCGGCAGCAATAATACTATTGCTTTCTACTACACAATCGTCCATTACAATGCTCCCCATCCCAACAAGCACATTATCGTGAATGGTACAACCATGGACAATGGCATTATGCCCAATAGAAACATTATTACCAATATTGGTGGGCGAAGTTTGATAGGTCGCATGAATCACAGCACCATCCTGCACATTCACTTTATCGCCCATTTTAATATAATGTACATCGCCACGTATCACGGCGTTAAACCAAATACTGCAATGATTCCCCATCACGACATCGCCAACTATGGTCGCATTTTCGGCAATAAAGCAATCAGAAGGGATTTGAGGGTGTTTTCCGTTGATGGGTTTTATGATCATATTAAAAATGTTTATTTATTGTCATTCCCGTGAAAACAGGAATCTATTTTAAACTAGCTGTGGATTCCGCATCGTCGTGCGGAACGACAAAATTGAATTCGTTAACATGCCTGTCGGCAGGTACGCACAACCAGACAATTAACTAAAATAACTCAACAATTCCTTCTTTTTAGAAGGGCTCACCATAATTTCTTTTCCATTTTCAAGGACTACGCTTCCGCCTTTTCCTTTTTTGTATTCTACAATAGCATTTACATTAACCAAATACGATTTATGCACGCGCGCAAAGCCATTTTCGGTAAGCATATCTTCAAAATACTTTAAGGTTTTACTCACCAATTTCTTTTTGTCTTTCAAGAAAATATTGGTGTAATTATCGTCTGCCTGGCAATATAAAATAGCTGATGCTTGCAATACCTCAAATCCGTTTTGCAACGGAATGGTAATCTTACCCGCCACCACTGTTTGCTTCGGTTTTAGTATTGTATTCTGAAGCCTGTTTTCTTGTTCTTTTATTTCAGAAACATATTTTACCGCATCTATCAATTTATCGATATCAATAGGTTTTAATAAATAATACGAAGCATGTGCATTCAACGCATCAATGGCATAATGGTCGTAGGCAGTGACAAACACGGTTTCAAAAGTTCTGTCACCCACTTTATCTAACAAATCGAAGGCATTTCCGTAGGGCATTTCTACATCGAGAAAGACCAAATCTAGTTCGTGAGTATTAATAAGCACCAAGGCTTCCTCTATATTCCCAGCTTCTCCCAAAACTTCAACATTTGGGCAATATTTAGCCAAGTAATTTTTCAAAATTTCCCGACTGGTTTCTTCGTCTTCAACAACTATGGCGCATAGATTCATTTAGTCTTTTTTTAAGGTGAGTCTAACAAGGGTTCCCGCTTCATTTTCAAAGGCATCCTCCACAATAACATCCACTTTGTCCTTATACATTTCATTAAGGATGGAGATTCTTTTCTGAATATTCCCCATTCCCTTGGATTTTTGTTTTTTCTGATTTTCGGTCTTTAATTCCTTCGATTTTTTTCGACCTATTCCGTCATCTTCAATTGTAATACTCACGGTTTCTTTATCCTTTTGCTGAAAATGAATTTTCAACATTCCTTTGTCTTCTTTGTATCGAAGTCCGTGCCAAACGGCATTCTCCACGTAAGGCTGAAGCAACATTGGCGGAATTACAAAATCGTCTACATTAATACTTTCATCGACAGTTACTTCATAATCAAACTTATCTTTAAAGCGAAAGTGTTCCAGTTTCACATACAATTCTAGCAATTCAATTTCTTTGGAAAGCGGAATAAAATCCTCTTCGCTGTTTTCCAAAACTGAACGCATCAATTGTGAAAATTCACTTAAATATTTATTGGCCGCACGTTCGTCATTACTAGCAATAAAACTATTCACCGAGTTAAGGGCATTAAAAATAAAATGTGGATTCATTTGCGTTCGCAACGATTTTAGCGCGAGCAGATTATTGGCAAATTTTTGCTGCTGTACATTTTTACGCTGGGTGTACGCGGTGAATAATAGTAGCAAGGCAATGAGAATTAAAGAACCAATAATCCACTTTTGGATTTTGTTATTTTTTTCAATCAACTCCTGATTTTCAAAGGCCAGTTTGTACCTACTTTCGTTCAATTTACGTTCGTTTTCAAGGCTTGTAATTCGGTTTTGCCGTAACGCAATTTCTTTGCTGAAACGCGTGGCTTGCGATAATTCCTGTTCTTTTTTAATGTACAACTCATCCACCACTTCCACATAACGCTCATAGCTTTCAGCGGCTTTTCCATAATCGCCAATATCTCTATATATTTCAGAAAGTTTACGCGTGGCATCTTTTTGTACCACGAGATCCTCTTTTTTATCGGCTTCGGCAATACTTTTTTCTAAAAAGGGAATCGCCTCTTGATATTTATCCTGCGCCACATAGGCATTGGCAATTTTATAATTTTGACGTTGCGGTGTAAGCGGGCTATTAATATCGTCTTCAGACTCTTCGGCATCCATGGACTGGATTTCGTCTAAGGTTTCTTGGCGAAGTTCTATTTCCTTGTCAAAATCACGCTTTTGATTGTAAAAATCGGCTACTTTATTTTTCTCTTCAACAGCACGCTTTTTATTCTCACTTTTTGAAAGGGTAAGCGAGTTCTCAAAATAGGTTTGTGCTTCTTCTATAGCGCCACCTTTAGCGTAGGCCTCCCCTATTTTGGAGTTTAAATCGGTGATTTTTGGAGTAATCTTTTTCAGATTAGCAATATCCAATCCTTTTTGGTAGTTAAATACACTTTTTACAGCATCGTTGGTCGCTTTGTAGTTATCACCAAGACCTTCGTATGCTTCTACTTGCTGATAGGGAGTAAGATCTGCCTTCAGTAAATTTTTATATTCTTGAATACTTTCTTGGTAATTTCCATTTCGCATAAAGGCTTTTGCAAGTTTAATACGGGTATTAATGTTTGGGCTAAAATTGACACTTTGTTTGTAATTTGAAAGTGCTAAATCGGGCAGTTGCCACTGTAAATTTATGTCTCCTAAGGTTTCGAAAGCTACTGCATTTTGAAGATTTGTTGGGTTTTTTCCTGGTACCGATTCGAGTGCCTTAGTAACATATTCTATACTTCGTTTTGCATCCTTTTTCAAAAAATAGTTTGCAGAATCGATATAGACTCTAAAAAAATCTTTATTGGTTGACCTTGATCGCGTTGAAATGGGGGCAGCTTCATTTTCCACTTTTTCAACTTCAACGGTAATTTTTTGTTGGTCTTTAATAATGTAATAGACGGTTTTAAAATCATCACTCCGAACCACCAATTCATCTCCAATTCGTGCTTCAATAGTGAATTCCCCAGCATTGTTGGTAGTGGTATACCCTTTTCCAGTGATTTCGATATTCACCTTTGAAATAGGCGAATAGTCTGCAGCATTCACCACTTTTCCCTTTAATGGAAAAGGAGGTTGCGATGTTGCTTTATTTTGTGCGGAACAGAATAATATTCCGCTAAAAAACAACAAGATACATATGGATAAAATGCGTTTCATTTCAGTTTTAAAATGTAAACATACGCACTTTGAAGCAGATGAAAAAACAGGGATTTTCAATTATTTACATTTTCGATGGATAAAAAGAATGGTTCTCTAAAAGTGTGTATCATTTCCCTCATTCAAAGAGGTCATTCACTCAAAGTAGGTTTTTTCAGAAAAAAGATGGGTCTATGTTTACACAAAATAAAAACAGTTAGTTATGAAAACCTTGAAAACACTCCTCATTATCACATTATCTCTTTCCTTTTTTGCTTGCAAAGCAGAGGAAAAGAAAAAAGTTGCCTTTACAGAACCTATGGAAGTGGCTCCACCCATTTCTAAACATTCTATAAAAGTAGCCTTATTATTGGACACTAGTAATAGTATGGATGGTTTAATAGACCAAGCCAAATCACAACTTTGGGAAATTGTCAACGAGCTTTCGTATGCTAAATGCAAACATGAGCAACCCAATTTGGAAATTGCTTTATACGAATATGGAAACGACAATCTAAGCTCTCGCGATGGTTATATCAGAAAAATATTAGCATTTACAAGTGACCTTGATGATATTTCGAAAGAGTTATTCTCTTTAACCACCAATGGAGGTAGCGAATATTGTGGTACCGTAATATCTGCATCTCTTACACAACTGGATTGGGGAAATGATGCCGATGACCTTAAAATGATATTTATTGCAGGCAACGAGCCTTTTACTCAGGGAAAAATAGATTATCGCGATGCAGCAAATATGGCAAAAGAAAAAGACGTTGTGGTTAATACCATCTTTTGTGGAGACTACACGCACGGGGTAAACACAAAATGGAAAGAAGGCGCACAACTTGCCTACGGTGATTATATGGCAATTAATCACAACCAGCAAACCGTTCATATTCCTTCTCCTTACGATGATTTAATTCTTCAATTAAACATTCAATTAAACGGAACGTATATTCCTTATGGACGTTACGGGAGAGAAAAAGTTGCTGTACAGGAAATGCAAGATGCAAATGCTGAAGAATACAGCAAAGCAAACGCTGTAAGCAGAACAGTTTCAAAAGGTTCCCATTTTTACAACAACAGTACTTGGGATTTGGTAGATGCTGAAAAGGAAGCAGATTTTAGTTATGATAAATTGAAAAAAGAAGATTTACCTGAAAATCTTCAGGGAAAATCGAAAGCTGAAATTAAAGCTTATGTTGAAAAGCAAAAGAAAGAACGAGAGCGAATTCAATCTGAAATTGCTAAATTAAATGAACAAAGAAGAGCGTTTATTGCAAACGAAAAAAAGAATACCAGTAACGGTTTAGAAAGTGCTATGATTGAAGCACTTAAAAAACAAGCTAAGAAGAAAAACTACACTTGGAATTAAAAAAAGCCCCGTTCGGGGCTTTTTTTTATTTTGTATTGGGACGCAACATCCCGTTGTATCTCATATCCTGAGACCAACTTTTATAATTACCTTCTAGGAAATTGTATCCTATGGTTAACTGGTGAAATCCTCCTTTTTGAAGGCGAACATTCCCAGTTTGATAAGAATAAGTATAGGCTACAACAAATTTGTTGTAATTCACCCCTACTACTGGAGTTATATATTGTAATTGTTGATCTTTAATTTCTGTACCGTCTAAGTATTCGGCTCCATCAAAACTTCTTCTATACGAAATTCCTCCCCAAATTCTCCCAAAATCCATGCTTCTAAATGCTTTGAAGTTTACATCAATAGATTGTTCATTGGTTCGTTCTTTCCAGATAAACAAGAAAGAAGGTTCGTAAGTCCAAATACCGTAGGTTGTAGAAATACCATAGGATGCAGCTATATTATAAGCTCTTTGATTGTTAGATTCATACTCTTCGTTAAACAAGTTTCTATTTCTGAAAAGTAAATTTTTCACGGTAAAATGAGCCTGAAAATCTAAAAAGTTATAAGACATCCCAGCATCCACATTAAAATAAGAAGTGCTCTGAACAATTCCAGCGATAATAGGATCGAAATCATTAGGATCGAAATTAGTTTCATCTAGTTTAGACTGAATGAGTCCAGCACTTAATCCGAAGGATAATTGGTTTAAATCATACTTACTCCTTGAAAACATAATATGGTGGGCATAGGTTAAATACCCTCCTACCTGCGAATGATATCCGTTTTGATCATTAAATAAAATAGCTCCAATTCCGGCGCGATCACCAAGCCTCGTGTGGTAGCTTAATGTTTGAATATTAGGTGCTTCATCTTGGTCAAACCATTGTTGTCTCGCCGTAAGCCTAACTTTACCATAGGAATAAGAACCTGCCATTGATGGGTGCAACAAATAAAGGTTATCAGCAAAATAATCTGAATAAGTTGGAATCCCATCCTGTGCATACATAAAAGAAGTACACAAAAATATAAGACTTAGGTATGTTTTTTTTATTTTCATAATTAACTATTATCTATCGTTTAATTGTAAAATGCCCTGTAAAGGTTTTGTTAGTTTCGTCCTCTTTGTACTCTACCCTAAACCAGTAATCGCTCGATGGTAGTGGTGACCCATTATAGGTACCA
>NZMG01000013.1 GCA_002694465.1 Flavobacteriaceae bacterium | reverse complement strand
CTCTCTTGCTAATAAATTACAAGCGTTAAGTGTTGGTTTATCGGTTGAGGCAATTGGTGGTGGTACTGGTGAGGTTTTAGGTAGAGTTGTTGCTGGCCAAGACATGGACCCAGCTGAAATAGGATTTGAAACTTTTACTGGATTAGCTTCGGCTCCAGTTAGTATTGGTACAGCTATGGCTACGTTTAAAACACCTACATACGAAGTTAATGGTAGTAAAGTTTCTTATAAACAATTAGAAAAATTTATTAATACAGCTGATCCTGTTGATATAGCTGGTGCCAGAATTGAGGTTAAAAATGATGAAAGTGGCATAAGCAAAAGAATTAATAGTATACAAAGAAAACATTTTTTAGGTACACAGTTAGACGGTAGTATTACAGACGAGCAAGACAGAATAGACTTAGCTAATCTTGAAGAACAAAGATATCAAATACAAGATAGAATAAGAAGAACTAATACTAAATCAGATCAAATAATACTTTCTAGTATAGATGAACAAATAAAAGAAATAACTGATAAATACGAAGGTGTTAGTCAAGAGTCTTTAGCGCAGAGTAGAAAAGATAGAATAAACGTATTACAACAGAGACGTATTAATGCTTTAGTAAAAACAGTTTCTTTTGCTAGAGACAACGCGGCTTTAGTTGGTAAAGATTTTATTGAAGCAGAGAGCGACGTAGATGCCCAAGCTTACCACGACATGGCCGTAATGGAGCATAACGAAAGAATAGATGTTGAAATACAAAAAGTTCAAAAAAGCGATCTTAGTGTTGACGAACAAACAGAGGCTATAAAAAAACTTAATGAACAAAGAATAGCAGACGCTGATGTATCTGGTGCTGATGGCTTTGTTGTAGGAGACGTGATAGTTATAAACAAAGATGTCGCGGGTAGCACTGGACAAATAAATGTAGGTGCTCACGAGGTATTACATGGTATACTAGCTAAACACATGCAAAGTTTAAGTGTTGAGGCTAGAACTGATTTAATAACAGGGTTTTTAAATCAACTAACAGAAGAGCAAAGAAGTTATTTACAAAGTAAAATAGATGAAAGAAATGCTGCGTTTAATGAAGGCATTGATATTAATTCTGATGAAGAAGTTTTAACTATATTTTCTGATGGTATAACTAAAGGTGAAATAACTTTTAATGAAGGTGTATTTAGCAAAATTAAAAACTTTATACAAGAAATACTAAGAAGATTAGGTATTGTAAAAGAGTTTTCAAATGGTAGGCAAGTATATAACTTTTTAAAAGACTTTCAAAAAACTGTAGACAAAGGAGGTTTATTAAGTAAACGAGCTCAAAGGCTAGCTGATGGTGGTGTTACTGTAACACAAACAGAGTTTAGNAAAACACCTGAGTTAAAAGCTATGTCCGAAGCTATAGATCAACATGTNCCTAAAGATATAACTACTAATGAAGAGTTTTTAGCTAAAGATCCTAGAACCAGACTAAGCCCTTATGATAATGTTTTAATTGAAATTATGGGTAACGGCACTCTTGATGGTTACTTAAGTAATTTAATTATATCAGATAAAAGTTTAGGTGGTGTAGTAGATAGACAGACTTTATTAGATGATACTAAATTTGAGTTATTAAGAAAAATAAGAAGTGAGTACAAGCCCGTTGTTGATGGAAACTTTAGAAGTTTATTTAGTTATATATATGGAAAAGCAGAGCAAAGAGGTAGAGGTGGTATAGCTGTTAGAGCTTTAGGCAACATGAAGAAAAAATATCTTCAAAGACCGGACGCTGCTGCAGCTTCATTAGATATAACAACGCCTGAAGGTAAAGCAACTAGACAAGTGGCTGATACTGAAACAGAAGCTTCTATTGACACACAGGATCTTAGTATAGTAAAACGAGCTAAAGAAGCAAAACAAACTAAACAACAAGAGCAAAGCTTAGAAACAGAGGTAGAAGGCAAATTAGTTAGTAAAGAACTTAATTTTACTAAAGAAACAAACGATAAAATAAATAACGAAATAAATAAAGTTAATTACGATACTAATCAGCCTTACGAAAACGTTAAGCAAGACATGATGAGTCAAGAAAACCCTGACTCAGATGTTAGGTCTGAGGTAAAGCCTACTGGCATTTTATTTAAATCGTTTGAGATAATAGCTAAAGACGTATTTGGTGTTGATGCTAAATCTACTATGGCTAGAAAACAAAACTTAAGTAAACTAGAAAATGAATCTGCTAGAAAAGTTATTGCCGACGGTGCTAAGAAAAACAAATCAATAAAAAAGTTTTTAGAAGATATATTACCAGATACTAATTTTAATCCTAAAAGTAAAAAGTCTTTAGGTACGTGGTCTGGATTAATAAGAGCTTTATATGAACCGGTTTTAAAAGACGGTAAACAGATTAGATACAACAACATAGTAGCAAGAAAATTAAACCTAGATAAGTTTACAGAAGCGGAGGTTGCTGATATGTTTGGCTTAACTCCTGAATATGAGTTACTACCTTGGAAAAAAGGTTTTAAAGACGGTATGATTAAAGGTATAGTAGTTGGCTCAGCGGGTCTGTCTATTAATCAATCAATTAGAAANGCAGCTGACGCACCAGCTTCACCTATTAGTATAGGTAAACCTGAAACAGCATTTAGTAAAAGTGTTGAAAAGGTTATATCAGTTGATCCTGATTTTAAGTTACCAGATAGAGATAAGATAGATAAAATATTAAAAAATTTTATTAAAGATACTACGTTTAAGCATCGTACAGAAACTGAAATAAACGAATACTTTGAAGCTTTTGAAACTGTTATATTAGGTAATTTACCTAAAAAACTATTTGGTAAAAATCCTGAGTCTGTTTACAGTATGATGAAAAAAAGTAACAGAGTACTTCCTAAAAAAGGTGTTGAGGTAATAACTTTAGAATCTGGAGAACAAATAACTATTGAGAAATATTTTGATAGAAAAAGAACAGAACTCAGAGATAGAATTAAAGCAGGTAAGGTAAAGTTTGGTAAAGACTTTACTGGGCCAGCTAAAAATTATCAATACGGTAGGTCTTATGGACAGATGTTTGGTACTACGCCAGCTCAAATTAGAAAGTCTGAAACTGACGGAACTGCTAAACGTATAAACGAAATGCATAAAAGTATGCATGATCAACTTTGGCAAAGAGTAAATAAGTCAATAAGAGACAACAAACAAAATGCTAAAGTATGGGGTAATTACTTTAGTTTTGTAGGACAAGACACTCAACACCCACACAGGATGGGAGCTGAGTATATTGGCCACTCGCCAAAACCTAAAGGTACTCGAAATAAGAAAGGTGTTTTAAAGATATATGAATGGGAGCACTCAATGCCAGCCACTGCTGCTTATTTATATTTAATTAACGCCTCATTAAAAGGCACTAACTTTAATACCTCTTACGAGCTAGTAATGAAGGATTACAAACTAATAGCATTAGATAATTTTGATAATGTAAAATTAAAAGACGCTGGTAGAGAAACTGGTATGGGTAAAGGCTGGCAGTTGCTATCTGACTCTTGGATTGATAGATATTTTAATACAGACGTAGCTAATATTAGAGGGGGTATAGACCCAAAAACTATAATAGGTTTAAATGGTCAAACGTTTGAAAAAATATTTGGTATAGATAAATTTGGTAGAACAAATAAAGTAAAACATAAATCAACTCCACAGCAAATAAAAAATAGTAGAAATATAGTAAAAGCTTTAGACAATAGAAGTAAGTTTAGTAAATCACCTGAAAATGTAGGCATGTCTATATTTGATTTTGATGACACATTAGGTTTTACTAAATCAGGTGTTAGGGCTACAGTACCTAACGAAGATGGTACACCTAAACCAAAGCGTAAGGTTATATTTTTAGCTGGTGGAGCTGGTAGTGGTAAAGGTAATGTTATAAGGCAACTTAACTTAGAGAGACAAGGTTTTAAAATAGTTAATTCAGATATATCACTAGAGTGGTTAAAGAAAAATCACGGGTTGCCGGCTGATATGAGAAACTTAACTAAAGAACAAAGAAGCACTCTTGGTAGATTAGGGCATGAAGCTAGAAAAATAGCTAAGCGTAAAATGATGAAGTACCAGGGTAATGCAAACGGAGTTGTTGTTGATGGTACTGGAGGCTCAGCTAAACAAATGCAGAAACTTGTAGATGAGTTTAAAGCTAAAGGTTATGATGTAAGTATGTTATTTGTAGATACCTCATTAGACGTTGCCCTAGCGCGTAATAAGGCTAGAGCAGAAAGATCGTTGTTAGACGTTATAGTTAAACGTAATCACGAGGCTGTACAAAATAATAAGTCTACATTTAAAGAAATGTTTGGTAAAAGATTCATGGAAGTTAACACAGATAACTTAACAATGCAAAGCCCTATGCCGACTGAGTTAGTTAACGACATGAACGACTTTGTTTCTAGCTACGAAAAAATTAGATTAGACGCTGCTGAGTTTGCAGAACAAGGTGATGCTATATTAGAAAAAGGCGGTGTGTTTGATTTTTCAGAATTTAATGATGTAGTTGACGGAACACCTGGGCCACTGTTAAATAAAGCTAGAGAGAGAGTTAATAAGTATGGAAAGAAAGATGTATTTGTTTTAACAGCTAGACCGCAAGCTGCTGATAAAGCTATACACGAATTTTTAAAATCTCAAGGCGTTGATATACCTATTAGTAATATTACTGGTTTAGCTAATAGTACTGGTGAGGCTAAGGCTAATTGGGTTTTAGAAAAGTTTGCAGAGGGTTACAATGATATATACTTTGCTGATGATGCTATTAAAAACGTTGAGGCTGTTAAAAAAATATTAGATCAATTAGACGTTAAGTCAGAGGTTGTTCAAGCTAAAACTAAGTTTAGTAAAACAGCTAGTGAGAACTTTAATATTATACTAGAAGAGTCTCAAGGAACTAGTAGAAGCAGACAGTTTAGTTATCAAGAGGCTAGAAAGCTGGGTAAGAATAAAGGTTGGTGGAGAATATTTATACCACCATCTGCTGAGGATTTTAGAGGTTTATTATATAGATTTTTAGGTAGAGGTAGACAAGGTGAAATGCACATGAAGTTTTTTAAAATAAAACTACTAGACCCATTTGCCAAAGGAATAAGAGCTTGGAATATTTATAAACAAGAAATGGTTAATGAATATAAGCAACTTAAAAAGAATATACCTAGTGTCAGCAAAAACCTAACTAAAAAAGCAGTGGGAGGATTTTCAATAGAAGATGCTATAAGAGTTTATCTTTGGGATAAATCTGGTTATGTAATACCTGGTATAGATGACGCCACTAGACAAAGATTAATAAACTATGTATACGCTAATAGAGATGTGAGAACTTACGCAGATGTATTAGGTAATATATCTAAAGTAAAAGAAGGTTACTCTAAACCAGATACTGGTTGGAGCGTTGGTAGTATATCAACAGACTTAAATAACGCTGTTAATAAAGTTGGTAGAAAACAATTTTTACAAGAGTATTTAGATAATGCTAATGCTATATTTACACCTGAAAATAAAAATAAAATAAGAGCTTTATATGGAGATAATTTTATTGACGCATTAGAGAATATTTTATATCGTATGGAAAACGGTGGTAACAGAAGAGTATCTACTGATAAAAACGTTAACCGTATGTACAACTGGATTAATGGTTCTATTGGAGCTATTATGTTCTTTAACATGAGATCCGCTTTACTTCAAACTATATCTACAGTTAACTTTATAAACTGGAGTGATAATAATATATTTAAAGCTTCAGCAGCATTTGCTAATCAACCGCAATTTTGGTCAGACTTTGCGATGTTGTTTAACTCACCACAATTAAAGCAGAGAAGAACAGGTATACAAATAGACGTATCAGCATCGGAATTATCTAGAGCTTTCCGTGATGGTAGAGGCACGCCTCAGTCTGTTATTAGCTGGTTATTAGAAAAAGGTTTTACTCCAACACAAGTCGCAGATAGCTTTGCTATATCTTTTGGTGGTGCTTCGTTTTTTAGAAACAGATATAACAAATATAAAAAACAAGGTATGACAGATGCTAAAGCTAAAGAGCAAGCAATGTTAGACTTTCAAGAAGTAGCTGAATCAACTCAGCAGTCATCAAGAGAAGATTTGATATCACAACAACAAGCTGGACCACTGGGTAGGTTAATACTAGCTTTTCAAAACGTTACAATGCAGTATACTCGTTTAACTAAGAAAGCATTAAGCGACTTGGTCAACGGTAGAGGTGATATGAAAACTAATATATCTAAAATACTATATTATGGTATGGTACAGAATATAGTGTTCGGCGCTTTACAATCAGCTTTAGCAATGATAATGTGGGGAGATGATAAAGAAGAGATAGAAGATAGAACATTAAGAGTTGCTAACGGTGCTTTAGATTCTTTCTTAAGAGGTACTGGTATATATGGAGCTATAGTATCTACTATAAAAAATACTATAATACAAGCTGAAAAACAAAAGAAAAAAACCTGGAATAGAGAAGACGGTAGAACACTATTAGAAATATTAAATCTATCACCACCTATAGGTAGTAAATTAAGAAAAATATATAACGCTATAAAAACAGAGCAGTATAATAAAGGTGTTAGTGAAGAGTTAGGTTTACGTATAGAAAATCCAACTATATTAAAGTGGGCTAGTATTATAGAAGCTGTTACAAATATTCCAACAGAAAGGCTAGTTAAAAAAGCTAACAACTTAGAAGAGGCTATAACTGGTAATCATGAGCTGTGGCAAAGAATAATGTTAGGTTTAGGTTGGAATAGATGGGATCTTGGTGTTAAAGATGAAGAGCTTGAAGAAGCTAAGACTAGAGCTAAATCTAAAAATAAAACTAAAAATAAAGAAAGTAAAGATAAAGAGAAAAAAGAAAAAGGCTTAAAGCAAGTCAGATGCTCTGCTACAAAATCAAATGGCAAAAGATGCAACATGAAAGGTTGGACAGATAAAAAAAGTTGGAAGTGTATGCATCACATGGATTTTAAAGATGGTATGGATAGAGATGGTGATGGTATAAAAGAATACAGGTGTACAGCAACAACTAAGTCTGGCAAAAGATGTAAGAATAAAACAGAGAATAAAAATAAAAAATGTTATGCTCACCAATAAACATGTGATTATAACATAGAACTAAAAATTTAAAATATGATAAATTGGATTAACTCCTGGAAAGCAGGTAATAAGAAAGAAAAATATGAACTAACTTTTAGGTTAGGAACATGGACGATGTTTGAATTAATGTTTTGTCCTTGTTGGATGTGTGAAAATAAAAAAGCAAATTGTGCAAAGTTTAGATTTATGATTTTAAACTTTGGGTTTGAAATATAAACAATGAAATGGATAGGCCAGCACATATATGACTTTATAGCTAGGTTTCGTGATGACGTATACTTAGAGGATATTTCCACTGGCACGATTGCTAGTGGAGGTAACCTTGGCCTAGATTCAAATAATAAAATAGTAAAAAATACTGTAAGCAGTACGACAGATTTAACTAGTGATGTAACTGG
Organism: Flavobacteriaceae bacterium; assembly: GCA_002694465.1. Taxonomy (GTDB): domain Bacteria; phylum Bacteroidota; class Bacteroidia; order Flavobacteriales; family Flavobacteriaceae; genus Halomarinibacterium. The sequence goes on along the minus strand of NZMG01000013.1, from coordinate 295 downwards.
TATACTACCTGTAGCAAATGGAGGCACTGGAGCTAGTAGCCTTACTAGTAATAGAGTATTAACAGGTAATGGATCTAGCGCTATACAAGCTGAAGATAATTTATACTTTCAACATCCGTCACTAATAATAGGGGCCGATGATGACGCAATGTCAATAATACAGAAAGCAGAACATAGCGATGGTCATGGAGGTGTGTTTAAAATACAAGGCGCTCCAGCTAACGCTGGTCAAACTGATAAAAACGGTGGTGATATATATATCTCTGCTGGAAGACCTACCGGCGCAGGAACATTT
>NZMG01000012.1 GCA_002694465.1 Flavobacteriaceae bacterium | reverse complement strand
TGTGGCGGGTAGAACTATGGAAAAAGGCGGCATCATGACCAGCCGTCCATTTAGAAGTCCGCATCATACCATTAGTGATGTGGCTCTTGTGGGAGGTGGACAATATCCACAACCTGGTGAAATTTCCTTAGCACATAATGGGGTATTATTTTTAGATGAACTTCCCGAATTTAAACGCAGTGTGCTGGAAGTGATGCGACAACCTTTGGAAGATCGAGATGTTACCATTTCGCGAGCGCGTTTTACGGTTACCTATCCCGCTAGCTTTATGTTGGTGGCAAGTATGAATCCTAGTCCGGGTGGGTATTTTAATGATCCCAATGCGCCCGTCACCTCTTCTCCAGCCGAAATGCAACGCTATTTAAGTAAAATCTCGGGACCGTTATTAGATAGAATTGATATTCATATTGAAGTGACCCCTGTTCCTTTCGAAAAACTAAGCGATACCCGAAAAGGAGAGCAGAGCATCGTTATTAGAGAGCGTGTTACCAAGGCAAGAGAGATACAAGCAAAGCGTTTTGAGGAATTTGAAAATATTCACTATAATGCGCAAATGGGTGTAAAGCAAATACGAAAGTTTTGTGTCCTAGATGAAGCATCTTTGGCACTACTGAAAAACGCAATGGAACGATTAAATCTTTCGGCACGTGCTTACGACCGAATCTTAAAAGTGGCACGCACCATTGCCGATTTAGAAAATTCTGAAAGTATAAATGGCAACCATATTTCTGAAGCGATTCAATACCGAAGCCTCGATAGAGATGGATGGTTGGGGTAAATTCTAAAACCCACCCCAACCTCCATGATTGGTTAATCCTTACTTTTCTCAATCATTAAGTTTTTAAACTCATTCACTTTCATTGTATTAATCTCATTCAGTGTTTTTCCTTGACTGGATTGGATATATCCATTAAAAATATGGCTAATATAGAGCGGAGAAACAGGCTTTCCACTACTAAAGTTTTCGGCATTGTGGCAACTAAAACAGCTTACTAAATTGGTTACCGAGATACTATCTAACGATTTCCCCCCTGTTTGCACATAGGTTTCCATAGTACTATTGGCGGCATTAACAGAGCCTCTAGTATCGTCACCAGGAGCAGAGTTGGCAAGGTTTCCGCTAAGCGAAATTAAAAGTGCAACTTGTTCTTGTGGCGTTTTGCCATCCATATTAATCCAAAGGGAACCATTGTAAAAATAATTGTTCCAAACATCGTTTAAGCTGCTTGCCACACAAGCATTGATACTAGTGATGTTGTCGAAATTTTCAGGCTCCTGTTGACTGGTACTCATAAATCCATTTCCTTTTATTTTTGGCACTCCATATTGATATAGTGTATAGTTTTGATTGGGTGTTTTTGGAGTTTTTCCTGTCCAAGTAATACCATCCAGATTCGTAGCTGTTCCTTTTCCAAAAAACAATAAATCACTTTCTGAAGATGCTGTAAGAGTATTCCAATCCATAATTGGAGTCATATCGTTATGCTCAAACGTAGCCCAAATAAACTCGGGATGGTTTTCAACAACTCCTACTACATGCATCCCTAATAATGCTACCGAAGTATTATTATAAGAACCATCTTTTTGAAGAATGGCAGCTTCAGTTACGTAATACCCACTTAACTGTGCCTCTGGAATACTTGCGGTTGTTATCCAAGAAGATTTTACTTCTAATGACCCCACAGGGAATGCTGATGAATTGTTTGGTTTAAGCGAACCATTTAAGAGTTCAATATTATATTGTTTTGCGGCAGCTTGCATGGTAGAATCGATAAAAATTCCATAGAAAACAGTTTGTTCTTTTTTGCTTGCACTTAAGGTAGGATTGCTTCTTAAAACACCTTGTGACCCGGCTTGTGCTGTATCGGTTAGCACCAGACTGGCACCGGCTTGCTGCATGACGGTCTCCATTTTACTATCTACCTGTATTAAATCATTAAGAAAGACGGGTTTACCGTTGCCACTAGGTTTCGTTAAATACAAAAATTTTTGCCAAGACCATTGGTGAAAAATACAGTTGGTCGTACTGGTAGTATCAAACGGACTGCCCTTTCCTTCTTCAGGAGCAGGGGTTTGATCGTGAGGGAACCAACTCGTTTCACAATTACAAGTACTATTAACGGTTGCCTCTTCATAGGCAACCGGTTCTTTTTTATTTTCTTTTTCTTTACAGGCCGAAATAGAAAAAAGTAAGCCTAAGGTTAGTAAAATAGACGTGAACAGGTTTTTGATTGAAGTTTTCATATTTGGTTGTTTTAACGGAACCAAGTTAAATTTGACCAAGTCGAAAACAAATACGTATAAATACTTAAATTTCAATCACTTATTGAACCATCGTGATGATTTGTACATCTCCGTTTTTGAAGCTCGTTCGCGATTTTTCATTATTAGTTGTTTACTATCCTTTCGTTTACTTCGATAGCCTAATAGATGAAAAAATTGCTTTGTAAAAAAACGAGCTACGGTAAGATTGATTACCATCGCCTCTTTATTTTTATTTTGCCAATTTACTCCAGGAAGTAATACCAATAAGTGATCTAACTTTACATTTCGAAGCCATTTTGAAAGGGTTAAAAATACCTTGGGAATTTTTCTAATGACAAAAAATCCGTCATTCCCTTTTCCTTGATATAATGGCATAAAAATCGAACCAGAATACGGGCTATAAATTTCCTGATAATTATTTTCAGCCAAAACCCTGTTTTTATCAAATTTTTGGAAATTTTCAAAACCAGCATGCATCTTAAAACTAGCTTTTTCCTCAATTTTAAACCGATAAATAATCTCGTAGAACTTATCTTTTTGAATAGTAGCTTTCAGTAGTTTATAGAAGTGTAACTTGCAGTTCTTATCACTTTCAGAGAAGGATCCTGCAATCATGAAGGATACATAAATAAAGGAAATATGGTTTGCTAATGCTTTTTTTGAAGTATGCTGGCCTGCTTCAAAACCAAAGGCAACATAGCCCAACTCATTTATATAACTAAGGAGTGGTCCCTCTAAGTATTCTTCAATTCCCAAAACTATAGGTAAGGGGTAGTTTTTTGTAAAACTTCTGTTTAATAGGGTGTCATTTATGGTTAAGAAAGGTTCTGTTTTACTAGATGTGGTGTGTAAATCGAAGAAATATAGAGGCTCTTTTTCGGTAAGGATAATCCGATCCAATTCTTTTAGAAGTGAAATTTGCTCTTTTTCATCCTCAAGGGTTTGTTGTTTTCCTGTTCTAATTTCATTTACTTTATCAATTGTAAATAGTCGATTTAAATCTGTTGAAATAAAACGTACTTTATGCTGTAAGGCTTTTAGATTTCCAGCCAATGCAATTATTTTTCCAGAGAATTCTGCTTCTTTTCCTTGTAAAGACTCTAGCACCCTCTCAAGAGCTAAAACGCCACTAGATTCGTTCCCATGAATACCTCCAATGAAGACTAGGGTAGGACCTGAGTTATTTCCTTTAAAAGTTCCAATAATTCTTTTAAATCTATTTTTGGTATGAACTTGTTCTGTTTGGGTGTTATTCATGGTCAAAAACAAGGACATCTTTAATTGTTACAATTCCTATGAGTTCTTCATGTTGTATTACAGGCAAACATCCAATGAGGTTCTCTTTCATTACCGTTATGGCTTTTTCAATAGAAGTGGTAGGAGTTGTAGTAATAACTTTGTCAACCATAATATCTTTAACCGTGACGTTTTTATCCATCTTTTTCGATTTCATTTTTTTAACATGGGTCCAAGTAAGCAAACCACAAAGCTTACCGTTTCCATTTTCTACAGGCATATGATGAATGTTTTTCCATTCCATAATACTAGTTGCCAAAGAAGCTAAATCGTATTCTTTTACTGTAAATAAACGCGTAGTCATTACATGACCCACCCATGGGGTAAAATCTTTTAAACGAACTTTTGTGGGAATATTTTTCCATTGAGAAACTGGAATTCCTTTTTTCTGATTTTTATAGGTATATCGGGTAATTAACCTAAGAGCTTGATCGGTTTTTTGTTTTTCTTTTAATGCTCTAAGGTTGGAAATCATCCATTTTGAACCTCCTTTTAAAGAAATTCTGTCCCGTATAATTTTTAAATAGAAATCAATTGAATCACTATTGATATTACTATCAAGTAATCCCTTTTTTGCTATAGGAAGAAGTACTGTTTCAATTAGGTCATTGGCAGTATACTCTTTTCCCTCCCAACGTAGCAAGGCCTCACTTCCGTAACGGGCGGCTTTAATGAAATTTGATTTTGCGTCTCTAAAATCCATGACTTTAGACATATTATCAAATTTTTTTGGACGTCCTTTCATAAGTCCCACCCAAAAAACAAAATTTGCCATTTCATCCAATACCGAAGGTCCTGCAGGAATATATCTGTTTTCTATACGTAAATGCGGCTTTCCTCCTCCCACGCCATAGCAGGCTCTATTCCAAGGATACAACGTGCCATTATGAAGACTAAGCGCCTTAAGTTTTGGGATGTTTCCTTTTTTAACCTCTTCCATAGAATTTTCATCTATTTCCTGTGCTAAAACCGATTTGTATTGTGCAATATTCTCTTTGTAAATGTCAACAATACTTCCTGTTGCCCAATGACTTCCAAAGGATACTCGTGGCATTTGATCTTTAAGTGCTAATGTGGTATGACGGGTATCAATACTTTGTTTAAAGAGTGCAATTCGGGTTTCGCTCCATAATTCTCTTCCTAACAATAGGGGCGAATTGGTACAAACCGATAGTACTGGGCCAGCAATAGCTTGTGCCCAATTAAAACTTGAAATAAAGTCATCTGGATCTATTTGAAGATGTAACTGGAAACTGGTATTACAGGCTTCAAATAAAACCGAATCGTGTTGGATGCTTAACTCATCTACTCCCATTAAATTTAAATGAAAATGAGAACCACGCTGCGCCATTAATCGTTCGTTAAGAGCAAGATATCGTGGTCTTTCGGTTATATAATCTAACTTTAAGTGTGTTTGTGTTATGGTGGGTAAAATTCCAGTAAGTACTACTTTAGAATTGTTCTTCTTTGCCGCAACATTTGCTTTACCTAATAGGCTTTCAAGCTCATTTCTCATTACCTGAAAACAATCTTTTTTTAATTCTACTGGATCAAGATTAATTTCTAAATTGTATTTTGCTAATTCTGTAGTAAAATGGGGGTCGTTTATTTCCTCAAGAATAGGATCTGCATTATTTGCAGGGCGCCAATCTTTTGTTACCAAACAAAATTCTTGCTCTGCACCAATACGGGTAATTCCAGATTCAAACATATTATGTTCCAGCATATATTCGAGAGCCTCAATATCCTGTAATAAATGCTCAACAAACTGGGTTTGCGTTTTCCTATTCCTTTGCAAGCTTACTTTTTGTTCACCCATACTTTCAAATTTTGCTTGCTCTAAATTGAGAAAATCAAAACTCAAAAAATATGATAAAGGTCAGTTGTTAATTCTACATATCTATTTAACACTATTTTAAGGGAATCGTCGTTGTATGGATAGTATATTTAATGCCAATTAAACAATCAAAAAAATGAAATTTAAAAACGTACAAAAAGCACTGCTTTTTCTTTTTGTTGGACTCCTATTTGTAGCCTGCAAAAAAGGGAACGAAGTTCCAGAAGAAACAGCAAAACTCTCTATCGATTTCGAAAAATATGAATTAGCCAATGGGTTGGATGTAATATTACATCAAGATAAAAGTGATCCTATAGTTTCTCTTGCCATTCAATATGGTGTTGGGTCTAATCGTGAAAAAACGGGCCGCACCGGATTTGCACACCTATTTGAGCATATGCTTTTTCAGGAATCTGAAAATGTGGGTCAAGACCAATTCTTTAAAAAAATTCAAGATGCCGGAGGAACTTTAAATGGTGGAACGTGGAAAGACGGAACCATTTATTACGAAGTAGTTCCGAAGAACGCCATGGAAATGGTAATGTGGCTAGAAAGTGATCGCATGGGGTATTTAATCAATACCGTAACCGAATCTGCTTTTTACAACCAGCAAGAAGTGGTTCAAAACGAAAAAAGACAACGTGTAGACAACAATCCTTACGGTCACACCAATTGGGTGTTGGACAAAAACATCTATCCAGAAGGGCATCCTTACAACTGGCAGGTGATAGGGGAGTTAGTCGATTTGCAAAACGCCACCGTAGAAGATGTTAAAGAGTTTTATGATCGTTTCTACGGGCCTAACAATGCTACCTTGGTGTTAGCAGGTGACTTTGAAACGGAAGAAGCCAAAGCCATGATTGAAAAGTATTTTGGCGAAATTAAAAGACGTCAAGAAGTGGAGCCATTAAAGCCACAACCTGTTACAATTGCTGAAACAAAGCGTTTTTATCACGAAGATAATTTTGCACAAGCGCCACAATTGAATATGGTTTGGGCGACGGTTGAACAATATACAGACGATGCGTATGCATTAGATTTTCTTGCCGAAATTCTTTCCAGCGGAAAAAAAGCTCCTATGTATAAAGTGTTGGTGAAAGAGAAAGAACTTACATCAAGAACATCCGCATATAGTAATACACAACAAATTGCAGGTGAATTTCATATTCGTATTACCGCCAATGACGGAGTGGATTTAGACAATGTGGAAAGTGCCATTTTTGAATCTTTTGCCCTTTTTGAAAAAGAAGGAGTCACGGACCGTGATGTGGAACGGATAAAGGCTGGGCTTGAAACACAGTTTTACAACGGGATTAGTAGTGTGTTAGGGAAGTCATTTCAGTTGTGTCAGTATAATGTGTTTGCAGGTGACCCTGGGTTTATCGAGCAGGATATCGAAAACATTAAAAAAGTAACCAAGGAAGATGTATTGCGTGTGTACAACACATACATTAAAGACAAGCCTTTTGTGATGACCAGTTTTGTACCAAAGGGGCAAATGACTCTTATTGCTGAAAATTCTGAAAAAGCCCCAGTGGTAGAGGAAGAAATTAAAGAGAATGTGGAGAAAGTAATTGAAGACAAAGAGGAAGAAATTGCAAAAACACCTTCTAATTTTGATCGTTCTGTAGAGCCAGTACAAGGTCCAGCACCAGAATTAAATATTCCTTCAAGTTGGAATGCTGAATTAGCTAATGGACTTAAAGTCTATGGAATTGAGCAAAATGAAATTCCCACAGTAAACTTCAGCCTAGTCATAGACGGTGGACATTTACTCGATGACAAAAATAAAAATGGTGTTGCCAATTTAATGACCGATATTATGATGGAAGGTACTGCTACCAAAACGCCAGAGCAGTTAGAAGAAGAAATTGAAATGTTGGGTGCTAGTATTAGTATGTATACTTCCAACGAGTCTATTGTTATTCAAGGAAATACGTTAACGCGTAATTTTGATAAAACAATGGATTTGGTGAAGGAAATTCTATTAGAGCCTCGTTGGGACGAAGAAGAATTTGCACGTATTAAAACGGCTACCATTAACCAAATTAAGCGATCTGCGGCAGATCCAAATACCGTTGCAAATAATGTATACAATAAGTTACTTTATGGTGAAGATCATATTTTTAGCTATCCATCTATTGGTACTGAGGAATCGGTAGCGGCTATCAATATGGAGGACTTAAAAGCATTCTACAACAAGAATTTTTCACCTTCTATTTCAAAATTCCATGTAGTGGGTAAAATCAATAAAGAAAAAGCACTTGCCAATTTAAAAGGAATTGAAGAAGGCTGGGCGGCTAAGGAAGTAACCATTCCAGAATATCCAATAGCAAATAACAGAGATAAGTCTTCCTTGTATTTTGTGGATATTCCTAATGCCAAGCAATCGGTCATTAATATTGGTTATGTGGGATTATCTCGTAATGATAAAGATTTTTATCCTGCAGAGGTGATGAATTACAAGTTAGGTGGTTCTTTTAGCGGAAATGTAAACCTTATCCTCCGTGAAGAAAAAGGATATACTTACGGTGCTCGAACTGGTTTTAGCGGTGGAAAAGTACCCGGAACTTTTACAGCGTCCTCTAGTGTGCGTACCAATACCACGGGAGAATCGGTAAAGATTTTTAAAGAAGAAATAGCGAAGTATAAAGAAGGAATCTCGGAAGAAGATTTAAACTTCACTAAAAATGCATTGATTAAATCCAACGCTCGCCGATTTGAAACCCAATTCTCTTTATTGGGAATGTTACAGGAAATGAGTAATTACGGACTTTCCCCTAACTATATTGAAGACGAGGAAGCGGTGATTAAAAATATGACCTTGGAGCAACATAAGCAACTTGCCAATAAATACCTGGACGAGTCTAAAATGGCATATTTGGTGGTAGGTGATGCCACTACGCAATACCCACAATTTAAAAAGATGGGCTTTGACGAAGTCATGCTGGTAGATAAGGATGGGGAAGAAGTAAAAATGGAAAATGTAAAACAGTAGTTAATTTTTAAATATTGAAAAGGGATGCTGAAAAGTGTCCCTTTTTTTATTAAAAAATCCGATCCTCCTTTAAATACTCCCGTTTAATCCCTTCCATTAATAATATGCGGGTGAGTATGTTGCTTTTTTGATGTAGCACTTGCAAACTGCAATACTGGATAATGTTCACAATATTGGAGCCAGTTAAATCATATTTTCGGGCAATAGAGTCGAGATCAACATCTTCACTAAATTGCAGTTGTGCTGGCATATTTTTTAACCATATTTCCTTACGTTCCTTTTCGCCAGGTAATTCAAAAGGGCAGAGGGATTGAAATCTTCGAGTAAAAGCTTCATCAATATTATCTTTAAAGTTGGATGCCAAAATCACCAATCCGGGATGCGATTCTACACGCTGCAACAAATACGACACTTCTTGGTTGGCATATTTATCATGTGCATCGCGCACATTGGTCCGCTTTCCAAAAATGGCATCGGCTTCATCAAAAAAGAGAATCCAATCTTTATTAGCAGCACGGTCAAATAAATTGGAAAGATGTTTTTCAGTCTCCCCAATATATTTTGAAACGACGGTAGAAAGGTCAATGCGGTACACAGGCTTTTCGGTATATTTTCCCAACAGGCTTGCAGTAAGTGTTTTTCCAGTACCTGGAGGACCATAAAACAAGGCGCGATACCCAGCTTTAAGCCGATGTTTCATATTCCAATCTTCCATCAATTGTTGGTGGTGCATTAACCAAATTTCAAGCTCTTCAATATGTCGTTTTGTTTTGTCATTCAATATTAAATCTTCCCAAGTTAAAGGCGTTTCCAATTTTTCGGCGGGGAAGTCGGTACTTAACTTTGGTGGCGGCACTACGCCAGTAGTCAATAAGTGAACGGTATCGCTAAATAACACCAATTTTCCACTCATTAAAGGCTCTCCGTCGGGTACTTTATCGAGATATAAAATTTCTTTTGTATGAAATAGATGTTCTTCATTAAATAGTTGAATACAATCAATACGTTCCGCCAAATTGCTTCCGCCCAACAAAAACTGTATAGTTTCGCCCGTAGGTAATATGCCACGATGATTTTTCCCTTTTACACCACCAAATACTGGAAAATCGGTGCCATTTGGGAACTCATCTGCAACAACTTCCAATAGAAAATCGGGTAGTAAATGCGGTACCAATGCCAATAACAAAACAACGCTTTCTTCGTGTGAAAGGTGATGTTCTTTTATAAATTTTGCCGGTAAGGAGTCACCCAAATGATTATTGGAAATGGTAGGACAATCCTCCTTAAAAGAACCTTCCATGTTTTTAATTCGCCATGAAATAACTTCTCTTAAATACGAAAAAGCAATATCCAAATCTTTATGTAGGGTTTCCATCTATTTATATTTATTGTAGGCAGCTTCAAGTTTAGTGTCGTATTTATTTTGTTTATATCCAGAACCATTATAGCCTTTGGCAAACGCAGCCCAGCTTTTGGAACGTAAATGCTTCATTAGGTTATTGGCTTCGCAAAACTTTCCGAAGGCTTCCAAATGTGCTTTTTCGTGAGTGTACATATGTGCCACAAAACTATCTACGCTGGGGTAGCCTAAACTTTTCCAATGAAACCCCATAATTTGAAAAGAACCATACGACGCCGACTCATAGGCTGCATCGTGTACACGGTCGTCATCACTTAATCCTGCCGCTTTTTCAAGACGGTCGTATTCTTGTTTACCACCTTCATAAAATACTTTTGTCCACTTTGCATACAGTATGTTTTTACTTCTATCTGTAACAAATTGATTTGGGTCAAGCCCCTTATTTTTTAATTGTTTCCAAAAGATGTGCCCTTCAAAGAGAATTCTGGGCCTTCCGTCTATTAAGAATCCTTTTCCGCTACTTTCAATTTCATTTACGGCTTTTACGGCTGCCAATTCTAGATTGAATTTAGTAGCAAAATCTTGTAAATCTTTTTCAGATAAAAACTTATCGTTAAAAAGGGTGAGTTGTTGTTGCTTTTCGATGAGTTTCGACCAGGTTTTTGGGCCGACAACACCGTCTACTACCAAATTATTTTTCGATTGGAAATCCTTAACGGCAACATCGGTGTCTTTTCCGAAGAAATTAGAAACCACTACTTGATAACCTAATTCTAATAATAGTTCTTCTAAAGTATACACTTCGTTTCCTCGAGATCTGTATTTTAACGTTTTCATGGTTGTGGATTTTGTGAATTAGCTAATGCAGTAATTTCTGCAAATTGTTTGCGAAGCATAGGGTGCTCCAAAATAGCTTTTACATATGCCAAGCTACTTTTACTTAAATGACGGGAAAGTGTTGGTTCATAAAATTCCCAAGGGTCAAAAAAGGTTTTGTCGGGCTTTTCAGTAAGGGTTAAAATTTCATTGTTTTCGGCGGCAAGAAAATGGGAAAGTTTATCGTTTATAGTAGCATCTGCCATTTCACCGTTTAGATATCCTTCCACATCATTTACAGAAACTTTATGGGGCATAAATAGCTGAAAATATTGAATCTTATCTGGTTGTGAGGCTTCCCAATTCGCAAGATAATCACTCAAATACCCTGGTATTTTATCGAGGTTTAACCCTGTTTGGAGGTCTGCTACAATATTGTCGGTTTCTACTTCATTTTTAGTTATATGTTCAATACCATTTTCTTTTTTAAATTTTTCAACCAAATAATTTATATACAAGCTTTTGCTATTAATTATTTCGATGTAAGCAATCTTTTTTTCATTTAAAAATGTCGCATTCCGTAGTAAATAATTGTGAAGATCCAAACAACCTAGAAGTCCGCTATTGTCAATGGCACCCGCATCTATATAATGGCCATAACCGGGGATTTTGGCGGCGGGGCTAAAGACAGGAAACCTATTGGTAGTAGAAACGGCCTGGTAAAAGGGAAGGGTTTTCTCTCCATTTAATTCTGCTAGATTTTCTGCAAAGGGAAAAATCGCATTAAAATCGTTAGGTTTCACAGACCACAATATACCGCGACTCCCTTTGGTGCTTGCAGTATTCATAATTAAACTTGGAAAATACCCCGTTTTCTGAAAGGCTTGTTTCCAATAATCCCGAAAAGAGGTATCGTACAAGATATTGGATGTTTTGTCTTCGATATGGTTTTGATACTTACGCATAGCGTAGTAAGGACGATCTCGTAAACGAAACTTTTGATTGAATGGCCAAATTTTTCGGTATGAATCAACTCCAAATGTAAAGGTTAAATCTATGGAGGTATAGTTTTGCCTAGAAAGGGTATCAATCTTTTGCTGAATTTTGTCAAAATTTAATCCATCTTCACGATACAATCCGGTATATAAAGCTAATCCAAGGGAGCCTCCAGAGGCTCCAGAAAGGGCTAATGTATTGTCCAAAAGTTTTCCTTGTGTTTCTTTTTGAAGTGTATTTACCACATTAAGTGTCCAAACATTCGCTTTTAATCCGCCTCCGTGAGAAGCAATAAAGAATAGGGTAGGGTTTTGCTTTTTTTGAATACTGTCCCAAAACTGAAGTTCGTTTACAGGAAACTTAGTGTTTTCAACCAAATCAAGTTCGTGAGTTCGAGTTTCAATACTGAAAATACGACTTATTATAATTAACGTTATAAGAATAGCTGAAGCAATAAATAACACCTTAAATCGCCTCGTTGAGAAAAGGTTTAATTTCTTTGCGACGAAAAAGTATTTTCCTAAACTAGCAATGATAAAATAGTAGAAATAAAAGAAGGCTAATAGAATAGGTATCCCGTTAGTAAGTCCCCAACCTTTAATGCTAGCCATAGTAGAATAAACAAGAATTGCGATGGAAACAATAAAATTGAAATTAAATAAGGATAAGTAGTTTTCAGATTTTTCGAAGTACCGAATCAAACCAATAAAAAGAGAAATGGGTAGCAGTAATGGACTTTCTAAGGTGGCTTTTACTTTTGAAGATGAGGTTCGTAAAATTCTAAAAAATACATAGTTAAACATAAAAGCGTAACTCGTAAGTAGCATGATAACAAATCCTCCAGGACTAAAGTTTGCAATGAAAATGGTGATAATTAAAAGGAGCAAACAAATAAATCCAACAAAGAAATACCCTATTCCTAATCTTTTATAATAGATTTTTAGTTTTTCGGCATTTTTTACTAGGGTTTCATTTGGAAGAGGGGTGCCATCTTTCTCGGTAGTTCTTTGATAGAATGTGAATTTCTCCTTTACATAAATGTACGCAATAAGAGGAACGAGCAATAAAAGATAAATGATGGTTTTTACTACAGGCAAGGGGAAGTTTTCAAAAATTAAATTGGGTTGAAAACTGCTTATAATAAAATGGATCCAAACGCCGTGTATTAATATTCCAATAGAATAACGAAGATAATTAGCCCAGTTATCTGGCTGATAGGTACTTTCTTTATTTGTGGTATAAATAAACGCAGGAAATTTTTTGAGTGGCCAAAAATTAAAGGGAAGAACCTTATGCCAAACCGTATAATCTCTTGAGTTATTAAGATTTGCTGCATAATAGGTGTAAATGGGGTAGTGGGACAATACGATGGCAAGCGCATTTATAAAGAGAAAAGAAAGTAGTAAGGAGAATTTAGAGTTTTGATTTTCGACCAAGTCTACCATCATGGTAAAAGCTTGATCCATTTTTGTGAGTAATAATAAAATTATTACAATAACTACTAAGCTTAAGATGGAGGCTTTAAAGAAGTTTTTAAAAGACTTTTTTAAATGCTCAAGTTGCGCTATGAGACAATTGTACTTAAAAAGACAAGTAATACTACGCAAAAAAAAATCTCAAAATATCCTTAAAAAAACGGGTCATTACTTTCTTTTTTTTGATTGTTTCTTATACTATGATTCTAATTTACAATTATTAACTAGCTGATACAAGGGGTGTTTACCCCTAAATGCTAAGTTCTTTTCTCTCCTAATCGAGTAATGTTATTAAAAAGGATGGTGCTAAGAAAATTTGCCTCTCTTCTAGCAAGTGTTGTTGTGCTTAAAGTGTGTGGGCAAACAATAGTATTTCCATTTTCTTTTTCAATTAAAATAGGAAGCCCAAAGAAGGCAAATTTTTGGTCATCAAACCTTATGCTCCATTTTGAATCAAGATTTTTTCTAAATGTTTCACCTATATATCTTGAGATATTATCTTGGACTTTTTTATTGTTTTTCGATAGCAATTCTTTGTGATCGCTAAAATTTTTGAGCATCCATTCTTCTAATATATCCAGCGATTCTGGAGTATAATTTAATTTTTTAGATACTTCCGTTGGTAATTCAGTTAGGAATTTATCTAATTCATCATCCATGGCAAACAACCAATTTTCAAAATCTTCTCTCATATTATTATTTATTTTAATATTCATTTTATAAAGTTAGGGATTAAATAAACTTAAAAGGAATTCCAGCATCAATTAGGCTCTGCATAAGGTTTTTACTTGCAGTTCCTTCAAATACCCATTCAATTTTCCATCCATTTTGCATTAATATCCGGTCTCGGGCAATTTCAGAGAGGTTAAACTCATTTGCAGTTTGGTAACCTGTTTTATGCTCAATTCCTCTTTGAGTAGAAACATCTGCAATATCCAATCTTCTTGGTTGTCCGTTAGCGTCTAAGGTTACCTCTCTTTCTCCCCACCCCAGTCTTTCATGATACGCATCCATCGCTTGATTAGCTTGTCTAGCTTGTCGCATATTAACCTCATATTGTTTTTCCCAGCGCTCGAATGTCCATTCTCCACCTCGATCTTGGTATTCCTGCCAACGCTGTGCCTTGTGTTCGGGAGAACCAGGAGCCCCATGGCTTGGAGTTCTTTCTACATCTGGAGCGTTACCAGTATTCCCGCGACCATCCTCAAGGAGTCGTCTATCTCTATCATATTGTTTATACTCTTCTCTCGTTATGGTTCGATCCCCATTATTTATTCTCTCCTCCATGGCTCTAACCCGAGGTTCAATTCGCTCAACTTGTATCTCCCTTAATTGATTGTGAACTTTTCTTTGGCCATAGATTGCGGCCACATCATTTGGGTCTTGTGCTAACCTTTGTTCATACCCTCTTAGTTCAGCATCTAAATCAGGATTTGCATCTAAATCCTCGCCATATTTTCCTCGTATTCTTTCACAATTACTACAGATAGCACATTGACCATCGTCTAGCACCCTAGCTTTGTGCCCGTCTGGAAGATCCATTTCTGCATTAACTCTTCTTCCTTGGAAATTTCCTAAATCTCCACCATCGGGTGTTGTATTTCTTACCGTTCCTGGGCTGTCTATATCGGGACCATCCGCTCTTCTAAAAAATGCTTGTAATTTTCTCTTGAAAGCAACCAATCCCTGTCTTCCGCCAGAAAATAATCGTCTTGCTCCTCTAGCGGCCCGAGCAGGTAAAGATGCCATATTAGAAAGTCCTTCTCTAGCACCTCTCAATGTCTGTCTGGCAAAAGCTCCTGGATTAGGTGGTAAGTCTGCTAATAATTGCCCAGAACGCATGCCAGGAGCCATTTTAACTGCTCCAACACCTTCTACGATAGCCATAGCCCCTTGGAAGCCATCGCTAGCATTTTGTTTCATTTGTTCGGTATTGCCAAATAACTCTCTAGCTGTTTCTGCAGTACCAGCATCATTTAAATTTTTGATATAGGCTAGACTATTGTAATAGACCGCAAGAATTCCAGAAATAATTGCTCCCCATCCTGCATAGGTCATTACTGTTCCCATCCAACCAATTACGGGTCCCGTAACGGGTGATAGTGTTCCCCAAGAAATGATGGTTAATGCAATCATCAATGCGGTAATCATCCCTGCAATTCCCAAAATAGATGAGAATACCATAGCGAGCCCCGTAGAAATGTCTGCGGCAATTTGAAGCAAGTTTCCAAGTGGGTCTTTTTCCCAAGCTTCTGCATTAAATATATTAGCTACACCAGAGAATGTTTTTTCCAAACCACCTACAACACCTTGTAGTGCCATGGCAGGATTTACCATTCCTATGAGCATATCTCTACCCATTTGCAGCACATTGATGTTGGCTATATCATCGGTAATAGACTCTGCAACCAATCTTTCCGCAAGCAATCGTTGTTGTTCTTCAGAAAGATGACTCATATTTTGATCGGCGATATCTAATACTCCACTTAAGCGTTGAGCTCGAGCATTATCTACTTCTTGTATACGAGGGGCTCTTGGGTCCCCAGGATCGGGAACTCCCAGACCCATTCCGTCTGCAGCGGCAGTTCCTAAGGCTCCAAACTGACTTTCAAGTCCAAATCTCACCACAGTATCCTGAGCATCTTGAAGTCCTTGCCCCCAACCGGTTGTGACTTGAGTGCGTGCTCCTTCGGTAGCGTCTGTTCCATTATCAGGAGTATTAGCAATGGTCATATCAAGCGTAGCAAGTATCCCTTGTTTTTCTTCCTCACTCATTTGAGAAATTTGCTCTTGCTGTTCCTCATCTGTTAGCGCTGCTAACTCATATAGTTGTTGCTCCTGTGGGCTAACTTCTGGTGTCTGTTGTTCTTGTTCCTCCTGAACTCTTTTCTGAGCATCTTCTTTACTTTCAATGGAAGCCATACTAGCCAAATATTCTTCCTGAATTGAATTTAGTTCTGTTTCAATGACAATAGAAGCGGCAATAAGTTCTTCTCCAGATTGAGCTGCTCTTTGGGAATGTTGCCTTACTAAATCGGGTCCTGTGCTCACATTGGTAATACTGGCTTCACTTGCTTCATTTGAAGCATTCATTTCGGCAGTTCGTCCGTCAATTTGAGCGATGATTCCATCATTCTCTGAAATGGTCGTTTCGGACTGCTGATTATCTTCTGAAGCTGTTTCGGCGTCCTGAATGTATTGTTGTGCTCTTTCCCCCGTTTGTGTAATGGCATCGTCCATGGATTGAGCCCCGTCTGACGTTTGATTCATCTCTTCAGCTTGCTGTTCGCCATCGGCACGTGCATCAGGGTCGTCTGGAATTTCGCTCTGACTTTGAGCCGCCTTTGAATTTGCATCACTCGCTAAAGCCGAAGAATCACTTTTTCCTTCATCTGCCTCTTGTTTTAGACCAGGTGCTTCAGTAGCAACAAATTGCTGTCTTTGTTTGCTTTCATCTAAGGCTTTTTTACTTTTTTCTGAAATCTCTTTACGTTCTTCGTTTTGGGTTTCAATCTTTGAAGTTCCTTCCTTGGCAAGTGCTAAATCTTCTTTTTGTTTCGCAATAACAGCTTGCATTCCGTGGGCGTGAATTTCTTTTTCGGCAGCATGTTGCTTTACTTCATAACCCTTTTCCCGAAGCATTTCACCAATATAGCCTAATCCGCGTACCTGAGTATCAATAGATGCCTGTCTGGGCAAGGCTTCGCCTGCACTGTCTACAGGGGCTGAAACATCTGGATGTTGAAACGGTTGTGGCGCAGCGGGAATCACCACAGCTTGTGCCGCTTGTTCTGCTTGTGTAGCTTCCTGAGCGGCTAAATCGGCTTGTGCCATATTAGATACTTCCTTAGTCCCTTCCGTAGGGGCTTCTTCTTCTGCAGCTGGAGTTTCTTCATTAACTTGTGAGTTAAGTTCCTCTTTTTGGGTAGTTGTCTTTTCAATAGCTTCGCTTCCACGGTCTACTTCTGGCGAGGAAACACCTTCTGCTTGAACACTTCCTTTTTCTTGGTGGACTTCGCCACGATTAGGGCTTTCTTTTTCTCTTTTTTCTTCTTCGCTTAAATCATCACCCTCTTCTACATTGGGATCGTTATCAATTTTTGTATTAGCTTTTCCTTCTACTTGTGCCCCGTCATTTGGTTTTTCTCCTGCTGTTTCTGGAGTTACGGTTTTAGCCTCTGGCGCAAACTTTTGAATACTGGTAGAAGAAGCGCCCTGCTGAATGGTATGGGTAAGTTCGTGCGCTAATAAATGCTTTCCCGAAGGAGTTTCTGGATTATACTTTCCCTCGTTAAAATAGATATCATTTCCATTGGTAAATGCATGTGCTCCAAGTTGCTGATTCATTTGAATCGCTTGTGAATCTGTGTGAATTTTTACATTACTAAAATTTGCACCAAAACTCGAATCCATCTCTTGTTGCGTTCTTTGGGAAAGATTAGATCCTCCGCCTTTGGATGCTTTTAGTTGCGATTCAACACCGCTAGAGCTTTTGTTGCTGTTTTTACTCTTTGTTTGAAGAGGCATCTCTTCCTTCCTTTCCTTTTTGTTCTTTTTTGGAGTAGGGAGGGTGATTTGCCCTTTGGGGGTAGGAACTTCTGCTCCTTCTGGTGCAGCTTCTTCGGTTGAAGCCTCTTCTAAGTTTTCGGTGGTTGCTTCTGTAGCCGGTGCTTGTTCAGTAACTTCGGGTAATTCTGGGAATACGATGCCTGCTTTTTGCACCATTTCTTCGGTATCGCACTCAGCACATTTTTCTTGAATTTCTTCATCTTCCGAAGCTAATTGTACTACAGGAGTAATCGTTTCAGCTAGAGGCTTTTCTTGAATTTCTTCGGTCTCTTCTTTTTGTTGAACTTCTATAAAAGGAGATTTTTGAATGGGAGTAGCTTTGCTAGGGAAGAAGGATTCTCCACCAAAAGGCGTGTTTTTGTTTTTTGTTTTTTTAACTACTTTATCTGCTACAGCATCTGCCTCTGTTTCGTATTTATCATTTGCTTTGCCAATAGCGAGCTTTGCCTGAACCCCAAAAAAATTATCTTCTCCCTTTTTCTGCACAGCAGTATTGGGAGAACTATTTTGGGTGTTATTTTTGGCAAATGCCCGCATTTTCTTCTTTTAAGGGTTTTTATTTTGTAAAGTATATTCTATGTAGCTTAATGCTTCTTGAGCTTTTGCAACTTTATCTCCTTTTAAGTTATTGGTAATCCATTTTTTTACATCTGCTATTTTTTCAAGAATAGTGGGTGCTAACATTTGATCATATCGATATAGCAAATGATAAATGGTTCTCTCTAGGGCATTGTCTTGAAATGACTTATCCGCATAAACAAAATATTTGAGCCATAATGTTAATTGACTATAAATTTCTGCTTCCGAAAAACTATAAATCCTACTAAATTGTTCTGAATAGGCAACAATTTCATCATTACTTTCTTTATTGCTACCTGTGTTGGTGTAGGTTTGATTTACATGGATAGCTTCATGTTCCAAAATAGATTGCGTGTAGGATATGGTATCCATAATACAATTGGGACCTAATATTATAATAGCTTCTGCTTGTTGGCCCGATGGAACAATTCCAGGCATAAATGACCCAAACATGGTTGCCCCAGATTTTGTAACCCCTGGATTATATTTATGTACAGATGGATTTGCAGAAAAATAAATGGATTTTGCATTTAATTTCCCCCCTTCTGGATAGGCTTCAACATTAGCATGATTAAAGTGGTTGACTGTCATGCCACTAAATATTTGGTTTAAACCATTAATAAACTCTACTCTTAATTCGTCTGTAAAATTGCTTGCGTCATTCAACGCTATTTTTTTGAGTTCCTTCATTCTACTAATCAACGAAGTAGCGGTTTCTGGATTTTTTTGAATCTTTTTTTCAATGGTTCCTGTTTGTTGAATAGTATGTGTTAATTCGTGCGCTAATAAATGTTTCCCTTCTTTCGAATTTGGGTTGTATTTCCCTTCATTAAAATAGATGTCATTGCCTGTTGTAAAGGCTTGTGCCCCTAACTCATGACTTGTTTCTTGCGCTTTTGAATCGGTATGGATGTTTATGTCGCTAAAATCTGCTCCAAAGCCTTTTTCCATCGTTCTTTGCGTGGATGGATCCATTTTTTGTCCTTGCCCTTTTGTGGATTTAATCGTGGATTCAATTCTTGGATTTGCACTTTTTCCATTCCCTTTTTTTTGGACTTTTTCTTCCTCTTCCTCGGGTTTGGTTTGCGCTTCCTCTTCCTCGGGTTTGGTTTGCGCTTCCTCTTCTTCTCCTTTCTGTTGTACAGCCTCTTCTTCTTCCATTTTCTGAACAGGTTCCTCTTCTTTTGCTTCTGCTTTTTGAACAGGCTCTTCTTCCGCAGGCATTTCCTGTTTCTGAAGTGTTGATATAGATTGCGACAATGGTTTTTCCTGAAGCTGTTCTTCTTCGCCTCCTTTTTTCTGGATGGAAGTGCCTTCAGTAGAAGTATTTACCACTTTATCTGCAACAGTATCGGCTTCCTTTTCATAAACATCATCTGCCTTTCCAATGGCTAATTTTGTTTGAATAGAGGGGAAGAAAGGACCTTGATTACTATTATCATGTCCTCCTGATGCTTTCTTCTTTCTTTTATTTTTCTTCATAATCGCTATATTACCATTCAACAAACACTAATTTTTTCTTCCACGGGATTTTTACTAAATGAAAATTCCACGGAATGGAATCCAATAATATATCTTGCGTCTTTCGTTGTATATAAAGAGAATCTCTATCATTTGTAGTCTGCAATTTTCCTTCACGCATTAGAAATTCGTTTCTAAGAACTGCTGTGTTTTTTGTTTTTAATCCCTGCCAATGCGATAGCATAGCCTGTAAAAGTTCTTCACAGGCTTCTTTTTGACTAACTGTGAGCTTGATATATCGCTTAATAGGGTATTGCAATGGGATGTTGCAGAGGAATTTCTCAAAGAGTAATAGGTGTTCCTGCGGCTGTTCTTGTTTGCATGCTAAATAGTGTAAGACATGGACAGCTTCATCTAATTTTTCATTCTTTATTTTTCCTTCTGAAAGGAATTCTAACTTTTCAAAAAAGTGCTTTATAAATGGATGAATGAGTACCAATCCAGCATTTTTAAGCAAGATTCCATCGGTTAAAGAATCATCTTTTCTTTCTTCGAAATCAGTAAGATTTTGAGGTGCTTTTTCATCTATTTTTTGGACCAGATTTTGCTCTAAAAAGGGAGTAGGAGATGACCCTATTTTAATAAAAAAAACGCCCTTATTTTTGTCTATAGTGTTTGTGATATTTTCATTCGATTTTAAGGCGATTTTAAGACTTTCAATTATCGAAATTGTATAGGTGTTATTTCGGGTTTTTGAGGTAGTAAATTGAATAGGGATTGCTAGGTTTTCATTACAAAATTGAAACAAATTTAGTAGCTTTTTAAACTCATTTTTTTGAATTGATTTCGTGTCATTTTCAATATTTCTTTTAGTGAATAAAGCATCAATAAGGTTGAAAAATGAATCCGAAAATTGAGCAGGGTGGGACGTAAGTTTGTACTGAAAAATCCATCTAAGGAAATCTATTTTAAATGGTTCTATTTGCAATAAACTTGGAATCTTTCCAAGTGTTTTTATAGGATTTCTATCAATATTAAATGCGTTAAAGAATATTTCTGTAATAAAATCTATATCAAATTGATATAGTAATCTATTTAAATTATTAGATGAAGAAATAATTGATTTTAAAGTAGAAGGATCTATGCCTTTTATATCATCCATCGTACATTGAGTGTTTTCATGAAACCACCAGGGGTATTGCCCATTTTTCAAGAAAAATAAAAATGCTTCTTGGCTATTTTGGGACATATTTTTTGAGGTGTAAATAGTTGATTCCTCTTCTATTTTAGTCCTTCTTTTTTTTGAAATTTCTTTAAGGATTTGATTTATAATTTTCGATTTTATTTCCTCTAATTTTTCACCCTTTTGCAAATCGATATTCAGTTCAATTGTTTTAAATCTTTGTATGGTATTTTTTGGGTGTATTTCTGAAAATATTGTATCCAAAATGGGATATATTTTTTCTTTAAAAAAGGTGTCTAAATTGTCTTTTAATTGTAGTGCCATAGCCATGGAATTTGTGTCGACTTCCACGGTCAATTTTTTTATGATATTTTTTTCAGCAACCACTTGTTTTTTAATTTATTTTTTGTACATTTATAAAACGATTCAGAGATGAATTACTGGGTTGTAAGTTCATTGAGGCAATTGGTTAGAACGTGAGTGTAAGTAGGTAGTATTTTCTTCCTTCTTTTCTTATTAGTATTTTCAAAAGTTAAGGTGTTTAGACCCATAAGGGTATCATTCGGAATGTACAATTTAACCGACTGATACCCTTTCTCATTTATACTAATCACTGTATTTAATGTTCTTGTTCTCATAATGTAATTGCATTTTCTCCAGTTGGGTTTCCAAAATAGAAATCTGCGTGCGTATTGTATCGTTCGATGACTTCATCAAATACTTCAGAATAATCTACTCCTTGAACATAAATCGACATTTTTGTCACCCCAGTTTCGTTATGTAATTTCTTTCTTAGATTTATAAATAGTACGATGTCATCGTGTGTGTTCTTTTTATTGGCACGATAGTGATCAAGCATAAACTCATTAACCCATACACCCGTCACCCAATCTCCATCCAGTTTATAAGTAAGCTGTACATCTGTAGGAGCTGCGCTTCTAAATTCCCCTTTTATGTCTGGAATTAGGGTTCTAACTTCTGGAGGAAGTTCTTCACTACGGGTAATCATTCTAGTTAAATCTGCATTTTGAATGTCGGAATTGGTTACCAATCGGTCTCGTAATAAATACCATTTTCTCCAGTCTTCATTAAATGCGCCGTAGTCATCGTCTTTATTTACAGGTGCCAATTCGGCTTGTAATTTTTCATAGAAGGTAGGATTGTACCCCTTTAAATCACGACACCGCATTGCATCTGGACGAAATACTTTGTTATTCCTGAACATACCATTGTTACTATACGTATAGGTGGCATTATTGTTTGCCATCGAAATTTCACGAATCCTCAACACAAAAGTGTCCTCCTTTGCACGTGTAATTACAAAGCGTTTTTGACTTTCGTTAAAATCGAAAACCAATCCTTTATTAAATCGATTGTTTAACGCTTCGGTGACAGCATGCATTCTTCGTAAGAAAATTTGGCCTAACGGAATACGTATGGTTGTCGTTCCGCTGATTAATTTTTCGCCATTAATTTTATACTCAATTACCTGAAGTACATAATCTTCTGGCATGGGTTTGTTGTTACTTTGTGTTCCTTTTAGACTACGGGAAAGATTGTTCATATATTTTAATGAACTAATCCAAGGGTAGGTGCATTCCATAAGAGAACAACAGCCTCCTTCACTAGCTTCGGCTGGAATTTTATAACTTAGACAGTAGTCTGCTTTTACCTCATCATTTTCCGAAATTAAAATGAAAGTTCCCCCTTGCGGCACCCCTGCTTTATGGATGATGGAAGGGTGCTTTTTCACAAAAGCAGTAAACTGATCCTTTTCGGTAGTTAGATCGAAATGAATACAGTCAAAATCCAATCCGTTGGAATTTTTAATGTCGTTAATGGCATCTTTACTTGCCAATCCGGGTCTTCCAAAATGACCTTCAATTCTGAAGAAGTCGTAACATTCTAAACTAACTTTTAAAGGATTTTTTGGCCAACCCGGAGCTAATAATGCGGTGTGATAGCTTAGGTTATATTCTTGTTTGTAGTTTTCTGTTTTCTGAAAATTCCACGCTTTCAATAATGAATTGTCCAAATTATAATACACAGGAATAGCTTTTTCGCCCAATCCGCCACAACTTTTTGACGGTGTAATTTTTAAACCACCTTCGTTTCCTAAAAAGAAGTTGTCTAATAGGATGGCAACTCTCCTCACCAAGCTTTTTGCCTTTTTGATGTAGGTTTCGTATTCGGTGTTGGTAGGTGAGGGGTACCATTGGTGGCGTAGCTCGGGATATTCGTTTTGTGATGGAAATAAGCAACCTAATAGTAAATGCTTTGGAAAAGCTTCGATATTTGGGCAGCATTCTGTTTTTAATTTCAGTAATAAAGAAAGTATTTCATTGTAACTATCACTAATATCTTTTACTAAATCATAACGATATTGAACTTTCTCGTTAGCGGCAAAATCATCTAGATTATCTATCTGATTTAAAACCGTAGTCTGCGTACCGTTATGTATTGAAAGAATTTCTGAAAAATCTGAAAACAAATCTGCATATGCATCTTGCAAAGGGATTTTAGCAGTAGTAATGGCTGTTTTAAAAGCCGATGCCATTAAAGCATAACTTTTGCTGTTGTTGCTACTTCCCAAGCCCGCATTTAGAATAACTTTCGGAACCGCGGTTTCAGGAAGTGTAGTAATGGCTTCAAAAATGTTGTGTTTTGTAAAGATGGGATCTTTGGCATTGATAATATCTTCCACATCTACTTTAGATGCTAATAATACCTTTACATTTTGCACATTTTCTTGTCCTTGATTATCGCAATTGGTGGAAGTACAAATACTAGGTTCCTTTTGGTAACTTTCTAGATAAAGTATGGCCACTTTATCGCTTAAGTCGAAATCTGAAAGTGGTTCGTGCTCCTCTTCATCGACCATATCTTCAGGAATTAATTCAACTAAATCGATAGTGTTGCTTCCATTTTTAAAGTGTGCATATTGTGCCTTTTCATCTGTAAACTCTTTGTAGTGGGAAAATGTAACCGATTCAATAATGATGTTTTTAGAATCTTTAGTCGATTTGGTAGAAGCTTCTTCTACATCTTCTTGGAGTTTAAGCAGGTCTCCATCCGTAGTAATACCACACCCTTGAGAAACGGTTATGGAATCAGCTTCATCAATAGTTATTTTAAAACCGCAGACCAATCCAACTCCAGAAAGGCAAACTCGGGTTAATCTATCTTGTTCGTTAAAGTACTCTATAAACTCATTTAATTGGTGTGAAGTAAGTACTTGGTCGTCCACAAAGGAGTTATACTGTGGGGTGATTTCCAATAATTTGCTTTTCATGGCTTTCGTATTTTAAATGATTCCTAGGTTGGTTCTTCCTAGAATAATATTTTGTTGTTCTTCGTCATCATCACAATCGTGAAGTCGCCCTTGGGTATAAATGGTATGCAGGGTACTTACAATTTTATTGAGACGCATCAATTTTGCTTTGTGCTGTTTTTGCCCGTTGTTAGTTTTGGATAATAGCCACGCTTGATAGGCTTCTTCCATTTCAACCATTTCATTTTCTTCGCCCGGCTCCATTTTGTAGCTTTTGGGCCAGCCTATCCAACATATTTTTGCCATAATATGGGAGGGCAACTCTTTCTGAATTAAATCTTCCATAAATTTTCTGAAATCGACATTGCTGTAACGCTCTGTCCATCCAGGAAGTACGATGGAAACTCGAAAAGAGTAGGGGTCAACACCCTCGCAACTTTCACAGTTATCCTCACAAATGGGAAGGAAATAATCTTTGTTCATTGTTTCTTTGGTAACATCGGGACGAAGTAAAATATGTTCAATGAGATACATCCCCTCATTGGGTTGTAGTTCATTCATAAATTCAACTACATTTTCGATTGCGTTTTCGGCATTTTGCTGTGTATTGTAATACGCAATTCTTCTAGCAATTACATGTCTTTCGTCGCCAGGATCTGGATAGTTGGGGTTAGTTAAATTGAAATAAAATTTTCCTGAAATAGATGTCTTTATTTCATAATGTTCGGCAAAGCGACCATAGTTTTTTACATCTAGAATCTCTTTGTAAAGCGATGCTAAAGAGTGGTAATGCTTACTTCCAGAGCCAAGAATGGTACTTGATGCATCCCTAAAACGGAAACGATATTCAATGTAGCCATCAGTGTCTACCTCTTCATAGATTTCTAAAGGATCGTCACTAAAGTTTCTACGGGAATAATCTGGATTTCCGCTTAGTAAGGCTATTCTTTTTTGAAAAGCCGAAACATTATTCGTATCCCAAAGATTGGCAGGAAGTTGTTTATAGTAATTAAAACTTAAACCTCTTTCACAACCAATGATTCCATATTCTTTTAGAAACCGTTCCTTGGTTTTTATCACGGCTTGATCTGTGTAAGAACCATATAATTGCTTCATAAGGAAAGCATATTCACTAAAATTCTCTGCGAAGCGTGATAGGAGATGATCTAAAATTTGATTCCTTCTTACAATAGTTTCATCTAAATCTGAAAGTAGCAATTCTGTAATATTTTCGTTAGAAGTATAATTAGCCGAAACTAGCTCTGGTAAATCTTTTACGTCCTCAACCAGTTGGGTGAAATAACTTTGGGATAGTTCGCCATCTATGGAAAATAACTCCTTTACCTTTTGAAGGTGTGCAAAATAGGTTGCTAAGGTTTGATCAAAGAATAATAAGTACCCTTTGAGTTGTTTTACTTTCGCTTTGTCTTTGTTAGGGGCAGAAGGTCTTACACCAATCTGTCCCACGCCGTAAACTTCGGGAAAGTCATTTTGTATAGTTGTAAACCTCCCTAAGGTTTGCCCTTCAGCATTGGGAAGTTGTAATACCTTACTTTCGGCAGCAATATTGGCAGCTTCTGCCTTTTCGGCTTCTTCAAATTCAATTAAATAATTTTCTACCTCCTGTTGATTAATATTAAGCGGTAAAAATCCTT
Organism: Flavobacteriaceae bacterium; assembly: GCA_002694465.1. Taxonomy (GTDB): domain Bacteria; phylum Bacteroidota; class Bacteroidia; order Flavobacteriales; family Flavobacteriaceae; genus Halomarinibacterium. Next base: position 22,669 of record NZMG01000012.1, on the reverse strand, counting down.
TGTAATAGCTAAAGGCACTTTTGTCGCAACGTGTAGGTTTCTTCCCTTCGGGTACACAGATATTCCACGTTGTAGTGCCGTCACTAGTTCCATCGCAGTGGTCAATTGTAATGTCTCTAATAACATCTACACCTTCAATTTTTTGAATAATATCAATAAGATCACTTAATCGAATTTCTTTCTTTAATTCGGTATTGCTTAATTCTTCAGTGTCAATAAATCCGTTGCTCAACAAAGGACCGTTATAAATTTCATCGGTAGTATATCCTTTTTCAAGCATTCCTTTTAAAGAATAGAACCGAAGATTAGGAGATAGGTAATCGTCTATAGCTTTTAATACCAATGCGTGCACATATTCATCATCTGCATCAGGAAGTAATTCTATTTGTGCGCAAATTTTAACAGGATGTTCGTCTACTTCTTCGATATGAATAATATCCTCACATAGATTTCGGTTGGCGTGATAGGCTTTACGTACATTTTCTTTAAGGTCTTTTACGGTTCCTTCATAAGAATCTTCTACCTCAATAAGCACATCGTACAATCCGTTTAATACAAAGGATTTTTGTTTGTTATCTGGAACCTCAAAAGGTTGAAAGCCCATTTCTAAATCTTTACAATTGGCATAGACTTTTTTTACATGTTTTTTAAGCCAAGCATTTTTTACTCCATCAAGGTCAATAAACAGTTTTCTATAATCTATCGGCGTAATAGGTTTTATAGGTAATGCTTTTTCGGCAGTTAAAAACTGTTTTTTTAAAGCACTTGCGTTGTTCTCTTCGGCTAACAGAACTTCTACAGGAAGGTTGATTCGGTTTCCTAAATCGGTTAAAGCATAGCTTAACACCTCCAAAATAGTCTTTCCTGGATCGTGCGAATTGTAATCACTCCAAAGACTACCTCCTAACGATTCGATATATTCAATTCCTTTCTTTTTCAGAAATTGAAAATCCAAATCATCCTGAGTCGATGTATTTTTAGGTATGGTTTTATGTTTACTTAGGGTAGGCATACCGTGGTGGTTTTAGGGGTTGGCGAACTACATTTTGATTGAACTGCAGTCACGAAATGTTTTTTTGCGGAAACCAAAATCGCTTTAGGACTACTAGGAATGACATTTACTTTTTCTTCGTAAGCTGAAAGGCTATTTTTTCGATGTTTGACCAAGACATCTTCCAAGAAATCAACATATTCGAGCTGTTCAAGAAACTGAATGATTTTACTACGATGAAAGGTGATGCCAAAATTGAGACTATTCGTTTCTTCAAACGCCCAAGGAGATAGGTATTTTTTTATTGCCTCTTCTAACTGTCCAGTGTAGTAATTTTCATCATACCCTTTATGGAATTTAACTTTACAAGTAATTTCAATTTCTTCATAATCTGGATTAATTACTTCGGCAGTTACAAAAAAAGTATTGAGTTCATTAATATATTCTTGAATTTCATTTCGTTTGGCAGTACTTAATCGAGGCTGATAAATATCAAAAGCATTGTTGTTTACAATATCTGGTATTACGACCAAGTTTACATTTCCCGGTGCATGGTAATTATCGCCTTTGGTATGGTTTAGGCATTTTACTTTATAAACATCTTTAAATTGTTGTAAGATAAGGTGCTCATAATCCCAAAGATTAATGGCTCTATCTCTGTGGCGAATTCGCTCACTCACACGTTTGTAATAACCTTCCTTGGTTTCCTCGGGAGCCCCACCAAAAGAGGTATAAGGCTGACTCACCTTCTTTATTAACGCATCTCTTTCGGTGAGTTTACTAATAGTACTTGCGGGTAATCCATTTACCAAATGGGAAAGATCGTTATCTTGATTTACGAAGGTTGCTGTACTTACTTGCGCGTGTACATTGAGTACCTGACAAAAAGCATCGAAGTTTTTATTGGTTTTGGCACGTAACCATATAAAACCCGAAGGAAGCAGGGTGTTATGGCTAGTAGCCTCCTTCGGGATGGTTACGGTCACAAGACCGGTTTTTAGGAAATTATTGGTTGAGTTTCCTAATAAATGATTACTATCAAGTTCTATCCAAGTATTTTCTGAAAGTACTGCCCATTCAATTTTATCTGGAAAAATATAGGCTTCGGCCAAAGGGTTTTCGGTTCCTTCCAAAAGCTGAAATAATACATTTACTTGCTGAAGCTGCTCAGCACCTTCTAAACCAATATATAATTCGCCTCCTTTACAATAGGTTGGTAGTAGAGTTTCTTCGGTTTCAGCTTGCCCAAAAGGATGAATATGAAATAGTTGAATTTTATTAAGGTTTTCAGTTTTTGTACTATCCTTAAAGTTTATTTCTTGTGTGGCTGAATAGCTTAGCTCAATAGTTTCTATTAAGGGTGTATAGGGCTCGTTGGGTAATAAAGTGTCTTCTTCGGTTGTAAGTGCAAGCGCATACACTTTGGGATACACACTATGTAAAAAAGACTGATTTAAAGAAAGTTTTAACGGACCATTTTCACCGGTGGTGAAGTTGGTATTGTTTACCGAAAGATGACTTTCAAAAAGTTCTCCATTTTTATCAAAGAGTTCAAAATTAGTGTCCACCATTTTTTGAATTTCTTCATTTTTTAGCGACACCTTAGCTGTAAAATAATTGTCACCGGTTACATATATATTATTTGAACCCGATTTTATATCGGTTGCTAAAATTGTCCCAGAAGGTTTTGTATACTTTTTTGTAGCCGGGTTATACGTGTGATATAATGTTTGATAATATAGCGAAGGTGAAAGACTTAGGTTATTATCGTCTTTGGTATAAGCAATATAATGTTCTTTAAAACTATTGGGAGTATTTAGCCAAACGGCGTCCACTTTAAAATTGCTCCATTTTTTCTGAAATAACTCATCGTAATCCACGTAAAAAGAAGAGCGTTGTACAGGTTGTGTCCCAAAAGGGAAAAACGGTTTATTGGCGACCAAAGTCCCAACGTCATTTTTTAGATTTAAAGAAGTAACCCCTTCAACCTTAATATCAATTTTTACTTTATCCAGCTTTTTTTCTAGCAGTGTTTTATAAAATTGGTAGCCTGCTTCATAGATTGAAGCCTCCGTTTTTATGTTAAATACAAATAAGGGTTCATTTGTAGCATATGCTCCTTCGTGAATTTTTTTATCATAGGCTACAATAGCTTCTTCGGTTTTATCAATTTCTAGCGAAAGGGTTAGTTTTTTACCTGAAATACTACTTGTGTATCCTGTTTCAATACTTTCTGAAGCATAAAAAGGTCCTAGCCAAGCTTTCTCTCCTGTAGCATAAATTTCGATGGCTTGTAAGGCCTGAGCCAGATTAAAGGTATCGATGTTTTTTTTGAAAGTGCATTCCAATTTAACCAATCTTCGCCCTTCTTTTAGGGCCAGGGTAGGAGCTGCAATGGCAAAGCCGAGATTGGCTGTTGGTAATGTGAACTCCGTATTATGATGACTTGGAAACCCAAAAGGTAACCAAGTATCACCTTCTTCCAATGGTTCTTCTAATCCGTCTTTAGTGTTAATGGCAGGAGCAGCATAGATTCCGTGGGTTTCTAAGGGGTTTAGATTGTTTGTTTTTCGATGATGATATACACTTCTAAGGGAAGCTATTTTTGCTTTATTGAAAACACGTTCTTCGTTTAAAGCATACTGCATTTTCTTTCCAGAAGAATCTTTTCCAGCCACCAGCAGAGTGCCTTCAGATAATAGAGCTTCTTCTGCATTTTTAGCTAAATCAAAGAGTAAATGCACTTGATCTTCAACAGCTTCCTTTTTCTCTATCTGAAGGATTTCTTCGTAATAAAAATCTAAGTGTCGTTCTGTAATTTTATTGAATCGCTCTTGCGTAATTTCTAAAAGTTTTAGAAATGCTACAAATAAGGTGAGGTGAGGAGTGAGGTTATTGTTTTTCTCTATTTCTGAAACGAAAGCCGCAATATTTTCCTTTTCAACAAAAAAGGACTCCCAATCTCCTGAAACTACGGTATCACTAGTGGTAGAAAAGTAGTTTACTTCCTTCGCGAAATTAAAAGCGAATTCCATCCAATCGGCAATGGAAAAATCATTCAGATTAAAATTAGAAGGCAAAAGTGCCTTTTTCAATCGTTGCGATTGTTCGGTTCCCGAGTGAAGGGTTAAAAAGCTATGATCACATTTCTTTGCCATACTCTATAATTCGGTTCCTTCTTTTTTATAGAATGGGAAAACCATATTTCCTCTAGAATTTGTAATTCGTACCATATATTCTATTTCAATCTGAACCATTCCTTCAAGTTCTTGAGAAGTATCTAATGAGATTTTTTTAGCGTCAATTCTGGGTTCGTGATACAGAATAGCTGTTTTAATTAAGTCTTTTATATAGGTCTTAAGGGTAATATCCAACGGCTGAAAAAGCAATTCTTCAAGATTGCAACCATATTCTGGGAGCATAATTAGTTCTCCCAATCTTGTGGAAAGAAGAATATGTAGGCTATTATTGATATCCTCAATATCAGTCGTCGTGACCACACCTCTGGTTTTCTTATCAAAATGGGGAGGAAAACTCCAACCTTCACCTAAAAAGTCTAGTTTTTCGTACATAATTATCCTATTTGAACTGTAAATTCACCCAACACTATGGTTCCTCCATGTGCGGTACTGTCTCCTAATCTTGCTGTGGGCATTCCTCCAATGAACACTGTGGAAGAACCCATAATAATGCTATCGGGTGGTCCTGTACAAGTTGCCATATCGCCTACACGTGCTGCAGGCATGCCGCCAATGAGGACGGTGGGCTCACCTGTGGGTAAAATGGAACCTCCCACATGGGGAACTCCTCCAGGATTTACCATTGGACAAACATGCATATCAGTTATTCTTGCAGCAGGTGCTCCCATAGTTTTTAATTTATTTGAACCAGTGACCCTTTCAGCACAGCCACAGCACTCGTGGATACTTCGGCACCAGCACTTCCTTCGGCTTTAAATTGGGCATTGGCTTTAATATTTACATTTGTTCCTTCTAGATTCAAATCCCCAGAAGCTTTTATGCTAAAATCTCCCTCGGTTTCCATAACAACACCACTACTATCTAAAGTGAAAATATTTGAATTTTCATCTTCAATAACAATGGTTCCGGCATCTTCATCTAAAGTGATTTTTTTCCCTGCGGGCGTTTCAATAGCAATAGACTTTTTTTCATCATTGAATAGAATTTTCATTTCGCTACGCGTAAAAAATCCTTTTTCATGATTATCATCACTTGCTACAAGAGGCGCAGGTTTTGCACTGCTATGAAGCATTCCTAAAACCACAGCGTGATTAGGATCATCATTAATAAACCCTACTATGACTTCATCTCCAATTTCTGGACGGAAGAAGGCTCCTCGATTTTCTCCAGCATCTAATGAAGCAACTCTTGCCCAAATGCCCTGCGCTGTGTTATTAACTATTGGAAACTTAACTAGAATTCGCTCTTCACCATTAGGATCTTCCTCCAATTGTGAAACCACACCAATTTGTAAACCATTAACCGCTGGAAGTAACCCAGCCGCAGGTTGTTGATTAATGTCATAAGTTTCGCTGAACCAATCGGGATTAAATCCAAATTGCGCATCAATAGTCCAATTTCCATCGGTAATTTGATGACGAATACCACTTATAAAAACCTTGCCGTTAAATCGGTCTCCAACACCTTCTAGTTTTAGCATTACTCCAGGTTTTACAGGAGCAATCCCTTGAAATTTAATGGTGCCTCTTGTTTTTGCCATTTGCTGAAACAATGCCTTGGCATCACTCCAACCTTGTAATAGTGTAGAATTGTTATTTCCACCGTGCTTCAATTCTAGATTATCTAATCCTATAATTTCTGAAAGCGAAGAAGTGTCCAAATTTCCATTAAAAGTAATTCCTGGATCAGAAGCTTCAGTTTCTACCAATTCTTGATCGGCAGGATTCCATCCGTAGGAAGTTATAGTGCCAAACTGATTTCGAGCATCTATTTCAGAATCAAAACTTAGTAGTGTAGCGCCAAAAGCAACAGTTTCAACTTCGTCTTGTGAAAAATCTGGTTTTGCAATAGTAATTTTTCCATCATCTACCGTAGCTATTTTTCCATTGGCTTGAGCGCGAGTTATGACAAAATCCCAATCGGAAGCATTAAATTGAACTAACTCTGGGTGAGCATACGTTGTACTTTCGATTTCGTTTTCTAAATTGTATTTTCCAATGATTTCTTCGGCTATTTCAGCATCGGTGCTTTCGTAATAATAATTACTCTTTCTACCTACTGTCATTTTCACAGCTTTATCTCTACATTCCACAACCAGTACAGAAGCATTTTCACGAATTTTTAGAGAATGTTTGATGATAATTCCTTTAAAAATCGTTTCTTCATCATTATGATATCCTGCTTTGATTTCAATTTCTTTTCCAGGAATTAATACATCTTCATTACTTAATTTGAAGTCTTGTTGGGAAGCTTCTCCATCAAAAAACACCAATTGAGCAAAAGGGATTCTATTTACCTCTTTTTCAACAGTAATATTTTTCACTTGATATACAGCCGAAAGTTCTTCACCTCCTACCAATACGGTAAATGTGGCAAGATCTGCACTTTGTGGTGTTGCTATGGTTTGGCTATTATCGCTCATTTAGGATACTTTTTCGATAGGTGGGAACATAATTTTTTGTCCTACTTCTAATTTTCTAAACTGACTTAAATTATTGGCTTTGGCGACTTCCAAATAGTATTTAGAATCTCCATAAATTCGATACGTCATTAGAGGCAATGTGTCTCCAAGGTTCACTACTCGAATATGGGTTAAATCGGGTGAGTTGTTATTCTCTTTTGCTACGCGTAAATCATCTTCAACAGTACCTTTAAACTTAGTCTTTGCAACCGCTCTTAAAGGTGTTCCATCGCTACCAAAAAGCTTAAACTCGATGGACATTTCTAAAAGTGTTCCCTTAAAGAGCAATGTTCCCCAGCCAATCATCACATAGTTGGGTTTATGCTCGTCACCACTATAATCGAAAACTATTTTTTTGAATTTTTCTAGGTCATCAATAATTCCATCACCCGAGGCATTGTCCTGCCCTTTAATTACACCTGTTCTATCAAACAAAAAGTCCAATTCAAAATCTTCTGGTGGTGTGCGAACAAACTTTGGCATGGTTGCACTAGTTCCTTGACCTTGTGCTTCGGTGTATTCTACCTTATATTTGAAAGTATACTTTTCAGGATTCAAGAGTGTGGAAAATTCTCCGTCGCCTACTTTTTGTGTAAAGCGCTCGTCTTTATATCCTGTTACTTTCAATTTTTTAAGCTCTCCAGTACTCATTATCGTTCTTTTTTACGTTGTTGCATTTGAGCGATCTGCTCTAAGCACATTTCAATAACATTGGCTTCTTTACCTCCCGATTTTTTGTCTTGCGAAGCATTGGTTTGCCCAGCATCGTTTACATTAATTTTGATATGTAATTCCTTAATTTCGATTGGCATATTAAATGAGTGTAAAGTAGTTATAGGCTAATTCTATAGTCTCGATTGTAATTTTGTTCTCTTCAGCGTTGAGGTCGCTTACATTCCATTTTACGGGATATGCGTGAACCACATTCCAAGTAACAAGGGGTTCGTGTTCTTCGTTAAGCAATTTCACGGTAAGGTCTACGGGTTGAAATTGAAAACTCTCGATAGCATCCCTACACCAATCGATAAGTTTTGAATCTTTTACCATTCCTCGCTTGAGAACCAAGTTTGGAAACTTTGTCCTTACCGGAAATTTATGCTTAAACCTATTTTCCCCACCCTCGGCAAATTCTTCGGTTTCAATATCTACTGAAAGTCCTGCGACAGATTGAAATTGTACATCGGAATCCTGTGAAGAAATTCCATTGAATTCAACTTTAAAATGAAAACTTACAGGTGGATATTGCGTACTCATTAATCGCCGTTTTGAATGGTGAGACCTTCGTGAGCCACTTCCATAGATTCTATGGCAGTTTCGTTAGCATCGCCTTTTAAATCTGTGGATTGTACTTTAATTGGGAACGCATTCTTCACTTTCCAAACCACGACAGGCTCGTGTTCTTCGTTAAGCATCTTTATGGTGATGTCTCGACGTTCGATAGTATTTAATTTTACGGTATTCCACCATTTGTAATACTCGTTGTCATTTTTAAAGGTGCCTCGTTTGAGAGTGATATTGCTGTACTTTATCATTCCAGGCATTTTAATTTTGCTATACTCTGGACTAGCACCTTGTCTGTACTCTATCAATTCGGTTTCTACATCTAGTCCGGAGACTTCGGTAAAACCAATATTTGTTCCTCCCCAGTCTACTGAGAAATGAAACTTTACTAATGGATATGTTTCGGCCATTTTATTATTATTTTAGTTAATACTTTTTATTTATTATGCTTCCTGCATTTTGTGAGAAAATTTCAGGATAATGAATTCTGCAGGGCGTACTACTGCCATACCAATTTCAATGTTCATGCGACCTTCCAAAATATCTTGAGCGGTCATGGTTTCACCCAATCCTACCCTTACAAAGAAGGCCTGTTCTGGTTTGGCTCCTGCCAAAGCTCCAGCACGCCATTGAAGTGTTAGGAAGTTTTCAATCATGGCACGTACTTTTACCCATGTGTTTTTGTCGTTAGGTTCAAATACAAATTGTTCGGTGGCTTTTTTAATAGACTCTTCAGCCATATTGAAAAATCGGCGAACTGGAATATAGCGCCATTCATTATCATTACCAGCTAGGGTTCTTGCTCCCCAAACCAAAATACCTTTTCCGGCAAATGGACGAATGGCATTAATTGATTTCCCTGAAGTATGAATATTTAAATCTTCCTGTTGTTCGTGAGTGATATTTACAGTTGTTGCCATACAGCTATTTACAGATTCATTAGCAGGTGCTTTCCAAACCCCTCGGTTGCTATCAACACGTGCACAAATACCCGCAAGGGCAGCCGTAGGAGCTAGTGTAACAGTTTTCTTTTCGATTTCTAGTTTTAAGAAATTATACATTACAAGATCGAATGCTGTTGGGTTTGTGCTATCTGCTATTTGGTCAAGTGTACCATCAAAATTTCCTGCTATTGTAGCTGGGGTTTCATCCGTTACATTGTGCGTTACAGCAATATCGGTATCCTCGTAAAAGTAGTTATATACGGTTTTGAGATAGGGGTGATAGGCCGCACCATATTTTAGAAGGCTTGTGCCATTCCCTAATGTTGTGCTACTTCTTAGTGTGGCACTGTCATCATTGTACATATCAATTAGCGTAAAGCGATCTCCCAATTTTTCACATTGGGTCATAGCTCTATTCATAAGTGTATAGAAATTTGCCGCCGTTCCTATTCCTTTTGCATCTGGAAAAACAAAAAGAGTTGGCTCGTCATAAGCCTCTACAGCATTGAGTCCAGCGGTTAGTTCGGTTAGGCTTACCGTTCCACCACCTCCTGTAAAATCATTTACAGATACGATATAACATGGACCACCTCCGTTATCAAAATACATGCGCATTGCGTAGTGCATGACATAGGGGCTTGTTGCTCCAACCGCAACGGAAATTTCTCTATTTAATACCACAGTAGGAGCACCACTATCTACGGTGTCATCTATTGTGACCGAAATATTGGTCTCATTTTGTGATTTACCAAAATAGGTTTCATACTCTAATAATGAAGTAATTCGAGTGGGAATGTTGGTTAAACCTTCCCCGTTTTTTTCTGCTTTTTCGGTATATCCAATGAATGCCGGAATAGCGGTTTCTACTTGCGCCACCGAAGGAGGAAAGACTGAAATCTCTTCTACATAGACGCCTGGCGTTTTATACGTTGTTGCCATAATTTAAAATTTAGTTAATAAATATTTCTGAAATTGTTTTAATAATATTACCGCCTCCGTCTTTTTCAAAAACAAGGCGATATGGTTGGGCCGATGGCCTTTCTTTACTGTCAAATGAATATCCAATAATTCCATTTTTCACTAATGGAAGCGTGGTGGGGTCTGTGGTATGAATGAGACTATTATCAACAGGATTTATATAATTCCATATGGTAGATCTGTTCGCTATTTGGATTTTATAAATGGGCGCTGGATTTTGAATAGTACCATTGTTGTTTAATACATTTCGCGTATTACCATCCACAATTGTGGTATCATCCCCAGCCATTTCTAAATGAAGGATTGCAAAAAGTCCAATTCTTTCTTTTTCTGAAATACGGTTAAAAAAAGATTCGTATGTTGTTTGTGAAATGCTAAAATCTTCAATGGGATTTGTAGTGCTTTCTAAATCGATGTACCTTAAACTGCCTCCTTCGGTACTTGGTTTTTTATTTGAAAAGAAATACGGAATACTAGGGTTGGCTGCTACAGTAGAGTAGTTTTCAAAAAATGCATCTGTTACATAGACTAAAAATAAAAGACTTTCTGTTTGCCCTAACGGAATAAAGGGTTGATATATACCACTACTGGGAGCAGTTTCTTCAGCACTTATAAGAATCGATATGCCAGAAGTCTCAGTTTTTACAATTATTTTATGACCTTGTAATTTTTGTGATGTTTGTTCCGAAGGGAATATTCTTAAAAAGTTTCCGAAATCATATTTTAAAAGTTGTTCCGCTTTCAATGTTGAATTTATATCAAATGCGGTTGCTCCATCATCTAGAAAGTAATGATGATAAAAATTGATGGTAAGCAGTTTCTTATATGTAATCTGAAAACTCATATGTATTAATCTACTGGGTGTTTTGTTTGATTCTCTAATGTTCCTTCAATTTCTGTAATAGTGCTTCCTTTCTTAACTAATGATGTTCCTTCCACTTTTACAATGCTTACCTTATACATAACATTGGGTACAGATTTTCCTCCAAGAGTACCCCATACATAGTTAAGTTGCTCGAATGTGGGTGTGTAGAGTTCTACAACAAACTTGAATTCCTTAACATCGTCTAAAGCTGTAATGGTTGGATTTAACGGTGTGTTTGATTGGTTAAAGACTTTTTTATCTTGAAAGAATTCAATAATTGCAGATAATGCCGTAATAGACTTTGTATAGACACTTCTATTTGCCGAAAAAAGCACGTAGAGATTTAGATTTACAGGCTTGTTTTTATATTCGTAGCTCCCATTTTTGAAGTTAACGTTTGGCAAGTTTTTCATTGAAATTTCTTCTTCAAGATTAAGTAATGAAAGCACTATTTTATCATTCATAGTAGTTATGTCTGCGTCCTCCATTTTTGCAATGTTTTCTAAAACCAATAAATTGCTTTCAGATAATCTATCATCCAAAAATTGGGACACTTGATCCTTAATAATTTCTAAAGTTTCGTAAATCATTTTTGCTATTATTGACTATAACTCCTGTAAACATTTCTCAAAGCTATGTTTTAACTAGTTCAATATCAACAGCCATTTAACTGATAATTAAAGGTTATTTTAAGAGAAAAAGAAAGGTAAATAACTAAGCATAAACAGGAAAAACCCTGTGTAATCTTACAGGGTTTTTCCTGTTTTTTTAGTTTCAACTTGCCAGTGATTTTATAAATCACTTACTTGGTATAATAATTATTAAAATAAAAGTGTTATGGCAAAACCTAAAAATTGTATTAGTGTGTCTGAGGCGAAAGAACTTCAGGGAAATTGGAAAAAAACAAGAGTTGNTGAAATTGAAATCGCAACTGGAATTAGTGATCCTAGAGATTTTACTTTTAGTCTTTCAGAGATGGAAGAATATGTGGCTTATGTTAAAGAGTTATCTAATAGACAAGGNGNTTCAGATCCTGGGATTAGAATTTATTTTGCTGCGTATGATACAGCCGACAATAAAAAGGCAACGGTCTTCCTTGCCCCAACAATTGGGACAAGCACAGATGCTGACAACAATTACGAAATAGATCCTTTAAATAGAACTCAGGGGGGGTGGCCGCCAAATAATTATTAGTATTGGGACTTACTGACTATTTTATATTTTCCTTTTCAGCCCTTGTATTTGTTATTTTTTCATTTATAACAAGTTTATATTACTTAAAAAGGGTAGAGGTAACTAGCCCCATTAAATTATTGGTTACTTATTTGGGTGTTGTTGTTTTACTTGAAATAATAGCGAGTTATTCGGTCATTGGATATTATTCAAATTATCAATACTTTTCATTTATCGAAAACTCACCTTTTAGCAGGAATATTTGGGTTTATAATTTTTATGATATTATTAATCCTATATTGATATGTCTTTATTTTTTATATTACATAAATAATAAATCTTTTAAGAGTGTTGCGAAAATAACATTGGTATTATATTTATTATCTTCGATTTATTTTCAATTTATTAGGACTTCTTTCTTTGAAAACTCCTCTTATGTGGTTATCGCTGGTACTTTTATCATTTTAGGAGTAATATTTCAGTTTTTTTATGAGCTACTTAAATCTGATTTAATTTTACAACTTAAAACATATCTACCAATGTACGTTGCTGTAGGTGTTTTTGTGTTTAATGTAGCCAATGCTCCTCTGGCAATTTTTTCAGATTATTTTAATGTGTCTACTGGAAATTTTCTTTTTGTAAAGCTACAGGTCTATATTGTTTTAATTTCTAATTTATTTATGTATTCTTGCTTTATAATTGGTTTTTTGGTATGCTCAAAGAAGATGAAGTCCTTTTAATATTATATTCTATCATTACAGTTTTTACACTTGTATTTTTTGTAGTGGTTTTTGTTGTTGCTTTTCAGAGGCGGAAGAATAAAATGTTGGTAGAACGTTTTGAAGCCGAAAAAAGATTCGAAAAAGAATTAGCAAAATCGCAAATTGAAATACAAGAACAAACCTTTAAGAATATTGCTTGGGAGCTACATGACAACATTGGGCAATTACTTTCGGTGGCAAATATTCAATTAGGAATGTTATTAAATGAAAGCCCTAAAGAAATGAAGGGTCAAATTGAGGAAACCAAGACTACGCTAGGGTCTACCTTGCAGGAAGTGAGGGCATTATCCAAAACCTTAAATAATGAAGTAGTACTTAACAATGGCCTAGTTGGTTCTTTAAAAGCAGAGCTTGATCGTTACGAACGCCTTCGATTTTTAGCTACAGAACTTAAAATTAAGGGAGAAGAACTTCCTTTAAAAAACGAGGTTGAAATAATAATATTTAGAATATTACAAGAGTTTTTTTCAAACACTCTTAAGCACGCCTTTGCAAAAAAAATATTCGTAAATTTATACTTTAAAGGGAGACATCTAGAAATATTGGCAAAAGATGATGGGGTAGGCTTTGACCCATCTATCGCCAAGACCAATTCTGGCCTACAAAACATGGAGAGCAGAGCAAAGGTAATTGGTGCAACATTTAGGCTTACATCAGAAAATGAAAAAGGCACCCAAATAAACTTAATTTATCCATATCCAATACATGAACACTTTGAATGATAATACTATTGCCGTTGTTGACGACCATCTATTATTCGCTAGTTCCTTAGAAAAATTAATTAATAGCTTTCAAGGTTTTCGTGTAATATTTAAAGCGCAACATGGATTGGATTTAAAGGATAAGTTACAACATCTTAGTGACTTACCAGATATTATTCTACTGGATATCAATATGCCTGTTATGAATGGTTTTGAGACCCTAAAATGGCTCACTGAAAACCACCCAACTATTCGTGTTTTAGCATTATCCATGGATGATAATGAAATGTATATTTTACGAATGTTGAAAGAAGGAGCCAAAGGTTACTTTTTAAAAGATATCCACCCTAAAACACTTGAAAAGGCTCTAATTGATGTCATGGAACGCGGATTTTATTATTCTGAAATGGTCATCAACGCCATGGTGAACTCCCTACATAGTGACTTGCCAGAATTAGACCCAGAGTTTAATAAAAATGAACTACAGTTTATAAAAATGGCTTGTTCCGAATTGACCTACAAAGAAATTGCCGAAAAAATGAAACTAAGTCCTAAAACAGTGGATGGATATAGGCAGGATATTTTTAAGAAATTAGGATTAAAAAACAGAGTGGGACTCGTGATGTATGCGTTAAAAAATAAACTTATAGAAATTTAAATAGCATTCCATAAAATATCTTCCGGGGGCAAAGCAACTATTTCCAAACGTTCCTTTTTTACGGGATGAATAAAACATAATTTTCTTGCATGTAAATGGATACTGCCATCATCATTGCTTCTGTCAAAACCGTATTTCAAATCTCCTTTAATGGGACAATTAATTGCAGCCAATTGTGCCCTAATTTGATGATGTCTACCTGTTTCAAGTTCAATTTCTAAAACAAAATAATTTTTTAATGTTTTTATGAGCTCATACATTAAAATAGCTTTTTTACTATCTTGTATTTCTTTGGGATAAGCATACGATTTATTTTGCTTCGGATTTCTCTTTAGGTAATGTACCAGTTTTTCCCTATCTGAAGGAGGTGGATTTTTTACTATAGCCCAATAGGTTTTTTCTGTTTCCCTTTCTGAAAATAGCTTATTCATTCTCGCTAAGGCTTTAGAAGTTCTTGCAAAAACCACAATACCACTGGTAGGTCTATCCAAACGATGCACGACTCCTAAAAAAACGTCTCCAGGTTTGTTATACTTTTTTGCGATGAATTCTTTTACAACTTCAGAAAGTGGGGTATCTCCTGTTTTATCCCCTTGAACAATATCCCCAGGACGCTTATTGACAATAATTAAGTGATTGTCTTCGTAGAGAACTTCTAAATTTTCGAGTGTACTATGCAATGGGTAGGAAGATTAGTATTGCTCAGAATCATTTGGGAAATCACTGCTTTTTACATCCGTAATATACTGGCTAAAAGCATTGGACATATCAGAATATAAATCTAAATATCTTCTTAAAAATCGCGGGCTAAATTCGTGGGTCATCCCTATCATATCATGGGTGACTAAAACTTGTCCATCCACACCACCACCAGCACCAATCCCAATCACTGGAATGCTAATACTTTTGGCAACCTCTTCGGCAAGTTTGGCGGGAATTTTTTCTATCACTACGGCAAAACACCCCGCTTTTTCAAGCATTAATGCATCTTCTTTCAATGTTTCGGCTTCTTGTTCTTCTTTGGCACGTACTGTATAGGTCCCAAATTTGTAAATAGATTGTGGGGTTAATCCCAAATGCCCCATTACAGGAATTCCAGCGTTTAAGATTCGCTTTATCGATTCTTTAATTTCTTTACCACCTTCCATTTTAACCGCATGAGCTCCACTTTCCTTCATGATTCGTATCGCAGAACGCAGCGCTTCTTTTGGATCACTTTGGTAACTTCCAAAAGGTAAATCTACAACCACCAGGCTTCTTTCAATAGCACGTACTACCGAGGATGCATGATAAATCATTTGGTCAAGTGTTATGGGTAAAGTTGTCTCGTGACCTGCCATGACATTGGAAGCAGAATCACCCACTAAAATCACATCCATTCCCGCACTATCCACAATTTTCGCCATAGTGTAATCGTAGGCTGTGAGCATCGCAATTTTTTCGCCATTTTTCTTCATATCCACCAAAGTTTTGGTGGTAATTCGCTTGTATTCTTTTTTTGCTGTAGACATAGTGTAACGTATTGAGCGGTAAAAGTACTAATTTTGGTATTCAATCTTTAATTCTGTGTTATGAAGTTACTCATTACAACGGTATTCGTTTCCATTTCAGCGATTACTTTTTCACAAGATTCTTTTTCTGAAAATGACGCCAAAAAACTTATCGATACTTTTTTTGAAGGTTTTCATCAAGGGGACACCCTTATTATGAAACATGTGATGATCGAAAATTTACCCAATCAAACAGTTTTTACCAATAAAGAAGGAAAGGCAAATGTAATTGATGGGAACATATCCGAATTCTTAAAAGCCATTGCCAATCGCCCAGCCGACCAAGTTTGGGAGGAAAAACTACTAGACTACAAAGTGCAAATTGATGGAAATCTTGCCCATGTGTGGACCCCGTATGAGTTTTGGTTTAACGGAAACTTTAGTCACTGTGGTGCTAACGCATTTACGTTGGCTAAAACAGAGGAGGGATGGAAAATTGTACACTTAATTGATTCGAGAAGGAAAGAAGGGTGTAAAGATTAACAATCACTCACATTTACCTGCACGGCAAGTCCACCCTCGCTGGTTTCCTTGTATTTTGAAGTCATATCTTTTGCGGTTTCCCACATCGTTTTTATGACTTTATCCAAAGGAACTTTTGCTTTGGTGGGGTCTGCATCCAATGCCATCTCGCACGCATTAATCGCTTTAATAGCTCCCATAGCATTGCGCTCTATACAAGGAATTTGTACTAATCCAGCAATAGGGTCGCAGGTAAGCCCAAGATGATGTTCCATGGCAATTTCGGCAGCCATTAAAGCTTGTGCGGGAGTTCCGCCCATCAATTCGGTTAAGGCTCCAGCAGCCATAGCAGAGGAAACCCCAATTTCGGCTTGACAACCTCCTAATGCCGCACTAATAGTAGCTCCTTTCTTAAAAATACTTCCTATCTCTCCAGCAACTAATAAGAACTTCTTTACATCATCAAAATTGGCGTCGTGGTTTTCAATGACCATATAATACATGAGTACTGCAGGAATGACACCGGCACTTCCGTTGGTAGGAGCGGTTACTACCCGTCCTAAGGACGCATTTACCTCATTTACCGCTAAGGCAAAACAAGAAACCCATTTTAAGATTTGGCGAAACTTTACTTCCGTATCACGAATAGCGGCAATCCATTCAACTGCATTGGTATATTTTTTATCGCCAATAAGTGTTTTATGAGTATCGTAAGCGCGACGACGAACGTTTAATCCACCAGGGAGTGTGCCTTCCGTATGGCAGCCTACATACATAGAATCCAACATGACCTCCCAAATCGCCTTAAACTTGTCGTCAATACGTTGGGGATCACGAATGGAAAGTTCATTTTGATATACAATCTCACTTATAGGCTTTTTTTCACTATCACAATACCCTTGTAACTCTAAAGCTGTGTGAGTGGGGAAAGGAAAATGATTGAATTTTTCAACTTGTATTTTCGCCCTTTTTCGTTCTTCTTGTACAATAAATCCGCCACCAATAGAGTAGTAGGTTTCTTTCTTTTTTTGTCCATTGCGAAGGGTTGCCTCAAACGTAATTCCGTTAGGGTGAAATGGAAGAAATTTTCTATGAAAAATAATATCTTCTGAAAAAGAAAAAGGAATGGGTTTTTCATTATTCAGCAAAAGTTTATTTGCTTTTTTAAGGGCATCAATTTCCTTCTGAATGTTTTCAATGGGAAATGTCACTGGGTCTGCTCCCAATAATCCCATGACTACGGCAATATCAGTCGCGTGGCCTTTTCCAGTTAGTGAAAGAGAACCGTATAAGTTCACTTTTACTGTGGCAACACTAGTAAAGAGTTCTAGTTGCTGTAATTTTTCAATCCAAGCTTTGGCTGCCCGCCAAGGCCCTAATGTGTGCGAACTCGAAGGCCCTACGCCTATCGATAGCATATCAAAAACACTAATACTTTCCATGGCTTGATTCATAACACAAATATATACTATTGTCTTCTATTTGCTAACAATGGAGGTGGTTCTCCTGTAAAAGGATTCCAACGGCTAATACTTTTAGCATTCATCCCCGATGCCTTAATAACTGCGCGGTCTCCATAACGCTCTCGCATTTTATCCATAGCTTGATAAAGATTAATAATTTTATCATTGTCATCAAAAAGATCAATTTGTTGTCCGCCTTCTACCAAATGACTAAAGCGAACACCAACTAAGCGAACTAAAAGCCTTCGCTGATATAGATTTTTATATAAATCCATTACTACCGGAAGGATTTTATGATCTGCAGCACTATAGGGAATTCGCTTTTGTTGGGTGTACGTTTGAAAATCTGAATATCTAATCTTAAAGGTTACACAGGCTGTTAGCTTATTCCCTCTGCGGAGCTGATAGATTAAATTTTCGGTCATTGCTACGATAATTCCTTCTAGCTTTTTTATGTCGGTAGTGTCCTTATCGAAGGTTCGCTCTGTAGAGATGGATTTCCGCTCTGTGTATTGCACTACAGGTGAATTGTCAATTCCATTTGCTTTTTTCCAAAGTGTTGCTCCGTTTTTTCCAAAAACCCGTATCATCATTTCTATAGGCATTTTTTGAATGGTTTTTATTTGCTTAATGCCCAAATCGCATAGTGAGCGATAAGTGACTTCACCTACCATAGGGATTTTCCGTACTGAAAGTGGAGATAGGAATGGTTTTTCAGTACCTTTTATAATTTGTATTTGGTTATTGGGTTTTGCTTCACCCGTAGCAATTTTTGAAACAGTTTTATTTACAGACAACCCAAAAGAAATGGGCAAGCCTGTTTCTTTTATGATACGCGAACGCAATTCGCTGGCAAGCTTGTTACATCCAAAGAATTGGTCCATTCCAGTAAGATCGATATAGAATTCATCCACCGAAGTTTTTTCGTAAAGGGGAACACTTTCTTTAATAATGTCGGTAACTGTATTTGAAAACTTGCTATAAACACCAGAATTTCCTCTCAATACAATTGCTTCTGGACATAATTGTTTTGCAAGTCGCATAGGCATGGCAGAATGAATCCCGAATGTTCTAGCTTCGTAACTACATGAGGCAACTACTCCGCGATCACTAGTACCTCCAATAAGTACAGGTTTTCCGTTAAGCCTGCTGTCTAATAGCCGTTCACAGGACACAAAGAAGGTGTCCAAATCCATATGGACAATATGACGGTCGCTATTCATGAAAAACCCCTAAAGGAATTAATGTTGTTGCCTATTACTAGTACGCACTCGTCTATTGAAGTTTTTTACCGAGTTTGCCTCTAACTTTTTATCACTATAGCGAGGATCTTCAATAATAGGATAGCGTGTCATTTTTGTTACTTCTATGGAGATACAGTCAAATTCTTCTATTACTTTTCCGGTAATACTGTAAATTCCTTTTCCTCTAAAGCGATATAACGAAGCCACATTTGGGAAATGTACAGTGTCAATAAAATCACCATCACGATCTAAGAAAGTACCAAAGTACATTCGCTTTCCAGTGGAAGTGGACGTGTTTTTTACAGTTACTAGGTAGCCTTCAATCGTTACTGTTTTACCAACATCATCTGGTAAATGTCTAGCCCGCATATGGCTTCTAGATGGTGCAAGTAATAACTTAAAGGGGTCACACAAAGGGAAGCCAAGTAGTTCCATTTCATCAAAGGCATCTTCCATTTGCGTATTGGGCAAGGAGGGAGTTTGATAATTCATTTTTTCAGTTTTAAAAAGGGTTTGTATGTGCTCTTCGAAGGTTACTTTGTTTACTTTCATATAAGCTTCCCAGAGTAACTCACGTTTGTTTCTTTTTGTGAATCGGAAGGCATTTATCTTGATAAGAATATTAATTTGCTCCACCGAAATAGGAACTCGATCTATAAAATCGTCAAGGCTTAGGTAATAACCGTTTTTGGTTCGTTCTTGTACAAGTCGTTTAATGACTCTGCTTTCCAAAGAGTGTAAAAAACCTAATCCCAAATAAATAGCGGTTCCTTCGATGACAGTTTCGGCGTTACTGTGGTTAACACAAGGAGCGAGAATGGCGGCACCGTGCATACGCGCTTCATGTACGTATAACTCTGAACTATAGAATCCACCACCATTGTTAAGCGTGGCTACCATATACTCGAGCGGATAGTATGCTTTTAAAAAAAGACTTTGATAGCTTTCCACTGCATATGAAGCAGAGTGTCCTTTGGCAAAGGCATAGCCCGCAAAACTTTCAATTTGTCGCCAGATTTCTTTGGTGAGATCTTCCGATTTTCCACTATTATGGCAGTTGTCAAAAAACTGTTGCTTTACCTTTAAAAACTCATCTCGTGAGCGGAACTTTCCAGACATCCCTCTACGTAACATATCTGCTTCTCCTAAGGTAAGTTTGCCAAAATAGTGCGCCACTTTAATGACGTCTTCTTGATATACCATCACCCCATAGGTTTCGGGCATAATATCTAGCATAACAGGGTGCGCTTCTTTTCGTCTTTCGGGGTAGCGATACCTAAGAATATATTCTCGCATCATACCCGATTTTGCCACTCCAGGGCGTATCACCGAACTGGCAGCTACCAATCCTAAATAATCATCCACCTGTAATTTTTTAAGGAGCATTCGCATGGCAGGAGACTCCACGTAAAAGCATCCAATGGCCTTTGCGTTTCGCAATAAGTATTTAATACGATTATCTTCTTTAAAATGCTTGATGTTATGAATATCGATAGGAGGGATGCTTGGGTGATTATACCTAATTACTTCTACAGCATCCTTAATTTTTCCTAATCCTCGCTGACTCAAAATGTCAAATTTATAGAGTCCAATATCTTCTGCCACAACCATATCGAATTGAGTAGTTGGAAACCCTTTTGGGGGCATAAAAGTGGTGGTATAGTAATGGATGGGTTTTTCTGAAATAAGAATACCTCCTGCGTGAATTCCCAAATAGTTGGGGAACCCTTGAATGTATTGACTGTAGTTTACAACAAGTTGAGAGAGCCTATCTAAGGTTTTATAATTGTATTCTCCTTTGGAGAGAACATCAATTTCGGTTTTAGGCAATCCAAATACTTTTCCTAGTTCGCGTACCGAAGCCTTGTACTTAAAAGTATTGTATACGGTAAGTAGTGCGGTGTTTTTAAATCTTCTGAATATAAACTCGGTAATATCATCTCTGTCTTTCCATGAAAAGTCGATATCGAAATCGGGTGGGTTTTTACGGTAGAGATTGATAAACCGTTCAAAATAGAGATCAAGCTCTATGGGGTCTACATCGGTAATCCGAAGCAAATAGGCAATCACACTATTGGCACCACTTCCACGTCCTACATAAAAATAGCCTTTGCTTCGAGCGTATTTTAAGATTTTCCAGTTGATAAGAAAATAAGAAACAAATCCTTTTTCCTTAATGATATCCAATTCCTTTTTAATACGGTCCAAAATAGCATTGGTGGGTGTCCCATAACGATACGGAATACCCTCATAGGTAAGCTTTTTTAGTAATTTAAAATCTAAAACCTCATTGCTTGTATAGGATCGTTGGTTGTTAGGAGTTTCTTTATCGAAATTGAAGGAAATATTGCAACAATCAAGCAGCTTTTGTGTATTCTCGATGAGCTTCGGAAATTCGCGAAAGGTGTCTTTTATGGTTTCTTCGGAACAAAGGAGATGGGTTTCTTTGCCTTGCTCAGAAGTGGGAAGTTTGCTTAATAATGTGTTGTTATCAATGGCTCTAAGTAGGCGGTGGGTGTTAAAGCCCTTTTTATTCTGAAAGCTTACGGTGTGTAATATTACTAGTTTTTCCTGCCGATGCTTCCACGGTGAAAACTTAAGACGGTTGAGGTCTTCGGCGGTTACCCCTAAATATTCATTCTCTAAAAGTGTTTCTTCTTTAAAGCTGGCAAAGGGGTAAATAGTAAACGTATCAGGAAGGTGTTTTGCATGCTCTGGAATCTTTTTATTAGTGTGTAGAAAAGAAGAAAGGTAGCTGTTAATGTATTGAAAACCCTGATTGTTTTGCGCCAACATGATAAACTGTTGTAGTGCTCCATTTCTAAAATCTACACCTAGTATGGGGCGAATGTTATACGTAGGCGCCAATCGTACAAAATTCAAGCAAGCTGAGGTGTTATTAATGTCTGTAAGTGCTAAACAGCGAATGTGGAAACCCTCCGCCAGCTCCAATAAATCCTTAGGTTTTATGGTGCCGTAGCGCAAACTATAATACGTATGTACGTTAATAAACATTTTTGTAATTAGGAAATATTCCAAAATTATGGAAATATTCCAAATTATAAAAAAAAAGTTATCAACCATTCTGAAAAAATGATTTAGACTATTTCTTCTTTCTAGGATTAGGCTTTAAAGACATCACATACTCATAGCTTTCGTCAAGGTATTGGGAGAGTAGTTTTAAATCCTTAAGCATTTCATCGGGGACCAACACATAGTCTTTCATCACAGCGCCGTAGGATTTATAAATAGTAGTATTGTACTTCTCTTTAAACGCTTCTTGCGATTCTTTGGATAGGCGTAAGCCCAATTCTGCATCTTTATTAAGTAGCGCAAACATATGGGTGTTAGCAGCGCAATACGGCATCGTTTTTCCAAGGCGTTCAAACTTCGGGTTTATAGCAACAAGCTCGTCGAAGATGGCAAGATTTTTTTCCCAAGCAGTCATTTGAAAAAGTTTGAATTAAAAGTACGAGTTTTTGATTATATATAAAGAACCAAGATGTAAGAGTCAAGAACCAAGACAATTCTACCAATCTAACCTCCATATTTCGCAATAGGGATGGAAGCGAGTTGCCCTGCCTAACGGCAGGCAGGCATGTAACGCGGACAGCCCGGTGCGCCCCTTCGACTCCGCTCAGGGACCGAAAAGGGCGCAATTGCCCAAAGGGAAACTGACACCATGTCAGCCATTGTGCCATGGCATAATCATTGAAATAGGGTAAGAGAACTTAAAACAGAATTTTTAAAATATATAACTATAACACTATGAGTAAAATAATTGGAATCGACTTAGGAACTACCAACTCTTGCGTTTCGGTGATGGAAGGTAGCGAGCCTACAGTAATCCCCAATGCAGAAGGGAAACGTACTACGCCTTCGGTGATTGCATTTGTGGAAGGTGGCGAAATTAAGG
>NZMG01000011.1 GCA_002694465.1 Flavobacteriaceae bacterium | reverse complement strand
AACGTTGGTAAAGACGCTTGAAAATCTTTTGATATTTGTGACGCCGAGATGCCCAATTGGCTTCCCATCATGGCAACTCTTTGTGTTGTTCTAATTGCTTGCGTTTGCGATTGGCCAAGATTCAAATTAAAAAACTGAATCATCTCTGTGGCAGTGCCCAGATCCACCCCCAATCTAGCTAATGCTGCTGTTTGTTGTACAACTTCTTTTTGCGCCGATCTCGATATGTTAACAAAACCAGTGGTTCCGGTTACCAACGCCTGTGTAGCATCGGCGGCTTGTTTTAAGCCAACACCAAGGTCACGCTGTGCTTGTCCAGCATCAATAATTACATCGCGGAACTGATTGCCCATACCTGTTGCGGCAGCAAAAGAAGATGCAGCACCATCTGCTTCCATCGCAAGTTTGGCTGTTGCTGACACCATCGTCATTAATACATTGCCAAACAACCTTGAGACACTAAACGCGTTCTTAAAGGATATAGCAAATTGCTTTGCGTGCTCGTCACTATTTTTCATTTTCTCAGCAAGCCTACGAGCACCATCGCTCATATCGTCCAGAGCAGTGCGACCCATAAATAAATGCCCAGCAATAGATCCAAAGAACTTATCGGACTCTTGTGCTGCTTTCCGGCCAACCTCTAATTCTCTATTTATACCTACAAGTTGCTGCTCTAGTTTTTCCCGTTCTTCTCTGCTTTTTTGTATCTCTTTGGTGATCTCGCGATGAGAGTCAAGTTCCGTCTTAGTGGGCTCTAATAGCTTTATTCGCTGTTCAAGTTCAAGCTTTTGTAATTCTAAATCAGCAAACCTAGCTTCTCTCTGGTCTCCGATGGCTTGAGCAACTTTCTTCTCTAGCTCTAAAGCTTCTTTCTTAAGTGTGTTGTTAGTATTTTGCAGACTATTAATCTGCTCTATCAACTCTTTTGTTTTTTCATCAGACATAATTCAGCCTCTTAGTCAGCAAAAGGCCACTTTATTCCCGTGACGTTTTGAAATTCCTGAACTGCTTGGTCAAGAATAATCTTTGTTTTAATAACTTGGGGATGATCTTCATGAAAATTAACAAGAGCATCAATGTAATTTTTTTCTGCTACAAGCGCAGAAGCATATGCTTTTACGTCTTTATACTCTCCACGAATCACAAATTTCACCTCATTTTGAGCGTTGTAATCCTCTTCAAGATATTTATCCATCCACCCAACAGCGTTAACATCAGCGGTCATTTTCACATCATCGCCGTAAATGTACTTTAAAAGTGTCTTATTCCAATTGCCAAAAGTTTTAAGCCAACCTTCCGTCAATAAGTGCTTCTTTGTGAAATCAATCTCCATTACAACGCCTCCAGTTAAAAATAAGTAGTTCAAAGAAGAAAATGCCCTCGCGGGCATCATCTTGATTTCTTGGCTTTTTCCATCGCCTCCTTCTCATCTTCGAATTGTTTTTGTATTCTTTGAACGAACCAATTACGAAGTCCGATGGGAAGATTGTAGGCTTCCATAAAAGACCAGCCGCCATGGTATTTAAGAACAAAGAATTGTTCATAAACAGCGGCCATGTATTTATCGGTCAGGCCAAAAAAAGTCTGCTCCGAACGGAACGTCAACCTCCTGTTGATGCTCACAAGAAACACATGTAAGGGTCTCTTTAATCTCAACGTTTGGTGCAACCAACTTATATGCCAAACGAAGATGCCTTGCGTCCATAAGCGGCATGTTTTCAACATACCTAGTAAGAACACTTTTGTCTCTGTGACCATTAACCGAGACAATCATTCTTTTATACTGATCGGTCATCGCTGTCTCTTGGAGCTTATTCTTTTTCTTTGCCGCTGTGTTCTGGGCCAATTGTTGTTCGTCCTCACCAGTTAGTAGTCTGACCTCGACGTTGAACTTGGTATATGGCATACTAACCATAAATGTGCCCTCGGATGTATTTGTGATTCCGAGATCGGGATCAACTCTTGACTCGGAAACATTAGTATTGTTCAGATCAAAGGTTAAATTGTTCTTTGTTCCGCAAGCGGGACATGTAACCTGTGTCTCATATAGATTACCGTAACCAGATGCTCTCGCAGCTATAAGTATAGCATTCTTATCGCCAATCAGTAGATGGTTAACATTTATTGACTTATCAACAATAACGTTCTGAAGGAATCGATCAATTGCGACACCCTTCTTCAACAATGTTGCAGATGTTAAAATGTCCTCGTCCTTTGCTGTCATAAACCGAATCTCGATAACGTCATTCTCAAATAGAGGATGACCTTCGGGATATCCCATGCCCCTTGAGGGTAGCTCAACAAACTCGGTTGGTGCAACAAAATGGAGAGGATCAAGTGCCGGTGGCGCTGCTGCCGCCGGTGCGGGAGAATCATCTGTGCGCTTTCTCCCTGTTCTTCCTGAATTGCGTCTACTCAAATTTCACCTCGTGTTAAATTGTTAATTCTTCTTCTAAATTGGCCCAATCGTAACTTATCTCGATGTCAAGGACAACGAGTTCATCGGATGAATATTCAAGTGAGCCAAAATTCACCGATGCTATTTTTGGATTATTTAAATTCCAAGATTCAACAGTATCGCCTTTGCTATCCAGTTGCATTATCTTAATATACTCAAACGAATTGTTAATGCTGTCTTTGGAAAGCCCCTCTGGATCTATGACCCCAACAAGGCCGACTGGCGAAGTCCACCCATAATCAACAAGCTTGTTATACCAATACTGTGCTCTATTGTTGGGATCAACAATTCGTATTGTAACGTTATTCCAAGTAACAATCCCGGGGTACTTAAACTTATGGTTTACAAGTTGGTACTCCGATTCATTAACAGAAAAAGAAGGTTTAGTGACGGACTTAGCCCACCACCAATCACCCTCTCCTGTTTGAACTTTAAATCTGAATTGCCTTGTGGGCTCAACGTCGTTTGATGACCAAAAAGCCATAAATCACCTGATTAGTTATTGGCTTTTAAACTGAGTCTCAACACCGTCAATGTCACATGTCGCCCAGTCGTAACGCAACCCGAGCGTGATTGTCCTTAATTCATCGTTGGAGTAATCAAGATCTCCGTATTTAGCAGACTTAATGAAAGGATTCTGGAGCGTCCATGTTTCAATTGGNNTTCCATTNGNATCAAGAACACTGATTACAACATCTCCCAAGGCGGTTNCCCCGGTGTNGATATTAGTGCTCTTGGNGATTGTCCCAAGGGTANTCNCAGTGGAGGGGACTTTGTAGCCCATAGCCTCAAGAAGTGCGTTTGTTTTACCAACAGCATCAGGAGAAACAGGATCAACAAGAGTCATGGACACCTCGTTCCAAGTCACACTACCAGGATAATAATACTTATTATCAAGGAAGTCGTGAGTAACTTCAGAAACATCAAAAGAAGGAGTGGTGACGGTTTTGGCCCACCAAAGCACATCTTGCCTCTGAGAAAACTCAGCGGACTGTTCAAGTCCAGTGAATTGTACGAGGAATCTAAAATTCCTTTTGGGCTCTACATTATTTGTTGACCAGAATGACATAATTTATATTTCTCCTTATCTCTTATTAAATAGTTGTCTCTAGAGTTCTATGCCTGAGCGCGTGATAACAAAATCAACTGCGATGAACTCAATACTACGAGCAGGCTTGATAAAGATCTTGGCATAAAGAATGTTGCGATCAACAAGGTCAGGTGTTGTGGTTGACGAGTCAAGAACAATCTTGTATTCTTCAAGCCCAAATTCAGCCTGAACATCAGCCAGAACCCTATCGGCACTTGCCTTGAAGCGGTTCCATGTTGCCTGAAGATTCTGATCGAAGAGGATTGTATTAGCAATATCTCCGATACGCTTCTTGATGTAAATCATAAGCCTTCTAACGTTCACTCTGTCCAGAGCAGACGGTGTTTGCTGAAGCGTCTTCTGTCCGAAGATAACAATCTGATTGGACAAGCGTGCGATTGGGTTAACATTAAGTTGATAAAGCTGATCTCTCTCGCTCTTCTTGAGAACGTCATTGACACCAGTTACTTTTGGTCCTTCACGACCTCCAAGTTCAGCAAGCCCACCTTGGTTAAAACCAGCGGGAGCAAACCATGGAGCCTTAACGGCATCAGTCTTAGCAAGGGCCCCGATAGCCCCAACAGATGGTGGCACGATTAGACTAAGTCCGTCATCGCCTGTAAGCTTGAGTGAGGGGTAGTAGGTGGCACCATGACTTGAGTTGTATGCTGTTGAGGCATCTTGGCGAGCTTTAACGGTTGTAACAAACGAACTTACAGAGCCGTTAGAAACAGTGCCGCCATTTTCATACCTTGGCTTATAGATTCCAGCAAGATCAACGATCGCCAGAGAATCTCCACGACTCTCGCAGGAGGCAATCATCTTATCGGTCAATTTGGTATTAGTAAGACCTGGCATTGAAATAACATCATAAGAAGAAAGCTCAGGCTCACTAGCTATATCAAGCACCTTATCAACTGAGTAGTATGCATAGTGTGTGGCCTCAGTCTTTCCAGAAAGTATCGCGTTAGAAAATGGTTGGGTTTTTGTAATATCCACCCCGTCTGTTCCTCCAAAGAATGGAGCAACATATTGCTTGACATTGTTGTCAAGAAGCGCCGCGCTTCCGCTGATAGCAGAATAAGAGTTTTCCTCTGCGAAAGATCCGGATTGCCAATAATACTTTCCGTTTGTGCCAAGAACAACATCGTTAAGCGAGAAAGCAAAAGATAATTCAAGCGCCGCAGCAGGTGCTGTATCTGTTTCACCAAGGTGGACACTAGCAGCATTGCCAGCGCCACTGTCACTTGGAAGCTCACGAAGAAAGTCAACGTGTCCGTCTCTGAGTGTTGCCTTTTGAATATTCATGCCAAAATAATCATTTGCCATATAATCTGTGTCGTTGGCATTCGTACCAGTTTCGGTAAGTTCAAGAGTTGGCCAACTAAATGAACCGGTCCAGAAAAGCTTGTTTGCATCAATGAGCTTGAGACCGGTTAGCTCACTGTATGGGTATGCTGGTGCCTCTGTGGCGAGCCCACCAGTTACATACAGATTTTTAGCTTCTGCGCTATTATACGTAGAGGCATTGGCAGCGTCGATAACTATGTTGTTGTTACCAAGATTATTAAAAGCAATCGCAAAACCCTTTGGTCTAACGGGACCCAAGAAGCCCATTGGTAACTTTTGCTGATCAGAAATAGACCCGTTTTCTACATTAGAGGCCACTTCGACCCTAACATAATCAGAGATGTTTGGATGCTCACCAGATACTGTAAATTTTTTAGCACTAGTGTCCCATGTTTCTTGCTGATCTCCGATTCTTCTAGAAATATAATCTGTTGAGTTAGGATCAAGATTAAGATTGCTAAATTTTTCAACTTGACCTCCACCGTATTCTTTAATAACGACGGAGAAAGTAGAATTAGAGTTAACAGTGTTTCCAAGCTTAAGATCTTCAATCGCAACATAATATCTATTTTGAAAGAACTCTCCTTCGCTTAAGGAAACAAGCCGGAAAAGCTTATCTTGTTGTGCTGCATTGTACGCCGAAATCACACCAGAGCCCGTAAGGGTTGTTCTATTAATAAACCAACCAGTCTTAGCAGGTTGAGCCTCGCGAAGACGTTCGTGCCAACCAAGATCACTACCAGATACAAGTGGTAATAGGACTCCGTACATTTGCCCTGCGCTTGAAGAGCCCGCAGAACTAATCAAATTCATAACCGATCTTTCATAAGTCTCGCCAACCCAATACTTCTTTGTTTGAGCAGAACCAAAGTTCTCACTCTCTAAGCGCTGTGGATTTGTGTTAAGCACGTTACGAATAAAGGAAGGGCTGCTTGAATCAAAATCAACAATAAAAGATTCTGTGGCGGACCCAGCATCGCCTTCGCTTGCGGGGAACGTAGAATCTTCATCCCAGAATTCAATTTTAAATCCTGCGTTAGCCGCAACAGACTCAACAAGCACAGCAGCAGAAGATGTATGCTGATGAGTGTCGCCGTAAGTACCACTTAAAGCTGGTCCGGTGCCTTGTGCGTAAATGACAGCGGCCAGGCTGCCTGTATATCTAATATCCGCAAGAGCTTCAGCATGGCTTGTGTAAATAGAGGCAGAGGGAATGACAAAGAGTCCGTAAGCCCCA
>NZMG01000010.1 GCA_002694465.1 Flavobacteriaceae bacterium | reverse complement strand
CGAAGGGTCTAAAGAGGGGAGCCTGGTATGATTTATAATTTTAGTTTAAATCCATTGAAAGCTAGCGCACTCTTACCACTCGGGGCTTGTCCTGATGTGAAGGGTCTAAAGAGGGGAGCCTGATATGTATTAATGTTTTTAATTTAAGTCAAACTCCCCTGAGTGCTTCGCACTCTTTCCCCTCTTTAACTAAAGAGGGGAGCCGGTATGATTTATATTTTTAGTTTGAACTCCACAAAATGCTCTCACATTTTCCCCCTTGGCACCTGTCCTGAGCTTGTCGAAGGGTCTAAAGAGGGGAGCCTGATATGTATTAATGTTTTTAATTTAAGTCAAACTCCCCTGAGTGCTTTGCACTCTTTCCCCTCGGCGCATGTCCTGAGCTTGTCGAAGGGTCTAAAGAGGGGAGCCTGGTATGATTTATAATTTTAGTTTAAATCCATTGAAAGCTAGCGCACTCTTTCCCCTCGGCACTTGTCCTGAGCTTGTCGAAGGGTCTAAAGAGGGGAGCCTGGTATGATTTATAATTTTAGTTTAAAAACCATTGAATGCTGGCGCATTCTTTCCACTCGGGGCTTGTCCTGATGTGAAGGGTCTAAAGTCAAGATTTTTTGTTTTATTGGGGATATTAAAAAAGGGAACCACTGTTCCCTTTTTAATACTCATCTTTCTGTATTTACAGCATTTCTATAATAGTGAGTGTGTTAAAGGCACCATTGTTTAATTGGTATTGGGTGCCGTTAATCTCTTGGTAGAATCCAATATACATTGCAAACAGCTGGTTTCCAGTTCCCGTTGGAACCCCTGCGGGGGTAAGAGAAACAGTTACAGGCGTATTGCTTATGGTTTCATTTTGAATTGGGCTTAGCTCTATCTTGCTTTCTCCTGTGTCAAAATCTACATTTAGAAATGCTCCTATAAAACTAACATGGGTTGCTCCTTTGGGATATGCTAGTTTTTTCGCAGTTCGCAAATTGGAAATGGTGATTTCTCCTGTGGCTGTATCTAAATCGAAATCTGAACGCAACACTTGATTTAAAGGTGCTTCGGAATTGAAATCAAATCCGATTAGCCATGCTCTCCCTTCGGGTGTTGTTAGTCCCACAGCTACATTACGGGCTCCTCTTTCGGAAATTGAATCCTCATTTTTAATTTGAGTCATTACTTTAGTTAACCGTCTTGTGACTGTTGGATCTTTTACCTCACTTAGGAGGTCAATAATTGCTCTTCGCAAGATTTTACCTGAGCTTGCGGCTTGCCCAAACTCTTTTCCGTTTTCACGAGTCCTTGCAAATGCGGGGTCGTTTAGGATTTTATCCTTAGATACGCCTCCTTTTTTACGGATTACATACCCATCTGCACTTTTGTAGAAGGTTAGGTCGTCTAACGTACCTTCAATTTTAATTAAGCTACTTTGTTTCGCCATTTTTCTTTGTATTAAAAATTAAACATTTATTAATTGCCTTTTTTACCCATTTTTTACTTTCTGCAGCAAGTAATAGTGTGGTTATTTTTAAAAGACAAAACAAACATATTAAAGCTATAAGCATCTACAAAACAGTTGGTTCCGTTAAGGATTGTTTATGCCAAACATTCTGTTTTTAGCTTATTAAAGTCTTTTTGTGCCTTGTATATGAGTTTTGTGCCGAATACTTCTTTTTGTGCCGAAACGGGTTGTTTATGAGTTGGTCCATGTATGCTATATTGATACAGTAACCATACTTTATGTATGCTTTATCTAGGTAGGGGAAGCCTATTGTGGTTTTTTAACTATTTATTTAGTCCATAAATGCTCCTCTCTTGAGTTCAAGGGAGGTGTCCCGACCAAAGTGTCGGGACGGAGGGTTTGTTTTTTCAAACTCCCCTGAGCGCTTCGCACTCTTTCCCCTCTTTAACTAAAGAGGGGAGCCTATTGTAGTTTTTTAAATTCCCACTTTCAATTCACAATTCCCTAATCCTTAATAACTCGTTTATAAATTCTCTTATTCCTAAAATTTCTTAGGGTTAATACTTCTAGAGATTTGTTATCTTGCCAATAATATAATAACCTACTATGACTCCCCAACAAGAGGAACCTTGGCTGTACGAAATCTCTTCCAAACGGAAGCTCATCGATCTTAATTTAAAAGAGATATGGCGCTATCGCGATTTATTGCTCATGTTTGTAAAGAGGGACATTACTGCAGCTTACAAGCAAACAGTTTTAGGACCTTTGTGGTTTGTGATTCAGCCATTGTTTACATCGGTTATTTTCACTTTGGTTTTTAATAATATTGCCAATATTAGTACAGGTGTTGTTCCTTCATTTTTATTTAACCTTACGGGTATTACGGCATGGAGTTTTTTTAGTTTTACATTAAACACCACTTCTTCCACCTTTAAGGCAAATGCAGGGATGTTTGGGAAGGTGTATTTTCCTAGGTTTGTGGTCCCTATGTCCAAAGTATTGTCACAATTATTTCGGTTTGGGATACAGTGCTGTATTTTGGCTGGGTTTTATGTCTATTATGTAGCTTTTGAAAATATCCCCTTACAACCAGGGTTGTATTTGCTTTTATTTCCAGTATTTGTATTATTACTAATTGTATATGGGCTTGGATTAGGGATGATAATTTCTACGTTTACCACCAAGTATAGGGACGTTTCCATTTTATTGGGGTTCGCAATGCAGTTATTGATGTATATTTCTGCTGTGCCATATCCAATAAGTGCTCTTCAAGAGAAAGCTTCTGAGTATGCCTGGATTGTAGATTACAATCCCTTAGCACAGATTATTGAAGGATTTAGATATTGTTTGTTTGCTACAGATAACTTATATTTTAGCTGGATAGGATTGTCTTGGGTGGGTGCTTTGGGAATTTTATTACTTTTTATAGGATTAATCTTATTTAATAGAACCGAAAAAACTTTTATTGATACCGTTTAAATGTCGAAACCAATACTTAAAATAGAAAACGTAAGTAAACAATATCGGCTTGGCTATGTGGGTACGGGTACACTAACACATGATTTAAATAGATGGTGGCATCGTATACAAGGTAAAGAAGACCCTTATTTAAAGCTGGGTAGTGTAAATGATAGAAGCACTAAAGCTACCGAGAACTATGTATGGGCTTTGCAGGATATAAATTTTGAAGTGCAACAAGGCGAAGTATTAGGGATTATTGGTAAAAATGGTGCAGGAAAAAGTACCTTACTTAAAATATTATCTCGTGTTACCACCCCAACTACAGGGATTATTAAAAGTAGGGGGCGTATTGCCTCTTTACTTGAAGTAGGTACGGGTTTTAATCCAGAACTTACTGGAAGGGAGAATATCTACTTAAATGGAACTATCCTTGGTATGACCAAAAAGGAGGTAGATGCTAAGATAGATGAGATTATTGAATTTAGTGGTTGTGAAATGTATATTGATACACCAACTAAACGCTATAGTAGCGGTATGACAGTTAGACTTGCTTTTGCTGTGGCCGCCCATTTGGAGCCAGAAATCTTAGTAGTTGATGAGGTTCTTGCGGTTGGCGATGCCGAGTTTCAAAAAAAGGCGATAGGAAAGATGCAAGAAATAAGTAGAGGAGGAGGACGTACCGTTTTATTTGTAAGCCATAATATGGCAAGTATTCAAAACCTCTGTACACGAGTCATGCTACTTTACAATGGTACAATTGATAAAATTGGAACCACTGATGAGGTGATTAACTATTATCTTAAAGGATTTAGGAACAAGGATATAAAAAAAGATTTAAGTGAGAGGAAAGATCGAAAAGGAAGTGGAAAGCTTAAGTTTTTAAAGTTTTGGTTTGAGAATCATGAGAATCAAGAAATTGGGATTTTACAATCTGGAATGACAGCTAAAATGGTGCTTAAGATTTTAAATACTAGTTCTGAAGAATTATCAAATATTCGAATATCTGTTGGTATAGATGATTCAAATGCAAGCCGAATAACATTATTTAGTAATGACCTTACAAACCAGCCTATCACATTTTCGTCTAATGAAGAAAGTATTGTTAAAATCAAGATACCTTCGGTTCCATTTCAGGCAGGATCTTTTCATTTTACCTTATTTTGTAGTATTCAAGAAGTCATTTCAGATTGGATTCTAAATGCAGGTACTTTTGATGTTGAGCACGGAGACTTTTTTAAATCTGGTAGGATTGTAGAAGTTAATCAAGGAAATTTTTTAGTACCACATGAATTCAATAAATAAACGTATTAAAAACCTTTTTAAAAAAGGAATCAATCATCTAGGCTATAGAATTCAAAAAATAGGCCCGTTGCCCACTAAGTTTACCCCAGCGGCAAAATTGCTAGAGTTTGATTATGGTCATTTAATCAGCAAGAAACTACAAAAGGCAGTTGATGCAAATAATCAACCTATCCCATGGTTTACATATCCTGCAATAGATTATTTAAACCAACTGGATTTTAGTAACAAAGAAATGTTAGAATGGGGGGCGGGTAGCTCTTCGATATATTTTTCAAAAAAGGTAAAAAAAATCTATTCCATAGAAAGTAATCAAGAATGGTATGAATTACTATGTGATATAAAAATTGAAAATCAAGAACTCTTTTTAGCTACTGATAATTACGTCGAGAAACCCTCAACACTGAATAAAAAATTCGATATAATATTAATAGATGGAATTCTTAGAGATGCTTGTGCAAACAAAGCGCTTGATATTATTAAGCCAAAGGGATTAATTATACTTGATAATAGTGATAGACATCCAGATATTGCTGCTATTTTTAGGAATAAGAATTATATACAGGTTGATTTTCATGGCTTTGGACCTATTAACGATTATACTTGGACTACTAGTATTTTTATGGATAGACAAGTAGATTTACAGCCAATTTCTATTCAGCCTATGATTCCTATTGGTGGAGGATATTAATATACAAACAATGAGTAATTCTTTATTATACAAAGTAAAAAGTAGGCTACAGAGCATTTTTCTTCCTAAGCATCAAACACAAGTGGAGCATTTAAGTACATTTGGAAACTTTTACTATTCCCAAGAAGGAGAAGATGCTATATTAAACAGGTTGTTTGGAGGCAAAACAGAGGGGTTTTATGTAGATGTAGGAGCACACCACCCCATGCGGTTTTCGAACACATACTTTTTTTACAAAAAGGGATGGAAGGGTATTAATATCGATGCAATGCCTGGAGCAATGAAAATATTTGATATTGACAGACCTCGTGATACAAATTTGGAAGTGGCTATTTCCTCTAAAAAGGAGGAACTGCTTTTTTATATTTTTAATGAACCGGCACTCAATACATTTTCTAAAACCGAAGCAAACAAAAAAGATGGGTTTCAGGAGTATAGAATAATTGAAAAAAAGACGATAGCGACCCAAACACTTAATGAGGTTTTCGAAAAATACTTACCAAAGAACCAAGTTATAGATTTTATGTCGGTTGATGTTGAGGGTTTAGATTTAGAAGTACTAAAGTCCAATAATTGGGAACAATTTAGACCGAAAATCTTATTAGTTGAAGATCTCGTAAAGCAACCGCTTATCCAATTTATTGAATCAAGCGAACTTTTTTTGTTTTTAAAGGGCAAGCATTATGAATTGATAGGGAAGACTTTTAATACACTTTTCTTTAAAGACACTCGATGCAAGAATCTTTAGCCCCAATCGTACTATTTGTCTTTAACCGCCCTTGGCATACCGAGCAAACCTTGCTTGCGCTCCAAGCTAATGTTCTTGCTTCACAATCTAAGCTTTTTGTTTTTGCCGATGGCCCCAAGAAAGATGCCACCCAAGAGGAAATACAAAAAGTTGAAAATACAAGACAAATAGTTACTAGTAAGCCTTGGTGCCAAGAAATAACATTAATAAAGCGGGAAGAAAACCTCGGCCTAGCAAAAAATGTTATTGATGGGGTCACGGAAATTGTAAATAGGTTTGGGAAGGTTATTGTTTTGGAAGATGACCTAATTGTGGGCAAATACTTTTTGAATTTTAAAAATAAAATACTTGAGAAATATCTAGATGAACAAAATGTTTTTGGTGTCTCTGCATATTGCTATCCATTCAAAGGGAAAATTGAAGACAAGACCTATTTTCTTCCAATAGCTTGCTCTTGGAGTTATGCTACTTGGGTAGATAGATGGAAAACAATAAATTGGAATTCAAAAGAATTAATAGATAATATTGAAAGACAAGATTTAAAGGAAAAAATTAATTTTGGGGGGTATCAATTTTTTGAAATGCTAGTTGCAAACTATAAAGGGCATAACAATTCTTGGGCGATTAGGTTTTATGCAAATATGTTTCTTCAACAAAAATGGTTTGTATTCCCTAATAAATCACTAGTTTCAAATATTGGTTTTGATGGCACTGGAACACATTGTGAGAATGATGATTTTTTTAAAACTGTAATGGTTAGTAATGATGATATTGATGTTAAACAAATTCCAATCAAATTAGAAAAAAAAATAATTAGATCAGTTGAAAGAGGCTTTGAAGAGAACTTTAAATCTAGAAAGAATCATCATGTGAAAGATTTGTTGTCCATTTTTAAAAAGTATTTTTAACTTTCACAAGTTCATTCGTACAAGTATTATATATGGAAAGTGTAAATATAGATCAATTATTGTTTCAAGGCGGTCAAATCTTAACACGACAGCTTGATTATACAAAACCAATAAATTCTCTTTTAGATGTGGAGTTTAAGGTATTTTCTCAATGGGAGGATGATGGTATTATTCAATATTTAATTAATTACCTTGACATCCCCACAAAAAAATTTATTGAGTTTGGAGTAGAGAATTATATGGAATCCAATACAAGATTCCTGTTAATGAATAACAACTGGTCGGGTCTAGTATTGGATGGTAACCCTAAGAATATTGATTTTATTAAAAGTCAGGATTTATATTGGAAATATGATTTAATAGCAAGAGCTGTATTTGTGAATAAAAAAAATATCAATGAAATTATTAGACAGGAAAATTTTCAAGGTAAAATAGGTTTACTCCACATTGATATTGATGGAAATGATTATTGGATTTGGAAAGCAATAAATGTGGTGTCTCCTGTTTTGGTTATTGTAGAATACAATAGTGTCTTTGGTTCTGAAAGGGCTATAACAATACCATATAAGCCTGGTTTTGAAAGGACAAAAGAACATTATAGCAATTTGTATGCTGGAGCATCCCTTGCAGCTTTATATCATTTAGCTAACGAAAAAGGGTATGTGTTTATAGGCTGTAATAGTGCTGGTAATAATGCCTACTTCGTAAAAAGAGAATTTAAAAAGAATTTGAAGGAATTAACAGTAGAAGAGGGCTTCATAAAATCTAAATTTAGAGAATCTAGGGATAAGAATGGGAATTTAACTTATCTTAGAGGTGAAGAGAGACTGAACAAAATTAAAGGCATGCCAATTTACAACATAAGGGAAAATAAAATAGAATCTTTATAGTATGAGTATTAAATATCCTGTATATCAACCTTCATTAATAGGTAATGAGAAAAAATATGTAAATGAATGCTTGGATTCTACTTGGATATCTGGTAAAGGTGCATTCTTAGATAAGTTTGAGGATACTTTTTTAAAATTCATAGGAGGTAATTATGCTACAGCAGTTTCTAATGGTACAGTTGCACTACATTTGGCTTTAGAAGCTTTGGGGATTAATAGTGGTGATGAAGTAATTGTACCAACGCTAACCTATGTGGCTTCAGTAAATTGTATAACCTACACAGGAGCTACTCCCGTTTTTGTAGATTGCAATAATGAAGATTGGCAGATTGATATTGCCGATGTTGAGAAAAAAATCACCAAAAAAACAAAAGCTGTACTTTGTGTTCATCTTTATGGGCAGTCTTGTAATCTATTGTCATTAAAAGACCTTTGTAAAAAGTATAATCTTTTTCTTGTAGAAGATTGCGCAGAAGCAATAGGCACCAAATATCAAGGTGAGCATGTTGGGACGTTTGGTGATATTTCAACCTTTAGTTTTTATGGTAATAAAACGATAACTACCGGAGAGGGAGGCATGGTTGTTTCAAATAATGAAACATTGCACGAAAGAGTTGTTCATTTAAAGGGTCAGGGGCTTGCTAAGTATAGAGAATATTGGCATGATGCTATAGGATATAATTATAGGATGACAAATATTTGTGCTGCGATTGGATTAGCACAATTAGAGAAAATTGATGAAATCCTCGCAAAAAAAAGACAACTTGCAAATTGGTATATTGAAAAATTAGAAGGGACAGATTTTCAATATCATAAAGAAATGAAAGATACTGTACATTCTTATTGGATGTTTACAATTTTATTACCCAAAGACTTTAATAGAGAAAAATTCAAAGCTTTTTTATTAAAAAAGGGGATTGAAACAAGACCTATGTTTTATCCTGTTCATACCATGCCAATTTATTCAAAAAAGTTTGAAACTCATTCAGTTTCAGAGCAACTAGCACGTAGAGGGATTAATTTACCCAGTTATCCAGATTTAAATGAGGTTGATATAGATTACATCGTAGAAACTTTAAAGTCATACCAAAATGGATGATGTTCGAATCATCAGAATTACAGATGAAAATATTTTTTATTTAAAGGAATTTATTGAAAACCTAGCTGAAAATTCAAAAAAGTTCCGTTACTATGCCTCTAGACCTTTCTCTTTTATTAAAAACCATTTGGTTACCGTGGTTTTTTTAAAAAATGAAAAACCTTTTGCCTATGGGCATTTAGATAAAGAAAAAGATAAGGTATGGCTAGGCATTGCTTTAATTCCAAGTTATACAGGTAAAGGATATGGTAAAAAAATGATGGATGTATTAATAAACTATGCAAATGAGAATGATTTAAAAAAGATTAATTTATCTGTGGATGCCGATAACCTTAAAGCCATATCATTGTATAGGAAATTTGGGTTTATTGAAAAAGAAAAAAATACCGATAAAAACATCCTTTTCTTCAATCTCAATTTGGATTAACAAATGAGTAAACTTAATAGTCAACATATATTAATATATATTCCATATTTAGACCAGAGGTATGGAGGCATTAGGCAGTATACAACCAATCTATTACGGACACTTTCCAATTTAGACCAAAATAAGTTTAAAATTTCAGTTCTTCATTACAATAATGATACTGAAATAATAAAGGTTATAAAAAGTTTACCAATTTTAAATCTAATTACTAAAAATGAAGTTAAGCTTCCCAATTTTTTATTAATTAAAAACCATAGTGCAAAAAAAATTGCCCAATTGATTCAATTTTTTTTTGGAACGAAGAGGTATCCAATTAAAATTAAGAATGAACTGGATTTTTTAGTTGAGAAAAAAGGGATAACCATTATTCACAGTCCTTATCAAGAATTTCCCTCATTAAGTAAAAAAATATATAAAATAGCAACCCTCCATGATGTTCAGGAATTATATTTTCCCGAATTCTTTACAGCAGAAACAAGAGCACAAAGGGCAAAGGATTACTTAAGTATTGTAAAAGAATGTGATACAATTGTGGTAAGCTATCAACATATAAAAGATGATCTTGTTAAATATTTTAATGGTGATAGCACTAAAATAAAAGTCGTTCTGCTTCCCATGAACAATCTATGGTTTAATTACTTAAGTCACGAAACACCCATAAATAACGATTTAGTTCAAAAACTACCTAAAGATTACATCTTATATCCTGCAAATTCGTGGAAGCATAAAAATCATCTTGGGCTTATAAAGGCAGTTAAATATATCATTCATGAAAAGAAAAAAAACATAAATTTAATTTTAACTGGAAATTTAGATACTGAATTTGGTAATGAGCTAAAGCAATTAGTAAAAGAATTGGGTTTGTATGATAATATTCTTTTTTTTGGTATTGTTCCTGAAGAAGTTCTATTGTATTTATATAAAAGGTGTAAAGGGGTAGTGATACCAACGCTTTATGAAGCAGGTAGTTTTCCATTAATGGAAAGTATTTTATTAGGTGTTCCTGTAATAGCATCTAATGTTACATCACTTCCAGAAACCATAGATAATAATGAATATGTTTTTGATCCTAATAATACTGAAGAATTAGCACATAAATTAATGTTGCTAAATAGTGATGAAGATTATAGAACTAATTCCATACTTAATTCAAATAGGGTAAAATCGAGACTTCTAAATACAGGAGCAGAAAATTCATTTAATGAAATTTATTTAAACCAAACAAAATAATATAGAAAGATTAAAATTATTTAAAACCTATGAGTGCATTTTCTATCATAATACCAACATATAATTCTGAAGAGACTTTATCTTTGTCTTTAGCTAGCATTGCTAATCAAACTTGTAAAGATGTTGAGGTTTTGATCATGGACGGTGCTTCTACCGACAGAACTGTCGAGATTGCTACATCATTTAAAAAAAGCATCTCCAAGCTATTAATTTATTCTGAAAAGGACGAAGGTATTTACGATGCGATGAATAAAGCAATGCAAGTAGCTACAGGAGATTGGCTTTTGTTTATGGGAAGTGATGATTCTTTTTATAATAATAGGGTGCTAGAAAAGGTTTCAGAAAAAATAAAAGAGACTAATGCCAATGTGATTTACGGTAATGCTAAAATTATAGGCGATACGGGTTGGGCAAAGGATGGCGATATATATGATGGAGTTTTTTCCACTAAGAAATTACTAAAAAAAAATATTTGCCATCAAGCTATGTTTTATAACACACATTTTGTAAAAGAAAAGATTGGTTATTTTAATTTGAACTATACTAAAAGTTCAGATTGGGATTTTAATTTACGCTGCTGGGCAAAACAACCTTTTGAATATATCCCCGTTGTAGTAGCCAATTTTTATGCAGGAGGCTTCTCAAGTAATAGTAGTGATGCAGCTCTCGTAGATGACTTTGTAAACAATGTATGTGAATATTTTAGTTGGAGTCTTTTTCATCCTTTCATAAATAATTCTAATTTTATTTTTTATAAACAAGTACAGGCACTACAAAAGGAAAAGCACCCTAATAGATTGGCCTTTTTAAAACTGAAGAAGCGCGTTGTTAAAAAACTGAAATCCTATTTTGGCATCCTATAAACACATAGCATTTACCATTTGTTCCAATAATTATTTGGGACAAGCACTTGCCTTAAAAAAATCGTTTGTAAAGCACAATCCTGATATGGGCCTTTTTATAGTGTTAGTAGATAAGCTTTCTGTAGCTATAGATTATACTGTATGTGAGCCCGCTACTTTACTACCTATTGCAGAAGTGGAAGGGATTCATTTAGAAGATTTAATTTCTCGTTATTATATTATTGAATTAAATACAGCAGTAAAACCCAGTGTTTTTAAACAGTTGCAAAAGCAACATCCAGAATGTGAGCGTATGTACTATCTAGACCCGGACTTGTATTTTTACAAGGGACTAGAGGAGTTACACAAACGTTTAGAGACTAAGTGCGCAGTGCTCACACCACATATTTTGAGTCCTATTCCGAGAGATGGAAAACAACCTGATGAGAATACATTTTTACAATTTGGAATCTATAATTTAGGTTTTTTAGGGGTTAACACTTCTCATCCTGAAACTTCAAAACTTCTAGATTGGTGGGAGGAACGCACCCTTCGTTTTGGATATGATTGGGCACATAAAGGGTATTTTGTAGATCAATTGTGGATGACTATAGCTCCTTTGTTTTTTAATGAAATAGCAATTGAAAATTCGTATGGTTATAATATGGCTCCTTGGAATCTTCATGAGCGTTCTATTGTTTCACGAGATGGGGATACTATAGTGCTGAATGATGATTCTGAATTGGTGTTTTATCATTTTAGTAAAGTAACCTTGGGAGAAGTAGCTATTTCAAGAGAATTTAATAGATATCACCTTCAGGATTTTCCGTTGCTGAAAGACCTTTATACTGAATATTATGCTGCCTTAGAAGCAAGTAATTTTAGTGGCTTTCGAAGTATTCCTATTGCGTATAGTATTCAAAAAAGTCCTGTTGCCAAGAAAGCTCTACCGAAGAAAAAACAGCAAACGCACTATAATTTAGTATCACGCGTGCTTATAAAAATGGCGAAAGTATTGGACGGTTGGGTTAAAAAAAGTGACTTATGATTTCTATCATTACAATAAATTTTAATAATGCCAAAGGCTTAGAAGCTACCCTGCAAAGTGTGCAGCAGCAATCCTTTTCCCATTACGAACATATTGTAATAGATGGTAATAGCACCGATGGAAGCAAGGAAGTAATTGAAAATTATAAAGCAAATTTTAGCTATTGGGTGAGCGAACCCGATCACGGAGTGTATCATGCCATGAATAAAGGTATTGCAGTAGCCAAAGGGGAGTACCTTCAGTTTTTGAATAGTGGTGATGTTTTGGAAAATACTAATGTGTTGGCTGATGTAGCGAATGAAATGAGTGACAAAAAGGATATTTACTACGGGGATTTATTATTTGTTGGCGAAGGAACGTCCAAACTACAAACCTATCCAGATGAGCTTGGCTTTGCCTATTTTAAAAACAGATCGTTGGGGCACCCTGCCGCTTTTATAAAAAAGGAATTATTTAATCGAGTTTTTTATTATAATGAAAGTTTAAAAATAGCTTCCGATTGGGAGTTTTTCATTTGTGCCATTTGCAAGTACAATACAAGCTACAGGCATATTAATAGAGTAATTGCAAAGTTCGACA
Organism: Flavobacteriaceae bacterium; assembly: GCA_002694465.1. Taxonomy (GTDB): domain Bacteria; phylum Bacteroidota; class Bacteroidia; order Flavobacteriales; family Flavobacteriaceae; genus Halomarinibacterium. The sequence goes on along the minus strand of NZMG01000010.1, from coordinate 116,427 downwards.
CTGGTGGTATTTCAAGCAAAGAAAGCTATCAACAACTCATTAAAAAAGAGCAGGAGGAAGTGCTAGTTAGCCATTTTGAATTTTACTTAAAGGAGCATAAACAATATGAAGAAAAAGTAAGGAAATTTCAGAATCCTCCTTATTCAAAAGTAACCCAATTGTTAAAAAATAGGGTTTCAAAATTTTTACTATTGGGTTTCATCCAATTCCTAACCTTTATTTTCCCAAATAAAAAATAATCTGCTGTTGAGATCCCTTCTTAAAATAAACATTAACTCCAATAGAATTTATGGACTGGATATTTTAAGAGCGCTTGCTATTTTCTTTGTGGTATTGGCCCATGGGGATAAATTGATGCCTCCCGAGCGATATAAGTATATACATTATTTTGTCTTTGATGGGGTAGCCATATTTTTTGTGTTGAGCGGATTTTTAATTGGGGGCATTTTAATTAAAATATTAAACAAAAAAGTTTTAACATTTGGGGGAATGCTGCATTTTTGGAAACGAAGGTGGTTTAGAACCTTGCCCAATTATTTTTTAATATTAAGTATTTTACTGATATTAAATCTTCTTTTTACCCCCAATTTTACCATTTTAGATAAACTCCAGTATTTTATATTTTCTCAAAACTTATTTTGGGAACATCCTGCATTTTTTCCAGAGGCTTGGAGTTTGAGTATTGAAGAATGGTTTTATTTACTAATACCTATAATTATATATGTTTTTATTAGAATATTAAAATTTTCACCCAAAAAAGCGGTATTAATTGCAGCCATTGTCATTTTGATTACTGTAACTTTATATAGGTATTTCCTTCATATCAATCTTGATATAGATTCCTATCAAACTTGGGATAAAATGATAAGACGTCAAGTTTTTACCAGACTTGATAGTTTAATGTATGGAATCATTGGTGCCTATATTTATTTTTATTTTAGAGACTTTTGGAAAAAAAATAAAATGGGGAGCCTTTTTTCTAGGGATCTTTCTGTTTATAATGGTACGATATAATATCTTTAAGTTACCATATATGGGGTTATATAAATCGGTTTTTTCTTTTTCGCTTAACTCAATGGCTACCTTGTTGGTTATACCATTATTAAGTACCATACAGACGGGAAAAGGATTTGTTTATAAAGCCGTTACCTATATAAGCCTTATTTCGTATTCAATGTATTTAATAAATTTAATGTTGGTAAGAGAATGGATTGTTTTTAATATAAACTTAGATTTTGTAGCCTCTATACACGGGTATCTATTTTTAATAGTTCGCTATTTTTTATTTTGGTTTTTAACTATAACTCTTTCAATTTTAATTTATAAATATTTTGAGGTTCCAATGACGAGTTTAAGAGACAGAATAAAATCTAATAATGATAAAAGGTATCCTTAAAAATTGAGTGTATGCAACAACCCATAGTTTCCATCATAGTACCTTGCTTTAATCAGGCGCATTTTCTTCCAGAATCGTTGGATTCTGTACTACAGCAAACCTATGTAAACTGGGAATGTATTATTGTAAATGATGGCTCTACCGATTCCACGGAAGTAATTGCCAAAGAATGGACATTGAAAGATGCGCGTTTTAGTTGTATTTCTATAAAAAATGGTGGGTTAAGTAATGCGAGAAACACGGGTATTAAAAATGCATTGGGCATCTATATTCTTCCTTTGGATGCAGATGATAAACTAGAGCCTAATTATATTGCATTGGCAGTAGAGGCTTTTCAAAATTCTACCGAATTAAAAGTGGTGTACTGTAAGGCTATAAAATTTGGAAGCGTAGAAGGTTCTTGGGATTTGCAGGATTTTTCTTTAGATAAATTAGCCTATATAAATATGATATTTTGTTCCGCATTATTCTATAAGAAGGATTGGGAAGTTGTTGGTGGGTACGATCCTAAAATGAAGTATGGATGGGAAGATTGGGAATTTTGGATATCGCTATTAAAAAATGGAGGGGAAGTAAAAAGGTTACCCTATGTTGGGTTTCAGTATCGAATAAATGAAGCGTCAATGCTCCACCGCCTGGATGCTTCAAAAAAGAAAGTATTGTTTGATTATATGAGTGTAAAGCATGCCGATTTCTACGTAAAATACGTTGGAAATTTTCAAGACCTTGCTTTTGAAAGATACACTCTGCAAAATAAATACAAGGCGTTGTTAAAAAGTAAAAAACATGCCGTAAACGTATTTTGTTATGCTTTACTGGGCTGGAAGCCCTTTCGTATTCAAAATGAGGATTCACTTAAACCTTAATTACTATGCCATTTGTATCTATTATAGTGCCTAATTACAATCATGAACGCTTTTTAGAGCAACGCATAGAGAGTATTCTTTCACAAACCTTTCAGGATTTTGAGTTAATCCTTCTGGATGATGCATCCACTGATGGTAGCAAAACTCTCTTAAAGAAATACGAAAACCATGACAAAGTAAGTGAGTTGGTAATTAATTCTGAAAATTCTGGAAGCCCTTTTAAGCAGTGGCAAAAAGGAATTTCACTTTCTAATGGAGACTATATTTGGATTGCCGAAAGCGATGATTTTGCACATAACACCTTCCTTGAAACCACCTGTAATAACCTAAACAACGGAGCAGATATTTGCTATACACAAAGTTATGACATTGATGAAAAAGGTGCAATTATTTCGAATAGAGTTAACTACACTACAGAGTTTAGTCCTAATATTTGGGTACAAGATTTTAATATGCAGGGAAAGGAGTTTTTACAAAATTATTTAGCCGTAAAGAATGTTATTCCTAATGCCAGTGCGGTGGTTTTCAAAAAATCACTTTTTTCAAAGGGGATTTTTTCTGAAAAGCTATTGCAAATGAAAATGTGTGGGGATTGGTTTTTTTGGATACAACTATGCGAGAATGCTACCGTTGCTTTTGTGTCGCAACCCCTTAACTATTTTAGAGTACATAAAGATGTAAGTAGGAAGCACAAGGGTATTGAGAGGAAAAAGCAACGTATATTGGAAGAAGTAGCCTGTAGAAATTATTTATATTTTAATTACCGAATTTCCATTCCTATAAAAAACAAGGCCATTGTCCAGAATTGGTGTCAACTGCATTCTAAGTGGGCTCCTTTTAAAAATGAATTTTACCAACTTAAGCTTTTTAACATCCGTAGTATTTCCCTACTTTTAAGGTTTATTACCATAAAACTAAAGTCCAAATGACGCATATTGGGTTGTTTTCCCCAAACCAAAATCCATATTCTGAAACCTTTGTGCAAGCTCATAAACAGGGGCTAAAAGACAAGGTGTACTACTACTATGGGTCTGGTTTTGAAACCAAATTGGAAGGACACCCACCCATAGCTTCTGTTTATAAAAAATACAGACTAAAGCTACTTGCCAAATTATTAAATAAACCCTTGTCTTTTGTAAAACAAACGCTTATAAAGGACTCCCTAAAAAAGCATAAAATTTCAGCGGTATTAGTAGAGTATGGTATACATGCACATACTATATTACCTATTATAAAAATGACGAAGTTGCCTATGGTTGTTCACTTTCACGGTTTTGATGCAAGTGTTCCAGAAGCCATTGAAGGTTGCAATAACTATAAGGAAGTTTTTGAATATGCTAGCAGGGTTATTGTGGTTTCAAAAGTAATGAAGCAAATGGTCATAGAATTGGGCTGTCCTGCCAAAAAAATAGTTTATACCCCTTGTGGTCCCCGTCCTGAATTTGGTGCCGTACAACCCACGTTTACTTCAAATCAATTTATAGCCATGGGAAGATTTGTTGATAAAAAGGCTCCCTACTATACCATATTAGCCTTTAAACAAGTGGTGAATAAATATCCTGATGCGAAGCTAAAAATGGCAGGAGATGGCCCCTTATTAAATACCAGTGCAAATTTAGTGAGGCACTTAAATTTAGAGAATAATGTTCAGTTTTTAGGGGTTATTTCTTTAGAGGAATTTAAAGTTCATCTTTCTCAATCCATAGCTTTTGTCCAGCATTCGGTCCGAGCTTCCAATGGGGATATGGAGGGAACTCCTGTATCTGTAATGGAAGCAGGATTGGCTGGACTCCCTGTTGTTTCTACATATCACGCAGGTATTCCCGATGTAATTTTGCACAACGAAACGGGATTACTTTGTGAGGAACATGAGGTAGATGTAATGGGAAAACATATGATTCAGCTTTTAGGCAATCCCCTCTTAGCAAAGCAATTAGGGGATAAAAATAGAAAGCGAATAAAAGAACACTTCAGTCTTGAAAAACATATTGGTTTGGTGCAAAAGGCTATAGATGAAGCCAAAGTAATGAATAATACATGAAGGTTTTACACATAAATACCAATGATCGTGGAGGAGCTGCTACGGCTATCATTAGAATTCATTTAGGATTATTAAAAAAAGGGGTCGATTCTAAGATTCTTTTTTTGAATAAACGAAAGGATATCCCTCAGTCTTTTCCTTTTGAAAATACGAACTCAATATCTAAAAGAATTTTACAAAAGGTTATGGGGTTATTTCAAACTTCTGCAAAATCTATCATGGATAATAATCCAGAAATTGAATGGTTTAGCTTACCAACAAGTCCTTATGATATTACACAACATCCCTTATATAAGGAAGCAGATATTATTCAATTAAATTGGGTTTCTGGATTTCTTGATGAACCTTCTTTTTTTAGAAAAAATACCAAACCCATTGTATGGCGAATGCCTGATTTGTATGCCTGTGGAGGTGGGTATCATTATGAAAAAGGATTTCCTTTTTCTAAATTGAAACCCATGTTAGAAAAAAATGAAAAACTAAGAATAGGAGCTCTTAAAAATTCGTCAATTACTTTTGTGCCCATTTCAGAATGGGTTAAAAGCAAGGCGGAAGCTAGCCCAATTATTTCGATATTTCCCAAACAGGTTATTCATAACGGATTAGACTTTACTGTATGGCAACCCATTAATAAATGGGAAGCAAGAAAGCAGTTTCAAATTCCCTTAGATAAAAAGGTGATTTTATTAGGAGCCGATATTGCACACATACAACGCAAAGGCTTTCAAATGGCAATTAATGCCATTCAAACATTGGACAATTCTGAAATTTGCACGGTAGTTTTTGGCAATTATAAAAGTGATTTACCCAAAGGAGTTATAAATGTTGGAAAGATTCATTCGGAAACTGAATTGGTTCGGTTGTATTCGGCTGCAGATTATTTTATCATGCCTTCGATTGAAGAAGCCTTTGGTCAAGTAACTATCGAAGCCTTGGCATGTGGACTACCCGTTATTTCATTTCCTAATGGAGGGAGTTTGGATATTATAAAGCCCAATTTTAATGGTATTTTGGCTACAGATTTCTCAAAAGATGCACTTGCTGATGCCCTAAAAAGGGGTTTACAAGTTCCTTTTAATTCGGAAATGATTATAAAAGATATTAGAGAGAGGTTTCATATCGAACAAATAGTAGAAACATATTTATCATTATATCAAAGGTTACTTGATAGGAAATTGTTAGATTCAAACTAGGAACACTAGGCTAAAGATGCTTAAATTGCCAAATATTTAATAGCGTTACAACATGAAAGTTGCATTTATCACAGGAATTACAGGACAGGACGGAGCCTATTTAAGTGAGTTTTTATTAAAGAAGGGCTATGTTGTACACGGACTTAAACGGCGATCGTCGCTGTTTAATACCGATAGAATAGACCATTTGTATCAAGACCCTCATACCGATAATCGCAATTTTATTTTGCATTATGGGGATATGACCGATAGTACCAATCTTATTCGATTAATCCATGAAATAAAGCCAGATGAAATATACAATTTGGCAGCCATGAGCCATGTGCAAGTTTCGTTTCAAATTCCTGAATATACTGCTAATGCCGATGGAATAGGAGCGTTGAGAATTCTGGAAGCGGTCCGCTTTTTAGGTTTAGAAGGCAAAACAAAAGTGTATCAAGCTTCCACATCCGAATTGTATGGTAAAGTGCAAGAAGTACCCCAAAAAGAAACGACACCTTTTTATCCGCGTAGTCCCTATGGGGTGGCAAAACTATATGCGTACTGGGCGACAGTAAATTATCGAGAAGCTTATGCTATGTTTGCTTGTAATGGTATCTTGTTTAATCACGAATCACCAGTACGTGGTGAAACCTTTGTAACCCGAAAAATCACTCGTGCCACGGCGAAAATTGCATTAGGACTTCAGGATAAATTTTTTATTGGAAACCTTGACGCCAAGCGTGATTGGGGGCATGCCAAAGATTATGTGCGGATGATGTGGATGATTCTCCAAGCCGAAAAACCTGAAGATTGGGTCATCGCAACTGGGGTAACGACGTCAGTCAGAGATTTTATAAAAATGGCCTTTGCTGAAATTGGAGTAACCCTTCGGTTTGAAGGCAATGGAGTGGAAGAAAAAGCCTTTGTTGAATCTTCAACCAATGCCAAATTTCCTATCAAAGAGGGACAGGAAGTGGTAAATGTAGATCCTAATTATTTTCGCCCGACCGAAGTAGATTTACTAGTGGGTGATGCTTCAAAAGCCAAAGAAAAATTAGGCTGGATTCCTGAATATAGTCTGGAAGACTTAGTTCGTGAGATGATGGAAAGTGATATTAAACTCATGCAAAAAGAGCAATATTTAAAAGAGGGTGGGTATAAAACCCTTAATTATTTTGAATAACAAATGAATAAAAATGCCAAGATATATGTTGCTGGACATAAAGGACTCGTAGGTAGTGCTATTCTGAGAAGTTTAAAGGCAAAAGGCTATACAAATTTTGTGCTGAGAACTAGTGCTGAATTAGACTTAAGAAATACCCAAGCCGTTGCTACTTTTTTTGAAACGGAACAACCCGAGTATGTGTTTTTAGCCGCTGCCAAAGTGGGAGGAATTGCAGCTAACAATACCTATCGCGCCGATTTTATCTATGATAATTTGATGATTCAAAACAATGTGATTCATCAGAGTTATTTATATAAAGTGAAAAAATTATTGTTTTTAGGTAGTACGTGTATTTATCCAAAAAACGCTCGCCAACCTTTAAAAGAAGACTATTTACTTACCGATGTGTTGGAATACACCAATGAGCCTTATGCTATTGCTAAGATTGCAGGCATCAAAATGTGCGAAAGCTATAATTTGCAGTACGGCACCAATTTTATTTCGGCCATGCCTACTAATTTATATGGACCCAATGATAATTTCGATTTAGAAAAAGCACACGTCTTGCCTGCTTTATTGCGTAAGATTCATTTGGGGAAGGCTCTTGCATTTAATGATTGGAATATAATTAAAAAGGATTTAAATAGACTTCCTATTGTTGGTGTTAATGGAGAAGCTTCCAAGGAAGAAATTCTAAAAACTCTTTCAAATTTTGGAATTACCAAAAGCAGAGAAGTCACAGTTGAAATTTGGGGTTCCGGTAAACCTATGCGAGAATTTCTCTGGATAGACGATATGGCAGCCGCGAGTATTTTTTTAATGCAGCATTATGATGCCGAGACAGATCACACAAAAAAAGAAGTGAGAAACACCCACGTGAATATTGGGACAGGCGCTGATGTATCCATAAAAACCTTAGCAAATATGCTTAAAGAAGTAATAGGGTTTCAAGGAGACTTTGTTTTTAATAAAGATAAACCTGATGGCACTATGAAAAAATTAACCGATGTTTCAAAAATAAATGCTATGGGCTGGAAAGCGCAAGTTTCATTAGCAGAAGGGTTGACTAAAATGTATGAATGGTATAAGCATTAGGAAATGAAAAAACAGATTAAAGACATTTTAAATAAATTACCATATATAAAAACGCTTTATGAGAAAACGAAAGTTTATTCTCAAAACGCTTGTTATCCTCCTGGACATTTTTACTCACCAATTGTTTCAGTTCAAGATGTGATGAAGCGTGAAGATGAAATATGGAAAGGAGTTGATAGGGATATTATAGCAGATGTAAACTTAAATACTCAGGAACAAATAACCTTTGTAGGCGAAACACTTTCTATTTATTACCAAGAAATGCCATATTCTGAAAAGAAAGTGGATGGGTTGCGATATGCATTTGAAAATGGAATGTATGAAGAAACTGATGGAACTATTCTGTATTCCATGATTCGGCATTTAAAGCCTAAAAGAATTATTGAAATTGGTTCTGGGCATTCATCAGCTTTAATGCTCGATGTAAACGAATTGTTTTTTGACAATAAAATTGAGTTATCATTGATTGAGCCAAATCCAGAGCGACTTTATAATAACATACGAGAAACAGACAAAAAGCAAACCAGAATTCTTGAAAAAAAAGTGCAAGAAGTTGAGCCTTCATTCTTTTCAAGTTTAGAAGCGGGAGATATTTTATTTGTGGATAGTACTCACGTAGCAAAATGCGGTAGTGATGTTAATTATATTTTTTTTGAGATTTTACCCCTTTTAAAAAGAGGAGTTTATATTCATTTTCATGATATTTTTTATCCATTTGAATATCCTAAAAAATGGGTATTTGAAGGAAGAAATTGGAATGAAAACTATATGTTGAGGACCTTTTTAATGAATAATCGTGATTATAGCATTAAGGTTTTTTCTCATTATCTACATAAACACCACAAAGAAGCTTTTAAAAAAATGCCAATTACGTATAAAAATCATGGAGGAAATATCTGGTTGGAGAAATTAAAATAATATAAATGGCTCCAAAAGTATCTATTATTACCATTAACTATAATAATGTTTCTGGTCTAAAGAAGACCATAGATTCTGTTGTTCAACAAACATATAAGGGTATTGAATTTATAGTTATTGATGGTGCATCAACAGATGGTAGTGTGGATACCTTATTTCAACAAAAAAAACATATACACGTAATAATCTCTGAAAAGGATTCTGGGATTTACAATGCTATGAATAAAGGCATTAAAAAGGCTAAAGGAGACTACCTTTTATTTTTGAATAGCGGAGATATTTTAACTGGACCAACAGCTATAGAAGATTTTGTAAATCATCCTCATTTTGGAGGAGATATTATTTATGGCGATTATAAGTTTGAACAAGGGCAAAAGATGTATCCAGAACTGTTGCCACCCCACTATTTTATGAAAACTTCTTTACCTCATCAAAGTACGTTTTTTAAAAAAAGTGTTTTTGAAATAATGGGTTTGTATGATGAGACTTATAAAATGGGTGCAGACAGAGCTTATTTTATTAAATGCTTCGAAAATAAAGAGATTACCTTTCAGCATATTGATTATTTCTTAACACTGTTCGATTTATCTGGTGTAAGTAATGACCCTAAATATTTAGCCAATAAAAAAACAGAAGATGAAAGAATGCTTTATGAATTTTATGGGTCAAAATATGAAGATTATAAGGTGGCTGTACAACTAGAGGCGAAACGTAAAAAAGCAGAACGTAACAGTCTAAAAGGAATTTTGAAAAGAATTGTAAATCGTATTAAAAAAATATGAGTATGCCATTGGTTAGTGTTATTATACCTACATACAATCGTCCCGAGTTGCTTCGATTGACGCTTGAAAGTGTACACAACCAAACCTTTTCAGATCTCGAAGTTCTTGTGGTTGATGATGGTACACCCAATAGTGAGAATGAAGTTTTATGTCAAGAATTTCCAAAGGTTCGGTATTTTAAAATTGAAAATAGTGGGGGGCCTTCTAAGCCACGTAACTTGGGAATTCAAAATTCAAGCGGTAAATATTTAGCCTTTGTTGATGATGATGATCTTTGGTTACCACATAAATTGGAAACCCAAGTAAAGATATTGGAGGAGAATCTTGAATATGGTTTAGTGCACTCTCCTTGTAAAGTAATAGATTATCAGGGATTGGAAACTGGAGTTATTATTGGTAGGCCAGGGACTCCAGATGTGAAGCATGGAGATGTTAAATTACGAATGATAGGGAATTGGACGCTAATGATGTCTAGTGTTTTAATAAGGAAAAAAATTGCCTCACAAGTAGGATATTTTAACACTAAAATGCCCCAAGCAGGTGAAGATGCCGAGTATTGGTCTCGTTGTTCTTTTTATACCAAGTTTTACTATCTTGATGAGCCATTAGCCTTTTATAGAGAGCATCAAAGCAATAGTAAATTATTAAAAAATGAATATGTTGAACAACCTCAGTATTTAAAAATCACACTTTTAAAAGCAAGGAAAGACGGACTAATTACTAAGAAGGAGTATCATCTACTATTAAATAATGTGGTTCGAAAACAACTCAGAGCCATTCCTAAAAGATTCAGAAAATCAATAATTAATTTGTTCAAATTAGACCCATTTTGGTTATTCAATGTTATAAATTTGAAATTGTTTGTTGTCATGATTTCAAGAAAATTAACAATTATTTTAAAGTAGGTTACCATGAGAATCGGTTCAAATCCCGAAAAAAATAAGACTATTGAACGTGATTTTTATCATCGTATCATAGTACCCGTTTTTATTCCGAATCTGAACGATTATTTTGAGCATGGAATGCAAATAACGAAGTTATGTATAGAATCTATTATTAAAACGCAACATCAAAAAAGTGCATTAACTATTGTGAATAATGGAAGTTGCCAAGATGTGACCCATTATTTACAACAATTGTATCTTGATGGAAAAATAGACCAATTAGTTCATTATAAAGAGAATGTTGGAAAAATTGACGCTATTATTCCTATTGCTAGAGAAGCTCAAGAACCCCTTATTACCATAAGCGATGGAGACGTATTGTTTACAAAAGGTTGGATACAGGGGGTAGAAGAAGTTTTTGTTAATTTTCCTGAAGCAGGCATGGTTTCACCCGTTCCCCATGGAACAGTCTATAACACATATACTGTTAATACGTTGTTTGATGGATTTTTAAAAGGAATACTTGTGTTTCAAAGTATTTGTAATCCAGAAGATATGATGCGATTTGCCGAGAGTATTGGTAAAGCAGAAACTATGTATCAAAAACAAATTAGACTGCAGTATCAACTTACTGTAAAAAGGAAAGAATTTAGTGCTGTGGTAGGTTGTGGTCATTTTGTGGCAACGTTGCGAAAGGAGGTCTTTCAATATGCTCCCCAAGGAGCAAGTAAATTAGCCTACGCAAGTGTTGCTGATAGGGACTATATCGATTTTCCTGTTGAAAAGGCAAAGTTATGGCGTTTGGCAACCGTAAAAAATTATGCGTATCATATGGGGAATACCCCTACAAGTTGGATGGAGTCGATTTTTAATAAATTGGAGAAATCTTCCATAAAAACCATAGAAATTCCTAAAAGGAACAAATCAAAGCTCCCTTTATGGTTTAAAAAACGAGTGGTGCTTGTGATTATGAGCCGTTATTGTAAAAAGTATTTTTATAAGAAATGGGGGTTAAACAAAGGGGTAAATGAGTATTAAACAACCCATATTAATAACTGGCTCAAATCGTTCTGGCTCTACCTGGGTTGGGCAGGTATTGGAGGCTCATGGAAAAGTGGACGTTATAATTGAGCCATTAAATTTAAACCGCATAAAACGATATGGTATTATTAATTATGATTTTTGGTATCCTAAAGTACATACTAAAAGCATAGAAAAGGAAAAACTATCTATTTTACTTAACTACTACCTTACTATAAATTATAGAACGGCTTTTAAGCAATTTTTCTCTTCTTACGAGGGACATAATACGTATCAATCTTTAAAAAAACGGTTGCGAAGGGCTAGCAAGCCAATTAAATTATTAAAAGACCCCACAGCACTTTTTTCAATACCTTGGTTGGTTAATACCTTTCAAATAAAACCCATAATACTTATTCGGCATCCTGCCGCTTATGTGTTAAGTATTAAAGAAAAGAATTGGTGGTTTGATTTTGACCACTTTCTAAAACAGCCTGATTTTTTTATAGGAAATTTGGAGCCTTTTAAAGGGGAGGTTATAGCCTTTAAAAAAGAAGAAGATTCTAGAAGTATAGTAGACAATGCTGCATTATTATGGAAGATTTTTTATGCTCAAGTAAAGGAATATCAAGAAAAATATCCTGAATGGTTTTATATATCGCATGAGGAATTATCGATAAACCCACTTCAACATTTTAAGTCTATGTGTCAATATTTAGATTTAGAATTTAATGAGTCTATAAAAAAATATATTACTGCTAGTACGCAAGCAAAATCTAATGAAGAATTTAAAAGGGATTCAAAAAAAAATTCAGAAAAATGGAAATATCGTTTATCCCAAGATGAAAAGGAAAGCATTTATGCTATTACTGCTTCCATATCAAATCATTTTTATAAAAAATGGATTTGATTGGTTTTAAAGTCTTCTTAATTCCTTAAGTTTGGAATGTAACCCAATACTAAGACTATTAAAAGTTTAATTCGGAAAATATTATATTACTTTTTAAATCAACCCATAGTTAAACAAGGGGTACTTGTTTCGGGATACCCTAGAGGTCTTCAAAACGTAACTTTTGAAGGTAAAAATGGGGTGCCAGACCGTTGTAACTTTTCTGGAAAAATTAAAATTGGGTATGCGACTACCTTGGGGTATAACAATTTTATTCATGGAGATGTCGAAATAGGGAAGTATTGTCAATTAGGAGCAGATGTTGCCATACATAGTACAAATCATCCAGTAAACTACCTTTCTACTTATGTTAATAAGAAATTATTTGATGGGGAATTAAGTAAACTTAAAGAAATTAAAAAAATTACCATTGGTCATGATGTTTGGATTGGTCATAATGCAATAATCGTTGGAAATGTAACTATAGGGAATGGAGCCATTATTGCAAGTGGAGCTGTAGTGACTAAAGATGTTACTCCGTATAGTGTAGTTGCTGGAGTTCCTGCAAAAGAGATAAAAAAACGTTTTACATCAAATATAGTTTCTGAAATAGAAGCTTTACAATGGTGGAATATGGATGAAAAAGAATTACACAAAGTTAAACCCTTATTTTTTAAAAATTTTGAAGGAAAACAGAGTATTTACGATTAAAAGACTGTTTCCTCTGTAAAAATTATGCACTACCTTTAGCATTAAATAGGATTGATACTTTGAAGAAAACCATTGCCATTATTCCAGCCAGAGGCGGGTCAAAACGATTGCCTAAAAAGAACATCCTTCCTTTAGATGGAAACCCTTTGGTGGCACACTCTATTCAATTTGCTATAACAAACGCATCCGTAGTAGATGCTGTTTTTGTTTCTACAGATGATCCTGAAATAAAAGAAATTGCTCTTGCTTATGGAGCTTTGGTTTTGGACAGACCAGCAGAACTTTCTGGGGATACCACACCTACTATAGAGGTTTTACAGGATGCTATTTTGCAATTAGATAACGATGTTGAAAACATTGTTCTTTTGCAACCTACCAATCCCTTACGACCCAAAAAATTACTCGCAGAAGCATATTCTACGTTTAAAAATCATCTTGGTGACAGTTTAATGACAGTTACACGAAATCATCAAAAATTCGGCAAAATAATAGAAGGTAGATTTGAACCTTTTAATTATACAATGGGACAACGTAGTCAGGATTTAGAGCCCTTATATTTCGAAAATGGTCTTTTGTACATTGCGAAATCTCAAATTATTAAAGAAGGAAACCTCCTTGGGAAAAAAAATATTCCTTTTATTGTCGAGCATCCTTTTGCCCATATTGATATTGATACTCAGGAAGATTTGGACTATGCAAACTATATTTTAACTCATTTTAAAGACGCATGAATCCCTTTATAGAAATAGCAGGAAGAAAAATAGGAAATGACTACCCCCCTTTGGTAATTGCTGAAATAGGGATTAATCACGAAGGTTCCTTACAGATTGCCAAAGAAATGGTAGATGCAGCGGCTAGAGCGGGAGCCGAGGTGGTCAAGCACCAAACTCATATTGTGGAAGACGAAATGAGTGCCGCCGCAAAAAAGGTAATACCTGGAAATGCCTCGGTGTCTATTTATGAAATCATGGAGCGGTGTGCTCTTAACGAAGCAGACGAATTAGAATTAAAGCGCTATGTAGAGTCTAAAGGAATGATTTTTATTTCAACCCCTTTTTCTAGAGCCGCCGCCAATAGACTTGAAAAATTTGATGTAGCTGGTTATAAAATAGGTAGTGGTGAATGTAATAATTATCCACTTCTTGAGCATATTGCCTCTTTTGGAAAACCAGTTATTTTAAGTACAGGGATGAATACGTTAGAGAGCATTCAAAAAGCGCTTGCTATTTTTGATGCACAAAAAGTTCCTGTAGCTATTTTACATACCACCAATTTATATCCTACGCCTATACATTTAGTACGCTTAGGAGCCATGCAACAAATGCACAACAGTTTTCCCAATAGAGTGTTTGGACTTAGCGACCATACCTTAAATAATAATGCTTGTTTGGCAGCAGTTGCCTTAGGAGCTTCTATTTTAGAACGCCATTTTACAGACCATATGGAACGTACCGGGCCGGATATTGTATGTAGTATGGATGAACAAGCTTGTAAAGAATTGATTATAAGTAGTAAGGAGATTTGGCACATGCGTGGGGGAATAAAAGCGCCCGCTAAAGAAGAACAAGTTACTATTGATTTTGCCTTTGCCACTGTTTGCACCATAGCCCCTATTAAAAAAGGAGCTATTTTTACCAAAGAAAATATTTGGGTAAAAAGGCCTGGAACGGGAGAGATTTTGGCAGAGAGATTTAATGAAATACTTGGAAAAAAAGCAGCAAATGATTTAAACGAAAATGTACAATTACAAAATTCTGATATTGCATGAAAGACTCCATTTACGATTTAGAAAGGCGATTTGAATATGAGAATGGGTTTTATGCTACAGCAGATCCTTCAAGGTTTAGTAAGTTTATAACCCATCTTGAGTTTTTTAAACAAACCGCCCATATAAGAGGCGAGATTGTGGAATTCGGAATTTTTAAGGGCAACTCTTTTTTTAGATGGATTAAGTTTCGGGATTTACTAGAACAGACTATGAGTCGGAAAATTATTGGGTTTGATATTTTTGGCGATTTTCCTGAAGCTTCTTTTGAAGAAGACAAATTAAAACGAGAAGCTTTTGTTAAGGAAACCAATGGAGGGAAAAGTATTTCTTTTGAAGAGTTAAACTCTTTATTAGAAAAGCAAAACCTAGCAAAGAATGTGGACATTGTTAAAGGCGACATCCTAAAAACTTTAGATGTATATTTAGATAGTCACCCTCACTTAAAGATTTCCCTTTTACATATTGATGTAGATTTATACGAACCAACAAAACATATCTTGGAAAAATTATATCACAGAGTAAGTAAGGGTGGAATCATAATATTTGATGATTATGGTGCTTTTTCAGGCACTAACAAAGCAGTTGACGACTTTTTTCAAGATACCAAAGAGATACACAAACTTCCATATTCTAACGCCATCGCTTATATTGTAAAATAGTGTTAAAAAAAATTGTTTTTCTTACAGGTACCCGAGCCGATTTCGGAAAGATAAAGGCTCTCATTCAAAAGTTGGAATCGCATCCTAACTATGAGCCATTCCTTTTTGTTACAGGAATGCATTTATTAGAAACCTATGGATATACCCTGTTGGAAGTCCAGCGTTGTAACTTTAAAAACCTTGCGACATTCTCCAATCATACCCACGAAACTACTATGGATTTAACCTTGGCAAAAACTATGGAAGGGTTTTCTGCTTATATAAAAGAAGTGGCACCCGATTTAATAGTGGTACATGGGGATCGCGTAGAAGCATTGGCAGGAGCATCTGTAGGAGCGCTTAACAACATTTTGGTGGCTCATATTGAAGGGGGGGAGGTTTCGGGAACCATTGATGAGTTAATACGTCACGCCACTAGTAAGATGAGCCATATTCATTTTGTGTCTAACACAAAAGCAAAAACACGGTTAGAACAAATGGGTGAATTGCCAGAATCAATTTTTGTAATTGGTTCACCAGATGTGGATATTATGTTTTCAGAAAACCTTCCCAAATTGGAAGAGGTTAAAGCACATTATGAAATTCCTTTTGAAGAATATGCGGTGGCTATGTTTCATCCCGTTACCACCGAGGTTGCAAATATGGAAGCCTACGCCACCGAATTTGTAACAGCGCTTTTACAATCGTCTAAAAATTATGTGGTTATTTACCCAAACAATGATTTGGGGAGTAAAGCCATTTTAAAAGCGTATGAAAAGCTTAAGGGAAACCCTAATATTCGTGTTTTTCCATCGGTGCGTTTCGAATATTTTTTAACCCTTTTAAAGAATGCATCGTTTATTGTTGGAAACTCCAGCGCAGGAATTCGAGAAGCGCCGTATTATGGTATCCCCACTATCAATATAGGGACGCGACAGCAAAACAGAAGTCTTCATGAACATATTGTGAATGTAAACTATGAAGCTAATGAAATTATAAACGCTATGTTGCAAATAGAAAGAGGAGTTCCAGAGGATATGGCAAGTTATGGTGTAGGAAATAGTAGCGAATTGTTTATGGCAAACTTAGAGGAGGGAAGTATTTGGAATATCAATCATCAAAAATTATTTAGGGATTATTAATGGCTAAAAAAAAACAAATATGGATTTTGGTACCCGATGGAATTGGGATTAAGAATTATCTATACTCAAGTGTGTTCAAAAACCCAGAAATTGCGATTACCCTCCTGCATAATTTTGATACAGAAACACTTTCCATACTAAAAAAGGAAGTACATTTTGAACATGACATAGTACTTCCTCCCTATAAAGAAAGTATAAAAGAAAAATTTCTTAGGGAGCTTATTCATTTGTCAAGATTAAAATACAATGCTAATATCGAAAATAACCCTACCATACTTAACGCTTGGAATAAGAACCATAAAAGTGTAAAACTAAAGTTGTTTTATTTCTTGGTTGTTTTTGTTTCCCATTTTATTTCAAACTATAACACGATTATAAAGCTTGAAACTAAATATGATAAAGCAATTAAAAAGAATTCGTTTTACCATAAAGTAGCAAAAATCTTTCAACAAGAAAGTCCACATCATTTGTTTTGTACTCACCAGCGAGCGTTAAAAGCACCCACGGTTTTTGCGGTTGCTCGCGATTTAAAAATTGCTACTACAACAGTAATCTATTCTTGGGATAATCTACCCAAGGCTCGATTGGCACTTAGGGCAGACAAATATTTGGTTTGGTCTAAGTATATGAAAGAGGAAATGCAACAGTATTATCCTGAAATTCAAAAAGATAAAATCATCGTAACAGGAACGCCACAGTTTGAATTTTATACTAACCCAGAAAATATTATTCCTAAACAAGAATTCTATACTAAATATCATTTAGACGAAACCAAAAATCTTATTTGTTTTTCTGGGGACGATACGCGAACTTCTCCCTATGATCCAGAATACTTATATGATATAGCTGATGCGATTACCAAAGAAGGCTTAGCATCAAAATATATGATTTTGTTTAGAAGATGTCCTGTGGATGTCTCGGGTAGGTATGATTGGGTATTAGAGAAATTCCCAAATCTTATTAAAGAGGCACCCCCATTATGGAATTTTAATACTAGTAAGTGGACTGCAGTTTACCCTACTAAGGATGATATTAAGTTGCTAGTTTCTACGGCCTATTATTGCGATGTGGTGATCAATGTAGGTTCGACCATGGCATTTGATTTTGGGATGTTTCAAAAACCCTGTATCTTCATCAATTATGACGTAAAAAAAGATGCAAACTGGTCTGTAGATACCATTTATCAATTTCAACATTTTAGAAGCATGCCCACTCAAGATGCTGTGTATTGGTTTCAGGACAAACTTGATATTGTTCAAGTATTAAAAAAAGCAATGAATAAACCTCACACCACTATTAAATCTTGGTTTAACATTGTAGTAAATAATCCCGAGACAGCCTCGGAAAAAATTTTAAAAATATTGAGCTAATGCATATTGTATTTCTTTCTCATGAATATCCCCTATGGTCTCCTGGAGGGGCAGGAACATTCATCCAAACCTTTGGAAGAGAAGCTGTTCGAGAAGGACACCAAATAACTATTATTGGGGCTGGAAAGAGTTCAGAAGAAATCCAATTATATGACGAAGGAGTTGTTCTCTATCGAATGCCAAAAAGTAAAAATATAATCCCAGATTTTATCCATAATGCAAAGGTTATTAATAGAAAAATAAGAGAAATTCATTCAAAAAATCCAATAGATATTTTAGAATCGGCAGAATTGGGTATGGCGTTTATTTCAAGAAGGCAACCAATAAAAAAGGTTATTCGTTTACATGGAGGACATCATTTTTTTGCTGAAGCTGAAAAAAGAGGAATTAACTGGAGAAAAGGTTTGGTTGAAAAAATGTCGTTTAAAAAGGCTGACGCGTTTATTGCTGTTTCGAAGTATGTTAAAGAGCACACTTCAAAATACCTTTCTTATCATGATAAGCCATTAGAAATTATAAATTATCCGATAGACACTCAGAAAACACCGTTAGAACATCCTACAAAAAATAATCAAATTCTTTTTGCTGGCACCATTTGTGAAAAAAAAGGAGTTCGTGAATTATTAAAAGCGTTTCAATTGGTAAGGCAAAAATATCCAAAAAAGGAGCTTCACTTATTTGGTCGTGATTGGTTTTATCCAAATGGAGATTCCTATATAGAAACATTAAAAAAGGAACTTGACAACAGTATTTTTGAGCATGTTTATTTTCACGGAAGTGTTCCTAGGGATGTCTTAGATACACATTATTCTGAGGCCTCTATTTGTGTTTTTCCATCCCATATGGAAACTCAAGGGCTAGTATGTTTAGAAGCAATGTTATTAGAAAAGCCTGTGGTTTTTTCTAAATATGGACCAGGTCCAGAAACTATCAACCATGCTGTTACAGGGTTGTTATGTGATGTCTACGAACCTAATGACATTGCAAGGAAAATAATTTGGTATATCGAAAATCCAGAAGAGGCAAAATTAATTGGTGTAAAGGCTCGTAAAGCGGTACTTGAAAAGTATGATAAGGCCTCGATTCTTCAGAAGAACATTGCTTTTTATCAATCATTGTTACCATGACCTTTTGCATTATCTCACATACACCACACACTATTTACGGGAATAAAGTATATGCCTATGGACCGTATGTGAAAGAAATGAATCTATGGGTGAAATATGTGGATAAAGTCATTATTGTTGCCCCTTGTATAATAAATGAAGAAATCTCTCCAATTTTGCTTCCTTATGAGCATTCTAATATTGTCATAAAGAATATTCCTGCCATTTCAATAATTTCCTTTTTGGAAGCTCTAAAAGCAATGGTAAGTATTCCTGTAATAAACTTGAAAATCTTTTTGGCTATGCTAAAAAGTAATCATATTCACCTGCGCTGCCCTGGAAATATTGGATTGTTGGGATGTATAACACAAATACTTTTTCCAAGAAAATCTAAAACGGCTAAATATGCTGGTAATTGGGATCCTAAAGCAAAACAACCTTTGAGTTATCGATTTCAAAAATGGATACTGTCCAATACCTTTTTAACCAAAAAAATGAAAGTTTTGGTGTATGGAGAGTGGCCTCGCCAAACAAAAAACATAATTCCATTTTTTACAGCAAGCTATACAAAAAAGGAAGTGCCTAAGCAAGCAATTCATAAAAGTTTCCAATCACCATTCAGGATGATGTTTGTAGGAACTCTTTCAGAAGGAAAACAACCACTATATGCGCTTCAATTAGTGGAGAACTTGAATCATCTTGGGTTTCCCACCACCATCGAATTTTTTGGAGAAGGCAATCAGCGTAGCACGTTACAATCCTATATTGAAACAAAGAACCTCACTTCCATAGCCATACTTCACGGTAATAAAACCTTTAAGGATTTAGAAAAGGCTTATAAACAAAATCATTTTGTAATTCTCCCATCAAAATCGGAAGGTTGGCCAAAGGTAGTAGCGGAAGCTATGTTTTGGGGTGCAATTCCTATAGCCACTCGTATTTCTTGTGTCCCTTGGATGTTAGGTGAAGGTAGTCGTGGGTTTTTATTAGAAGGTACTTTAGAAGTAGATAGTAAAATGCTAGTGGAACAATGGCAACAGACTGACCAATTACAAAAAATGTCTATGGAAGGACAAAAGTGGTCACAAAACTATACATTAGATCGTTTTGAAGAAGGCATTATAAAAATTTTGTCATGAAAGTTTTACAATTGATAGATTCTTTAGAGGCTGGGGGAGCCGAGCGAGTTGCAGTCAATACCGCGAATATACTTTTAGGACTAATTGAAAAATCGTATTTGTGTGTAACAAGGCTAGAGGGACCTTTAAAAAAAGAGATAGACGCTCAAGTGGAATACCTTTTTGTAAACAAGCAAACTACTTTTGATACTAAGGCATTTAAACAATTACTTATTTTTATAAAGAAGGAAAAAATTACACATATTCATGCGCATGGCACTTCTTTCTTTTGGGCGACGTTACTAAAGATTAGACATCCCAGTCTTAAATTGATTTGGCATGAACATCATGGGCGAAGAGTCGAAATGAAGGCCAAAGATCATAAAATGTTAGTTTTCTGTTCTTATTTTTTTGATCAAATTTTAACGGTAAATAATACGTTGAAAGATTGGTGCGTTAAAAATTTAAAAGCGAAGAATGTTACGTATCTTCCTAATTTTGTGCCAGATTCCTTATTTCAGTTTAACAATAATACCCAAAAGGAATTGGCAATTGTTTGTTTGGCTAATCTAAAACCTCCAAAAGATCATCTAAATTTGTTACAAGCCTTTAAAACAATTCAAGCGTCGTATCCAGAGTGGAAGCTTTGGCTTATTGGTAAAGATGAAAATGATGCTTATTCTGCCAAATTAAAATCATATGTCCAGAAAGTAGACTTAGATAGTAGTGTTTTGTTCTTGGGGGTTCAGCAAAATGTTCACCAATGGCTACAAAGAGCTTCTATAGGAGTGCTTTCTTCTAATATGGAAGGACTTCCCATGGCATTGTTGGAATATGGAGCAGCAAGTCTTCCTGTTGTAGTTACGGAAGCTGGATATTGTAAACAGGTTGTGGGCTTGTATGGTAAAGTTGTACCTATTGGAGACACTATTGCTTTGAAAGAGTCACTTATTGATTATATTGAACAAAAAGAACTACGGGTAGCACATGGGAAATTATTTCAAGATCAAATAGTTAATAAATATTCCAATCATTCTATTGTTAAGCAACTTCTAGAAATTTACAACGCCTAATTTTATGCAACTAAAGGGAACTTATTTACAGCTTGTTTTAATTCACTTAGGGATAGGTTTCACGGTGTATTTATTTCCTTTTTTGTCTAAATTTATTCTATTTATCGCTATAGCATTTTTTCTTTGGAAGATAGTACGAAGTGGGAACAGAAATGATGATGTGTTACTTGCTGCTGCTTATGTTACAGGTTTTGAGGTATTTTCAAGAATGACAGGAGGAGCTTTTACCTATGAATTTGCTAAATATGCGGTAATTATGTTTTTAACTCTAGGAATGTTTTATAGGGGGTTTAATAGAAAATCGTGGCCGTTTATATTTTATTTGTTATGCCTTATGCCAGGGATATTATTTTCGGCCATCAATTTGGATTATGACACCAATATTGCTAATGCCATAGGGTTTAATTTAAGTGGCCCCATCTGTATTGGTATTTCCGCTCTGTATTGTTATGATCGAAAGATACCTATAGAACAATTTCACAACATACTAAAGGCTTTATTATTACCTATTGTAAGTATGACCGTGTATTTATATGTTTATACCCCCTCCATTCGCGATGTATTATCGGGGACACAATCAAATTTTGAGGCGTCAGGTGGCTTTGGTCCCAACCAAGTAGCCACTATTTTAGGATTGGGGATGTTTATACTCTTTACGCGTTTGCTATACGTAAAAAATAGGCTTGTAAATGGTATAGATTTAGCACTACTTATTTTTTTAAGTTATAGAGCCATCATCACCTTTTCAAGAGGGGGTGTTATCACCGCTGGTATTTGTGCCGTATTATTCTTTGTTATTTATTTTTTACGTTCAAGCCAACAAAAGAAAATATCGTTGGTGCCCAAGGCGGGCATTGTGCTTTTGGCGGTTATATTGACCTGGGGCTACAGCTCTATCCAAACCTATGGGTTAATTGATAAACGCTATGCTAACCAAGATGCATCGGGAAGGGAGAAAACTGATTTAACTACGGGAAGGGCAGAGTTACTTGATTCAGAATTGCAAGCCTTCTACGAATTCCCACTTACAGGAATTGGAGTGGGAAAGGTAAAAGAATTTAGAGAGGAAGAGTATGGAAGAGTTTCTGCCTCACATAATGAAGTGAGTAGAATGCTTTCAGAACATGGGATTTTTGGAATGGTGGCTCTTTTTATTTTATTATTAACCCCTTTAGTGTTTCGATTTAAAGAGAAGTCGAACCTTTATTTTTACGCTTTTTTAGCCTTTTGGTTCCTTACTATTAACCATAGTTCTATGCGTATTGCAGCTCCTGCATTTATTTATGGATTATCTATAATTTCTATTGTTAACATTGAAAAAAAGAATACTTTACATAGGAAACAAGCTCTCACAAAGTGAGAAAACAACTACTTCTACCATCGATGTGCTTTCAAATAATTTAGAAAGAGAAGGGTACGAAATAGTGACAGCATCTTCAAAAAAGAATAAGTTTTTGCGTATGTTTGAGATGCTTTATACGGTTCTATTTTTCAGAAAAAATGCGGTTTGTGTCCTTATAGATACCTATAGTACTCAAAATTTCTGGTACGCTGTTGCGGTGGGTAATGTGTGTAGGATGTTTCAATTTCCATATATTCCTATTCTTCACGGAGGGAACTTGCCAGAACGTTTAGCAAAATCACCTAATCAAGCCAAAAAACTATTTCATGGAGCAAAGGTGAATGTAGCCCCATCAAAGTACTTATTGCACGCTTTTATAGATCAAGGATTTCAAAATACGATTTGTATTCCTAATACCATTCAACTTGATAAGTATCCCATTAAACAACGCATTCATGTGGTTCCCAAATTACTTTGGGTACGTTCTTTTGCAGAAATTTATAATCCCTTTTTAGCCATTCAACTTCTAGAAAGAATAAAGGCATTGTACCCTATAGCTACCTTATGTATGGTAGGACCCGATAAAGACGGTTCTCTACAAAAATGTAAGGAATATGCCGAGCGAAAAAAGCTGCCTGTTAGGTTTACTGGTAAATTAAGCAAAGAGGCATGGGTTCAACTTTCATCAGACTATGATATTTTTATTAACACTACTAATTTCGATAATACACCCGTAAGTGTGATAGAAGCCATGGCACTTGGGCTGCCTGTAATTTCTACCAGAGTTGGAGGAATACCCTATTTACTTGAAAACCGTAAAGATGCCCTTCTAGTGCCGCCTAATCGTGTTGAGGACTTTGTAGACGCTATTGTGTCTCTTTGTAGCAATGATGCCTTATGCAAAAGTATCGTTAAAAATGCTAGGGATAAAGTAGAAGGATATGATTGGGAATATGTAAAACATAGTTGGATAAAGCTTTTTGGCGATTGAAATTTCAGTAAATTTGGGGAATCAGTTGTCTGTTTTCGGTTCTGAGTTGTCAGTTCTGAGTTGAGACAACCGATTACAGACAACCGATAACTGAAACTATGTCATGATGAAAAGTTATAAGGATTTGGATATTTATAATTTAGCTTTTGCATATTCTATTGAAGTGCATCACGCATCATTAAAAATGCCAAAATTTGAGTTGTATGAACAAGGAAGTCAAGTTAGAAGATCTTCAAAGAGCGTAAAAGATAATATAATTGAAGGATATGGAAGGCGACGATTTAAGCAAGATTTTATTAAATTTTTGACTTATTCACATGCTTCCTTACTTGAATGCAAGGGTCAATTAGAAACGATTCAAGTACTATACAAAATATCTGAAATACCCGAACTAATTCAAAAATATGACGCATTGGGTGCGAAAATATTTGCTTTTATTTTGTATGTAGAAAAAAATTGGAAAACGTAACAGACAACAGACAACCGAAAACCGTCCATGAACAATAAGAACATTCACTTTGAAATATCAGAACGTAAAATTCTTTTACGAATATTTGATATTGTTTCTGTTTTAGGAGTGTTATATCTAGTGGGTACCGTTTTTAATTTTGATTATTTTATTATAAAAAAAGAGCGCTGGTTTTGGTCTATTGTACTTGCCGTGTATCTAACCATTTTTGCTACGATTTTTGAATTATACGATCTTCAAAAAGCGAGTAAGTTTGAAATTGTTGTACAAAATATTATTCTTGCATCCTCGGTAACTGTTTTAGTTTATCTACTTACGCCTTTTGTTGCACCTGTTTTACCTGCCAATCGTCTTCAAATTGTCTATTTTTATATATCAATTAATGTTGCGTTATTTCTTTGGAGGTATGCCTATATATTTCTTATTTCAGCACCTAGATTTCATAAAAGAATTCTTTTAATTGCTAATAGAAAAAAAGTGGAAGGAATCATAACTTCCTTACATAAATCAGATCCAAACTATAAAGTGAATGGGTTTATTAATGTGGGTAAAAATAAGGATGAATTAAATTTCTATAACATAGAAGAATATTCTTTAGATAACATTGAAAAAATAATTGAAGAACAAGGAATAAGTGAAATTGTCATCGCGGCTTCACAAAGTGATAATGTTACGGTTTTACTATATAATAAACTAATTGGTTTATTGGAACAAGGGGTGTCAATTAGGGAATACACTCAAGTATATGAAGAAATTACCCATCGAGTACCTGTTCAGCACGTAGACAAGGATTTTTATCGCTATTTTCCTTTTAGTCGTAGTAACCAGAATAAGTTGTATTTGTTTTTCCATAGAATTTTAGACCTTCTCTTTTCGGTAATAGGATTGGTTTTTGGATTAATTATATTTCCTATCATTCTACTTGGTAATTTATTTGGAAATAGGGGGCCACTTTTTTATACTCAAATGAGAGTGGGTAAAAACGGAAGACATTTTCGAATATACAAACTGCGTAGCATGGTGAAAGATGCTGAAAAACATGGCGCTCAATTTGCTGATAAAAAAGATGTTCGTGTGACCAAGTTTGGGCGTTTTCTAAGGCGCTCCCGATTTGATGAAATTCCTCAATTTATCAATGTTATTAAAGGCGATATGAGTGTAATTGGCCCTAGACCCGAACGCCCTGTTTTTGTAAAAGAACTTTCTGAAAAAATTCCATTTTACGAAGTACGACATCTTGTAAAACCCGGAGTAACTGGCTGGGCACAGGTAAATCATAAATACGGGGTGGGTGAAGATGATGCCCTTGAAAAACTGCAATACGATTTATACTACATTAAAAAACGAAGTATCTTCCTCGATATAAGCATCGTTATTAAAACCTTGAGTACCATTATCTTTTTTAGGGGACAATAAATAGTGAGTAGTGAGTAGTGAATAGTGAGTAGTGAATAGTGAATAGTGAGTAGTGAATAGTGAATAGTGAGTAGTGAGTAGTGAATAGTGAGTAGTGAATAGTGTGTGGTGCGGTTCTTTAGGGTTTAAGTTGGTTGTTTAGAACTTCTACTCGCTGTCTGCTTTTTCAAAAATGAAAACACATAGATATATCGTATTGCCAATGCGACAAAGAGGGGTGTAAATCCTATGGCAAAGGTTTGCACTCCCGTAATAGAATGAAGACAAAGCAAGGCAAATAGAATGAGTAAAAAGGCATAATACTTACGCAACCATGTTTTGGGTTGTTTTTTTGAAATGGCTACACATAAAATCAATGACAAGGGGAAAGCCCACAATAGGTTATAATTATTTACTGTAGTGGAATGGTCTGTTGCTATCCAAAGCAACAGAAGTAACACCCCTATGAAACCTGTGCTAAAGAAAATAATTCCATCGAGGTACCGATTTCTTTTTCTTTTTCTGAAATCTTGGTAGGTCACAAATAAAATAATCAACCCCAAAAGTCCAAAGACAAATAACGGACTCATTAAAAAGTTGGATGTGTCTTTTTGGGGTGTATTTTCAAATAAAGAGTTTGTGGTTATTACAAGGGGTTCTTTCGTATTGCCTTTTGTGACTGTTGCCACGGCAGCCGCTTCAAAAACATATTGTGGCAAAAATTGATATTCCCAAGCTGTTGCGGGTCTATCCACCACAGCACCAATTGCGACATCCATCCCCAAGCTACCCCATGTATTGGCTTTTACATTTTTTTGAATAAGCTCTCGAAATGTATATTGCTCTGTCACAAAACCATCATTATACTGTAGTTCCTCTCCCAATACTGCTTTAAGAACATCGCGAATTCGGGTAGCGCAATTATCAAAAAAGAAATCGTATAAATAGCCTCTGTTTTCTGGCTTTGCATTGTTTTGAAGGTATTGAAATAGTTCCTTTTTTTCAGTAGAGGAGAGGTTTAAAACCTGCTCTTTTACCCATCTATTTTCCTGAACATAATTTTGGTAAAACGCTTCAAAATAGGCAACACTTAAATTGTAATTCAGTTTTCCTTGGGCAAATTTGGTGTAGAAATTAGGGGTGTTAAAATCGTAGGTTCCGTAGTTATACGCCCAATCGATTCCGTTGGCCTCATCTTTTACTCGAAAGGCACTATGCCCAAATTTGTCGTACAGATTTTTCCCTGGACCAATGGTGATTATACTGATTTCAGCAGCTTCAGAAAGGGTTGTGACTTGTGCTTCTGAAGGGATGTTCAGAAAAAAAAGAAAAAGAAATAAGTAAACTATCTGTTTCAAAGGAAATGTTCTAAAAATCGAATATACCAATAATCCAACTATCTAAACAAACTCCAATCCAATTTCAACGAAAATACATTGCTGTATAGAGCCGCACTTTGGTCACCAATATCGGTTAAGGCATAGTCCACCTGAATTCCTTTGTATTTAAAACCAACGCCAATATTGGGCTGGAATCCTACAGAGTCGCTTCCGTCCAGTTGGGTGATATTTTGAAAATTTCCGGCACCCACGCGTACAAAAACCAAATCGATATAGCCAAATTCAACTCCGGCCGCAGGTGTCATACTCGCAAAAGAGGAAGAAAATACATCGTTGGTTTCGGCAAAACGGAAATTAAAATCTACTTCGGTTAACAGGGAAAAATCATAATGAAACACCCATTTTTTTGCCACCCCTAATTGAAGTTTCGGTAAGGTAATTTCGGTAGTTTCGGGTAATTCTTGATTTTGTCCTTCCACAGCGCCTGATATTTCGGCAAATTTTTCTTCATTGATATTCCAGGCATTAAACGTTGTGGTAATATCACGAGCCATAACACCAAATTGCCAATCGCTTTTGGTTTCAAACTGAAGGGCAGCATCCAAACCAAACCCCCAAGAGGAAGCAAAATCACCAATAATTCGTCTAATTACTTTCGCATTTACACCAACGTTTAAACCGTCTAACGGAAGCGCTCGTGCATAGGAAAAAGTAAAGCCGTAATCGGCTGTAGAAAAGAGGCTAATACGGTTGTAATCGATATTTCCTTGGTCATCGATTAGTTGTGTGGTGTTTAAAATATCATCCACCCCAAAACGTATGGCCGAAAAAGCCACCACACTTTCCTTATCCAAGGGCATCGCAAAAGCAGCATAATCGTAACTAGCAATATTGGCAAAATAAGCCGCGTGCATTAAGGAGATTTGATTGTCTTCTAATTTTAATAAACCTGCAGGATTCCAGTACCCAGCATTTACATCGCTAGTAGAGGCCACTACAGCGTTTGCCATTCCAAAAGCAGCAGCGTCCACACCAATATTCATAAATTCGTTTGAATATTTTCGAACCGTCTGTGCCGAAAGGGAAATACCAAGTAGTAAAAGTGTAAAAAGTACCGTCTTATTCATCCTACTTTAATATTTGATATAGAGGAAGATGGAATGCCTTTCTTGTTAAAGGATATCAATTGTATAATTTTTATAGGCATTTCAAGCAATTCATTTTGTGCAAATATCTCACTATTTTACAGAATAGTAAACTACATTTTTGCATTCATATTGTAGTTGTCGCAATATCTTTGCTATTTTTACATTGGATTTTTAAAGATTATGATAAAACACATCCCTAATGCCATAACCTCCCTCAATTTGCTTTGTGGTGGTGTCGCTATTTTATTTACGGTTTCTGGTGATTTAATTATTGCCGCTATTTTTGTCTTTCTAGGTATTTTCTTCGATTTTTTTGACGGTCTTGCTGCACGATTGCTCCATGCACAAAGTGAAGTAGGGGTGCAATTCGATTCTTTGGCAGATGTGGTTACTTGTGGTGTTGTGCCCAGTTTGGTGATGGTACAATTGCTTCAAGTGTCTATGTATCATGAAATTCGTCCGCTTACCGATATCTTTTCGGCACGGGCGTGGCAAACTGGCATTGATAGTTATTTTCCGCTTATTGGGCTATTAATTTTGGTGGCTTCGGCATACCGATTGGCAAAATTTAACGTAGATACGCGACAAACCACCAGTTTTATTGGCTTACCTACACCCGCCAATGCCTTGTTTATTTTAAGTTTACCTATGATTTTTGAATTTCAGTATTCACATATGATTCAAGATATTGTATTCAATAAATGGTTTTTGGTGGGGCTTACGGTGTTAAGTTCGTTTTTACTGAATGCGGAAATTCATCTCTTTGCGTTTAAGTTTAAAACGTGGGGCTTTAAAGAAAATAAACAACGGTATGTATTTTTACTTTTGGCAATTATTTTATTAGCAATACTAAAGTTTTTAGCATTGCCCATACTTATAATTTTGTATGTGTTGATTTCGTTGGTTTGGCGAGAAACTTAATTTAAACCCTTTTTTAACTTAGAACAAACATCCTTAATAGCTTCAAATAATTCTTTTAAATCATATATTTTCTCATTGTGATAAAATTTTAACGCTAGTCTATCGAAATGAAAGAGAAATATATGTTTAGGAGGGTAAACTTTGCTAGAAGAAGAAATAGTATTAATAAATGGTGGTTTATCACTAATTGAATATTTTATTTTGACTGATGTGTCATTTTCAAGCCAGTCATCAATATTTTCATCTTCATGCTCTAAAACATTCCTTAAATTCCTAGTTTTTAAAGGATGGTTATTATCTAATTGAATAAGATGTCTTAATTCTTCACCTCTTTTTTTATAATTTCTTCTAGTAGGCCAAAATATTCTTGAAACTCTAGAACTATTGGTTAGAAATAAATCTAAATTTTCTTTTAAGAATAATAAAGGTTCGTCTTCGTATTTTTTATAACCATCTAAAGAAGTGTAATCTTCATCATTTATTATATACGGATGCCTTCTTTTTCTATAATCATTAAAATTTTGGATTTCTTGAAATGCTAAAATAGATTTTTCACAATATTCTTTAGCGCTTGATATGTGAAAAAAATGATTCATTTATTAAAACTCTAACTTCTTTTTACGAAGCTCAAAATTTTGCCCAAGATATACTTTACGCACCATTTCGTCTGCGGCAAGTTCTTCAGGAATTCCGTGTTTTAGAATGCTTCCTTCAAACATTAAATAGGTTCTATCTGTAATAGCAAGGGTTTCTTGTACATTGTGGTCGGTAATCAAAATACCGATGTTTTTGTTTTTCAATTGTGCTACAATACGCTGGATATCTTCCACCGCTACAGGATCTACCCCGGCAAAGGGTTCATCTAAAAGAATAAAATTAGGGTCTGTGGCTAAGGCACGGGCTATTTCGGTTCTTCGACGTTCTCCACCGCTTAACAAATCGCCTCGGTTTTTACGGATATGCCCTAAACCAAATTCCTCAATAAGCGATTCCATTTTTAGCTCTTGCTCTTTTTTAGAGAGCTTGGTAAGTTGGAGGACACTTAAAATATTGTCTTCAATGCTTAATTTTCGGAATACGGATGCTTCCTGTGCTAAATATCCAATCCCATTCTGTGCCCTTTTGTACATAGGGTAGGTGGTGATGTTGGTATTGTCTAAATAAATTTTTCCACCGTTGGGCTTTATCAACCCCACAATCATATAAAATGAAGTCGTTTTTCCAGCTCCATTAGGGCCTAAAAGTCCTACAATTTCTCCGCGATTTACTTCTACTGTAATACCCTTTACGACCTCACGGCCTTTATAGGATTTTATAAGATTTTCGGCTTTTAACTTCATTACGTTTTGTTTCTGAAAAGAATAACGCTAAAAATACTAATTATTTTCTAGGGCTTCCCAATATTCAAAGGCTCTTCGTAAATGTGGGATAACAATAGTTCCTCCAATTAATAAAGAAATACTCATGGCTTCCACCGCTTCTTCCTTGGTGACCCCAAGTTTATAGCATTCTTCTAGGTGATAACGAACACAATCGTCGCATCGAAGCACTAAAGAATTCCCTAATCCTAATAATTCTTTGGTTTTCTTCGGAAGAACGCCCTCAGTAAAAGCATTGGTGTCTAAATTGAAAATACGCTTAATAATCTTGTTATTATCCTCAAGCATTTTTTCGTTCATCTTAGAACGGTACGCATTAAACTCTTCTACGATATTATCCATGGGCTTTTGCTTTTTTGTTCTGTTTTTTTATAATTCTAGCCGAAATAAGAATACTTACCTCATATAAAATAAGTACAGGAATCGCTACAATTACCTGACTAGCAATATCTGGTGGGGTAATTACTGCCGAAACAATGAGGACAATAACCAATGCAAATTTTCGGTATTTTCGGAGGAATTGTGGTGTTACCAATCCTATTTTGGTTAAAAAGAAAATGATAATGGGTAATTGAAATATAAGTCCGCTAGATAAAGCACAGGCTCTTACCAATCCTATATAGCTGCTTAAATCGAAGTCGTTAAAAACTTGTTCACTCACTTGATAGGTTCCTAAAAAGTTTATAGAAAGTGGAGTAACTACGTAGTACCCAAAAAGCACTCCTAAAAAGAATAAAAGAGAAGCCACAATAATAAAACCACGAGCATTGCTTCGTTCATTCTTATGAAGTCCAGGACTAACAAACTTCCAGAATTCATAAATAACATATGGAAAAGCAAGAATAAATCCTGCTGTAATTGAGGTCCAGATGTGTGCCGAAAACTGACCTGCCATGGTCCTACTTTGAACCCTGAAAGGTAATTCAGAAAAACAAAAACTATCAAATCCTATGGCTTGTGCCGATTTGCATAAAAACCTATAAGTTGGGAAATCTGCTTTTTTAGGACCAAAGATAATTACATCGAAAATGATATCCTTAAAAATAAAAGCCACCGTTGCAAGAATCATAATTGCCATTGTAGACTTTATAAGGTGCCATCTTAATTCTTCAAGATGGTCTAAAAAGGACATTTCCTTTTCGGGGCCTATTTTCTTGCTTTTGGCTGTCATTAAATAATTCCTTCTTTACTTAGATTGTGAATATGTACTACGCCAGAGTATTTACCATCCTTTTCTGCCAAAATCTGTGTAATTCCATTGGTGTCCATCATTTCCATAGCTTCAACAGCCATCGCGTCATTATCAATTTTCTTCGGATTTTTTGTCATAATATCTTTGGCCGTAAGTCCAGCGATATTATCTACTTTAGTAAGCATTCTACGCAAGTCACCATCTGTGATAATACCGACGATCTTTTCATCTTCTACAACGGCAGTAACTCCTAATAGTTTTTCAGAAATTTCAACAATCACTCTTTTTACACTCATATCTGGCGTTACTTGGGGCTTTTCGTTTAAGGATGTTAAGTCACTTACGCGTAAATATAATTTTTTTCCTAACGAACCTCCTGGATGAAAACGCGCAAAATCACTACTTGAAAACCCGCGAAGGTTTAAAAGTGACATGGCTAAAGCATCTCCCATGACTAATTGAGCCGTGGTACTGGTGGTGGGTGCTAAATTATTAGGGCAGGCTTCCTTTTCAACATAGGCATGAAGCACAAAATCACTTTGAACCCCTAAAAAGGAATCTTTGTTCGATGTAATTGCCATGAGCTTATTACCACTTGCTTTAATTAGAGGAACCAACACTTTTATTTCTGGGGTGTTACCACTTTTTGAAATACAAATAACCGTATCGTTTTCTTGAATAATCCCTAAATCTCCGTGAATGGCATCTGCTGCGTGCATGAAGATTGCAGGCGTTCCGGTAGAATTAAGAGTTGCTACAATTTTTGTCGCAATATTAGCGCTTTTACCTATCCCAGTTACAATCACCCTGCCTTTTGATTGATAAATATAATCCACTGCTTTTGCAAACTCTTCGGTAACCAAAGTAGCTAAATGCAATATTGCATTTCCTTCAGTTTCAATCGTTTTTCTAGCAACGGTTATAATGGTATTGTAATAATTCAAAATTTAGACTTTTTTAAGTTTGTTCCTTTTTAAGAAATTAGTATCTTTAGTAATGGAAAAAACTAATTGTTCCTAACCTCAATTACGTTAATTAGATTCAATAGTATCCAATAGGTTGCAAAATTACAATTGTTATTGAGTTCCTACAATTTAATTTTGCATCTAAAAAATTTAAATTACTACAAGCGTGAGCGAAACAGATTTATTTGCGTCTCTGAAGAAATATTTCGGCTTTACTTCATTTAAAGGGCTTCAAGAAGATGTAATTAAAAGTGTGTTGGCGGGGAAAAACACCTTTGTAATTATGCCAACAGGTGGCGGAAAATCTCTTTGCTACCAACTCCCAGCATTAATGAAAGACGGAACGGCCATCGTGGTGTCACCTTTAATTGCTTTAATGAAAAACCAAGTGGATGCCTTGCGTTCGCTTTCGTCTGAAGATGGTATTGCACACGTGCTTAACTCTTCGCTTACCAAGACTGAAATAAAACAGGTAAAAGCAGACATTACTTCTGGGGTTACCAAATTATTGTATGTGGCACCAGAGTCTCTTACCAAAGAAGAGAATGTCGATTTTTTAAAAGGCGTTAAAATTTCCTTTGTGGCCATTGATGAAGCACATTGTATTAGCGAATGGGGACACGATTTTAGACCCGAATATCGAAACCTTCGGAAAATTATAGAACGTTTAGGGGATAATATTCCTATTGCTGGGTTAACAGCAACGGCAACACCAAAGGTGCAAGAAGACATTTTGAAGAACCTTGGAATTCAAGATGCCAATACGTTTAAAGCTTCCTTTAATAGACCTAATTTATATTATGAAATTAGACCAAAAACAAAGAATGTCGATAGTGACATCACTCGCTTTGTAAAACAAAACGAAGGGAAAAGTGGGATTATTTATTGTTTAAGTAGAAAACGGGTAGAAGAATTGGCGCAAACACTGCAGGTGAATGGAATTAAAGCCATTCCGTATCACGCGGGTTTAGACGCTAAAACAAGAGTGAAAAATCAAGACATGTTCCTTATGGAAGATGCCGATGTGGTAGTTGCCACCATCGCCTTTGGGATGGGGATCGACAAGCCCGATGTGCGTTATGTAATTCATAATGACATTCCCAAAAGTATAGAGAGTTACTATCAAGAGACGGGGCGCGCTGGACGTGACGGAGGTGAAGGGCATTGTCTAGCATTTTATAGCTACAAAGACATAGAGAAGCTAGAAAAGTTTATGAGTGGTAAACCGGTGGCCGAACAGGAAATAGGTCATGCCTTATTGCAAGAAGTAGTGGCTTTTGCTGAAACTTCTATGTCCAGACGAAAATTTATCCTTCATTATTTTGGGGAAGAATTTGATAATGAAACGGGTGATGGAGGCGATATGGATGATAATATGAGACATCCTAAAAAGAAAATTGAAGCCCAGAATGAAGTAGCCATGCTCCTCAAAGTAATAAAAGACACCAATCAGCAATATAAATCAAAGGAAGTTGTCAATGTTCTTGTAGGTAAAGTGAATGCTTTAATTAAATCACATAGGACCGACACACAAAGCTTTTTTGGTATTGGAAAAAATCATGAACCACAATACTGGATGGCTTTATTACGCCAGGTTTTAGTGGCAGGATTTCTCAAAAAAGATATTGAAAGCTATGGTGTTATAAAATTAACTGAAGAAGGTCGTTCCTATTTAAATTCTCCTTCATCCTTTATGATGACAGAAGATCATAGCTATAAAGAAGCGAATGACGATAGTGTGGTTACCGCACAAAAGTCTGGAGGTAATGTAGCCGATGAACAGCTCTTTAAATTATTAAAGAATGAACGGAAGAAGGTGGCTGATAAGTTAAAGCTACCCCCTTTTGTTATTTTTCAAGACCCTTCTTTAGAGGATATGGCACTTAAATATCCTATTACGTTAGATGAGCTTTCTAACGTGCATGGAGTGGGCGAGGGAAAGGCCAAAAAGTACGGTGCATCCTTCGTGAAGCTCATTTCAGATTATGTTGAAGAAAATGATATTATCCGTCCAGATGACTTTATTGTAAAATCTACAGGGAGTAATAGTGCATTAAAGCTTTATATCATTCAGAGTGTCGATAGGAAGCTTGCATTAACAGATATCGCCAATGCCAAAGGACTTGATATGCCCGATTTTATAAAAGAAATGGAAGCCATTGTGTATAGCGGTACCAAACTGAATATTAACTATTGGATTGATGAAGTTTTGGATGAAGAGCAACAAGAAGAATTGCACGAGTATTTTTTAGAAGCCGAAACTGATCAAATAGAAGAAGCCATGGACGAGTTTGATGGCGATTATGATGTAGAAGAATTACGCCTCTATCGTATTAAGTTTATAAGTGAAGTAGCCAATTAAGACTTTCCAATATCGTCTATAGAAACAACTTCTTCTTCCTTTTGGTTTTTTGTCCAAATTTTCTTTAAAAGAGAATATACTCCAACACACATTAACACTCCAAAGAATTGCCATAAGGCCTAGTTGCATATCACTCATGTATTCTATATCAAAGTCTTCCCAAAAAATTGATATTAACCCTAAAATAATTCCCCCTAAAAAAGCACCAGCATAATAAGAAACAACGCCAAGAATAGCAAAACCCCATTTGCTTTTACCGAAATCTTCGGCTAATTTGTAAAAATACTTTCCAATAAAATAAATGAGTACTAGTCCTAACATGGAGTTGTTTTTTTGAGTTAGTTCTCAAATATAAAGTTTTTCTTAAAAGAGGATTATTTTTTATTGTCTTTTAAGAATTCATCAGTAAAATGTTGTCGCTTTCTATCTTGAGAAAATTTTTCGGTATTAAATGCCTTGGAAGCTCCTTTAGGAATGGAAAGACTTTGCCAATCTGTTCCTTTTATCATTCTTCCTATATATACTATTTGCCCTACGTGATAGCTGTAATGTGCTAGTTGCCTATTAATGGCTTCCATTATGGTGTGCCCTTGATTTCGGATGTAAATTATAGTTTCAAAATTGGTATCGTTGAGGGAGGCTAAGGCTTCAAATAAGCATTGCCAACCAGTTTCCCATTTTTCAAGTAATTCTTTTTCTGTTTTAATTATGTCTTCAAACTCCAAATCCCTTTGGCGCCATTCTTTTTCACCATCACTAGTTAAAAAATCTGTCCAGCGGGAAAGCATATTTCCCCATAAATGGTTTACCGTAATGGCAATACTATTACTCTCTGGATTGTATTGCCAAAAAAAATCTTTTTCTTCTAATTGCGCTATGGTTTTATCCCCAAGCATTTTGTAATACTGAAATTGTTTCGTGACGCTTTCGAGGTAATTTTGTGGGTTCATTGGTATAGATTTATGAACGTTTTTCAAATGGAACAATGTCTCCTCTTTCTAAGTAATCTTTAAGCCCTTTTAATAATACTGCCCAACAATAGGAAGCAATTTTAAAATGGTCATTGCAAGCTGGCCAGTTGGAATGTGAGAACCTCACTTGGGTTTTTCCGTTTTCCTCTTCCAAATCGAAACTAAAAGTGGTAGGGTCCCAATCGGTATCTGCCTGAGTCATTTTAATATAAAATGAATGTGGTTTTTCTATTTGACTCACTTCCCCGTACCAATCGTATTCTGGAGTAAAATAAAAATTATAGGCTCCTCCCAATTCTGGATTTCCAGTACACCGTTGAGGCCACCAGTTTATTAGGTGATGAGGTTCGCTAATAGCTTCAAAAACACGTTCGACGGGAGCATGAATTGTAAGATTGTTATATATAGTGAAACTGCTTTCTTTCATTGTGTAAAGAACTTATACCTTCACTAAAGG
This sequence comes from Flavobacteriaceae bacterium, assembly GCA_002694465.1. GTDB lineage: Bacteria > Bacteroidota > Bacteroidia > Flavobacteriales > Flavobacteriaceae > Halomarinibacterium. The sequence continues at coordinate 80,338 of NZMG01000010.1, read as the reverse complement.
TATAAAATCCTTTCGAAATAGGTGCTAACTTCCAGCAATGAGAGTGCCAAAAATTCCAACGGCCAATTCAGCCCAAATTAACAATAGTACAATTAGAATACCTATGCATAGGGCTATACGTAGTTTCACTTTTTTTACTTTTCTTAAAATTAACTCGCATAGCAACCCCGTGCCATATAATAATACACCTGCCACTAGAAAATCGGCTAGTGTCCAATTCACTTCTTCAGTAAACTGCATGGCAACCAAAGGGATAAGCAATAGAATAGTTGCTGTGATGAGAATAAAGGTAAGTCTATTAGTTTTCATGATGTATTTTTTAAAGTACTTTGAAATACAAAGTAAAATTAAATTCCTAAACTTTGCAAGTATTATTTTGTAAATCTTTAAGGCAATTCCCTTAAAAAAACATACCGCTCGTTATTATAATCCATTTGGCAGTAAAAATGGTCGAGTCCATTGGTAACCATTAAATATTCGGCTTGCGTCACGAGGTTATAACGTGCAATTTGGTCGAAAGTTTCTTGGTTTATTTCAATAGTGGGAGCTTTGCATTCTACAATAAGGAAGATGCTTCCGTTAGGGTTAAACACAACAATATCATAACGTTTTTTAGTGCCGTGGAGGTTGAGTTGCTTTTCAACATTGATTAAAGAAGCCGAATACCCTTTCTCTTGTATAAGAAACTGAACCGTATGTTGCCGAACCCATTCTTCGGGAGTGAGCATCATAAATTTTTTTCGGATAGGATCAAAAATCAACCGTTTGTTTTCGCTATTTTTGAACCGAAAGGAATATTCTGGAAAATTTAGTTTCAGCATAAAACAAAGAAACGTTTTCTGTTTCATTTTTCATAATTCTACATGGCTTTAGAGCAGGTAAAACAAATCATTGGCGATATTAAACAAGGCACTATTGCGCCTATCTATTTTTTAATGGGTGAGGAGCCGTATTATATTGATGGAATAAGTGATTATATTGAAGATCATTTGCTTTCTGAAGAAGAGAAAGGATTTAACCAAATGGTGCTCTATGGCAGGGATATAACGATTGAGGATATTGTTAGCAACGCCAAACGATACCCCATGATGGCAGAACGGCAGGTGGTAATTGTAAAAGAAGCGCAGGAACTCTCTCGTACCATCGAAAACCTAGTTTCTTATGTTGAAAACCCACAACCTACAACCGTTTTGGTGATTTGCTACAAATACAAAAAGTTAGATGCTCGGAAAAAATTAGCCAAAACCATAAAGAAAAGTGGCGTTCTCTTCGAAAGTAATAAATTGTATGAAAATCAGGTGCCAGATTGGATTCGAAGAGTGTTAGCAGGGAAGGGCTATACCATTACACCCAAAGCATCTCAAATGCTCACTGAATTTTTGGGGAATAATTTAAGCAAGGTAAATAATGAATTAGAAAAATTACAACTCATTATAAAACCTGGTGAGCAAATTACACCACAGATTGTAGAAGAAAATATTGGGATAAGTAAAGACTTCAATAATTTTGAGTTACAAAGTGCCATTGCCACTAAAGACATAAAAAAAGCCTTTGGAATTGTGCAATATTTTGGACAAAATTCTAAAAACCACCCTATTGTAATGACCGTTGCCTTGCTATATAGTTTTTTCTCAAAACTGCTTAAATATCACTCTATTAGTGACAAGTCCACGGCACCAAAAGCATTGGGGGTAAACCCGTATTTTATTAAAGAATACCAAGAAGCCGCACGAAACTACCCCATGAAAAAGGTCAGTGCCATAGTAAGTGCCATTCGTGAAATTGATATGAAAAGCAAAGGCGTTGGTGCTGCTAATCTTTCGCAAGGGGATTTACTAAAAGAACTTCTGGTTAAAATCTTTAATTAACTATTTCTTATCTACCGAAAATTTTCCAGCACCCATTAAGGCAATAGCAACGTATGCTATAAAAAACAATAATGCCTTTTCCTTTTTGGCTATGGGGTCACCATCATGTGCAATAAAAGCCGCAACAGCCATTGTGGCCGCACTTACCACGGCAGCAAAACGAGATTTTAAACCAATTAATACTAGTACTGGTGCCACGACTTCACCAAGAAGCACTAAGATGGACGATATGAGTGTTCCCACACCAATAGGGTCTCCCACAATGGCCATATTTCCTTCAATAAATCGCATTAATTTTGGGAAGCCATGAGTTAACATAAGGGCAGAAACTCCTACACGAAGAACAAGTAGGCCGATGTCGATATTTCTTTTCATCAATTCGTTTTTAGATGGTTTATGGAAATGAAAATACTATTTTTTTTCTAAATACATGGTAACCATTTTTAACTTCCAAACTGTCAATGATTTAGGAGGTAATGAAAGAATTTATAAAATTTAAAGGTATTTTTGCCATTCAATTCTATTGAATGACTACACTAAAAGCTTGGATTGCAGCCGCACGTTTACGAACCTTACCACTTTCGGTTTCTGGAGTCATTGTGGGAAGTTCTTTTGGGTTTGAAGACTTTTGTTTTGAAAGTGCTTCTCTTTTCTCAATGGGATCTGCCATTTGCTTAGGAGCGTTTTATAATACTACTATATTTTGGCTCGCTATTTTAGTAACCAATGGTTTCCAAATACTATCCAACTTTGCCAATGACTATGGTGACGGCATTAAAGGAACCGATGCTAACCGACAAGGTGAAAAACGTATGGTCGCGTCGGGATTTATTTTGCCCAAACAAATGAAGGTTGGGATGATTGTCACCGGTGCCATCACTTTTTTCCTAGCTACCATCCTCATTTTTGAGTCTTTTGGCAATGAAAATTTCATACTCTCTTTTGTGTTTTTCAATTTAGCGATAGCCTCCATTATTGCTGCCGTAAAATATACAGTGGGGAAAAATGCATACGGCTATTCTGGTCTAGGGGATGTATTTGTGTTTCTATTTTTTGGATTATTGAGTGTGTTGGGCAGTTATTTTTTGTTTACAAAAACCCTCCAGTGGGAATTATTGTTACCCGCCACTGCCATAGGATGTTTTAGCACCGCGGTTTTAAATTTAAATAACCTTCGGGATATTGAGAACGATGCAGAGGTGGGCAAAAGAACCCTTGTCGTAAAAATGGGTTTTGAAAAGGCAAAACAGTACCACGCCTTTTTATTGCTCTTCGGAATGCTTTGTACCGTGGGGTATAGTATTTTAAACTATTGGGATGCCATGCAATTTGTGTATGTCATAGCCTTTATTCCGTTTATTCTGAATATGAAAACGGTTTTTAAAAATACAGAACCGCGATTGTTAGATTCCGAATTAAAGAAAGTAGCACTCAGTACTTTTCTGTTTGCTATTCTGTTTGCTATCTTTAACTAGAAAAAAATTGGTATCATGAAGATTACATATTTCGGTCAAAATTCCTTGCAAATTGATGTTGAAGACACTACCATTTTGGTAGATCCTTTTATTTCTGGCAACCCACTTTCTAAGGATAAAATTGACATTAATTCTCTAAAAGCAGATTATATTTTATTAACGCATGCACACCAAGACCATGTGTTAGATGCCGAAGCCATCGCTAAAAACACAGGGGCTACCATTGTAAGCAACTGGGAAATAGCAAGCCATTATGAAGCCAAAGGGATTACCGTGCATCCCATGAATCACGGAGGAAATTGGCGATTTGATTTCGGAAATGTAAAATATGTAAGCGCTATTCATACTTCTTCCTTTGCCGATGGTTCTTATGGCGGACAGCCCGGAGGCTTTGTTATAGAAGGGGAACATAAAAATATTTATATCGCTGGTGATACGGCATTAACTATGGATATGAAACTTATTCCTATGACCACAAAATTAGATTTAGCCATCCTTCCCATAGGAGATAACTTTACCATGGGCATTGATGATGCCATTATCGCTAGTGATTTTGTGCAATGTGAGAAAGTATTGGGAGTTCATTACGACACCTTTGGCTATATTGAAATAAATCATGAAGAAGCCAAAAAGAAATTCTACGATGCAGGAAAGGATTTAATGCTTTTAGACATAGGTGAATCTATTGAATTATAAATGACAGCAAGCAACCAGCAGTACATTCTCAACTTCAAACTACCCAGCGGTACTTCGCGCGGAATTTTAAGAACAAAGGAAACGTGGTTTTTACAATTGAATGAAGGTGAAAATTGGGGCATTGGGGAGTGTGGAATCTTAAGAGGATTGAGTGTGGATGACCGACCCGATTATGAAGAAAAACTGAAATGGGTTTGTGACAATATTCACTTAGGTGAAGATCCTCTTTATAAAAATTTAACCGAATTTCCATCCATACAAATAGGGGTGGAGATGGCATTTAAATCGTTTGTCACTAAAGATAAATTTCAGCTATTTCCATCCTCCTTTTCAAATGGAGAAGCAAGCATTCCCATTAACGGACTTATTTGGATGGGTGACAAAGCCTTTATGAAGCAACAGATTTCTGAAAAATTAAAAGATGGCTTCACGTGCATTAAAATGAAAATTGGAGCTATTGATTTTAATACTGAATTGGAATTGTTGAAATCCATTCGAAAAGAATTTACTCCTTCAGAAGTTGAATTGCGTGTTGACGCTAATGGAGCCTTTTCTTCTTCCGAAGCCTTAGAAAAACTGAAGCGATTATCAGATCTTCAATTGCATTCTATAGAGCAGCCCATTAAACCAAAACAGTGGCAAGAGATGGCTAGATTATGTGAAGAAACTCCGCTACCTATTGCCTTAGACGAAGAACTTATTGGGGTGTTTTCTTCCGAAGAAAAGAAACAACTTTTGCAAACCATCCAACCGCAATACATTATATTAAAACCTAGTTTTATAGGTGGTTTTAAAGGTTGCGACACTTGGATTTCTTTGGCTCAAAAGCACCACGTGGGTTGGTGGATTACATCGGCATTGGAAAGTAATGTAGGATTAAACGCAATTTCACAATACACCTTCACAAAAAATAGTAAATTGCCACAAGGTTTGGGAACGGGAAGTTTATACACTAATAATATTGCTTCTCCCCTTGAAGTCATTAATGGATGTTTAAGGTACCGACTCAATAAACCTTGGGATTTAAAGAAGATAAATTTATAGTACATGTTTATAGAAAGAGCCTATCAATCTTTACACGACGCTTGGCGATATATCATAGGTTTTGTAGTAATATTTTTAATTTGGCAATTGGGCTCCATTCCATTAGTAATAGGAGTATTAATAAAAATTCTTTCCGAAGGGGGCGACATTGCTTCCCTTGAAGACCCAAATGTATTAATGGGAATTTTAGAGTCAAATCTCACCTTGTTTTTAATGCTTTTGTCATTTGCCATAGGTTTAGCTGGGCTTTATTTTTGGGTGAAATTGGTACACAAACAAACCATGACTGCTGTCACCACCTCCCGAAGGAAAATAGATTGGGGGCGTTTTGCTTTTGGCTTCGGGTTAATAGCGGTGACAACTATTGTAATGACACTGCTAGATTATTATAGGAATCCAGAGGATTATGTTATACAATTTAAACTTGTTCCTTTTTTAATACTTGCGGTTATAGCAATTGTTTTAATACCCTTACAAACTAGTTTTGAAGAATACCTTTTTCGCGGATATTTAATGCAAGGCATTGGTGTCATGGCAAAGAATCGTTGGGTTCCACTTATTGTAACCTCGGTTATTTTTGGAAGTCTTCATTTCTTTAATCCAGAAGTAGATAAAATGGGTAATATCATCATGGTCTATTATATTGGCACGGGTTTGTTACTTGGAATTATGACCTTAATGGATGAAGGCATGGAACTCGCACTAGGTTTTCATGCGGGAAATAATTTAGTGGCGGCATTGCTTGTGACTGCAGATTGGACAGCGTTTCAAACCCATTCTATTTTTAAAGATATTTCCAATCCAGCCGCTGGAGTAGATGTTATCATTCCTGTATTGGTCGTATACCCCATATTTTTAGGGATTATGGCTTGGCGTTATAAATGGACGGGTTGGGGAGAAAAACTCTTTGGAAAAGTCGAACCGCCACCGCCACCTACACCCATTGAAAGTGATAATTCTTTATTAGAAGTTTAAAACGAAATTTTGAAACCAACCTCACCACATATTCATCCAAAATTTCAGCTTAACGGTCTTTCGTTTGAAAGTGCTGAAGAGATTCTCAATTTTGCTGAAGGCTTAATTGAACAGGGTGATGATTTTGAAGTGAGCATGGCTACTTTTTTAGAAGAGTGGCTCAATTTTAACGACTACGTTGAGGTGCAAACTTCCGGCTCAACAGGGAAGCCTAAAAGAATAAAATTACTTAAAGCACAAATGATCCACAGTGCCGAAGCTACAGGCGCTTATTTCAAGGTGGGCGAAGGAACAAAAGCGTTGTTGTGTTTGTCGTCCGATTTTATCGCTGGTAAAATGATGCTCGTACGTGCCATGGTGTTAGGATGGGATTTGCACGTGGTGGCACCCGATAAAGATGCCTTGGTACAATATGATAATCCGTATGATTTTGTCGCTTTGGTTCCCTACCAATTATATCACTCTATTAATGCCCTTGATAAAGTTAAAAAGCTCATTGTAGGTGGGGGGATCCTCACAAAAAAAATGGAGGAAATGCTTCAGGATAAATCGGTGGAGGCTTTTGCCACTTACGGAATGACCGAAACCATTACCCATGTGGCAGCCAGAAGAATTAACGGTTTTGCAAAATCTGATGTCTATCATGCATTTCCGAATGTAAAATTTTCAACGGATGAGAGAAGTTGTTTGGTAATTTCGGCACCTAAAATTGCTTCGGAAGCTATTGTAACCAATGACTTGGTAGAACTTACTTCTCCCATTTCATTTAAATGGCTGGGGCGTGCAGACTTTGTAATTAATAGTGGAGGCGTGAAGATTAACCCTGAAACAGTCGAAAAAAAATTAGAACCCTATTTTAATATTCCTTTTATTATTTCATCGGAAAAAGATGAAGCTTTAGGCGAGAAGTTAGTTTTGGTAGTTGAAGATTTTTCTTCACAAGAAAAGCCTAATTATTCTGAAATTTTTTCCACTTTAGAATCTTACGAACGTCCCAAAAAAGTGTACACCTTATCCCAATTTCCCTATACCGAAACGGGGAAAGTAAAACGTTCCCAAGTAAAGGAAGTATTGCAAAAGTTTCGGAAATAGTAGGGTTCCCTCATTCATAAAGGCCATTCGCTAAACCTCATTTTTTAAACCTAAGTAGTAATAGTAGTTTTATTTCATAAACTAAAAACCACAACGTTATGAGAACACTACTATTATTATTATGTATTATTTCTTCTTCGCTATTTGCGCAAGAAGTCACCGTAAAGGGAATTATTACAGATGATTTAAACATCCCTCTTCCTGGAGTAAATATTACCGAAAAAGGGACAACAAACGGAACGCAAACCGATTTCGACGGGAGATATGAAATAACCACACAGATTGGAGCTACGTTGGTATTTACTTATGTTGGCTTTCAAACAATAGAGCAGGGAGTTAAGGTGGGAACTTCCGAAATTTCTTTTAGCATGCAAGCTGGTGCGCAATTGGAAGAAGTTGTTATAACTGGATATTCTATTAGAAAACGAAAAAAATCTTTGGGCTATGCAGTTAGATCTACAAGGTCTAACAATTTAATTAGAGGTCTGAGTGGGAAAGCTGCTGGAATTAATGTAAGGGGTAATTACGGAAACCTTGGTCAATCAAATGATAACGAAAGCTATGCCCGCATTCCAGAAAATATTTTTAAAAGGGTAGAGACGGCTCCGTTGTCTACATTTTCTATTGATGTTGATAAAGCTGGATATAGTAACGTAAGACGATTTATTAATAATGGTCAAAAAGTTCCTCAAGATGCAGTGAAAATTGAGGAAATGATTAATTATTTTTCCTACCAATATCCCGAACCAGAGAATGGACAGCCCTTTTCGATTGTAACAGAAACAGCAAAATCTCCATGGAATGAGGATGCAAAACTGGTACGGATAGGCTTAAAAGGAAAAGATATATCTTCAAAAGGAGCCCTTGCATCTAACTTGGTTTTTCTACTAGACGTTTCAGGGTCTATGAGTGATGAAAATAAACTCCCATTATTGAAGTCTGCTTTTGGAATATTGGTAGATCAATTAAGAGAACAAGATAAAGTATCCATTGTAGTTTATGCAGGTGCGGCTGGCTTGGTATTACCACCAACTAGCGGAATTGAAAAAGAAACCATTATGCAAGCCATAAATAATTTAAGTGCTGGAGGTTCTACCGCTGGTGGAGAAGGGATTGAATTAGCCTATAAGATTGCACAAGAAAACTTTATAAAAAGTGGAAACAATAGAGTTATATTGGCAACAGATGGAGACTTTAATGTAGGAGCATCAAGTGATAGAGCGATGGAGGATTTAATTGTAGAGAAAAGGAAATCTGGTGTTTTTTTAACGGTATTAGGTTTTGGAATGGGTAACTATAAGGATTCTAAAATGGAAACATTAGCAGATAAAGGAAATGGAAACCACGCCTATATAGATACGATGCAAGAAGCAAGAAAAGTTTTGGGCACCGAATTTTTTGGAACCATGTTTACCATTGCAAAAGATGTAAAAATACAAGTAGAGTTTAATCCCAACATTGTGCAAGCGTATCGATTAATTGGTTATGAGAATAGGTTGCTAAATGATGAAGACTTTATAGATGACACAAAAGATGCGGGAGAAATTGGAAGCGGACATACAGTAACTGCTTTGTATGAAATTATTCCAGTAGGTGTAGAAAGTATGTATGTTAGAAAAGTAGATTCGTTAAAATACACCAATACGGTTGCAACTTCCAATAATACAGAGTTATTTACGGTGAAGTTTAGATATAAAGACCCCGACGGTGAAAAAAGTAAGCTCTTGGAGAAGGTTGTGATGGATACTAATACAGCTTTCGAGGATGCTTCAGCAGATTTTAAATTTTCAGCAGCTGTTGCCCTTTTTGGAATGCAACTTCGCAAGTCGGTATTTATCAATACTTTTAAGAAAGAAGATGTTATTGCTTTAGCCGAGGCTGGTAAATTAGATGATAAGGAAGGGTATCGTGCAGAGTTTATTCGATTGGTAAAAAGCTATTAAATTCAATGTTTTAATAAAATGAAGGGAAGCATATGTATGTGCTTCCCTTTTTTTATATTTAAGCAAACAATACAGAATTTATGCGATTCGTCTTAATTTTCTTCATTTTTTACTTTTCAATTCTTAATGCACAAATCCTTCCAGAACGGGATAGAGCTCAATTAAAAGACGAGATTTTGGCAGATCGATTTAATCATCTACTTCCTAAATTAATGGATGAGACCCAAATTGATATGTGGTTGGTCATTTCCAGAGAATACAACGAAGATCCAGTGATGAGAACCATGTTGCCCGCTACTTGGCTCAATGCGCGTAGGAGAACTATCCTTGTTTTTTATCGAAATAAAGAAGCCAATACTATTGAAAAATTAGCCGTGGCACGTTATGATGTAGGAGAAAATATCACCTCAGCTTGGGATAAAGAGAAACAACCCGACCAATGGGCACGATTGGTTGAAATCATTGAAGAACGAAACCCAAAAATCATTGGTATAAATTATTCAGAATACTTTGGCATTGCAGACGGATTGGTAAAAACAGATTATGAAGAATTATTGGAAGCACTTCCTCAAAAAATGGAAGAAAAGTTAGTTTCTGCAGAAAAATTAGCCATTGCTTGGATTGAAACGCGCACCGAAAAAGAAATGAAGTTGTATAATCAATTAGTGGAAATTACACACGATATTATTGATGAGGCCTTTTCAACCAAAGTGATTACACCTGGAGTTACTACCACCGAAGATGTGGTTTGGTGGATGCGTCAAAAAGTGACCGATTTAGGCTTGGAAACGTGGTTTCATCCCACCATTGATGTCCAACGCAGTAATGAAGCTTTAAAAAGTCATATAGAGTCTTTCAGTAAAGGAAAACAAGACGATGTTATTCTGCCGGGCGACTTACTCCATTGTGATTTTGGGATTACCTATGTGGGTCTCAATACTGATTGTCAGCAACACGCTTATGTTTTGAAAGAAGGTGAGAAAGAAGTTCCTGCATTTCTTCAGGAAGCATTTAAATTAGGAAATAGGGTTCAGGATATTTTCACAGGTAATTTTGAAGTAGGTAAAACAGGTAATGAAGTTTTATTAAAATCCCTTTCTGAAGGAAGGGAAGAAGGATTGCGTCCATCCATTTATACACACCCTTTAGGAACCTATGGGCATAGTTCTGGAACGACGTTTGGCATGTGGGACTCACAAGAAGGAGTACCCGTAAATGGTGATTATCCTTTACATTACAATACTGTCTACGCCATAGAATTAAACACCACTGTCTTTATAAAAGAATGGAATAAAGACATCCGTATTATGTTGGAAGAAGCAGGGTTTTTTGGAAAAAAGGGCTTCCGTTATGTAAATACACGACAAGAAGCCATTAAGCCTATTAAGTAATTATTTCTTTTTTAAATCGAAGATATCTTTTCTTCGATCTCGCAAGTTACGGACACTTCCAAATAAATTAAGCTGTCTTAATAAATCGATGTCCACATCACATATTAAAACCATTTCTGTGTTTGGCGTTGCCTCGGCCTTAATACCGTTGGCAGGAAATGCAAAATCACAGGGTGTGAACACCATAGATTGAGCATATTGCATGTCCATATTATGAACTTTAGGTAAGTTTCCAACACTACCCGCAATAGCCACATAACATTCATTCTCAATAGCGCGAGCTTGAGCACAGTTTCTAACTCGTGAAAATCCGTTTTGGGTATCGGTTAGGAATGGTATAAATAGAATATCCATTCCTTCATCGGCAAGTAGTCTACTTAGTTCGGGGAATTCAGAATCATAACAAATTAAAATCCCAATTTTTCCGCAGTCGGTGTCAAATACTTTAAAACTATTTCCCCCTTGTAATCCCCAAACCTTTGCTTCGTCTGGAGTAACGTGTAATTTTTCATAACGCTCCACACTGCCATCTCTTTTACAGAGATATCCAGCATTGTACAGGTTACCGTCTTTAATTTCAGGCATAGATCCCGAAATAATATTTATGTTGTAGGATATAGCGAGTTCTGAAAATTTCTCCACAATAACCTTGGAGTATTGTGCCAATTCACGAATGGCTTCGTGTGGATCTAAGTGATTATTTTCAGCCATTAAAGGCGACATAAAAAACTCTGGGAATAATGCAAAATCTGAGCGATACCCAGAAACGGCATCTACAAAAAATTCAACTTGGTGCATTAACTCATCTAAATCCTTATATGGTCTCATTTGCCACTGAACCAAGCCTAGCCTCACCACTTTTTTAATGGTAGACGGCTTTTTGGTTCTTTTCTCATAAAGTACATTATCCCATTCTAATAAAACAGCATAATCATCTGAAGCCGCATCACCCTTTAAATAATTTTTTAAAATTTTAGCAGGATGAAAATCATTAGATATTTGGAAATTTAGAACTGGATCGTGGATTTCTTTTTTACGAACCTTATCAATATATTCCTTAGGAGTCATGGAGTCTTTGTATTGGTGGTAATTGGGGATTCTTCCGCCAAATGCCACACCTCTTAGATTAAGACGTTCACATAACTCTTTACGATAATCGTATAAACGTCTTCCTAAACGCAAACCTCTAAAATCGGGTTTTATAAAGACATCTATTCCATAAAGTACATCACCATCGTTGGTATGCGTACTAAAGGTATAATTTCCAGTAATGTCTTCGTAAGTATGATGTTCGTCAAACTCATTATAATCCAAAATAATAGAAAGCGCACAGCCTGCAATTTGATTATTCACTTTCACTACAACTTGTCCTTCAGGAAAACGATCAATTAAAATTTTTATTTGTTCCTCTCGCCAATACATATCTGGCATGGTAACATAGGCTTGTATCATAGCCGCCTTAAGCTCTTGATAGTCTTCAAGAGTTAAGAAGGAAAGTTCTATATTTTCAATATTTTTTATTTTCATGAAATGATTTTTTCAAAGATAGTAATTAGCGACTTTAATTTTTTGAATATAGCCTATTTATGCTATTTATAAGGGATGTTTTAATAGATTCATCAAAAGCATTGTTTTTTACCCATTTTTGATTGACTTCCAATTCAATTCCTATATAATATTCTGGAAATTGCTTACGCAAATAGGTGGCGAATCCGTCTGCACTACCCAAATAAGGATAGTTATATCTTACTTTTAGTAATGAATTTTCTTCCCAAATAAGATTTTTCCAAAACTCACAAAATGCTTTTTCTAATAATTTTCTAGAATCGTAGAGTAATCCAATATCATTATTTCTTTCCACCTTATTCAAGCAAGGTGTAAAAGAATGTAACGAGATATGAAGCACTTGTTCTCTTGCGGCTATATAACTTCGAATTTGGAATTCTATAGCATTTCGATACGGTAAATACACATACTCAATAAGATATTTCCTTTCAGAATCAGGAAGCTTTTTTGAAATTTCTGAAAATAATTTAGGATGATGTAGCGAACGATTGCATTCGATTAAAAGTCGGCTTACCGTATTGCTTTCTGAAAAATCAGCTATAGGAACAAGCTTTTCAAACAAATCTAAAGTACCCGCATCATAACCGCGATGACTCTCTAAAAGGCTTTGTTGATTTAGAAAATACTTTTGAAAATCCTTCGGAATATCATTCCCTCCATGTTCACAAGAAATGACTAGTTTCACGGTAGAAAAAGTTTGTTTTCTTGAAGACAATTTCCCAATTCTTCATACACTTTTAAAATATTTTTTTCTGAAAAATCATCTCCCATAGCTTTTAAAATACGAGTTGAAAGGGAACCATTTTCAAAAATAACTTTTAAGGCCTTTTGGTATTTGGAAGGAAGATTGACTTTCACTTTTTCGAATAGTGATTTCCAAACTTCTGAACCTATCATTTCATTTTCGAGTCCAAATAATTGAAGGTACTTAGTATCATCTATTACGGCTTTTTCACCGTGTTTAATAACATCATTAAAAATTTCAAAAAGTTCATTTTCATGAAAGGATTTTTGAGTTTCTAAAGTCGTTAATTTTTCAGAAACGAGTAGTTTTAGCACTTCAATAATAAAAGCCGCAATGGCAACATCTGCTAGCGGACACTCTTGAATATCGATGACCCTAATTTCAATGGCATTTCTATCGAAACGGGCAATAGCACCACGAGAATTTAAAAAATGATGGTCGAGTATATTTTCGGTATCAAAAGGTTTTATAGCCTGATTAATGGGATTAAAGATGGTCTCGTAATATTCTTCTTTTGAAAATACTTGCTCTGGAATCACTTTCCCCGTCATCTGCGGAATTTCTTTTTGGTTGGTTTTATAGACTTCCATTCGGCTATCGAGAAACCCAGTGTATTTCCCTTCAAAAATAGGAGAACTCGCACTTAATGCAGGAATGATAGGTAACAACACTCGTACAGCTGCATGAAGCTTTTCAAATTCCGCATCGTCATAAAAAGGTAAATTAATATGCATGCTTTGCACATTGCTCCATCCATGACCTTTACAATTAAAAATACGATTGTAAAGCGCATATATTTCGCTATAACTGTGTTTCCATAATTGCATTTCGGTTTTTGGATCCATTAATGGATGTGAAGCGGTGGGAAGGAGTTTTGCTTCTAGAGGCTTTAATAAATTATTAATCTCTATCACATTTTTGTGGAATTTTTTTGAAAGGTTCTTCAGGTTGGGAGTGGGCCCATTGGTCTTCAATTCTACCACATGCGCCACCAGTTCATTGCTCCATTCAATTGCGCCATTATCTGCATCGGCAGTAACATAACCCATTTTTGAAACCATTAATTGATCTACAATAGGAGCTACTTTTAATTGTTGATTTTTCACCAACATATATTCTAACTCAATTCCGAATACTTCGAATAAATGATATTTCATTATTTATCTTCTAAGCGTTTTAATAGTGCCTCAATAATTTTTGAATAGACCAAATCTCCATAGTAGCGATCTTCCACACCAAAATCGATGTTTGGATTATCGTTAATTTCAATCACTAAGGGTTTGCCATTTACTTCTTTTATATCTATTCCTAGAAGTCCCGGGCCCATAATTTTTCCAGCGTTTAATGCTGTTTCCATAATCTTTTTGGGAACATCTTCAATTGCCATAACATCGGCATTACCATCTTGGTCATCTTTGTTTTTGGCATTCCAATTATAAATTTGCCAATGTCCTTTTGCCATATAATACTTGCAGGCATAGAAGGGCTGTCCGTCAAGAATTCCTATACGCCAATCAAAGTCTGAAGGACAAAATTCTTGCGCAATAATCAACTCCGATTCTTGCAACATGGACTTAACCAAGGTATAGTATTCTTCTTCGGTTTTTGCCTTTTTTACTCCAAAGGAAAAAGTAGAATCGGGCGCTTTTAAAATGCAAGGAAGCTTTAAATCTTCCAAAATTTCTTTGGCGTTATCGTGGTTAACAATTCTAGTTTTGGGTGCGGGAATATTTGCATTTTCAAGCGCTTCGGCCATAAAGACCTTATTACAACATTTTAAAATAGCATCGGGATAGTCTACAATGGCTATATTCTCCTGTTGTGCTTTTCGAGCAAAGGCATAGGCTTCATTGTTTACTTCGGTACTTTGACGAATAAGTAATGCGTCAAAAGAAGAAAGTCTGGACAGCTCTTTCGGTCCAATAATTTCTACATAAAAATTGTTTTTTTCTGCAATTTCTACAAACTTTTTTAAGGCCTTCGGATTACTTGGAGGTGCCGGATCATTGGGTTGTACTAAAATTGCCAGATCGTAAATCGCTTTGGAAGGACGCACTGTATCGTAGCGTTTTTTTGAAAAGAAATCCCTTGCAAATTGATAAGCGAGGGGTTTGTGTTCTTCAGAAATATCTAAAATTGAAATAGACTTTATACTTTGAATCTTCCAACTATGCTTATAGACAAATTTTACTTTAATAAAGGGAATTTGAAAATGCCGAAAGAACATGGCACTCAATTCTTTGTATTTACTGGCAACATTTTGCCCAAAATACACACTTAAATCAAACTCTCGCGACTTAATGTTTTTAAGGTTCTGCTGAATGAGTTCATCAAATTCTTCCGAAATAATCTTTACAATCTTGGGAGATTTTAAATCCACCAAATTCTTGGTGGTTGGAATCGCTAAATGGCCACGTGCTTCCGCCAATAGCGAAACATAATACCCTTTTGACTGATAAGAATAATTTCGGCAAAGATTGAAAATACGAACGTTTTTAACTTTGGAATACTCAGGATTAGCGATGTAGTCCTGAGAAGAAATGACGGGGATATTTCCGTCTAGAAACTCCCAGTTTTTGGGAGTATCCACCACAATAAATTTATTCATTTAGTGTCTTAGAATAATACACCAAATGTATAGCAATTATTCATTAAAAAAATCTTAAAAAATGAAGAATTTTTAGCGCTCCATTTTTAGCCTATAATCCATAGAATGTTTACCAGAACCATAGATAATAAAGAAAATACATAAGATAAATGCAACGGTAGATAATATAAAATTTCCTATTTGCATTTCTCCTACAATATTTATTAATACAGCCCCTATTAAAACAGGTAATTGTGCTATAGCAGCCCAACGAGTTAACAATCCAAATGCGATGAGAAGTCCACCCACAAAATGTGCTGGAGCTACATAATGAATTACCGCCATTTCTCCCACAATACTTTGAAGTGGTTTAATTAATTCAAGAAGCATTTCGCTATTGCCCATAAAGTTAATTCCTTGTATAAATAAGAATACACCAAAGGCAATGCGTAAAAGGTCTAGAGGCAAATAGGTATGTCTATTCGCCCATTTGTTTAAGGATTTAATGGTTGCCATGACAAAATGAGTATTGATTAGGTAGTGTTAAGATACTCATTTTTAGTGATATATGCGAATTAAACTTGAATCACTCCCAAATTAAATGGTTTTTCAATAGGGGCGTAGTTGGCGGCTTCAATTCCCATAGAGATCCATTTGCGGGTATCCAATGGATTTATAATGGCATCGGTCCAAATACGAGAAGCTGCATAGTAAGGCGAAATTTGCCTATCGTATCGCGCTTTTATTTTATCGTATAAAGCCTTTTCATCTTCTTCAGTAAGTTCTTTTCCTTGTTTTTTAAGTGAGGCAGTTTCAATTTGAGTTAATACTTTAGCTGCACTATTTCCACTCATAACTGCAAGTTCTGCTGTAGGCCAAGCCACTATCAATCTAGGATCATATGCTTTTCCGCACATGGCATAATTTCCAGCACCGTAGGAATTCCCTATTATTACTGTGAATTTTGGCACCACGCTATTACTCACCGCATTCACCATTTTAGCACCATCTTTAATGATACCTCCGTGTTCACTTTTGCTCCCTACCATAAATCCTGAAACATCTTGTAAAAACACCAAGGGTATTTTTTTCTGATTACAATTGGCTATAAACCTTGTGGCCTTATCAGCACTATCGCTATAGATTACCCCACCAAACTGCATTTCCCCTTTGGTGGTCTTAACAACTTTTCGCTGATTGGCAACAATGCCCACAGCCCAACCATCAATGCGAGCGTAGCCTGTCAAGATTGTTTTTCCGTAGCCTTCTTTATATTGTTCAAATTCTGAATCATCTACCAATCGCTTAATAATTTCAAGCATATCGTATTGGTCTGCACGAGATCTAGGTAAAATCCCGAAGATATCATCCGGATTTTCTTTCGGTTTTGAAGCCTTTATCCGGTTAAAACCCGTCTTTTCAAAATCACCAATTTTGGATACGATATTTTTAATAGTATCCAAGGCATCTTTATCGTCTTTCGCTTTATAATCGGTCACGCCACTAATTTCACAGTGGGTTGTGGCACCGCCCAAAGTTTCGTTGTCAATACTTTCACCAATGGCAGCTTTTACCAAATAACTTCCCGCTAAAAAGATACTCCCTGTTTTATCTACAATTAAGGCTTCATCACTCATAATTGGGAGATAAGCTCCTCCAGCGACACAACTTCCCATAACCGCAGAGATTTGAGTAATTCCCATACTGCTCATGACGGCATTGTTTCTAAATATCCTTCCGAAGTGTTCCTTATCTGGAAAAATTTCATCTTGCATAGGAAGATAGACACCAGCACTATCTACTAAATAAATTATGGGTAATTTGTTTTCAATCGAAATTTCTTGCGCTCTTAAATTTTTCTTTGCTGCAATTGGAAACCAAGCTCCTGCTTTTACGGTAGCGTCATTCGCTACAATGATACATTGTTTTCCTTGAACATACCCAATTTTTATCACGACACCACCACTTGGGCAACCACCGTGCTCTTCATACATACCGTCACCTGCAAAGGCGGCAATTTCTATGGAAGGTTTTTTTTCATCTAATAAATAATCAATGCGTTCACGAGCGGTCATTTTTCCCTTGGCATGATGTTTATCGATGGCTTTTTGCCCTCCACCTAATTTTATTTTCGATAATTTTTGGCGTAAATCGGAAACTAAGAGTTTGTTGTGGTCTTCATTTTTGTTGAAGTCAATATCCATGCTATAAGAGTTTGCTCAAAAATACGAAATGCCTTATTATGATGCCTCATTTGTGTGATTATTTCCCGATATTTGCTTTTCAATTATAAAACTTACTTTTTGATTACAGGGGAGAATTTCAATTAACCAATTAAAATTCAATACAATGATGAATAAAAATACAGTACTGGCTTGGGCCACCTTTATAATGATAATTGTGGGTTGTGCCTTAATTGCTATGGGGGCATTTAAATATGATGATGTTGCGGGCTGGGGGTTTGCTTCCGTTGGAATTGGTTTCTTTGCTATAGCATGGGTATTCAATGCTTTAAAAGGGCGTGTGTAGTCTTTTACTAATCTTTAATTTCTAATTATATATGTCTGACGATAAAAAAGTCATTTTCTCAATGTCTGGGGTTTCTAAAACCTTTCAGAATGCACAAACACCTGTTTTGAAAAATATCTATTTAAGTTTTTTTTACGGGGCAAAAATTGGAATCTTAGGTCTTAATGGAAGTGGAAAATCTACTTTATTAAAGATTATTGCTGGGTTAGATAAAAACCACCAAGGTGATGTAGTGTTTGCACCCGGCTATACTGTTGGATACTTAGAACAAGAGCCAAAGCTCGATGAAACTAAAACCGTTATTGATATTGTAAAAGAAGGGGCACAGGAAGTTGTAGACATTCTTGACGAATACAATAAAATAAATGATATGTTTGGATTGCCTGAGGTGTATGAAAATCCTGATAAAATGCAGGAACTCATGGACAAACAAGCCAAGCTTCAAGATAAAATTGATGCTACCAATGCCTGGGAATTAGATACCAAGTTAGAAATTGCAATGGACGCACTAAGAACACCCGAAGGCGATACCCCTATAAGTGTTCTTTCTGGTGGGGAGCGTAGACGTGTGGCGCTTTGTAGATTACTGCTTCAAGAGCCCGATGTGTTGTTACTCGATGAGCCAACAAACCACTTAGATGCCGAGAGTGTTCATTGGTTAGAACATCATTTAGCACAATATAAAGGAACGGTAATTGCCGTAACCCACGACCGTTATTTCTTGGACAATGTGGCGGGATGGATTTTAGAACTGGATAGAGGAGAAGGCATTCCTTGGAAAGGAAATTACTCTTCTTGGCTTGAACAAAAATCAAAGCGTCTAGCACAAGAGCAAAAACAAGCCAGCAAACGTCAAAAAACCTTGGAACGAGAATTGGAGTGGGTGCGAATGGCTCCTAAAGGACGGCAAACAAAACAAAAGGCGCGTCTTCAGAATTACGATAAATTAATGAGTCAAGATCAAAAACAACTTGACGAAAAACTTGAAATATATATACCAAATGGTCCTCGGTTGGGTACCAATGTTATTGAAGCCAAAGGAGTTGCAAAAGGGTTTGGAGATAAGTTGCTCTATGATAATTTAAATTTCAAACTTCCACAGGCCGGGATTGTTGGAATAATAGGCCCTAATGGTGCTGGAAAAACAACCATTTTCAAAATGATTATGGGCGAAATTGAACCCGATAAAGGTACTTTTGAAGTGGGTGAAACAGCTAAAATTGCATATGTGGATCAAGCGCACTCTAATATTGATGCTGAAAAAACCATTTGGGAAAACTTTAGCGATAAGCAAGAACTTATAATGATGGGTGGTCGTCAAGTAAACTCGCGTGCCTATTTAAGTAGATTCAATTTTTCTGGAAGTGAACAAAATAAAAAAGTATCCATGCTTTCTGGTGGTGAACGAAACCGACTCCATTTAGCCATGACCTTAAAGGAAGAAGGAAACGTTTTGCTACTAGATGAGCCAACCAACGATTTGGATGTAAACACATTGCGTGCCTTAGAAGAAGGCCTTGAAAACTTTGCGGGATGTGCTGTGGTGATAAGTCACGACCGCTGGTTTTTGGATCGTATTTGTACACATATCCTAGCGTTTGAAGGCAATAGTGAAGTCTATTTCTTTGAAGGTGGTTTCAGTGATTACGAAGAAAATAAAAAGAAGCGTTTAGGTGGTGATTTAATGCCGAAACGAATTAAGTATAAAAAATTAATTCGATAAGGGATAGGTCTTTTAATTTTCGGTTTTATAACTACATTATAGTAACGTTTCTCTATTTATACTGAATAATATTGTACCTTTATAATCAGTTACTTACGAAAAGTAACTGCTAACCAATATCATTCAATATGAAAAAAAGTAATTCCCTCGGTATTTATGTACTTGTACTTTGCATAGTATTTCTGTGTGTATGGTCATGTAAAGAAAAAGAAGAAGTAACTCCAGAAGTTGTGGAGGAAGCTAGGCTTTACGATATAAGCCCAAATGAAGAGGCTAATATGGCATTAGTGGGTAATTTTATTGACGCTCTAATTACCAATAAGTCAGAGGCTTTAAGAAGTATGGTAACTGCAGAATATATGATGCGTGGACCTTCTGCTAAAGATTCTGTTAACATTGACCAATTAGTTTCTTATTGGGCTGTAAATGATTCATTACGAAGTAATCAAGATGCTGGAATAATTATAATGACCTCTTTAGTTGCAAACGAAGGTGATTTAAAAGGAGATTGGGTCCATGTTTGGGGAACTTATACTGCAAATTTGAAGGGCAGTGATTTCTCATATAACATACCTTGGCATCAAGTGTACCAAATTGATAATGGAAAAATTACCCGAACTAGAACTTGGTATGATAGGCTTGACTCTGCCTTGGATATGGGAACGGTTGTACCCGCACCTGCTAAGAAGAAAAAGAAATAAGCCAGATTTAAAATAAAAGAAAAGGGCGATAAACTTTGATTTATTGCCTTTTTTTATATCTAAACACTATATAATTTCTTGAATTCGTCTAAATAATGCTGACGATTAGTTAATCCATTATAAGCTCCATTAATAAGCTTTGTGACCCT
This sequence comes from Flavobacteriaceae bacterium, assembly GCA_002694465.1. Lineage (GTDB taxonomy): Bacteria > Bacteroidota > Bacteroidia > Flavobacteriales > Flavobacteriaceae > Halomarinibacterium. The sequence goes on along the minus strand of NZMG01000010.1, from coordinate 59,854 downwards.
ATGAATATCATCTGTATCGGCATACCTATTAACATTCCTTTTTTTCCAAAACCAACAAGCTGAAGTCAATGCCCATTGGGGTTGTTCTAGTAATTCTGGCGACGAAATAAAATTTTGCCCAGTTTGATTAGATAAGGCTAGGTAGTTATCTTTTCCTGTTAACTGAATTAATCCACGTCCTCGAAAATTCCACCCATCGTTACTTGCTTCATTGCCGTTTCCCATTCTATTGGCATATACTTTATTGGCTATTTTTTGTGGTTGACGCGCATACAAATTTGCTGCATCTATGGTGGAAAAATACTTTCTGAAAACCCCATACAATGCTTGTGCAGAATAGTTTAAATTTTCGACTACATATTTGAAACCGCCACTTTCGTGCGCTACTTGTGCTAAAAAGTGTGCTTTCCTTAATGGCGTTGAAATATTGTACTGTGGCAATATTGTTTCAAATAAGGAAACATATTGTTTGGCATAATCCCAATTTACATCAGGAATGATTGTTTTAAAATTTTCTTCAGTGATTATAATCGTTTCTTTTATCCTGTAAAAATGGATTTAATTTTATTGATGACCCCTTGTAGAATACTGAAAATAGCATCAGAAGAAAAACCTCCTACAAGAGCCAGAACACTTTTATTAAAAAGGTTTATACCGTTAGGGTCCGAATTATAAAGGGAAAGGATTTCAGACATTATTAAACCAGCGATCACGCCCAAAACAACTAGGGCTACATAATAAATTGTATCCTCCGGAATTAAGGTCCCATCCTTTACAGAAGAGCTCACATCTTTCAGCATATAAAACACTACACCCAATCCTGAAACAGAGGCTAGGAACACTAAGTTTAAAAGCAATGACTTCCCACTATTAGACATAATGCCCTCATCAAGGGAATCGTTGTTTACTTCAGGAAATAAGCTAGTAATTATAAATGCTGAAAGGAATACTAATGCGAGTAGAATTAAATTTCTTACTAAAGGAAGTTTATTAAGTAATGTCTTTTTGGTCGAATTGTCATACAAACTCTTTGTGTACTGAATGGATTTGGGTGTAGCAGGTGCAACATTTTTAAGCAATAAATTATAAGCACCAAATAAGTCATCCACACTGCTATTTTGAACTAGCGTATTTACCTCTGGATTAATAGGCAAACCATTATGTATAGCAAACGAAAGCATATTATTAATGTCTTCGCTAAGCTGGTTGGTAAGGTCGTTGGAAATTCCTGGAACCATATTACTAGGGTTAGTTTTATTTGTTGCATCCATAATTCTAAATTAATTTTTGCTTCTTAATTTTAATGCAAAGTACTCATAAGCAGCAGTATAGGGAATATGTATTTATACGTAATTTTTATATAAACTTTACACTTTTAATATTTGAAAAGACATTTATAAAGAAGTACTTTTAAAATTCAGAAATGAGAAACCTATGCCGCTATCCAAAATTCAAGCCATTGCCTTTGATGCCGATGATACCTTATGGGAAAATGAAACCCTTTTCCGAGAAACCGAACAACAATTTTGTGTTCTACTAAAGGAATATATGGAAGAAGAAGAGTGCAATAAGCTACTGTTCGAAATGGAAATGAAAAACCTTCCGTTGTATGGATACGGAATTAAACCCTTTACCTTATCACTTATCGAGGCCGCCATTGAATTTTCTGAAGGGAAATTACCCATTTCAGTGATTGAAAAACTTATTGCCATTGGCAAAGAAATGCTCAACGCACCAGTGGTGTTAATAGAAGGAATTGAAGAAACCTTAAAGCAATTATCTTCAAAATACCAATTGATTATGGCAACCAAAGGCGATTTATTGGACCAAGAACGAAAGTTAACTAAATCTGGATTGGAGCCCTATTTTCATCATATTGAAATCGTTTCAGACAAAACGCCAAAACACTATCAAAACTTGGTGAAACAATTGTATATAGAACCGCACCAGTTTTTAATGGTGGGGAATAGTGTGAAAAGTGATGTTCTTCCGGTGCTAGAAATAGGAGGGCACGCATTTCATATTCCGTTTCATACCACTTGGGAGCACGAAATGGTGAAAGAGCCAGTTGAACACCCTAATTTTAGATTGCTTTCTAAAGCATCGGAAATGCTTCAAATACTATAATTTTAAGGTATATTCGATTTCAATTAAAATTGAAAACTGTTACCTTTAACTTCTTCAAAATATTGAATTATGCAAAAATTTCTATTTAGCTTATTAGTCCTTTTCATTTCATTTCAGACAGCCGCACAAGTGTCATCCAATTTTGAGTATTTGGATGTCTTTCAACTAGAATATGCAAACCATCCTAAACTATCTCCTAACGGAGATTATATTGTATATGAGCGAAAGGGGTTTGATATTATGAAAGATCGAAGCAAAGGCGATTTGTGGTTATTGAGTACCGATGGGAGAAAAATTCATCACAAGTTAACTTCAAGAGAAGCGAACGAAAGTAATGCGCAATGGTCTCCAACCGGCGACCGAATAGCCTTTGTAAGTAGCTCTGAAGAAGGAAGCGAAATCTATTTGTATTGGACCGAAACAGGTACGGTGGCAAAATTGACGCAATTAGAAAATAGCCCATCCAATCTTGAATGGTCGCCCGATGGAACGCAGATTGCATTTAGCATGAAGGTAAACGCAAAACCTCCTGTGTTAGCCAAAATGCCAGAAAAGCCAAAAGGGGCCAAATGGGCAGAATCCCCAAGAATCACAGATAGGTTAAAACACGAAGCTGATGGAGCAGGATATTTAAAACCTGGCTTTTCGCACATTTTTGTCATTCCAGCAGAGGGAGGCTCTCCAAGACAGCTTACTTCAAGTTCTTTTAATCATGGCGGAAGCTTGTCGTGGTCCAAAAACGGACAGAAAATCTATTTTTCGGGCAATCGGAATACCGATTGGGAATACGATTTTAGAAATAGCGAAGTGTATTCCATAGATATTTATACCAAATTATTTGAGCAATTAACCACGGTTTCAGGTCCAGATTATGCACCAAAAGTCTCCCCTGATGGTAAAAAAATTGCCTATTTAGGGTATGAAGATAAGGTGCAGGCCTATCAAGTGACTAAGTTATATGTAATGGATGTTAATGGCGATACTAAAAAAGTGATTTCTGCAAAGTTTGATCGGGATGTGGATACTGCCGAATGGGCACCAGATGGAAAAGGATTTTATATTCAGTATAACGATTTAGGAAGAACAAAAATAGGGTATATGGATTTAGACGGTAATGTTTCCGAATTGGTTGACAACCTTGGCGGTACAACCCTTGGAAGACCCTATGCAAGTGGAAGTTTTAGCATTTCTAGCAATGGAAAAATAGCGTATACCATTTCCTATCCAGAACGTCCGGCGGATGTTGCGTTATTAGATAAACCTAATACCAAGCCTAGACTTTTAACGATGCTTAATGAGGATTTATTGGCTTTTAAAACGATGGCCACCCTTGAAGAAATAAACTACAAATCCTCAATTGACGGAAGAAATTTACAAGGTTGGTTAATGTACCCTCCCCATTACGATAAAACCAAAAAATACCCACTTATTGTAGAAAATCATGGCGGTCCCATTTTAAATTATGGTCCGTTCTTTTCTGCTGAAATGCAACTCTATGCTTCGGCGGGGTACTTTGTTTTTTACCCAAATCCACGTGGAAGCACAAGCTATGGGGAAGAATTTGGTAATCTTTTATACAACAATTATCCAGGAGAAGATTATAACGATGTTATGGATGGGGTAGATGAGGTATTAAAAAGTGGTAAAATTGATCAAGATCGATTGTTTGTTACAGGAGGTAGTGCAGGAGGGATCATGACCGCATGGATTATTGGTAAAAACAACCGATTTCGTGCAGCTGTCGTTGCCAAACCAGTAATGAACTGGATTAGTAAAACACTAGTAGCCGATAACTACTACGGGTATGCAAATTCGCGATATCCAGGACAACCTTGGGAGAATTTTGAAAACTATTGGAAGTTTTCACCCATTTCATTGGTAGGGAATGTTGAAACACCCACTATGGTGATGGTTGGAATGGACGATTTACGAACTCCGCCCAGTGAAGCAAAGCAATTATATCACGCGCTTAAACTGCGTAAGATTGAAACGGTATTAGTAGAAATCCCCGAAGCTTCACATGGAATTGCCAATAGGCCTAGTAATTTAATAACTAAGGTGGCACATACACTGGCGTGGTTCGAAAAATATGATAAAAAATGATATTGGGCTAAACAATACTTTACCACCAATTAATCACCACAATGTGAGCCTTCGGCCTTCCATCGTTTTTCCTGTTCTGCAATTTTGTAGTCATTATTTATGGTCATTACGCCAAGAAAATTCATATTTACGCCTGCATGTGCTGCGTATTTAAGGGTGGCGGTATGGCAGGGTCTATTATCCAAAAGGCCTGTACTTAAATACGACGAAGCGTGTGTGTTTAATAATAAGTAGGGGACAACGGTATTGCCTAATATCCCTATTTCAAACCTAGGGAATTCTACCCCTACACCCATGCCTGCTATCCCTGCCGTCGCGGTATTGCTATCGCCAGTTTGTTCTGCCGTATCATTAGAAACGCCCCCTGTGGTGTTCATTCGGCTGCCGTCATAGGAAAATCCGAGATTGCTGTTATACGTAAGTTTCATACTCGCTTGGCTACTACTACCTGCAGCCACTTCTGGATAAATTTTAAGATTGGCTTTTAAGCGTAGCGTTACGGGAATAATGCCTTGTACTAGGATAGTGCGCTCAATGGTAGCGGGAATTTCAAGGATGGCAATTTCGCTTCCTAATCCTACCGCAGCAAACTTTAATTCTACTTCACCTTCAAGTCCGTCATTGTTATAGGAAAACTGTTGTGTTTCACCGCCTTCAATTTGTATAGACGAATTACTTGTAAAGGAAGAAATAAATCCTTCTGCGGTAATACTGCATACACGTTCTTTAGTGGCTGTAAGTTTTATTTTAAGTTTGTCGCCGGCTTCGGGTGTCAATTCAAATTCAATTTTCCAGCCACGTATTTCTCTTTCAATTTTTACATGAAGTCCTTCTTCTTCACCATCCAAAGTGGTAAATAAAGGAGGTACTATAGTGGCTATAGGTTGTCCTACTTTTACGTTGGCAGCGGCAACACCCGCTTTATCCCAAGTAACGGGAGCGCTATAGGAAATATCAGCCTCTTTAAAATAATCGGTGAGGCGAGCGAATTCCGATTCCACCATGATTTTACCACCCTCTTTTTTTACGCTTTTGATTTTGCGTAGAGAATGTCCTTCAAATAATACAACGGTACCAACTTCTAAATCTTCTACTTCATCGGCATCGTCGGAAAAGGTATACGTGCCAGTTTCAGCATCGTAATTTTCTAAATTGGCTATAACCGAAGCAGAAATACTTGTTGTGTTCTCTTTAGGTGTTGCTTTTAAAGTTTGGGTTTTTGGGATTATATGGTTTTTAGACGAACTGTGTGATTTGTTTTTATCTCCCCCACAAGAAAAAAGAATAAGAACGAGCGATAGTACAGCCGTGCTTTTTAGAAAAAAAATGATGGATTTCATGGCAATGATGTTGGTTAATTGGTTGAATATAAAGATACTACTTTTCCTATTTGAAAACACTTCTTAGGTAATTTTGGTAATTATTTTTAGCGGAAAGAGGGAAGGGTTTTGTTGAACTGTGGTTTTTACTTAAAAAGGGTTAGTTAAAGTAAAAGTGATTAATGAGGTTTCTGCATTTTAATGGTTTTTTCTCTTTAACCGAATTAAAAAAACATTCTATTAATTTTAGGTGTTCATTATACAGGATTAATTGGGATTTCATTATGGACGAATCGGGTTGCGGAAAGGTAGTATTGTACAATATCCGCATTAGAAAGGCAGCAGTATAGCTTTCATGTCCAAAAGGATTCTTTGTAGCCACATGATACACGTCTTTTGTACCCAAGGGTTCAAAAAAAGAGAACTTTTCATTTTGGGTGGTGTTGGCTATTAACATTACGGGTATTGGATATTTACGTTCATCTGTTTTAATTACTTTATAGACTTCGGGCCATTTTTGTTTTATTTCTATACTATCGGTTTTAAATTCAATAGTGGTTTCTAATGACACAAAACCACTAGCCCAGTTTTTATCAAATAAATAGGTGAATCCCACTTGAGCCCCCCAACTATGTCCTATAAAAAATAGGTTGTCGTTGGTGGTAAGTTCTTTTGCAAAGGCAGTTATTTTTTTAGGAAAACTTGTTATATCGCTAACCCCAAAACTAGCACCATAATCCATTCCTTCAAAGGGCAGATGATAATTGGCAGAAATAAATATGTACCCTCTAGAAGCGAAATATTCGGCCATAATGTAATTTTCATCTGGTAATCCCTGTCCACCATGATGGTAAAGTATTACAGGGAATTCGGTTGTTGTGGTTAGGGGGTGCCGAATGCTCTTTGTCCTTGTTTTTTTTAGAGTATCTAGTACTTGCTCATACGTATATCCGTTGTAATTTAAGGGTTCGTAGGTTTCAAATTGTTCTGAAATATTATAAGAGATAAAACTGTTGTCTATTCCCCGAGCCAGATTATCGTAAACCTCTTGTAATTCCTCTGGGACTTCTCTTTTTCTGAAATCGCCATAACTTAAATATTCTAAAGGAAGTGATTCTTGTATTGGGTGCCAAATTTGAACGAACAGGGGAGCGGCTCCGACGTACCCATATTGTTGGTAATTTTCATCCTCATTATAAATGATGGAATCGAAATAACCTACTTTAAATGTTCCTAACTCAATTAGCTCATAGAAGGAATTTTGCCCTGCTACAGCTATACTGAATAGGCCTATAAAGAATGATAAAAGTACTTTCATTGTTCAAATAATTTACTCCACATATCTGTCTGTAAATTAAAATCTTAGCATTCCATTTTCAATATAGAATAAATTGATATCAATGCTGCCATTCACTTTTAGAAATGCATTGCTATCAAGGGTTATACTTCTGTTTGAAAGTTCAATAATTCCATTCATTTTTATTTAGGTGCTAATGGACCTCTCCTTTTTATTTATTTGGTTAACTTATTTCAAGATAAAGTACTTCTAGCTTTTTAGTTTTTAAAGTGATAAAAATGGATTAACTAATATAATTCCAAATGTTTTTAAACTTCACCAATTGCGTATAGGTATATAGAATAGGGGCGTTGTTAGGTTTTTGTAGGGATGGATCGTCTTTAAGCACTTGCATCGCATAACTACGGGCAATTTTTAAAATTTCACTGTCTTTTATAATATCGGCAATTCTTAAATTTAATACCCCGCTTTGTTGGGTGCCCATCATATCACCTGGACCGCGAAGTTTTAGGTCTACTTCGCTTATTTCAAATCCATCATTGGTGCGAACCATCGTTTCTAAGCGTGTTTTGGCATCTGCAGAGAGTTTGTGGCTAGTCATCAAAATACAATAGCTCTGTTCGGCTCCACGTCCTACACGCCCTCGTAACTGGTGCAACTGGGATAATCCGAAGCGTTCGGCACTTTCAATCACCATCACCGAGGCATTGGGGACATCGACGCCCACCTCAATAACTGTAGTGGCGATCATAATTTGTGTTTCGCCTTTTACAAACCGATTCATTTCATAATCCTTATCGGCGGGTTTCATTTTTCCGTGGACAATAGAAATCTGGTATTTTGGTTTGGGAAATTCTCTCGAAATACTTTCGTAGCCATCCATTAAATCTTTGTAATCTAAGGCCTCACTTTCTTGTATTAATGGGTACACAATATACACCTGTCTGCCTAGTGAAATTTCGTCTTTTAAAAACCGAAAAACCTTGAGTCTATTCGAGTCAAATCTGTGTACTGTTTTAATGTCTTTTCTACCTGGCGGAAGTTCGTCAATAACACTTACATCTAGATCACCATATACGCTCATGGCGAGGGTGCGGGGGATAGGGGTAGCGGTCATAATTAAGATGTTGGGAGGTTGCACATTTTTGTGCCATAATTTGCTTCGTTGTGCCACCCCAAAACGATGTTGTTCATCTACAATAGCAAGCCCTAAATTTTTAAATTGAACGGTATCTTCTAGCAGCGCATGGGTGCCAATTAGCACTTGTAAAGACCCATTTTGAAGGTTTTCGTGAATTTCTTTTCTTTCTGAAGTTTTAGTTGAACCTGTAAGAATTGAAATACTGATATTCAATTTATTACACCATACCAGTAAACTGTTATAGTGTTGGACTGACAAAATTTCAGTTGGCGCCATTAAACAACCCTGAAAACCGTTGTCAAGTGCTATTAATAGGGACATAAAGGCAACTATGGTCTTTCCAGAACCTACATCTCCTTGTAATAACCTATTCATTTGCGAAGCTTGCCCCAAGTCATGACGAATTTCTTTAATAACTCGCTTCTGTGCTTCGGTTAAATTGAAAGGTAAATGCTCGTTAAAAAAGGTGTTAAAATAGTCACCCACTTTCGGAAAAGTGTACCCTTTAATTTTGGTTTTATGGAGGATATTTTTTCGAATTAATTGCAACTGAATGTAAAATAATTCTTCAAATTTTAGTCGGTATTGTGCCCTTGATAATAGGGTCTGATTTTTCGGAAAATGAATGTTAAAAAGTGCCTCATTTTTAGGGAGTAATTTAAGGCTGTTTAGGACCTCTTTGGAGAGGCTTTCTGCAAGCCTATTTTTGGCTTCCAAAAACAGGGTTTCTAGCAAGGTGCAAATGACTTTATTGGTGATACCACTACTCGATAATTTTTCGGTGGAAGGATAGATAGGTTGCATGGCAGATCGTAAACTTTTTTCGTGTGCTTCTAGCAATTCCATTTCGGGATGGGGCATCGAATACAAACCGTTAAACCAATTTGTTTTTCCGAAGATGACATAGGGAACATTCAATTTTAAATTTTCTCGTATCCATTTATGGCCTCGAAACCAAACGAGTTCCATTTGTCCAGTATCGTCGATAAACGTTGCCACCAAGCGCTTTCCTCGTTTTTGCTCTACCGTTTTAATGTGCGTTATTTTTCCAATAATTTGGACTTCGGCATTGGTTTTTTGTAATTCGCCTATTCTGTAGTATTTGGTGCGGTCGAGGTACCTATTTGGAAATAAGTGCATTAAATCCTGAAAGGTGTGAATTCCCAATTCCTTTTTAAGCAAATCGGCTCGATTAGGACCTACGCCTTTAAGATATTCTATAGGAGTTTGAAGGAAATGGGCATTCATAAAACGAAAATACTTAATTTGGCAAAACAATTACTAGATTACTCCTATGAGATACACTTTCTTCCTTTTTATTTTCTTTACAACAGCACTGAATGCTCAGCAAAATGACCTGGTTGACTTTATAACGATAGATGCTACCGTGGAACCCATCGCTGTAGGAGAAAGAGTAGAGGGAACGGTGCGGGTTACCTTTAAAATGCTTCAAAAGGCAGATTCCGTTTATTTGGATGCGAAAAAGATGACGATTACCGATTATGCCTTGGAAGGTGTAACTGTAAGAGCATCCGAAGATAAAATTTGGCTTATCAATTCCTTTGAAAAAGATATAACCTATACAGCGTTTTTCAGTTATGAAGCAACCCCAAAACAAGCATTATACTTTACAAAAAATCAAATTTGGACACAAGGGCAAGGGAAATACACGTCTCATTGGTTGCCAAGTATCGACGATATGAATGATAAAATTGAATTTGATCTTCAAATAATGGCACCCAGCAAGTATACTGTTGCTGCCAATGGAAGACTCGATAAATTTATTTTGTACGACGATAAAATTGCTTGGAAATTCGATATGCAACAACCCATGTCCAGTTACTTAGTGGCCTTTGCCATTGGGGATTTTAAAATGAAGAAAATAGAATCGGAATCGGGAATTCCCATTGAATTGTATATCGCCACGAAGGATAGCTTAAAGCGAGAACCTACCTATCGTTACACCAAAGAGATTTTTGATTTTTTGGAAAAAGAGATTGGCGTTGCCTATCCTTGGCAAAACTATAAGCAAGTACCTGTGAGTGATTTTCTTTACGCTGGTATGGAGAATACGAGCTGTACTATTTTTTCGGAAGCTTTTGTGGTAGATGCTACAGGGTTTGTGGATAGAAATTATGTGAATGTCAACGCCCACGAACTGGCACACCAGTGGTTTGGAAATTTGGTTACCGAAACCGAAGGTACTCACCATTGGCTACATGAAGGATTTGCCACCTATTATGCTCTCTTAGCTGAAAAAGAAATCTTTGGGGTGGATTACTATTATTGGAAATTATACAATAGCGCAGAGCAGTTACAAGCAATGAGTGATATTGGCAAAGGAGAAAGCTTGCTCAATCCTAAGGCATCTTCACTAACTTTTTACGAGAAAGGAGCGTGGGCATTGCATATTTTAAAAGAATTGATTGGTGAAGAGGCTTTCAAATTAGCCGTTAAAAATTATTTACTAAAGCATCAGTTTTACAATGTTACTACCGAAGATTTTTTGGATTCTGTAAGAGCTAACACTTTTGTTGAAATCACGCAATGGGAAGAGGATTGGTTGCATCAATCGGCATTTAAAGCAGAGCAGGCATACCAATCATTAAAAAAGTCAAGTTTTATGCAGCAATTTTTTGAAGTTTCTGCTGTACGAGCCATTCCCATTTCAGAAAAGAAAGCCTTGTTAAAGCAAGCGATAACCTCTGGCAATGATTTTATAGGGCAAGAAGCGGTGTACCAATTGGCGTTTGAAGATTTTACAGAAGTTTCTGATCTTTATAGAACGGCTTTAAAAACTAATAATTTGCATATAAGGCAGGCAGTTGCTATGTCAATGGATAAAATCCCGTTGGAATTTGAGTCAGAATACAAAACCCTTTTAGAAGATACATCCTATCTAACGGTGGAAGCTGCTTTGTATAATTTATGGGTGAGTTTTCCCGAAAATAGAAATGAATATTTGAAGAAAACGAAGGATTTGGTGGGGTTTCAGGATATGAATATTCGTCAATTATGGTTGGGATTGGCATTATTTACAGAAGGATTTAGCGATTCAGAAAAACCACAAATGCTTTCGGAGTTGTTAAGTTATTCAGGAGAAGATTATTCGTTTGAAATTCGAGAAAAAGCCTTCGATTATTTATATTCTATGGGAATTCAGCAGGATATTTTTATTAAAAATCTGGTAAATGCTTGTACACATCATTATTGGCGATTTCGGGATGGAGCCCGTGAAATGCTAGACGATTTTATGGCAAAGGAGCCGAATAAAGAAAAGGTTTTGGCGTTATTTAGTAGCTATTCTGAAAAGGAAAAAGCGTATCTTAAACGTAAATTAAATTTGTAATGAGAGCATTGGTCATTTCTGGGGGTGGAAGCAAAGGAGCCTTTGGTGGCGGGGTCGCTCAGTACCTAATTGAAGAATTGGGTTATAACTACCAGCTCTTTGTTGGGACATCTACTGGAAGTTTGTTGGTGCCAAATTTGGCACTCAACCATATCGAAAAAATAAAGAATGTCTATACTTCAGTAAATCAAGAATCTATTTTTAGCAATATGCCCTTTATTATTAAAAAGAATAAATGGGGTGGAAAGGAAATAGGCATTAATCATTTTAATGTGTTAATGAATTTTCTTCGGAAGAAAAAAACCTTTGGTGAAAGTAAAAACCTTCGAAAACTTATTGAAAAAACCTTTACCGAAGCGGATTTCAATACTTTAAAACAGAGTGATAAGGATGTAATTGTAACGGTTTCCAATCTTTCCATTAATCAGGTGGAATATAAATCCCTTAAAGACTTTGAATATCAAGATTACCTAGATTGGATTTGGATTTCGTGTAATTACACACCCTTTATGAGCTTGGTAAAAAAAGAAGGTTGCGAATATGCCGATGGAGGTTTTGGGAGTATGGTGCCAATAGAAGAAGCCATTAACAGAGGGGCAACCACTGTGGATGTAATTATCCTTGAAACTGAAGTGACCTATTACAATAGGTTGCCGTCCAGAAATGTGTTTTCGTTAATTAGTACCATGCACGAGTATATGTCTGATAGGATTGAAAAGCAGAACATTCGCATTGGTAAATTTGTCGCTGGAAATAGCAATGCCATCCTTAACTTTTACTATACACCAACGGTATTAACCACTAATTCCCTTGTATTTGATAAACACGAAATGTCTAAATGGTGGGAAAGTGGATTTCAGTTTGCTAAAATGAAGAATAGCGAATTGAATGAAATTAAAGGGCCGGAGGCTTAAAATAATTCCCCTACTTCCTTTTTAATATAAGCAAGTGCCTTTTGTGAGGGAGTAATCTCCTCCATAAAATTCCGAAGTAAATACTCACGCATAGAATCTGCATCGCCATCTTTTTCGTGCATGGCCGCTTGCCTTATGATATGAATGGTAGCATTTTTCGCGGCGTTAATTAAGTTCCAACACTCAGGAGATGTATAGATTTGTTGCGTAACATTATGTTCAAATTCCTGTTCTATGTTTTTAATAAGGAGCTCCTCGTACTTAGAAACTTCATCAGAAAAGGGTTTTACGCGTATTAATAGCTTATTAGGATCAATTCGTTCTAAAAGAAGGGTGAGCCTTTCATACGCTTGTAAACGCATAGGCAACACTTTGTTTTGGGCTTCCTTTTGAACTAAATACCTTCTTCTTCCTTCTTCGTTTGCGGTGTGCCCTTTAAAAAAGAAATAGGATACTAACCCAACCACAATAGCTGGGAGTAAGTAAGAAACATAACTAATAACTTGAGAGAATTCTTCCATAAATTTTTAAGTATTAAGCAAACTTACAGTTTTTGTGAAACTTTACAAATAACGTTCATAGGATGAAAGTAGTATTTGATGAAATGATTTATAGTTTATAAAGTATCAATCTTGTAGCGACCTAATATCGATCATACTTTTAAATCGCTTAATAGAAAAACACTACAAATGAAAACAAAAATTTACATCACAATTTTTTTCCTAACTCTTTCTTTGACGGCTTTTGGGCAATTTCAAATGAATAGCGGGGGAGCCAATGAATACTACCACGATTTAAATACAGATATTATAAACGATAACAGCAATGACCTTGTAATAGCTGGAAACTTATTTGATGCAAATTTTAGCACACAATTAATGGTGTTGTTTCGAAAAAGTCAAAACGGAACCACTGTTTGGGAGCATAATTATGTTTCCCCTGGAGGTCCCATAGTTAGAGTCCTTGACGTTGTAAATTATTTTGATAAAATCTTTGCTACAGGTTATATAGAACTGAATGGACCTGGAACACGAACCACTTTTATAGCTGATATTAATGCAGTAAATGGGTTGGTAACCAATGCGTTCTTTTATGATGTCTTAACTCCACCGATGAATTCTCAAGGGTTAAAGATTATTGTTAGTAATAGTGATGCCGATGGCGATGGTGTAGCAGATTTAGGACTGGTTGTTGGGGGCTATTTTTCTAATTGTGTTCCTATAAATACTAATGGAAGTACCTGTACAAACTTAGGATTTGTATTACGAACAGATTTTAATTTGAACACTATTTGGATGATTGAGTTAGACAATAATAACACTACCACGGGAAATTTCGATTACGACTTTATAAATGGCATTACCGAAACACCTACTGGGTTCTTCCTAACAGGAAGTGTGGTTGGAATTCCAATGGCAGGGGTCCCAGACCAACAGGGTGTTTTAGCACATAAAATTGATTTTATGGGAAATTTTGTATGGGACGGGAGCTATATTTTTGGAAATGCAAACGATGTGAGTGTAGATGCTTATTACGACACTGCTTCATCCCAAATATTTATGCTAGCCAATTATTCTCAAACACATTATTTTGGAGTTACTGTCTATAACGACGCTACTGGGGTGATAAATAATGCTAGCAGTTGGTATGTCACCGATTTCAATGATTTAAATACGTATGCTTTTAAATTAACCGAATCGATTACAAATAGTGCCAATTTAGTAATATCAGGTTATGACAGAGATCAGGTGTGGCAGGATGCTTTGGGTAATCCCATCACAGGACAAAGTAATATTTTTATTTACGAGTTTGATAAATCAACAGGGGCTCAAGTAGGTCAATACATACAATATTTGGTTCCCCATATTGAGCACAGTCCTGAGGAACTTAATTTTTGGAGTTTGCAAATGCCCTTAATTTATTATCCCGATATGAGCTATCAATACACAAATAATGATGGTACGGGCACCTTTTATTTTCACGTTGGGTATCGAACAATTCCTTCTGGTGAAACCTGGGTAGAATCACTTTCTACAAATGCGACCCTGCAAAATGTGTGTATTAATTTAAGAAAAACCCTAACGCTAAACCCGTTACTATATACCCCCATAGCTGCTACTTCTGGATTTGTTCCCTATTCTGAAGGACCTATCGTACTTAATGCAAATCCAATGACTCCCTTAGATAGGGATTGTGATGATACCATTCTTTCTATTATTAATCCACAAGGTAACCTTTGGAAGCTGTATCCTAATCCGTGTAAAGAATTAGTTTATGTTACTTCAGAAACTGAAGTGATTTATACGCTATTCGACGAAATGGGTCGAAAGATTGATTCTGGATCTGTTTCTAGAGATAAACCCATTCAAGTGTCCCATTTGTCGAAGGGAATCTATTTTGTATCATTAATTAATGCATATAGCTCTGGAACAATAAAGTTTGTAAAGGACTAATATATATTATTTAACAAAAGGGCGAAGCTACTATTTACTTCGCCCTTTTGTATAATAAACTTAGAATCAATTCACTATTTTTATCAGTAAAGAAAAGTATTGTGCTAAAACGCTATTACATCCTAGCTATCTTATGGGTTTTACTTCCATCTTTTGGACAAGCACAATATGCTACAAACTATAGTATCAAAGAGGGGTTACCCAGTAACCATATATATAAAGTCACTCAGGACAATAATGGATTTATTTGGGTTATTACAGATAATGGAATCGCAAAATATAACGGTACAGAATTTAAAGTATTTACTACAAAAGAAGGGCTCCCTACGAATGATGTTTGGGAAATAGCTACTACACCAGATGGAAAAGTTTGGTTTTTCTGCAAAGCTTCCAAGGTGGGCTATATTGAAAATGATAAAGTGCACAGTTTTGAAGGTGAAGAAAAAGGAATTGTTTTTTTTCCATTAAAAATTATAGAAATCGAGAATACTATTTTGTTTGAAAGTAAGAACAATTGGTATTTCTTAAATACGGAAAATAAATGGGAAGCCATAGATGAAATTAAAAAGCATCCATTATTCAAAATTAAGAGCGAGGTGGAAGCGCTAATAAAAGCAGAAAAACCAGTCAATATTATTCATTTTAGAGCAAAGGATTCCCTTATTTGCTGGTTAAAACGAGATACCTACATGGTATTCAATAGTAAAACAAAGGAGGTTGTTGACGGAAAAGAAACGTATGGGTTTAACCATCAATTTTCAGATCTCGCAAGAATTAATTTAATGAATGGGTCTATTCAATTAACCGATACCAGTTTTGTGGCACTATTGGATTCAAAATATAAGATAGCTAAAACTGCATCTATTCCATCGTCATTTAACTCCCATCACGCAAGTATCGATAAAACTGGAAATATATGGGCGGTTTCATTTCAGAATGGGGTTTATAAAATCCCAAGTGTTTACCAAAAAATAGCCTATTTTTTTCCTTCAGAAAAAATTGAAATTATTGAAAAAGCTGGAAACGACATTGTGGTAAATGTCTTTGATAAAGGATATTATCGTTATAATAAATCTAAGTTAGATTTTTTACCATACATCGAAGAAAAGGGGGTGCTACACCCTTTAAGTGTAATTGATAATCTTCAGAAAACCTATTTTGTCCACAAACTTGAGGTCGTTTCCTATTCCTTTAATACCCATAAAGTAGTTAAAAGAACCAAGATTAAAGAAGGGATCAAGCAAATGGTGTATTACGATGGGTTTTTATGGGGTTTAGGTTCTTATGATATAAAAAAAATGAAGGAGTCTAATTTTGATGTGGTGGCAAAATTCCCTGCTGTTGGTATGAATAAGCTGTTTATGTTTAATGATAAAATGTTAATTGGGTCTACAGATGGATTAAAAGTGTTAAAGGATACTATAGTTACTCCCATTGTAAATGACACCCTTTTTCAAAAACCAATTCATAATATTGTATCCCTAAATAAGGATTGGGTAATCATTTGTACTGAAGGGTATGGAGCCTATGCAACCAATACTTTACAAACAATTTACTTTCCAAATACACAATACCTAAACATAAAAGATGCTTTTGTTGTAGGAGATAGCATTTGGTTGGCCACCAATGAAGGACTTGTTCAATTTCTAAAAAAGGGTCATACTTTTCAATTTGTTAAAAATGTTACGGAAGAAATGGGTTTAGCTACACGAAGGGTCAACTCTGTTTTAGTAGACGAGGATTATATTTTTATGGGAACGGATGATGGTTTGGTCGTTTTTCCTTTGAACATTACAGCCCCATCTCAGTTTTTGGATATATATTTTGATACGGTTCAATTTAATGGAGAGACTTTAAATCTGTCCAAGAATGAGATTAACTATGCAAACCATAACTCGCTTCGAGTAAAAATTGGTGCCATCAATTTTTCTGAAAAGAAAACACCAGTAGCATTTAAATATATGCTTGAGCCTTTACAGAACCAATGGCAAGAAACAACTTCCAGCACATTAAATTTTAGTGATTTACCACCCAATGAGTATAAATTGCAATTAACTTCTGGCGATTACCAAAAGTCATTTTCTTTTATTGTACATCCTTTGTGGTGGCAAACGATAACTGCCAAAATTCTTTTCAGTCTTTTTGGGATAGGGATATTGCTTTTTGTCCTTCAAATGATACGTAAAAGAGAACTAAAGAAGAAAACGGCCAAATTAAATGCAGAAAAGAAGCTCGCAGAATACGAATTGTACGCACTTCGATCCCAAATGAATCCACATTTTGTATTTAACTCACTTACGGCCATTCAGTATTATATTAATGAGAATGACTTTGAAAATTCTGAAAAGTACTTGGTGAAGTTCTCAAAATTAATTCGGCAGTTTTTTGAAATATCCAAAGAAGAAGAAATCACCCTTGAAAATGAAATTGCATTGCTTCAAAACTATTTGGAAATCGAAAAACTTCGGTTTAAAGACAAGCTTAATTTTACTATTGAAGTAGATCCAAAACTAAATGTTACTCAAAGTAAAATACCCACCATGTTGCTTCAACCAGTGGTTGAAAATGCAGTAAATCACGGAATTTTTAATAAAGAAGAAAATGGAACTATTAACTTATATTTCAGCTATATTAAACCTAAGGAATTTTCTGTTGAAATTTTAGATGATGGAGTGGGTTTTGAGAAAACAAAAAAACAACGTAACGGAAAAATAAGTTCTTCCGTAATTTTGAAGGATAGAATTTCGATACTCAATCAGTCACAACATTGGAATATCTCGTATAGTACTGTTGTTGCTTTTTCAGAAGCATCAGACAAGGGAAATAAAGCAACCTTCCTCATAAAACATTTAAAATGAAACCAATCACCGCTATTCTAGTTGACGATGAAATTTCAGCTTTAAAAGGGTTGGAACAAAAAGTGGAAAAACTATTTCCCGAAATTGAAATACTACATACTACTCAAAATCCAGATGAGGCCCTTAAACTAATAGAATCTAGCAATCCGGACATCGTCTTCCTTGATGTTGAAATGCCTAGAATGAATGGTTTCGAACTGCTTTCAAAATTGAAGGAAGTACATTTTCAAGTCATTTTTGTTACTGCGTATAGTGAGTATGCTTTAAAAGCCTTAAAACAGTCAGCAATCGATTATGTGTTAAAACCCGTGGATAACGAAGAACTAAGTGCTGCCATTAATAAGGCTTTGCAGGCTATTGAAATGGAACATCAAAGTAAAAACAATGCGAAACTTATTGAAATTCTCACCGAATCCATCACCAATTCAAACAAGATTATAGTGCCTACCCATAAAGGATTGTCTTTTATTCCTCAGGATGAGGTGCTACATATTGAAGGATATGATGGGTATACAAAGTTTCATTTAACCAATAAAACTCATTTAGTAAGTTCCTACAGTTTGGGTAAGTTTGAAAAATCATTAAGCACTATTTTTTTTAAATGCCATAAGTCTCACATCATCAATATTGAAAAGGTACGAAGCTTTGAAAATGAAGGCTATGTCGTCTTGGATGGTGACTACCGTGTTCCTATCTCAAAAACCAATAGAAAAGTTTTTTTAGACTTATTTCAATAGTTCCCACCTAGATATTGACAATCCTTCAAGGTTTGCATCCCATCGAAGAGAACAGCATCCTTTTCGTACATATAGGTCCTGTCTAACTCTTTAGAAAGGTTGTGGTCGTCTACATTAATATCGATGTCTTTCATTTTAAATTGGCAGGGATGTTCGTACCCACATGCGTGGGTGATTTCGATTAATTCCTTTCTGAAGGTTTTAAAATACTGTGCAAGACGTTCACTTTTCAAAGGAATATTAATACCGCTTTGTAACCATTTACTTTGTGTTGCCACCCCGCTAGGACAGCGATTGGTATGACATATCTGCGCTTGAATGCAGCCAATACTCATCATGGCTTCGCGTGCTACATTAATACAATCGGCACCCATAGCAAATGCCATCGCTGCTTTGGCTGGGAACCCTAGTTTTCCGCTTCCTATAAAGACGATTCTATCGGTAAGTTTTCGTTTTTTAAACACTTTGTAGAGTTCACTAAAACCATATACCCAGGGTAACGATACATGGTCTGCAAAGCTTGGAGGAGCAGCACCCGTCCCACCTTCACCACCGTCCACGGTAATAAAGTCGGGACCTTTTCCAGTTTGAAGCATTAAATCGGCTAGTTGTTCCCACTCGTCAATCTTTCCGATGGCGGCTTTAACCCCCACGGGAAGTCCTGTGGCTTCCGCAATGTCTTCAATAAACTGGAGTAATTCTGGAACATTTGAAAAGGCTTTATGATTGGGCGGAGAGAGGACATCTTTTCCTACTTCAACGCCTCTAATGTTGGCTATTTCGTGGGTAATTTTAGCCCCAGGTAAAACACCTCCTTTTCCAGGTTTCGCACCCTGGGAGAGTTTAATTTCGATGGCACGAATAAACGGATTGTCTTCTACCAGCTTCACCATTTTCTCNATAGAAAAACCTCCATCTGCGGCTCGAACGCCAAAATATCCTGTCCCAAAATGAAACACCACATCTCCACCGTGGCTATGGTAAGGGGAAAGTCCACCTTCGCCTGTATTGTGGTATGCACCAGCTAAATTCACTCCTTTATTTAAGGATTCTATTGCTTTGGCTGAAAGAGAACCAAAGCTCATTGCCGATACATTAATGATTGATGCTGGACGATAGGGTTTACGACGCTTATTGTGAAGCCCCATGACCTTGGCACAAGGGAGGAAGTTTTTATCTAAGTGGTTAGGGTGATCCTCTTTAACTTGGTAGGGCATCATGGCATTGTTGATAAAGATATGCTGGTGTGCATAAATGTCTCTATCCGTTCCAAAACCTTCGTAGTTATTTTCTTTTTTTGCGGAAGCGTAAATCCAACCTCGTTCTATTCTATTAAAGGGGAGTTCCTCACGGTTGTTTGCTACCAAATATTGGCGTAGTTCTGGGCCTATGTGTTCCAAAACGTACCTAAGATGTCCAATAATTGGGAAGTTATGACTTATGGTATGTCTTTTTTGGAAAAAGATGTCTCTTAGTGCTACTAATGCTAATACAATAAGCACCCAGCCCCACCAAGGGATGCTTTTAATAAACTCTAGAACCATTTTTAGTTTGCATTAAGATAATCTAAGGCTAGTTGACTCATCGCTTTTACCCCTAACAGCATTCCAGCATCGTCCACTTGAAAGTCTGGTGTGTGGTGTGGAAAAGCTTTTGTATTTCCTGGGGTCATTCCGCCGAGGAAGAAATAAAACCCTGGGACAATTTCCTGAAAATAAGAGAAATCTTCACCTCCTGTTGTGGCTTTCATAGTTGAAACATTATCCTTGCCTGCAATGGCTTCCAGCGTTGGAAGCATTTTTGCGGTTAAGTCTGGGTCGTTGTAGGTTACAACGGTGTTATTTTGCCATTCTATGGTAGCTTCACCTCCGTAGGCTTTGGCGATATCGCGTGCCATTTCGGTCATACGGCGGATAATCATATCACGCATATTGGGGTCTAGCGTACGGACGGTTCCAATCATTTCGGCCGATTCTGGGATGATGTTAAATCGTACCCCTGCCGTGATTTTTCCTACGGTAATAACGGCTGCTTCATCTACTAAAGGAGATTCGCGACTAATAATAGTTTGGAAGCCGTCTATGATTTTGGCAGAAATAAGGATGGGATCTACACCCGTCCAAGGTGCAGAACCGTGGGTTTGCTTTCCTTTTACGGTAACCACAAAACGCTCTACCGCTGCCATGGTGCCGCCACTTTTGTACTTGATAGTGTTTACGGGAGTTCCTGAGTTAATATGGAGTCCGAATATGACATCTACATCTGGGTTTTTTAACACCCCTTCTTTAATCATGAGTTTTGCGCCGCCCTCTTCACCGGGTGGTGGACCTTCTTCGGCGGGTTGAAATATGAACTTGATGGTTCCTTTAATTTTATCGCGATGCTTGGATAGTACTTCGGCAACGCCCATTAAAATAGCTGTATGGGTGTCGTGTCCGCAGGCGTGCATCACACCTGTTTCAGTATCAAGGAAGGTTGTCTTTACGGTACTTTTGAAGGGAAGATCGTTCCTTTCAGTCACGGGGAGTGCGTCAATATCGGCACGCAGGGCAACAACTTTACCAGGGAGGTCGCCTTTTAAAATTCCTACTACGCCTGTAATGGCCACTCCAGTTTGCACTTCCAATCCTAGTGATTTTAGGTGGGCTTCAATCTTTTTGGCGGTATTGAATTCACGATTGGATAGTTCTGGGTTTTGGTGAAAGTAGTGACGCCAGTCGATGACTTTGGGTTCTATGCTTTCGATGTCTTTGAGGAGGTCTTTGTCCATTTGAGCATGACCGATGGTGATGCATAGGAATGCAAAGAGATATAGTAGGGTGTTTTTCATTGTTTGGTAATTTATGCTAAAGATATTTATTTTTTGAAAAAGAAGAGGGGGGGTGGGAGATAATAATGTTATCCTAGTCATGTTCTTTTCTTTTTTGCATTTCCCAAAAAAGAAACAAACCTGCCTGCCGGCAGACAGGAAGGTCTAGCCTTTATAAAAGAGTACTTTATTTGCTTATTTGTTCATTTTACTCAGCTTAAATATTTTATTGATTTCGTGAATCTTCGATTTCTTTGCTCGTCCAAAGAAAACGAACCAAAAGAAACGACGCCTTTTCAGAGGAATTTTTGCTTTGCAAAACCGTCTTGAAAACTCCGCGTCCTTCGGACTGCCCTTCGACAAGCTCAGGATGACAAATCGGAGCTTTTCTGCGACCTATTCTGCTGAAAAGGGATGCTCTTTGAATAGTAGGTAACGTTCATTTAGGCTTGTGGCATTTCTATTGTTGAATGTACTCTGTTGGGGGAGTTCATAATAGGAATGGGGATAGATATCTGTTAAAAAGTAAGCTTTCCTTTGGGTTGTCTATGGGGTTTACCAATATTAGGGTTATTATAAGCTTATTATAAATATGCTATAACCACGCTATAACCCTTAATTAAATTTTTCTTATATTTGGTTTTAGGTTGCTGTTAAAGAGGGTGTTGTATGGTTGTTTATTTAAATTTTATTAGGTATGGCAAAACAGAAGGGAATTATACCGCTTGTAGGGACACTTGGAGGGCTTAATTTTTACTATTTGAATGGTAAGCCTGTGGTGCGGGTTGCGGGTGGCGGATTTAACGGAAAGGCTATAAAAACAAAGGCTAGTATGCAGCGGGTACGAGAAAATAGTAGTGAGTTTGGGCATTGTTCTAGGGTTAATAAAGCTTTTAGAATGGCCCTAAAACCGTTTTATGCTGGGCATAGGTTTACGTTTTTGCATAGCCGATTGATGGGGTTATTTACCCAGTTGAAGGATCTTGATACTGTGCATGAACGGGGAAGACGCGTTGTTGCAGAAGGGGTTGCTACGGCTGAAGGGCACTCCCTTTTAAAGGGGTTTGGGTATACTCCAGATTGTGCTTTGCAAAAAGTGCTGCCCTTTGGAATGGTGTATGATGGGACGACTCACACGTTTACGGTGACTGATTTTGCTATTAAGCGTGTTGGTTTTGTTGCGGGTGCTACGCATGTAAAACTGACCTTTGGAGTGCTGGGGTTTGATTTTGATACGCTTGATTATGGTTTGTATCTGGATACTCCTTTGGTTTTGGATAGACAGGCTGTGGATACAGCGTTGCAGTTTGAGGTTGTGGTGCCGCCTGATGCTCCTGGGTTATTGCTTGGGGTGTTTGGGGTGCGGTTTTACCAAGAGGTTGATGGGACGTTGTATGGCTTGAAAGGTGCTGAGAGTGTTGGGTTTGAGGTGTTTTTGTAGGGAGTGGTGAATAGTGAGTGGTGAATGGTGAATGGTGAATAGGGAGGAGACAAGAATCTAGAAACAAGAACCAAGAGAGTGGGGAGGTTTTTAATTTTTAAGTGGGCTTAATTAGCAATTAATTATTTTCGCTTGTTAGGTACAGTTAATTTAATTCTTTCTTAAACTTTTCACTATTTTCACAAGCCTCTAAAAAACCATTATACCATACACTTACAGGATACTTTTCATTTCTTGAAGACTCGAATGTGCTATTTTTTTTATAATATAAAATAGTTTCGTCTTTTGGTAAGTATTTACTGATTCCAAAATCATAAAAGTTATATGGTATTGTTTCGAAAAGTCTATGTGTCCAATCTCTATTGCTATGCATTTGTATTGAGTTTGTATCTTCTGTTGCGTAATCAATAACAACTACATTTCTTTTTTTATTAGGTGAAAAACGATGCGAGGGAAATACCTTATTAAGGTGCATATCATTAAATCCATAACCAATAAACAAAATTGCATCTGATTCATTGACAAGACTATCAATTTTCATGTAATATTGCCTATAAGGCGCTCTTAATAATTGGTTCGCTTTATCTAATCCAGAGATGATTGTTGAATTCAAATGATAATTACCTTCACTTGTATAATTCACATTTCTGTTTGTTGACCTCGTTTGAAAGTTATTATTTAAATCATTTTCCCAAATAATGTTATGGGATTGAGGGCCATCATTTGTCATATTGAAGTGAATTGAACCGTGTAAATGATAGCAAAAATTCCATTTATTACTATAAAATTCTGTCTTATCAAATTTTCCATCTTCGAGGTTGAAACCAGTAGATAAATCTGGTAATATATTGAGTATTACATTATCATAATTTAGATTAATAAATCCTAAATCATATTCTTCTTTTAAATCATTGAAGAATTGTTTGGCTTTATTTAACTCGTCCCTTTTATCTTTATTTAAGGTTAAACATTTTCTTCTAATATGGATTAACAACTGATCAGTTAAGGATGCTTGCATATCCTTAAAATCATTTCCATCCGCTCTTTTTTCTTCTCTGTAACGAGTAATTATCTCTGGAAATTGATTTAATTTTATAAATGCTTTTAAGCTTTTATTATAGTCTATATTTTCTTCATTACTAATAGAAGAAATATTTTGCATTGTAAATAATAAAGTTTCAAAATTCAATTCATACTTAATTCCAATTTTAGCATTTTCCTTTCTATGGTTTAGTATTTTTTCTTTGAGCCAAGTATATAAATTTTTACTTTCTTCTTTGTTTTTTAAACTGTAATTATCACTTGCCCGTCTTTCGAATAATTTATCGATTTCGTATACACTTGGCATACCAAATTCAATAGATGCCCCAGCTCCAAGTACAATCAATAATTTTTTCATTCAAATTTAGTGGTTTTGTGTAATTACGCCCAACGAGTGCGGCTATAGTGCGGTGCGCCTGCGACAGCTTCGGCAGAATACCTCGCGTTCAGCGAGGGTGGAAGCGTCAGCGTGCGTTTCGGAGCAATCGACAAAGCCACTAGTTCATATTTTTCGGTTAATTAAAAATAGTCTTTTTTGTAAGAAACGCAATACTATTAACCATCTAAGCACTGCATTATAGGCGATGTCGCCAGTAGTTTATTTCTTAATTTCTTCTCCTAAAAAAATCAAATCAATCTCGTTATTCCGCTCATCAAGTTTTATTTTCATTTTCCTCGATTCATAGATATAGTAATTATTCATTAACGCTCCGTGTTGATAATCATAATCTTCTTTGACAAAGTCAGCTTTACCAAATGTTGTTTCTATGTTCTCTCTGTTTACATTTTGAAATTCTTTAATTCTTCTTTTTGGGATTATAAATTCTATCACTTTACCATCCATTACTCCATATCCATATCTATCTGATGTGAATAGTCTTCCTTTACTATTTTTTACGGACTCTATTCTTTCATTCAGAGTATATTCGCGTTCTATATTATTTTGAACAATATAAACCTTATCGTCTAAATCTAATCTCCAATTAGTAGAATTTTCTGGCATCGGTTCCATTCTCGTACCACTAATTAAATTTAGGTTAATAGCATTGACCGTATCAAATAATTTAACTCCATATACTGTATATTGATTAAACCTTAATTCTTCATTAGTTAGACAATTTAAATCTTTTGTCAACTCAAAAATTTCATTATTCTTCAAGGCTTGGAGTTTTTTGTTATTATATGCTTTTTGTGGGGAGTGAAGTAAAGATAAATAAAAAGTAGTGAGTGGTGAATGGTGTGTGGGGAATAGTTATTAACGGGGTTGTTAGAGAAGGGTTTTTTTCTTTTTTTATTCTGTTCATTTTTGTCTTGACACAAAAACGAACCAAAAAAGTCAAGAAGGACTTGAGGGAATTGCTACTTTGCAGCACCGTTTGCCACTGCGCTGCATGCTACTAGTCGCAAGCTGGCCCATACGCTAAATAAGTCCACTGGACTTATTTTTAACGCTTTGTCCTCTTCGAAAAACGCACTTCCGCTTGTGGCTGCACTATTCCTGAAAGTCCTTCGGACTGCCCTTCGACAAGCTCAGGATGACAAATCGGAGCTTTTCTGCGACTATTCTGCATAAAAGGGATGCTCTTTGAATAGTAGGTAGCGTTCATTTAGGCTTGTGGCTGTACTATTCCTGAAAGTCCTTCGGACTGCCCTTCGACAGCACTTCGACAGCACTTCGGCAGCACTTCGACCCTTCGACAGCACTTCGACAAGCTCAGTGTGACAGCTCAGGACAGGCAGGCTCAGTGTGACAGCTCAGTGTGACAGCTCAGGATGACAAATCGGAGCTTTTCTGCGACTATTCTGCATAAAAGGGATGCCCTTTGAATAGTAGGTGGCGTTCATTTAGGCTTGTTGCTGCTCTATTCCTGAAAAGTCCTTCGGGGTTGTTCTCGATATAATTTTACATTTAGTAACATCCCTCGAGCTAAGAATGTTGAGATTGCTTCCCACTTTGTACCTCGTGGTCGCAATGACGAGGGGTTTTGTTTTTTGGCGGTGAGAATAAGGGATTATTTTTTGTGATTGCTACTTATAGTCTTTTTTTATTCTTTATTAATATTTTACGGTTGTGGAATGGGTTCTACAGTTAATTTATCACCCTTTTTGTCGAGATAGGTTACCTTCATTTCAAGCATATGAGTTGTCCATTTTTCGACTCCTGCGTTAGCCGCTTGTTGGCAAAAGGTTGGGTAGTCTGTTTGTCCTTGTTGATGGATTTTAATTGCGAGTTTCAGTTTGTCTGCGGAACCTGTGTTATTCACTTCCATTTTTGGATATTTTGATTCCCCGACAAGAGTAAAGTTATTTATTCCATAATATTTTGTGCGTCCGTCTGATACGAAGTTGTCATAATGTGTTACTCCAATCTTTTTTAGGTCTTGGACAAATTGAGAGAAATCTGCTCCGCTTTTAACCTTTTCAATTGCTTGGTGTATTTGTTGTATTGTAAACATATTTAAAAATTTTTTATTTCAAGTTTTGGTTTTGCTAGCTTGAAAGTAATGTTTAATACATTGGTTTAGTTAAAACTAGTAATTATTTATATAAGGATTGTTATGTGTCTCATTTTTTGATTTCATCTGCTAAGTCCACTAATTTTAATTCTTTATGGTAGGCTTCAATTCGGGAATGTGCCGTTCCGTCAACTAATAGAATAACTGTGAGCATTGCAATTGTAGTAATACTAATGGCTCTCCAAGTTGGTGTATTAATAAATAGAATTAGTAGGGATGCTACAATGATTAGAATTGGGATAACCTTAAAAACCACTGTGTATTCCTTTAAAGTACTTTCTGAACGTTCTATTTCTGACTGAAAAAAGGCAGGAGCATCGGCATTATATGCTTTTTCAAATTGGGTAATCCTTGATTTGTTGGTGTAAAATAACCCAAGCCCAATAGTTAAGAGTACAACACCTGCAACCAAGGTAGGAATGATGTATGCCTTTGCCAAATCTGTTTTTCCTAATTGCCAAAATCCAACGCTTGCGATTAAAAATAGGATTGCAAAAAGAATGAAGAAACGTGTGGAGAAGACTTCGGCTTTTGCCCATTCGGTAGCTAATTTTAATAGTTCCATCTTAATTTAATTTATATTTTTCTCTGTACTCTGTGGGGCTAATGCCTGCTTTCTTTTTAAATAATCTCGAAAAATAGGGTGGGTATTCGAACCCTAATTCATAGGCTACTTCTGCGATGCTTTTATTGGGTTGCAATAAAACATTCTTTGCTTCATCAATGAGGCGTAATTGTAAATGCTCGGTGGTGGTTTTTCCCGTTTCTTTTTTTAGCGTATCGCTTAAGTAACGTTGAGAAACCGACATTTTTTTGGCTAATTGTTCAATACTTGGAATGCCTTTTTCTTGTAGTTGCCCAGACTCAAAATACCTGTCGAGTTCTTGGTTAAATTGCTCAAGCAAACTATGAGATAATTCTTTTCTATTTAAAAACTGCCTTTCATAAAATCGATTGGCATATTTTAATAAGGTATCCAATTGTGAAATAATAATGTCTTTGCTAAAGGCATCTTGATTGTTTTGATATTCACTTTCAATATTTTCGACAATGGATTCTATTTGCTTTTCTTCTTTAGGTGACAAGTGCAATGCTTCATTGGCAGCATAGGAAAAGAAGTTATATTTCTTTATTTGTTGGGCTAAATCCGTTCCTTTTAAAAAATCTTCATGGAAATTAATAGAAAATCCTTTTTGATCAAAAATGAAGCTACTGTCCCATTGCAGAACCTGTCTTGGGGCAATAAAAATCAATGCGCCATTGGTAAAATCATACTTTGTGCGGCCATAATTTAATTCGCCATGCATTATTTTTTTTAGGCTAATAGAATAACAATCCGTTGAAATAGGAGGAGAGCTTTCTCTAGGACAGGGCAGGAACTCATCACCTTTTGCCACCATAACACTTAACATAGGATGCTCTGGGCGGGGCAGTTGCATATAATCAAGAAATGCCGATAGGGTTTTATAGTGTTTCATTTTTTAGTCTTTTATAGATTTCCACCAAGGTTTAAATTGCTGTAAACTGTCCTTTAAATTAACATTTTCGCCAATCATGGGTGTTAGGATTCTTATATTTTTTTCATTTTTTCCTTCCGTTATGTTTGTTAAGGGTTCGTCCCAGTCGTGATTGGCAAGTGTAAATTTTCCGGAATGTACCGGAAGAACAGCTTTTGCGTTTAAATCGGTGGCAGCCATAAAGGGTTCTCCTGGTAGCATATGGATGTATTTCCATTTTTTATCATATTGCCCGTTTTCAAGTATTGCCAAATCAAGGGGGCCATATTTTTCTCCAATTTCCTTAAAATGTGCATCATATCCACTATCCCCCCCAATATAAATAGTTGCGTTTGGAGTTTTTAGAACAAAGGAAGCCCAGAGTGTTTTTGCACGGGTAAAGCCTCTTCCTGAAAAGTGCCTTGCTGGAGTTACGTGGGCTTGAAAACCCTCTTCAAAAGAAAATGTATCATACCAATCACCTTCAACAATTTTTTCTGGATTGAACCCCCAATGTTCTAAATGGGCACCATTTCCAAGACCAGTAATGACTTTATTAATTTTTGGGTTTAACTGTTTCAGGGTTTTATAATCCATATGGTCCCAATGGTCGTGGGATATGAATAAGAAATCTATTTCGGGAATATCGTCTGTTGTATAAATATCAGTTCCTTTATAAGCCTTGGTAGTAAATGAAAAGGGGGAGGCGTTACCGCTTAAAACAGGGTCTACCAATATTTTTTTGCCATCAATTTGCAAGAAATAGGTTGAATGCCCCATCCAAATCAGTACATTTTCTTCAGCTTTTAAGGCTTTTAAGTCGGTTTTTATTGAAGGTAGGGCTTTAGTGGGTTCTTTCGGTTTGGATGAAAATAGAAACTCGAACAGTACGTTACCATACCCAACACCTTCGGTTAGCATAGGTGTTTCATTTATATTTAGAAAGCTTCCGTTTTTATAATTGGGCGATTGCTCTATTCTTAATAAACGCTCTCCTGATGGATGTTTCCCAAATCGTTCTGTGTTTAAGAAAATGAAAGTTCCAGCGCCAATAATGGTGATTATCAATAGTATTGCAATCATTATTTTTTTAATTATAATCATTCTTAAATTTAAAAATTCCACTTTACACCAACGGCTCTTTCCGATACTTCCCACAATTTCACCGCAACTTCTTTATCCTTTGCATGTGGCTCTAATGTATGTGCGCCAACCGGACCCGTCCAATTCTGTCTTCCTGTAGGGCCATAAAAACCACTTTCATCAAGATTTGGTTCTGTAGCACACATCAATTGTGGATATGCGCCCTTTTCTGCCGATTGCACCAATGGAGACCATTTCATCAATTGCCAAATGAAGCGTGTTGTTAAACTACCACTGGTTTTTATTAAAGAAGTACGGGATGCACCTGGGTGACAGGCGTAAACCTTTACATGGGACTTCCCCGCATTTTTTAATCGGTCTTGTAATTCATAAACGCACATAATCTGCGCCAATTTACTTTGGCTATATACAGCATTAGGACTGTAGTTGTTTTCCCAGTTCAAATCGTCAAACTGAATGGTTTTAATCCCTAGATTATACCCCATACTACCTACAGTTACAATCCGCCCTTTCGATGCTTCAATTCGAGGGTAGAGTAATGCTTGCAGTAAAAAATTACCATAGTGATTTACCCCCAATTGACTTTCAAAACCATCGTCGGTAAGTGTTAGGCTGGGTACTTGAGCAATGGCAGCATTGCAGATAAGCGCATCGATTTGTGGCACGGTTTTTAGAATCTCTTGTGCTACTTTCTTTACAGAATTTTGTTGTGCCAAATCCATTTGTATGGATGACACTTTTATAGTATTACCAAGTTCTTGTTTTAGAGCTGTGATGGTTTTTTCTGATTTCTTTGGATTTCGATTGAGCATTACCACTTTTGCCCCTTTGGACAGCAATATTTTTGCTGCTTCAAATCCTGTTCCACTTGTAGTACCTGTTATGATGTATGTTTTACCGCTTAAGTCTTCTATCCTTTCGGGAGTCCAGCCTTTTTTGCCAAATTGATTTGTTTTCATTTTTATTTCAAATTAATAAGACAAAGGTAGGGGTGAAGATGACGTAACCGCTTATACGCATTTTCGAATGTTGTATACTTTTTGGTTGATTTTAATTGAGCAAAACTTTTAATGATATTTTTTTTGATATATGGGTGTATTTTAAGATATCAAAGAGTATTGAATCATAAATAGGGAAATTCCTCACCTTGTTCGGAATGATAATGGCCTCTATACATAATTTGCCATAGCTTGAAACTCACAAACATTTTATATTTCTTAAGGATTGTTAAAATGCTATTTCTATATGGCATTTGGTGTTTAAATGAATAAGAGCGTATGGAAGTGTAAAGAGAAACTAAGAGCGGTTATTTAAGAACTACAAAAAAGTCTTTTAATCCGCTAAGGATACTTTGCACAGCATAGGCTGCTAGAATGAGTCCCATTACTTTACTAATAACAGTGATTCCGTATTCTCCTATACGTTTTTGGATAAAGGTTGCCCCTAAAAGAATTACCATGGTAATCAAAACCACTACCAATACCAAGATGGATGTAATTATTTGTTGTTGGATGGTATAAAGGTGGTTGTCTGTTAAAAGCACCACTGCCATAATAGCCCCCGGAGATGCAATGGATGGAATGGCCACAGGAAAAATAGTCACATGTTTATAATCTTTAATCATATGTTTTTCGGTTTCAGGCTTTCCTTCTCCAAAAATCATTGTTAACGCAAAGAGAAAAAGTATAACGCCTCCAGATATTTGAAATGCGTCTAGCGTCACTTGCATTCCTTCTAAGATTAATTGTCCAACGACTATAAAAAACAATAAAATAAGAAAGGCTATAAATGACGCCGAAATAGCTACTTTTTTCTTGTGTTTTTGATCTAGCTGTTTGGTGGCTTCAAGATACACAGGTACTGAACCCAGTGGGTCTATAACTGCTATTAAAAAGAAAATTTTTGTAATAATGGCGGTAAGCATTTACTGTTTTGGTTTGATATATTTAATAATACGATTCAATTAGACCATAAAGATATGGAAATTGAAAAGGTAATTGGTAGCAAGAAAATAGTAATGGTTATATTAACTTTTCTTTAAAGAAGTTAATGGTCCTTTCCCAGGCAAGCGTGGCAGCCGCTTCATCGTAACGAGGTGTGGTATTGTTGTGAAATCCATGGTTTACGGCAGGATAGAAATGCGCTGTATAGTCAATATTATTGGCTTTTAACGCTACTTCATAAGCTTCCCAACCTGCATTGACACGGGTGTCAAGTTCGGCATAATGTATTAATAACGGTGCTTTTATCTGGGCGGTTTCTTCAGCTGAAGGTTGGCCCCCATAAAAGGGAACGGCGGCCGATAAGTCCGGTAGTTTTACCGCCATCATATTGGAGATCCAACCTCCAAAACAAAAGCCTACCACGCCTACTTTTCCGTTACAGTCTGGGTGGTTTTTGAGGAACTGGAAGGCGGCGATAAAGTCTTCGAGCATTTCGTTGCGGTCTCTTTTTCTTTGTAATTCTCTACCGTCATCATCATTTCCGGGATAGCCACCCAATGGTGTTAGGGCATCTGGGGCAAGGCTTATAAATCCGTCGAGAGCGGTACGTCTTCCTACATCTTCTATGTAAGGGTTTAGCCCTCTATTTTCGTGAACCACAATAACGCCAGGAAGTTTTCCTTGCATTTCGTTGGGGGTAGAGAGCAGTCCTTTAATGGTGCCTCCTCCTTTGGGAGAATCATAGGTGATGTATGTTGATTCTAAAGCTGGGTGGTCTTGTGGTACCAAAATTGAATTCTTGTAGTTTGGGGCTATAAAACTCAACAGCGCACCCACCGTAATACTTCCCACAGCGTATGCCGATAGTTTTTCAACAAATTGGCGACGATCCATTTTATTATGGGCATAATCGTCATAAAGGTCAAATACTTCCTGACTAATATCTTCTTTTTTAAGTGGATTCATAACATATATTATTGATGTTTTTAAAGTTATAAAAAAAACAAAGCCCTTTTAATTATAAAAGGGCTTTTTAAAAACATTCACAACTAGTTTACTCTTTCAATAGCTGTTTTATGATGCTTCCTGTTTCACTTTGAATAATGACTAGATAGGAAGCACTTGCCAATGTAGAGACATCAATTGTTTTTTGAATTCCAAAATTGTTTAATGACACTTTCATCACTAGGCGTCCATTTATATCATAGATACTTATTTGCTCTAGTTTAATCTGTTCCGGATTTGCGATATTGAGAACGGTTTTGGCAGGGTTAGGGTAGAGGATAATGGTGGATAGGTCGATGGTTGCCTCTCCTGTTCCTAGAAATGCCCCTACATTAAGAACGAAGGTATACTCTGTCATGTTCCCAAGGTCATCCTCTGCAAATAGGGTGATGTTGTACACTCCTGGGGTAAGGATGGTGCCTATGGCAGGATCTTGATCTAGAACAATTGGAAGTATGGGATCACTGCAATTATCTGTAACGATGATACCTATAGTAAAATCTTCAAGGACGTATTCCCCATTTTCATCGGCCATACGAACCAAATCTACAGGTAGAGTTCCAGTGTCAAATTGTGGTCCTAATACATCCTCTACGGTTACCGTTGCGGTACACGAAGAAATGTTTCCGTTTATATCTTCGGAAAAGACCGTAATGGTTACTGGGCTTCCTATATCGGTACAGCTAAAGGAAGATGTATCTACTGAAGTGGTGGTGGTACCACAGGCATCGGTATTACTAGCAATAACATCTTCGGCTGTGATGATTGCAACTCCGTTTTCGTCTAGTTGTACTGAAATATCTTGACAAACCAATTCTGGAGCAGTGGTATCTTCTACAGTAACGATGGCATTACAGGAGGTGGTGTTTCCATTTATATCTGTCACGGTAAGGATTACAGGATTGTCGCCTACATGACTACAATCGAAGGTGTCGATATTTAAGGAATACCCATTTACATCTATACCACAGGCATCGGCACTACCTCCATCCAAACTGGCTGGATCTATAATTACTGTTCCTGTCGCATCCAATTGAACTGTGATGCTCTGGCAGATAGCCACAGGCGCAGTAACATCCTCCACGGTGACCATAGCCACACATGTGCTGGTGTTCCCGTAGATATCGGTAGCGGTAAGGGTGACATTGTTAGGCCCTACATTGCTACAATCGAAGCTGTCAATGTCTATGGCTAGCGAAGTTAGCCCACACGGATCACTACTTCCCTCATCCACATCATTTGCAGTGATGGTAGCATCTCCAAATTCATCTAATTGAATCGTGATGTCTTGACATGCCATTGTAGGAGCTTCCGTATCGGTTACTGTAATAGTGAAACTACAAATGGTTATGTTTCCGCTATTGTCGGTTGCTTCAAATATTATGGTGTTTTCACCTATAGGGAAGGTGCTTCCGCTGGCTAATCCACTTATTTGTGTTATTGAAGCAATACCACATTCGTCTAAAGCTGTAGGGTTTGCAAAAGTTACTTGTGCACCACACACTCCAAAGTTTGTTGGAACATTGATGTTTGCTGGACAAGCAACTAAGGGAGGTGTCACATCTTGAACGGTTACTACAGCGGTACATTGCGCAGTATTTCCGTGGCTATCTGTGACGGTAAGTATTACATTGTTAGGTCCTACATCGTTGCAATTAAATGAATCGATATCTATAGATATGTTGTTTATGCCACAGGCATCAGTACTTCCATTATCTATATCACTTGGTAGTATGGATGCTTCGCCAGCAGCATTTAATTGAATAGTAATATCTTGGCACACCACGGAAGGCGCTACTGTATCTTCTACTGTTACGGTAGCTATGCACTGTGAGGAGTTTCCATTCGTATCGGTTACGGTTAAGGTTACTAGGTTATTCCCAATATTGTTGCAATTGAACGTATCTGTATCTATAGCAAGAGTGCCAATACCGCAAGCATCTGTACTTCCGTTATCTATGTCGCTGGCTATGATGATGGCAGTACCATTGACATCAAGTTGTACTGTTATATCTTGACATACCGTTGTGGGAGCCTCATTATCTTGAACTGTAACAGAAAAACTACAGCTAGTAGTATTTCCGCAAGCGTCGGTAACATTAAAGGTATTAAGGGTAGTTCCCACTGGGAATACAGTACCACTGGCAAACCCTCCTGTTTGTGTTACTGTAAAATTACTACAACCATCTTCTCCTTCCACCGTATAATTAATGTTGGCGCCACAGGTGTTAGGATCGTTTAGCACTACCATATCGCTAGGGCAAGTTACTACGGGTGGGGTGGTATCTACTACTGTAATAGTTTGTATGCAAGTATCTGTATTTCCTGCTGCATCTGTGGCTTCCCAGGTTCTGGTTATTGTTTTTGAATTACCACATAATGGGCTTATACTATCTATATAACTTAAGGTGGGAGTTCCTACACAGTCCATTGCTGTTGGTATTCCTGTAATGGATGGGTCTGAATTTGGGTCAACTTCAAGATCGTAAAATATTTCGAGCGTAAAGTCGTGTAAGCAACCTCCGTCAAACTCAAAAGCATCTTGTACACGAAGTTCCCAAATACCTAGGAGATTTTCAAATAGTAGCGCATTTAGTTGATCTTGGGGCTTTACAGCACCGCTAATTCCTGCATCAATTAAATAGTATTGCGGACAATTTTCACTATCGTCTCCAGTAAATATGAGCCCTTCGCAGATTTCTGGAGCTGTAAAAGGCGCACTATCCTTAAAAATGGCAGCTATATTGTCTGTGTCTGCTTGTCCTTCACAAAGAGTGCCCCAATCAAGCAGGTTAATTACTGTTCCGTTAGGACTAACTAGCTTTAGACCTATATCTTCCAGCCAACTATGATCCATATTAACTCCAATTTGAATATCTGTAATAACTGCACCCGTTGGGATAGTTGCTACATCTATTGTAGCATTAACCACGTTTCCATATTGTGCATCGGTCCAGCTTTGGGGCGCTCCATTATAGGAAAAAACCCTAGAATCGCTAATGGTTATATTCTCTCCTGTACATTCTACTGTAGCATTTGCTGGGCAAGTTATTTGCGGTGGATTCGTATCCAATACTGTTACAGTAAACTCACAAACAACATCATGCCCTCCAAAGTCGGAACCCAAAAAGGTATTGGTGGTTGTTCCTACAGGGAAAAAAGATCCTGAAGAAAGCCCTTGTACTTGTGCCCAAAAAGTAAGACAATTATCGGTAATAGAAGGAGTTGTAAAGCTTACATTAGCACCACAAGCGTTAGGTTCACTTGAAACTGTAATATTGGTTGGGCAATTTTCTATGACAGGTACGGTATTATCCACTACGGTTACTGTATAAGAACAAGAGACAGAATCTCCAGAGGTACTGTTTGCGGTATAAGAATAGGTAGTAACCCCAACGGGTAGTGTAACTATTCCTGTAGGACCCGAGGTTTGTGTTATGGTAACCGATTCGCAAGATTGTGAAGCCAATAACAAAGGAGGTGTATATTCGGCATTACAATTGGCCCCTGCATTAAGCACTACATTTGAGGGGCACCCCATAGTGAGTTCAGAAGGTTCTACCGTAACATTAGCAGTACAGGTAGCTGTATTACCCGCTCTATCGGTAACGTTTAATGTAACCACATTATTCCCTAAATTGCTACAGTTCATAGTGGCATTTCCAAAAGGAGGGATAGAAAGGGTAATACTACCATCTGGATCACTGCTACCGCCATTTATCATAGCTGGTGTTACGATTGTGTTTGAAAGAAAAGGGTTGAGGGTAACCGTAATGTCTTCACAAACAGCAATAGGCGGTGTGTTGTCTTCTATTGCCATAATATTTATTAGAATATTATTATCTACGTGGGTTGGAAAGGCAACATTGCACCCCGAAATATCCACAGATTCACCACAAATGGAATAGCGACTTTGAGTTGGCTCACCTATTGGCCTACTCCCCGTAACAATGGGGGTATTACCAATCATATAAACACTACTAGAACTTACTGCTTTGAATACCACAGTTATTTCATTACCATAACCGTATGCATTTACAGGCGTAGTGAAGTCAAAAGATTTTAAATAAGCACCATTGGGAGGATAAAAGACTGGTAATGTCATGGTACTTCCTGGAATGAGGGTTCCTGCCCCAGAACCACAAGCAAAACCCTGGCTTTCGGAATTTGTAGCTGGACAATTAGAATACATAGAAATCTCTAAGGTAATAGGTGCTTGCAAATTGGTTTCTAAGTGATAAAGCCCAACTTCAACTTTTGTAATTAGCCTATTGGAATTGGAAGTTGTAAACCGTACTTTGTCTCCAAATTTTGGAGCACTTTCAGTAAATGGAGTACTAAAATTTATTGCTTGCAAATTGGGTGCTGCGGGATCGGTAGCATATATTTGTAGTGCTGTAGCACGGCCATTTGTAAAATTAGGTACTTCACGATTTACGTTTAAGGTCGATAGAAGTTCGTTGCTTCTCGATATACTATCACTTTCCTGAGCTATAAGCTGTATTTGAAGTAGAGGAGTGATAATAAGTATTAGTGCTAGTAATCCTTTTTTCATGATTTAGTTGTTTTGATGATAAGTGCAAGCTAACCCTCAATAGGCTTTAAAAAAATACGTAGACCTACGCATTGAGGATATGGTGATTATTCATAATCCATATCAATAGTGCATTTTGCGATGATTTTAACTTTAGCTTTCGAATGATATTACTACGATGCTTTTCTATAGTTCTTACAGAGCAATTTCTTAGTATTGCCATTTCTGCAGAGGTCATTCCATTTTTTATAAAGTGAAGTATTTCAAGCTCTACGTTACTAAAAACTAATACTGGTTTAGACGCATCCTGTGGAGGTATTTCTTTTTTTAAATTCATACCTAAAACTAAGGGTATGGAGTTTTAAAAAAAATGCGTATACCTACGTATTAAATAAATGGGGATGTTTTTGCACCCAGAGTAATAAGCCATTTTGGGTAGGGGGAATTTCCAATTTTTTTATGATATTGCTACGGTGTTTTTCTACGGTACGTTTGGAGATAAAGAGTTCTTCGGCAATTTGGGAGGATGAAAAATTTTTGGCGAGATACTTCAAGATTTTTGCTTCGGCGACGGTGAGGTTTTTGAGTTCTTCAGTTTCTTTAGAAAAATGAATGCCTTCTGTAATATGTTTACTCACAAAGGTTTTTCCTGCCAGTACTTCGTTGATACAAAACTCGATTTCTTGTAAGGCGTCTTCTTTTAAGAGATAGCCATGGGTTGTCTTCCCTACTTCATTTAAAATAGCTTCTTGCTTGTAGAGTGTGAGAATGATTATTTTTGTTTTAAATCCCTTTTGTTGGCATTGTAATGCAATTTCAAGTCCGTTAAGTTTGGGCATATCAAAATCTAAAATGGCAATATCGGGACTGTGATTTACAATTGCATTGTATGCTTCGTTACCATCTAGAGCTGTAGTTAGTATATTAAACCGTTTACTTTCCAAAAATGCTTTTGTTCCTGTTAAAAGAATGGGGTGGTCGTCTGCAACGATAACGGTTGGATTCATTTTTTAGGTATTTTAATGGATACACTGGATCCTTTTTCAGGAACAGATTCGATATCCAATGTAGCACCAATATACTGGGCGCGTTCTTTTAGGGTTTTCATACCTAGT
Organism: Flavobacteriaceae bacterium; assembly: GCA_002694465.1. Classification (GTDB taxonomy): domain Bacteria; phylum Bacteroidota; class Bacteroidia; order Flavobacteriales; family Flavobacteriaceae; genus Halomarinibacterium. The sequence goes on along the minus strand of NZMG01000010.1, from coordinate 22,552 downwards.
CCTTCATTTGTATTCATTGAATCGGCTTTAAAGCCTTTTCCATTGTCTTTTAGGGTAAACACAAGATAGTTTTTTGTTTCTTTAGAAGTGAGGTTACAAGCTGTAGCTTGTGAGTGTTTTTCTACGTTGGTCATTGCCTCTTGTAGCATTCTAAATACATATATTTCATTTTCTTTAGTAATGAGTCCATCTTGTATTTCAATGTCTTCGGAATAAAATATATTAGAGTTTTTCTGAAAGGTCTCTACCATATTTTTTAAGGATGTTATTAATCCTAATTTTTCAAACTGAAAAGGATGTAGGTTGTGAGACATTTCTCGTACTTCTTTAATGGTTTCACCCACTAAATCGATTTCATTTTTGTCTTCGGTTTCTTTTGAAACCAATGAGTTTTTAATCATTAGTAGTTTTTGCCCCACACTGTCGTGAAGTTCGGAAGCGATACGTGCACGTTCATTTTCTTGTGTTTTTAAAATATCCTGAGTAAAGTTTTCCTGAAGTTTCTGACGTCTTTTTGCAAAATTTCTGGAACGTAAGACCCAAACAAATCCAAAAAGTGAGAGAAATCCCATGCCTCCAAATAATAACCACTGGTTTTTTACTTTATTCTTTTCATCTAAAAGGGCGATGTTTGTCTCTTGCGCTTTTATGGTTAGGTCTCTTTTTTCGGTTTCATATAGGGTTTGGTAGTAGGAAAGTACCCGTACTTTTTGAGAGTCACCAATAGAATCTTTTAAGTTGTTGTACGCCTTGTAATGTTGGAATGCTTTGCTTTGGTTGCCTATGGTCTCATAGGCTTGGTATAAAAAGTATTCTCCAAATTCAATTTCTTCGTATTGTTTTCCTTCTTTCATTAAGGATAGGTATTCTTCTCCATATTGTATGGCATTGGCATAATTCTTTTTAAGTAATTCTACGGCTTTAATGGCTTCTAAATAATAGGTGCGATAAGGTCCAGTCGTATTTTTTTCTTTGTTGGCTTCTATAATTTTTAAGAATTCTTGTGCTTTGGAAAGGCTATCTGCTTCGGCATACGCCAAGACTAGCCCCGATAACATGATTGGCTCGTAATACTCTTTGTATTTAGACTTATAGGTAGCTTCTAAGGCTTGGTTTAAATACCTAATACGTGCTTTGATATCTTTGGTTTTACGTTGGTCTGCGGCTGCATTGTAATATAATGCAGGTAAGGAGTTGTAATCTTCCTGCTTTAAGGATATGGCAATAAGCTGGTCCCGTTCTTGCTTAGCTTCCTTAAAAAAACGGTTTTTACTATAGAGTATTACTAAAGAGTTTCTGGCACCCACAAGACCTAAGGTGTCTTTGTTTGTTTGGTAATATCTTATAGCGTCTTGTAGCTCTAATGACGCTTTACCAAAATCCCCCATATCTGTATACACCTGGCCTTTTGCCATTTTAGATAACCCTAGGTATTTTCCAGTTTTTGTTTGAGAGGAGAGGTATTGAATACTATCATATAACTGCAAGGCAGTAGAAAAATCCCTTAAGTAGAAATAAGTGTTCCCAGCATCGTAGTAAAATTTACACTTTGCTTCCGCAAGGGTTACCCTAGGGAGGTATTTTCTAGTAGAGAGGTAAAGTTTCTTTGCTTCTTCGGGAGTTCCTTTGATATTGGTTAAATAATAAATTTGGTTGGCTGTATGGTGTATGGCGATGTTAAAAGAGTCTAAAGAAATGGCAAATTGAGAAGTGGCTTTTACTAAGGAGTCATCTTCAAAAGGTGTGTCGAAGGCAATGATGTTAGACAGGCTATCCATCCACCTAAGTTTTTCAGCTTTTTGAGATGTGGCAATCTTTTGTTTTAAAGATGCAATAGTTTTTTCAGTTTCACTTTCTTGTGATTTTACATTCGTTGAAATGGTAAATAATAGAAATGCAAAAAAATAATATTTCATAGAATGCTAGTTTTTAAAATACATTAGGTGTTTTAAAAAAAATTAAAAATAGGGAAAATCAATTTGTTTGTTCATAATTTATACGGTATTGTATCTAAATTTTCTTTCAATTTTCCTATTTTTCAACTTTTAAAAATCTTCTGAAAAAATACCCTTGCAGGAATATTTAGAACAATTAAATGACGCTCAGTTAGCCCCTGTTTTACAAAAAGACGGGGCGATGATTGTGATAGCAGGTGCCGGGTCTGGAAAGACACGTGTACTAACCTATAGAATTGCGTATTTAATGTCGCAAGGGGTGGACTCCTTTTCTATTTTGGCATTGACCTTTACCAATAAAGCAGCGCGAGAAATGAAGAAGCGTATTTCGCAGATTGTGGGAAGTAGTGAGGCAAAAAACTTATGGATGGGAACTTTCCATAGTGTGTTTGCGAAAATTCTTCGGTTTGAGGCAGAGCGATTAGGCTATCCTTCTAATTTTACCATCTATGATACGCAGGATAGCCAGAGTGTGATTCGTGCAATTATCAAGGAAATGCAACTTGATAAGGATATCTATAAGTACAAGCAGGTTTACTCCAGAATATCTTCCTATAAAAATAGCTTGATTACGGTGAAGGCATATTTCGCCAATCCCGAGTTAATGGAAGCCGATGCTATGGCAAAAATGCCACGTTTGGGAGATATCTATAAAAACTATGTTGATCGTTGCTTTAAGGCTGGTGCCATGGATTTTGACGATTTACTGCTTAAAACGAATGAATTATTAACTCGCTTCCCTGATGTGTTGGCAAAGTATCAAAACCGATTCCGCTATATTTTGGTGGATGAGTACCAAGATACCAATCACAGTCAGTATTTAATTGTGCGTGCGTTGAGTGATAGGTTTCAGAATATTTGTGTGGTAGGGGATGATGCACAGAGTATTTATGCATTTCGCGGAGCGAATATTAATAACATACTCAATTTTCAGAAGGATTATGAGGATGTACGGGTGTACCGTTTGGAACAAAACTATCGTTCTACGAAGAATATAGTGAATGCTGCCAATAGCATTATTGAAAAGAATAAGAATCGCTTGGATAAAGTGGTTTGGACCGCTAATGATGAAGGAAATAAAATAAAGGTAAACCGAACGATGACCGATGGGGACGAAGGGCGATTTGTGGCGAGTTCTATTTTTGAAACCATGATGAATCATCAGTTAAAATATGATGATTTTGCCATTTTGTATCGTACCAATGCACAGTCTCGTGCCATGGAAGATGCGCTTCGGAAGAAGGACATTCCTTATCGCATTTATGGCGGGTTGAGTTTTTATCAACGGAAAGAGATAAAGGATGTGATTGCTTATTTACGCTTAATTCTGAATCCCAAGGATGAAGAAGCATTGAAGCGAGTCATTAATTATCCTGCACGAGGGATAGGGGATACCACCTTAGAAAGATTGATTGTAGCAGCCAATCACTACAACCGTTCGGTGTTTGAAGTGATGGAAAACATAGATAAAATCGATTTAAAGATTAACAGCGGTACTAAAAACAAGCTGCAAGATTTTGTGACGATGATACAGAGTTTTCAAGTGTTGAATCAGAATTACAATGCCTTTGAAATAGCCGAACACGTAACCAAAAAAACAGGTTTACTTACCGAATTAAAAAAGGACGGTACGCCCGAAGGAATTGCTCGAATTGAAAACTTAGAAGAGTTACTGAACGGGATGCGAGATTTTGTAGAGGAACAAAAAGAACTTGCAGATGCTACAGGGGCACTTTCAGAATTTTTGGAAGACGTTGCCCTTGCTACCGATATGGATAACGATAAGGGCGACGATAATAAAGTAGCTTTAATGACGGTGCATTTGGCTAAAGGATTGGAGTTTCCGTATGTGTATATAGTGGGGATGGAAGAGGACTTGTTCCCCAGTGCTATGAGTATGAACACGCGTGCCGAATTAGAAGAAGAACGCCGTTTGTTTTATGTAGCCATCACACGAGCAGAAAAGCAAGCCTTTTTAACTTATGCACAAACGAGGTACCGTTGGGGAAAATTGATAGATGCAGAGCCTAGCCGATTTATTGAAGAAATCGATGATAGTTATTTGGAATATCTTACACCCATAACAGAACATAAATACAAGCCTTTAATTGATTCCGATATCTTTGATGATATTGATAAAAGTAAGTTGCGATTGCGAAAGCCTTCGGCTGGAACACCACCTAAAGGGCCTACAGAAGCTCAATTACAAAAATTACGCAGATTAAAACCTGTTACTAGTAGTGCAGATAAAAATTTTAGTGCAGAAGATGCCAATCTATCAGTAGGTTCTATGGTTGAGCACGTTCGTTTCGGGATAGGAAAAATTGTGAAGATAGAAGGCGTTGGAGCTGATACAAAAGCCGAAATTAATTTTGAAAATGGCGGGTTAAAAAAATTGTTGCTTCGGTTTGCCAAGCTAAGTGTTATTGAATAATTTATTCTATGCCAAACAGTTTCAGAAAAGAGCGTATCTTTATAAAGCCTTGAAATTGATAGTTTATGGCCCAACTTATTAAAATTTACGAAGAGAATCCCAATCCCAAGGAAATTCAGAAAGTGGTAAAAACACTGAAGAACGGTGGATTAATTATCTATCCTAGTGATACAGTCTATGCTTTAGGTTGTGACATTACTAATAAAAGTGCTTTGGAGCGAATTGCGCAAATAAAAGGAGTGAAGCTTGAAAAGGCCAACTTATCCTTTATTTGTGAAGACTTAAGTAATTTAAGTGATTATGTTAAGCAAATAGATACCAGTACCTTTAAACTTCTTAAAAGAGCCCTGCCAGGACCTTATACTTTTATTCTTCCAAGTAATAATAATTTACCATCGGCATTTAAAAAGAAAAAGGAAGTGGGGATTCGAGTACCAGATCATTCAGTAGCTAGAGCTATTGTTCGTGCGCTTGGGAACCCTATTGTTTCTACCTCAATTAAAGACGAAGATGAGGTTATTGAATATACCACCGATCCTGAATTAATATATGAAAAATGGAACAACCTTGTGGATATTGTTATTGATGGTGGCTATGGCGGGAATATAGCATCTACTGTCATCGATTTAACTGGTGATGAACCCATCTTAGTGCGTGAAGGTAAAGGGGATTTGGAAATTTAGCCTTAAATTAGAATAAGTATTACTACGTATTTCTTCCAATTTGAAAATCAGTATCTTTAAAATCTAGGATATTGATTGGTATTCTATTCTTTTTAAAATACTGTTTTTATGGCCAACCAAACCTATCAACTCTTGTTTCAAATAGGGTTGTTTCATACCTATTTTGAAAATGGATTTGCTGAAAATGCTATGGACCTTTTAATAGGAAACCATACGAAGACTTTATTCGAAAAATATGGTTTGATCATGCAAAACAAGGATGGTGTGTTCTCTTTATACCATTCCCATGAAGGTTCCCTCACCGATTATTTAAATGAGATAGAAGTTGCTACAAATGGCAATTTTTTTGAATTTAAAATGGTTGTAAAAGACGATAGTTTTTTTGGTTATACTGAACTTCTTGTAGATAAACAATTCACCTACTTGTATGAAAGTGATAATTATAGGAATTCAGAAATATTAGAGGATGTTATTTTAGAACCCACTGAAATTCCTGCGGACACCCATTTTGGTGAAATACGTATTTACTTTAAAGATATTGTAACGTCAGTACTCGAAGTTCCTCGATTTGACATTCAATTTAATGCGCGTGCTACACGTTGGGATTATTATATTATTAATACAAGAGATATGAATCTCGAGACCCTCTCAATTGAGACCAATGAAGATTTTCAGTTTTTAGGTCCTGAACAGGTTACTATAGCAAATGGACAAGGAGCTTTAAAATTAACTTCTGGACATATATTGCTTCCCTTGAGTTTCAAGTCTAAATACACTTTTAACTTAATAACAATATATAACGGTGACCAAAAAAATGTTATGAGACTTCCACGTCCCAGTCCAGATAGTTTACATTCCTATCAAGAAAATGGAATTACTAAGTTTTCATCACCTATGTACATTTATATATAAAGATTATGAACCTACCACCCATTAAAACTCCTGGGATTTATATTAATGAAGAGAGCGCTTTTCCGAATTCGGTAGTTCCTGTACCCACAGCGGTTCCAGCATTTATTGGATATACACCCCAAGCAACCTACAATGGAAAATCGTATGCAAATGTCCCTTTAAAAATTTCTTCATTTGCAGAGTTTAAAGCTATCTATTGTTATCCAGATCCACCCGCACCTGCTGCTCCCTCAAAACAATACAGCCCAGAGTATTATGTTGTAAAACAGAATCAAGAGCATGAAAACATGGGCTTTATGTTAAACGATGGTAATTATTACGCCATTGCACCAGACCCCAATACCATTTACTACTTTTACAATAGCATCCGGCTTTTTTATGAAAATGGGGGAGCAGATGCCTATATAGTTTCGGTGGGCACCTACGGTCCTCCGTCAAAAAAGCCTCTTAGCCCAGAAGAACAAATAGTTAATCCTAATGTGAAATTGGATGATTTATTAAATGGTGTCAATCTTCTTAAAAACGAAAAAGAACCCACGATGTATATTTGTCCAGAGGCAACGCTTTTAAGTCCCGAGGATAACGGAATATTAATGCAAGCCATGCTACTCCAAAATGAGGAAATGGGAACGGCTATTAGTATTTTTGATGTAATAGGGGGAAGGAATCCAGATCCTATTATGTATACCGACGATATCACTAATTTTAGAAATAATACCGGTGCTAAAGGATTAAGTTATGGAGCGGCATACTATCCTTTTGTGGGAACAACGATTATGCAGAACACAGATATTGACTATACCAATTTATTTGGTGGCGATATAAAGCAGTTAGGGTCTATTCTTAATCCTTCATCTACACCAAATCAAAGTGTAGCAACTATTTTAACATCCATTGAAAAAGGAGATTCAGGCCTAACCGTTTCACAGCTTAATAATTCGCTTTTAATTGCTAGTAAGGATTATTCTATTATTATAAAACATGTGTTAGAAACCGCAAATATATTACCTCCTAGTGGGGGTATGGCAGGCGTTATAACCACCATGGATAACCAAATAGGAGTGTGGAAAGCACCAGCAAATATTAGTATTGTTGGAGCATATAGATTACCTATTAAATTATCTGAAGCACAGCAAAGACCTTTAAATGTGGATGCTGTATCAGGTAAATCCATTAATGCCATAAGATATTTTAATGGACTGGGAATTTTAGTTTGGGGTGCACGTACCTTAGATGGAAATAGTTTAGACTGGAAATATTTACCTGTTCGACGTACACTTATATATTTAGAGCAGTCCTGTAAGCTTGCAACTCATGCCTATGTTTTTGAGCCTAATGATAAAAACACTTGGGAGGGTGTAAAGGCTATGATAAGTAGTTTTTTAACAACTGTTTGGAAAGAAGGAGGTTTGCAGGGAGCAACTGCTAAAGATGCCTTTCAAGTGGAATGTGGTCTAGGAACCACCATGACTTCAGAAGATGTTTTGCTTGGTTTTTTGAGAGTAACTGTTAAAGTTGCCGTTACACATCCCGCTGAATTTATAGTATTATCTTTTGTTCAAGAGATGCCAAAATCAAGTTAAATCAATATGCACTAATATAAAAGAATAATAGTATGGCAACTGACGGAAGTAAAGAAGGCGCAACGTGGCCTATGCCGAAGTTTCGATTTGAAGTCGATCTTGGAACTGAATTGAAAGGAGTAGCCTTTCAGGAAGTTTCTGGATTGGATGTGGAAAACCAGATTATTGAATATCGAAAAAACAATGACCCTATATTTTCTACTGAAAATTTGCCGGGAATTGTAAAGTATGGCAATGTCACTATGAAACGTGGTGTCTTTGTAAATGATAATACTTTTTGGAATTGGCATAAGCAAATTTCTATGAATACCATTAAAAGAAGAACAGTATTGATAAAATTGTTAGATGAAAATGACGCTGTGACGATGCATTGGCAATTAAATAACGCTTGGCCTACTAAAATTACAAGTACCGATTTAAAATCGGATGGAAATGAAGTTGCCATAGATACCTTAGAATTGGCATATGAACAACTAACAATTACCAATGGCTAAGCAATATATACCGCCTGTAGGTTTTTATTTTGCACTTTCTTTTAAAGGAGAGCAAACAGGTTTTAAAGAAGTTTCAGGAATTTCTTTGGAAATGGAAACAGAAGAAATTGTAGCTGGTGGAGAAAATAGATTTCTTCATCGTGTTCCTACGATTGCGAGTTTTCAAAACTTGGTGTTAAAAAGAGGAATCACTTCAGAAAATTCAGAATTATTAAAATGGTGTGAAAACATATTGCAAGGTAGTTTGTCAAATCCAATTACTCCCCAAAATATTTCTGTATATCTTTTAGATGCTAGTGGGGATTATTTAATGATTTGGAATTTTTATAACGCATATCCTATAAAGTTTTCGGTAGATGCATTATCTGGTGAAAATAACGAAGTACTCATTGAAACGTTAGAGTTGGTATATACCTTTTTTGAAACAACGAACAACTCTAAAAATAGTAATCACTAAAATAAATAGTATGCCTGTAGAAATTAGAGAACTTATTATAAAAACCAAATTAGAGGATAGATTAGATTCGAACTCCAACACAATTACCAAAGAGGATTTGGATCAATTAAAACGTGAGATTCTTTTCGAGTGTCAAAAAATGATAAAGAAAGAAATTTCAAATAAGGATAAGCGATAAAATCAATTCAGCAATAATCTTGGTGAAGAAGTACTTTGCCTAACAAAATATTTTATAATGTCAGAAACTGTAAACTTATATGGAGGAGGTGTAGTAACCTGTAATATCAAAGTAGAAGGAGCCGTTATTCCAGATACAACAGATGTTCATTCAATTGATGTAACATTTTCAGTGAATAGAATTGCAACAGCTCGTGTGGTAATTCTTGATGGAGATGCTGCTTCAGGAAATTTTGATGTAAGTTCTTCAAATACATTCGTGCCGGGTGCAGAATTAACTATAGAGGCAGGATACGATACAAAAAATACGGCTATTTTTAAAGGGATTATTGTAAGTCAGAATATTAAAATAGATAATATTACAGGCCCAACACTTGAAATTGTATGCAAAGATGAGGCGGTTAAGATGACAGTTGGAAGAAAGAGCCTAACCTTTGCTAAAAAAACAGATAGTGAGATTATTACGGAGATTCTTAATTCGTATAGCTTAGAAAAAAAGATTACGGCAACCTCAAATAAATGGCCTCAAATGGTTCAGTATTATACGACCGATTGGGATTTTATGTTATCTCGAGCAGAAGCGAACGGATTTATTGTTTCTGCTAATAATGGAAAGGTATTCGTAGTAAATCCTTTAGAGGATAAAACTTCTGTCTTATCGCTATCCTATGGGGAATCGATATATCAATTTAATGGCGATTTAAATGCTATTGACCAAATTGGAAAGGCTAAAAGCAGTTCATGGGATTATAAAACCCAATCCATTGTTTCAGGGGAAAGTGCTAGCGATTATGCAGGTGCTGGCAATATTTCTTCCAAAAAACTTTCAGAGGTTGTTGGTCTTGCAGAATATCAATTAAAAACACCAGGGACTCTTAATCAAGATGAGTTAAGCAATTGGAGCAAAGCTCAAATAATAAAAAGTGAGCTATCAAAGTTTAGTGGTGAAGTAACTTGTCAAGGAAATCACCTTGTTTTGCCTGGCAATTTTATCACATTAAAAAACCTTGGCGCTCGATTTAATGGAGATCATTTTGTTTCGAAAGTAACCCATACAATTGCTGAAGGTAATTGGATGACTGAAATTGGTTTTGGTTTATCTTCTGAGTGGTTTACCGAAAGTCATGATGTTATGGCAGCCCCAGCAGCAGGATTATTGCCAGGAGTTAATGGATTGTTTACAGCTACAGTAAAAAAAATGTATGAAGACCCAGAAAATCAATTTCGAGTCTTAGTGGATATTCCCATGTTCGATCCAAAAGGAGAAGGGCTTTGGGCTAGGTTAGGAAATTTTTATGCCTCAAACAATGCAGGTGCTTTTTTCTTTCCAGAAGTAGGAGATGAGGTCATTGTAGGCTTTTTAAATGAAGATCCTCGTTTCCCTATAATATTAGGAAGCCTGTACAGTGCAGATAAATTAAAACCATATGAAGGGTTGGTGCCTAATGAAAAAAATACATTAAAGGCTATTGTTACTAAATCTGGAATGCAGCTATCTTTTGATGATGAAAAGAAAGAACTTGTGATTGCTACCCCCGAAAAAAATACTATAAGACTGAGCGATGCTGAGAAGCAAATTAGCATTAAAGATCAAAATAGCAATAGTGTTGTATTAAATGAAGATGGTATTCAACTTAAAAGCAAAAAGAGTATTTCTATTGAAGCTACCGAAATGTTAACTTTAAAAGGCACCCAAGGAGTAACTATTGAATCTAATGGAGGAGATGTAAATATTAATGGGTTAAATATTAAAGAATCTGCTCAAGTAGAGTACGTTGCCAAAGGAGGCGCCAATGCAAGTGTTCAAGGCGGAGCAGAACTCACTTTAAAAGGGGCAATGGTCATGATTAATTAAACGAAATAAGTATGAAACCAGCAGCACGATTAACAGATTTTCATGAGTGCCCTATGCAAACACCGGGAATTCCTCCTATACCTCATGTGGGAGGTCCTATTGTTGGACCTGGTGAGCCAACAGTCCTAATAGGAAAATTACCTGCGGCTAGGGTAGGAGACCAACTGATATGTGTAGGTCCTCCAGATAGTATTATTTCGGGTTCTGCTACAGTTATGATTGGAGGAATGCCAGCAGCGCGAATGAGTGATAAAACAGCCCATGGAGGCTCAATTGTAATAGGTGCGCCAAATGTGTTAATCGGCGATTAATAAATGATCAAATGAAAAAGGTGAAGCGTTTTATAAATGAATAATAAAAATTCACATATTATTGGGACAGTTACTTGGGATACAGAATTTTATGACGAGGCAAAAGCTTCAAAATTACAACAAACCTTAAGTGATTGGAGTAATAGTAGTTTGACAGAATTGTTGGAAGAAGTGTTTAATTCATTAGGTCTAGAAAACAAAACTATTCAAATTCCTAAATTGGAAATAAACTTAGGGACTATTTCACCTAATGACTTAAAAACGGAGTTAACTATAAGGGTGCTTAGCGCTTTAAAAGAAAGTGATATTCTTTCTACAAATACTCTTTATGAAAAACAATCAAAAGACAAGAATTTTATGATGGACCAAATTTTTGCAAATAATGCGGGAGTTGTTTTAATTAATAGTTATTTCCCATTACTTTTTCAGCGATTGGGACTTACAACTAATGACCAGTTTAACACAACAGAAAACCAATTAAAGGCTGTACATTATGTGCAATATCTTGCCACTGGGCTTTCCAAAACTGAAGAATCTTTTTTGCCACTTAATAAAATTCTCTGTGGAATATCCATTGCAAATCCAGTACCTGAAGGTATTGATATTAAAGAAGATGAAAAAGAACTTATGCATGGATTGTTAGAGGCTGCCATTGGATATTGGCCTGCTATAGGAGAAACTTCTATTGATGGATTTAGAGGGAATTGGCTTGTAAGGGATGGTTTGCTTAATGAAGAATCTAATCATTGGGATTTGACGGTTGAAAAAAAAGCATACGACTTGTTACTTAATAGATCTCCTTTTTCCTTTTCAGTAATTAAATTTCCGTGGATGGAGAAACCCTTGGAAGTAAATTGGCCTTATTAAAAATAAAAACCCCCAGTTTTACTGAGGGTTTATTGTTTTAGAATGAATGGAAATTACATTCCAGGAAAATCATCATTTTCCATTACTTCCACAATTTGTAAAATGTGTCTTTCAGTATGACCAGATATAAACAGAAGGGCTTGATACGCATCAATAGTACCAAACGGTAATTGAGCGTAGTGGTTTCTTAAGTCGGCATCTGTAGAAGAAACAAATTCCATATTCGATTTTCTTTTTTCAAGAAACGCATTTAAGGTTTCTTCAAAAGAACCAAATTTTCCGCTAGGTTCAAATGCTTCTGGCGTTTTTACTTTTGTACTTCTATCAACAATGATAGCCATAAGTTGTTCATCTGTCATTTTTACGTCCCCTCTTTTTGAAGGGTCTGCTGGAGTTTCTAGAGCACCCATTGCCATACCAAAGAGGTTATTTTCAGAAATTGCAATATGTTCTACACATTCTGCAATAGACCATGAGTCTACATCACTTCGAAAGTTAAGCTGTTCTTCGCTCAACCCTTTAATAGTTATTAAAAGGAGGTCGTGAGTTTTAGTCATTTCTGCAATGGCAGCAGCTCTTTCTTCTTTTGATATTTGAGCTTGTATTGTAGTAAACCCCATTAGAGTAATACATAAAATAGGTATTAGTTTTTTCATTGTATTGATTTTAAGATTGTTGTTATTTTAATGAATATTAAAGATAATTTATTTTTGAATTGCTTAAGTCGTGTAAAAAGAAAAATCTTTTAAAATGGAACAATAAAAAACTCGACTGTAAAAGCCGAGTTTTAAAAGTATTAAAATAACATTTTAGTTTCCTTCTTCAGAAAGTGTTTTAAGTTCCTTTTCTATCATAGTGTAAAACTGGTCAATTTTTGGAAGCACGTAGATTTTTGTTCTTCTATTAATTGATTTGTTTTCAGCGGTATCGTTTGGTACTAAAGGTACATATTCTCCACGACCCGCAGCAATTAACTGTATTGGATTGGCGCCTAATTCCATTAATTTGCGAACTACTGCAGTGGCGCGTTTTGCGCTTAAGTCCCAGTTGTCAAGTAGCAAGCCATTCTTATAGGGGACATTATCAGTATGTCCTTCAACAAGGGCTTCAAAATCTGGTTTACTATTAATTACAGTAGCTACTTTTCCTAAGATTTCGTTGGCTCTGGCGGAAAGTTCATAACTTCCACTTTTAAACAGTACTTTATCACTTAAGGAAATAAATACAACTCCTTTTTCTACATTAATTTGAATATCCTCATCATTAAGACCTACCTCTTTTTTCAAACTGGTTACTAGTGCAAGGGTAACACTATCTTTTTTATTTAAAGCATCCTGAAGACGGTTAATTTTAAGGTCTTTTTCTTTTAAACTTTCTAACGATTTCTCAAGGTTGGTAGCCCCTTGTTGAGTTAGGATAGTAAGATCTTTAGAGCTTTTAATAAGATCTTCTTTATCTTGTTTAAGGTCTATCACTCGTTTTTCTAGAGCAGCAATGGTTGCATTCGCCGCTGCTTTGTCTGCCTCACAAGCGTTTAATTTTACAGTTGTAGAATTTAGTAAGTTTTGAGTCTTGTTTTGTTTTGCCTCAAGTTCTACATACTTTTTTTTAGGAACACATGAACTCATCATGATTCCTGCAGAAAGAATAAAAATGGCTATTTTTTTCATATGGGGTAGATTTTATGTAACTATCAAAATTAAGTAATGTTAGTATAAACAAAAATGATTAAAATCACATATATAGAGGGATTAAAAAAATCCCCAGCATTGCTGAGGATTTTACAAATTCTATAAAAACTAAGGAATTATTTACCTTCCTTAGATAAAGTTTCAAGTTCTTCTTCAATCATACTATAGAACTGGTCAATTTTGGGTAACACATAGATCTTAGTTCTACGGTTTGTAGATTTGTTCTCAGCAGTTGTGTTAGGTACCAAAGGGACATATTCTCCACGTCCAGCAGCAATTAATTGAGCTGGGTTTGCACCTAGTTCTTTTAATTTACGAACTACGGCTGTGGCACGTTTTGCACTTAAATCCCAGTTGTCTAATAATACACCACTTCTGTAAGGTACATTATCTGTATGACCTTCTACTAAAGCTTCAAAATCTGGCTTGCTATTAATTACAGTAGCCACTTTACCTAAGATTTCGTTAGCTCTGTTAGATAATTCGTAGCTTCCGCTTTTAAATAACACTTTGTCACTTAATGAGATAAACACGACTCCTTTTTCAACATTAATTTGGATGTCTTGATCGTTAAGCCCTACTTCTTTCTTAAGACTTGTTACTAGCGCTAATGTTACACTGTCCTTTTTGTTAAGGGCATCCTGTAAACGGCTAATTTTAAGATCTTTTTCTTTTAAGCTTTCCAATGATTTTTCAAGATTTGTAGCACCTTGTTTTGTCAAAATCGTAAGGTCCTTAGAGCTTTTAATCAAATCGTCTTTATCTTGTTTAAGGTCTGCGACACGTTTCTCAAGAGCTGCAATTGTTGCATTAGCAGCCGCTTTGTCTGCTTCACACGCATTTAATTTTACGGTGGCAGTGTTCAATAAATCTTGGGTTTTCTTTTGCTTGGCTTCAAGTTCAGCGTATTGTTTTTTTGAAACACAGGAAGTGAAGACAAGTCCCGACATTAGCATTAATAAAAAGATTTTTTTCATAATAAGTTATAGATTTAGTTTGACCAAAATTAGCAATTAGCACTATCAAAAATAATGCCTTAACAATAATTTAAGTAAAAATTATTAAATATCGTTAAAGGTACGCCTTTTTTGGACGAAATATCGCCAAACGATAGATGATGAGTGCCAATATTTAGTAGTGGTGGCGCACTTTTTTCTTTTTTGAAGGTATTTTGTCGACCATTTATAAAAACTAAAATGTGCTCTTAAAATGGCCCAAAAATGACCAAATTTTCCTTGAAATAGAAACTGAATTCCAGCTAAACCATCAAGAAGCAAACGAACAAAGATTAAAAAATACACTTTTGTCCCTTTTCTATTCTTCAAGAGCACTAAAAGCGTGTTCCTAAAGTTATAAAATGTCTTTTTCGGATTGGCAACACTTAAGGTGGCACCTCCTAAATGATAGACTGTTGAGGTAGCGATATATTTAACAATGCCATCTTGACTCTGTACTCGCCAACAAAGGTCTATTTCTTCCTGATGCGCAAATAAATCTTCATCAAATCCACCTGCATTCCAAAAGACTTCACGCCTTACAAATAAGCAAGCACCGGACGCCCAAAAGATAGGAATGGTGTCATTGTATTGTCCTTTATCTTTTTCAATGGTATTAAAAATACGTCCGCGACAATAGGGATACCCTAGCTTATCTATAAATCCGCCAGCCGCTCCAGCATATTCAAAATAGTCTTTGTTTTTGTAATCGAGGATTTTGGGTTGAGCTGCGACTAGGTTCGGATCATTTCCGAAAGCTGAAAGGATAGGAGTGAGCCAGTTTTCGGTTACCTCTACATCATTATTGAGTAGGACAAAGAGGTCTTCTTTCAATCCCTTTAAGGCATCGTTGTAACCCTTTGCGTAGCCTCCATTTACTTCGTTTTGAATAATCTTTACCGAAGGAAAATACGCTTTCACAAAGGTTACGCTATCATCTGTAGAGGCATTATCTGCGACATAAACAGTAGCTTGGGAAGAATGTGCCACAACCGAAGGTAAAAATTGCTCCAGTAGCGCTTTTCCGTTCCAGTTTAAGATAATAATGGCAACATTCATAAGGCAAAGTAACGGAAAATTTAAAGGTCTTCAATACTATAAATTAGTTGCTGTTTTTTTTGGAAATCTATTTATCCCAAGGACCCTGAGCTGTAACCGATGTAAAGGATGTCCCATCATAACGGAAGAGACCACCCCAACCGCCAAACCAAAATCGATCTTCTTTATCTTGATATATACTTAAAACACCATTGGTGTTTAACCCTTGTTCCTCATTAAAATTTGTAAATGATTTCCCATTATAATTATAAACACCATGGTTTTCGGCAGCGAACCAAATGGTCCCTTTTTTGTCTTCATAAAAACTTCCCACCTCAATGCCTTTAATAATCCCTTTTTCTGTAAAATTGGTAAAGGATTTGCCATCATACATACTCACCCCTCCAAAATACGTTCCTATCCAAATATCCCCTCGGCTGTCCATCATCATTTCGCTCACATTATTATTGGGCAGTCCGTTTTCTTCAGTAAAAAAAGTAAATTGAGTTCCGTCGTAAACCGATATTCCATAACCGTCAGTTCCAAACCACATATTCCCTTTAGTATCCTCTAAAATATGAGTAATCCTATTATATGAATAAACTGTTGTAGGGTTTTTTACATTCGCTTTTGGAATAGGAAACCTGGTAAATTCCTTTCCGTCGAAACGACTCACCCCTTCATTAGTACCAATCCAAAAAATCCCTTTACCATCTAAATAAACACTCCAAACTTCATTACTATACGCATCTTGATTTTGTTTTGAAAATGTTGTAAAAGTTACCCCATCATATTTAATAAGCCCTGAAGCACTTCCAAACCAAACATTTCCTTTATTATCTTCAAGTATTGCTGTAATTCTGCCATCAACTCCATCTTTATCATCAAAATATTCTAGTTTTTCTCCATCGTAACGCATGATCCCATATACGTTGGTACCAAACCAAAGTTGCCCATTTTTATCTTGATAGATTTTCCGTAGGTGCTGACATAATTGCCCATCAATATAGAATAAAGGATCTTTTATTGAGGTTTGAAGATAGGGGAGACCGCTTTTTTGCGATGATGTTTGCTGAAATTTGGTAGCGATTGTATCTTTTGTTTGTACGGTACTTTGCGAATCCTCAGTTTTTATTTGACCGTTACAAGAAACCATTAAAAGAGAAATAGAAGCTACAAATAAAATGGATTTCATAAAGTAAAAGGCGTATTGTGGATTTTATTCAGCTGTAATTTTATTTTGCGCATTATTTAAGACTATTTCCAAAATGATAGCTAATGATATAACAAGTCCAGCCCCTACAACATTTAACCATAAATATGGCATCAAGTCTATCCACCAAACAATGATAATAATAATTTGCGTGATGATAGCCGCCCAGAAGGTTGCATTGGATTTTACAAATTTTATAAAGAAGGCCAACAAAAACACCCCTAATATATTTCCGTAGAAAATAGAACCAATAATATTTACCAACTGGATTAAATTATCGAATAGGTTGGCTGTACAAGCAATAGCAATGGCGATAACACCCCACAGTAGCGTAAACCATCTAGAGGCACTTAAATAATGACTTGGCGATTTCCCGCGCACATTTCGTCTGTATAAATCGATAGCCGTGGTGGATCCCAAAGCGTTTAATTCACTAGCGGTGGAAGACATGGCTGCACTTAAAATGACAGCCAATAATAATCCTATAAGTCCGCGAGGTAATTGGGTCAGGATAAAATGAATAAAAACA
Organism: Flavobacteriaceae bacterium; assembly: GCA_002694465.1. Classification (GTDB taxonomy): domain Bacteria; phylum Bacteroidota; class Bacteroidia; order Flavobacteriales; family Flavobacteriaceae; genus Halomarinibacterium. Next base: position 5,358 of record NZMG01000010.1, on the reverse strand, counting down.
TAGTCTTTATCATTGGTTTCAGCATTAGGATTTGCTTTTTTAATGATATCCTTAGAAGCTTGACGAAGTTCTTTTTCTGTATTATTGAGTTGTGCAATGTTGGATAGTATTACCTCTTTTTCTGAAGTGTCTTCGGTACGGGCATAGGCAAGCTGTTGTCTTTCTATGTTAGATTGAAGTTCCGTTTTTTGTGCTTCCAATGCTTTGTATTCGATAGCATATTCAGACTTCATGACGTCTTTAACGGCCGACGGATTAAAATTAAGAGGCGAAGCATTAAACTGATAAAACACAAACACCATGACCCCAATTAACAGAATAAAAAACTGCATAGGAACTTTTAAAAATCCGTTCATAATCAACCCCATTTGGCTTTGTTTTACCGACCGTCCAGAAAGGTACCGTTGCACCTGACTTTGATCGGTTCCGAAATAGGCTAGCGCGAGAAAAGTTCCACCAATGATTCCGCTCCAAAAAGTGTATCGATTTTCGAAATCGAAAGAGAAATCTAAAATATCCATCTTTCCATTAGCACCTGCAATTTCAAGAGCTTTGTTGAAGGAAATATCGAGGGGTAAGTAATTCAATATAATTAAAAATGCCAAAAACATGCCGCCAAAAATCACACCCATTTGCTGCTTTTGCGTAATACTTACCGCTTTGGTACCACCACTCACGACATAAATAATCACAAGAATCCCAATAATAATATTGAGGTAAAATAGATTCCACCCAAGTACGGCCGAAAGAATAATGGAGGGTGCAAAAATGGTAATTCCAGCCGAAAGCCCCCGCTGAATTAAAAAGATAAGTGCGGTAAGCGTACGAGTTTTAAGGTCGAAGCGTCCTTCGAGGTATTCGTATGCCGTAAAGACCTTCATTTTATGATATAATGGGATAAACACCAAACTAATGATCACCATGGCTATAGGTAATCCAAAATAAAACTGCACAAAGCCCATTCCGTCGTGAAAGGCCTGCCCGGGAGTTGATAAAAAGGTAATCGCACTGGCTTGAGTTGCCATCACGCTTAGCCCAATGGTCCACCAATTGGATTCACTACCTCCTTTAAGATAATCTGTAACATTTTTGTTTCCACGCGCTTTGTACATCCCATAAAGGACAATAAAAGCTAATGTGCCAAGTAAAACTATCCAGTCGACTCTTTCCATCTACGAATAGCTTTTCATTAATAAGTAAAAAAGAATAATGTAAACGGCATTAAGCAGTAGTACCCAAGTGTATTTAAATTTCCAACTGAATTTTACAGGAATATCTTCTTGTGAGGTTTTTTCGTGTTCCATTATTTTCCTAAAGATAATAGATTTGCAAATAGTCTGTATGCCCCAGAAACACCTGCGGGTAATTCTCTAAAAAAGCTCAGGCCTGTATACACATAATGCCCTTTTCCCACTCGGGCAACCAATAGCGACCCTTTTGTTTCTGTTTCATCTTTATCATTCATCCCTAAAATAGGGGTGTATCCTTCATCCCATTCATTCGGAAAATATAATCCACGTTCTTGAACCCAACCTTCAAAATCTGATTGCGAAAGCTTATTTGGAAAGTTTAATACATTATGATTTGGAACTAAAAAGGATACGGCAGCATTTTCATCCGTAACGCGATCTCGTGATAATTTTAAGGGTAGTGGCGCAAAGTCTTCTGTTACTAGGCCTCTGGAGGTATTATATTGTACAATTAAAGTACCTCCATTACTTACATACTCATCCAGGACAGGTTTTTTGAATGCCATCTCATCCACTGTATTGTAGGCTCTAATTCCAACTACGATAGCATCAAAGTGTTTTATATTTTCTTGGGTAATTTCTGAAGGAGCAATGGTGGTTACTTGATATCCTATTTGCTTTAAACTTTCAGGAATAGCATCTCCAGCTCCGTTAATATAGCCAATACTTTCCCCTCGTTTCTCTATAGGAATCCGAACAATTTTTGCATGAGAAGGCATTAATACATTCTGAAACGGAATATGATCGTAGTCTATAGTAATCAATTCTTTGTCGCTAAAAACATCTCCCACCTGAGCTAAAGGCTTTAAAAAACCTTCACTTTGGCTTTTTGGAGGGGTTACTTTAAAAATTAGTGTTTGTGTGGCTCCTTTGGGTCCTAACGAAAAGGATTGTTCTTGAGGAAAGACTACCCAACCTTTGGGATGTTGTAAGGAAATGGTGCCCGTAATATTTTCACGACCTCCTTTTACAATAACAGGGATTTCTTTTGTGTCGTTATTTGAAAAAATAACAACCTTTTCGGCAATAGAAGTAGTAACAACGGGTAATACTTCGAAGGGTTGATAGACTTCTCCCTTAACAGGGTCATTGTATTTGTAAGTGATATTTCTTTCGAAAGCAATTTGTTTTCCAGCGATGGTCATATTAAAAGTAACTGGAAATGGGTTCTTTCTCTCGGGAAGTCCAATAAGGCTTTCATCATTTACCTTGTACATTCCTAAAGTGCCTTTTTCATTTAACCAATAAGGAGCCGAATAGGTTGTTGCCTGAAAAGTATTTTCTACACTTTTTATGGAATAGGGCTCATTATTTTCCAATGGAGTTGCCACTAAGGTGGTGGGGAAACTGATTATGGATGAAGTAACGGAATTCAATTTCATATTAACACCAGAACGATTAATAGCTTCCACGGTAACCGTAATATTTCCTTTTGGAGCAACTGTTTGTTGGTCCGAAACGGCTTCTAAGAATAAACCAGCACAATCTGCAATTAGCTGTTTTAGGGCATCTAGTTTTATATTCCGCCAATGGCCTTCAGGTAAATTTTGAAGTAATTGATAGGCTTCCATCAATTTTGGAATATGGCTTGAAGGGTCTTTAAAATTGAAATTTTCCTCAATGGGATATAATATGTCGCCTACCTTTTTCCCGCCTTCAATTCGAGACCAGGTCGTGTTTATTCCTTCAAAAAGGTTACCTCTATCTTTTGGCATGTCACCTTTTAATAATTCTAAATATTCAGTTTCAGAACCTCTAGAACCAGTATTTCCAAATCCTTGAGACTTGTGCATACTTCGGCTAAGAGCGGCAATTTCACCATTAGATAATCCTAGACTAGGGTAGTAGTTTCCAGTTTCAACTTCTACCAAATTGGTTTTGTCTGCTTTTTCAAAATTTTCACGACTTCCATAAAACCACCAAGAGGTATTGAAGAATAATCGTTTGGGCTTCCAAGCACCATATGTTGAAGCAGAACTAGGATATTTTGAAGCGTCACCGACCAAATCCCAAGCATCAAAACTTAACATCGCAGAGGAGGTGTGGTGTCCGTGTGTACTTCCTGGTGTACGATGATTAAATCGGTTCACAATAATATCTGGTTGAAATCTTCTAATGGTACGCACAACATCGCCTAAAACTTCATCTTTATTCCAAATTTCAAGTGTTTCATCAGGATGTTTGGAATACCCAAAGTCATTGGCACGCGTAAAGAATTGTTGGCCTCCATCGGTACGACGAGCAGCTAATAATTCCTGTGTTCTTATTACCCCAAGAAGTTCACTTAATTCGGTCCCTATAAGGTTTTGACCTCCATCCCCCCGGGTAATAGATAAATAGGCAGTTTGTGCTTTTACATCATTAGCCAGATAGGAGATGAGTCGTGTATTTTCGTCATCGGGATGTGCTGCAATATAGAGAGCAGAGCCTAAAAAGTTTAATTTTTGAAGATTGTGATAAATTTCGGAAACACTAGGTTTTTTAGGTGTTTGAGCAACAGCATTCGAAACGAATAAAAAAAGTATAAATGCTGTTTTAAGTATTATTCTGAACATATAAAAATCCTTTAAGTTTTAGTCAATATTGTGTTGAATACTATTTTCCTCTTCCTCTAAAAGAAACTCGTCAACTTCATCCGGCTTTACGACGCTTACTCCCTTTTGAAGCATAAGACTATTGGGGTAGGTAATGATTCTGTCGTCCTTCGTTTTAAGTACCACATGAAAGCCCTTGATATCTTCAATAGTTCCTTGGTAATCGTATTCCTTATCGTGGATTATGATATAGTCTCCAATTTTATATGGAAATGTAAAAAACATAATAACGCCACTAGTAATGTTGCTTAAAATGGACCATTGTGCAAAAAGAGCAACTCCTATTACCGCAAAAACAGACGATAAGACAACTCCTACGCTGCTAAAATCTACTCCCCAAATAAGTACTGAGCTTAATATAATGCCGAAGATAATAGCAAAGTTAATATACTTGATAATGAGTCCTGTACGGTGCTCTACCTTTTCAGATTTATTTGCAAACCGATTTACAACGGCAATTAAAATAAATCTTATAATTATATGAAGCAAGACTATGCTTGCCGTAAGAATAATTTCGAAAGCGTAATTTTCAAACATAAATTTAATTAAGTAATAGTGAGTCTCTTAAAAATTCAAACTGAGTACCATTTTGCGACCAATATTTCGATTTTATTCGGCGTAATTTTTCAGCGGTCGTTTTAAGTCCATTTGGATGTGTTTCCTCCCAGCGCTCTATTTCATAAGGTGATTGGCTATTAAAATAAATAGCTAAAGATCTTTTTATTTCAGGATATTCTAGTGTGTATGTTGAAAGCGAATCCCCTTGCATTAATTTTCCGTAGGCATTTTTTGATTCTATCTTTTGATGGCTCATTCTGAAATACTCAAAACTTGGCAAGACACTGAGGTCTCCAGTAGGTAATTGATTAGGATTTATACGAATAAGATTCCAAATTTCACTCTCTAACCATGTTTTGGGTAACGATAGATTTTGATCTGCCTCACCTTCAAAATAAGAATGTGAAGTAATTTCAAACTCCATTTTATTGTTTAATTGAACGTAAGCCTGCCCACACCATTCTTGCATGCTAAACGAAAGTTTAACGGCGTGTTGCGTAGAATTTAACGGACTAAATGCACTTGTCATAACCGAATATGGATAAATACCAGTAACGTATTTCTTTACTTGATTTAGTTTTAAAACAGGTATGTTTTCTTCAGAAATGTTGTTAGCTTTCACCTGTGCCTTAGGTAAAAAATCCTCTGTTACAAAAATGTTTACCGCTTTGCCTTTTCGTAGCTCCCCATAGCGTTCTTGTAACAAGTTGTAGGATGTAATTTCAGCATTTCCATCATACCAATAGGTTTTAAACTCTTCCGGTAGGTCTCTTTTAATAGCATTTTCATTTTGGGATGCAGGGATAAGATTGTTTTCAGAATTTTTACACCCAACAAATACAAATAAATTTAGAAAAGAGGCAATAATAATTGCTTTAAAAAATGGCATTTAGAATTGTTTTTTGTAAAAATAACACAAAATCAACGGTTGGCAATCTCCATTAACGTTTTATAAA
>NZMG01000009.1 GCA_002694465.1 Flavobacteriaceae bacterium | reverse complement strand
ACAAATCCAAAGCGAAAGCGCACAAACAGTAAAACGATTGATTAGAAGATAATCAACCTATATCTTTAATAGTAAAACCCCCTCCAACAATGGAGGGGGGTTTTGTATTTTGATTATACGACAGATGCCCTATTTTAAGTTTTAAAAGTTAATAGCAATTTTATGACGTAAAAACCATACGTTATGAGACATCTAACTTTTATTATCTTTTTCATTTCTTTTTTCTCCTTTGCCCAAGACTATCCTATGGGTATGATTTGGGATGAAGAATCCTATCGTAGTATTCCATATAAAGCACAGTTTACCGCTTCAACTTACGATAACCTTCCAAGTAGTTATTCTTTAGAGCAGTTTTCTCCAATTCCTGGAAATCAAGGTCAATACGGTACTTGCGTCGCATTTGCCAGTGCTTATGGTTTACGCACTATCATGTTGGCGAAAGACTTAGGTATTACAAATAAGCAAACAATCACAGAGAATGCCTTATCTCCTTCCTATGTATATGCTATTATTAAAAATGAAGATGATTTAAATTGTAATAAAGGTGCCAATCCTAAATTAGGATTAGAAGCTTTAAAGGTGGCGGGTGCTCCGATGTTAAAATCATTACCCTATCAATGTAATCCTCAAATAAGTACGGCTGTTCAATTGGAGGCAATTGATTATAGAATTAGGGACTACCAAACACTTTTCTTTTTTGATACCCAAGATTACGGAGTAAAAACTAATGCCACAAAAAAAGCACTAGCCGAAGGATATCCTGTTTTATTAGGGATGAAACTTCCTGAAAGTTTTTTCAAGGCAACTAAAGTATGGCGATCAACAGAAACCGATAAAGGTACTATGGCAAAAAAGCATGGATATCACGCTATGGTAGTTATAGGCTATGACGATAATTATGAAGGTGGCGCATTTCGTCTTTTAAATAGCTGGGGAACCGGCTGGGGTGATGGCGGTTTTATCTGGGTTCCTTATTCAGTTTACGAAGAATGGGCAATGGGGGCATTACAACCTTATAGTTACTATAAAAGGAAAGAAGTAAATAATATTCCTTCAATTCCAAAAGTGGTGCCTAATACCCCAAATCAACCCAATAGACCTTCAATTCCCCGAGTTGAACCTAATAGTCCAAACCAGCCTATAAAGCCTACGCTACCTGCTGGACAAGTGGATCCTAATCCTATTGCTTCAAAATTGCCTGAAGGAAGTTTACGTTTTGAAACCAATACAGGACAGCCCATGGAAGTTACCCGTATTTCTACTAGGAACTTAGTAGTTGAAGATGACGTGGAAGGAGAAGATTTAGTAGCCTATAGAATGACGGAGGGTTATCCTTCGGGAACACGATTCCGTTTTTACTTAAATAATGTAAATGAAGGTTATATCTATGCTTTCGCAACGGATTTATCTCAAAAAATAAATAAAATCTTACCTTACGAAGATGGCATGTCGCCACTCATTGGTGCAGATTCAGAATTGGCATTCCCAAGTGAAAAGAAAGTGATTAGAATGGATAATAACCCAGGAACAGATTATTTGCTTATTCTTTTTAGTCAGCAAAAACTAGACGAAAAAGAACTCCTTGAAAAAATGCAGAATACCGAAGGCGGACTTACTTCAAAAATTAAAGCTGCCTTAGGAGCATCACTTATTGATAAAGGTATGGTGCAATACGCTTCGGGAACTCCAGGATTTAAAGTGAAAGATGGTGCAGAAGGGTACGTGGTCCCATTAATGGTTGAAATAACGCACGAATAATATGGTACGTTCAGTATTAGTTGTAGTTTTTGCTTTTGCAACTTTTTGTTTGCAAGCGCAACAAGAATTTGTCGTTCAGAGTAATCATTCCGAAGCTATTACAACTTCAGCGTTGGATTCTAAAAGAGGCGTTTTGGTTACCTATGGGTATATGGACAAAACCCTAAAATTTTGGGACGAGAAATCTGGATTGCTATATAAAACTCTAGATTATTCAAATTCTATTACCCAAATTGAAATTAATGAGAAGGATGGAAAAGCGTATGTGCTGGCAAATAATACCATAGAGGTATTTAGTACAGAAACTTTCGAAAAACTGAAAGGCTACTCGTTAGGCAGAATATTTTCTATGTTATTCTTTGAAATTGAAGGGCAAGGACAGCTTGTTTTTTTTGCACAAGACCAAAACTATATGGCATCATTGTATGCCTTAGATGAAGCCACGGGCAATTTTCTTCCAGGAAATATGCCGCCTTTTCCAGGAGAGGGTGAAATAAATTATTTTGAATTTAGTCCCAACGGTAAGTTTGCGTTTATATCTTCAAATTATGGAGATAACTTTATGTATTCCTTTGAAAATTCTGAATACAAACCCTTAAATAGCGACATCATTGCGATGTTCAATAATGGGGATGTGCTTAGAGCAGTATATGATATGCAAGCTTCCAAAGCAGTGTATATGCGAATGGAACTGGCTTCCCGAAAAGTACTCTGGAACAAATCATTCCCCATAGAAAAGGAGATTGAAGGCTTATTAATGCCTTCCATTTTTGATGTTACTAAGAGTAAAGATGGGAAAAAGTTATGGATTCAAATGAATGCATTGCCACTAACTCAAATGAATGCCGAAACGGGAGAAGTGTTAGGTGCTTTTACTAATGAAGATGGTGCTTTTGGAGTTATTGATAATGACACGCATGTCTATGCCCAAATGAGCTATAATGGTAATTACGGTAGATATAAACTTTTTGAAAACACCCCTTTAATAACCTATGGTCATGATGTTATTGAACCTACGCAAATTGTGGGCTATCAAAACGGGGATATGGTGGAGTTATTATTTTCTGCACAATATGGAACCAAAACCTATTCCATTATGGCGCATCCTAAGGTTACTCAGTTTACGAAATACAATGCCACTTATAGAGATGATTTTAGTTCTGCAAAAATGATTGTGGACCCAAGCTCGGATAAAGTGTTTGCAGTGACTTCAACGATAGATCCTATTAAAGTTTTTAATCGTGGAGACGCAAATAGCTTTAAAGATGTTATTGAAAATTTTAAAGACATTAGACATTCGGCATTTAGTCCAAACACAAAATTATTAGCCACCATTTCTTCAAATGGATTACGTGTTATTAATACCGAAACGAATACAGAAATTTTCTATAAACCCCTAAATACAGACGTTAGTTTTTTTGAAAACTCCTTCAGTTTAGCACCGTTTAATAATGCTGTGGCTTTTGCTACACGTGAAATTCACGGAGATCAAATTTTTTATGACAAATTGAATTATTTCGATTTTGGTGCGAAAGCTCAAAAGTGGTCAAAAGATGGTAAGTACTTTGGAATCTTTCATATAAATGGTGGGAAAGAGCTTTTGGTCTGTAACACTACGGCCAATAAAATAGAAATTTTAGACGTTGCCACAGGCGATGTAAAGCGAAGCATTGAGGGACATTTTGAAAATTTTATGATGGATGGTTTCCTATCCCCCAATGAAGATTATTTGCTTTTAGCTGGATTTAATACAGGAATGATGGTCTATCATATTCCTACTGGGAAGAAAGTTCAAAACTTTAAATTAAATAACTACGGAAAATTTGACGGTGATTTTGTAACCAATACCATTATTGCCACACCCGAATCTGGCGGAATTAAATTTATCGATTTACTTACGCTAAAGGAGTTGCTTCGACTTTACATTTTTGAAGACCAAAGCTGGATTGCCTATACTCCAGATGGACAATTTGATGGATCGCAAGAAGGTTGGGATAAAGTGGCTTTTATAAAAAATAAGAAAACTATTCCGTTAGAAAGTGTTTTTGATAAGTTTTATACACCACGCCTTTTGTATCAAGTGCTTGCTTCCAAAGAATTTAAGAGCAGCGGAAATCTTGAAAGTATGTCGCCACCACCTAGCCTTTCACTAAGCTATTCTCAAGGTTCCCGTAACCTTTATGTTGATGATGATTCGGTAAGTGAGATTACGGTGGATGCTGAAAAAGGGAAAATTATTTTGGAGGCCCAGGCAAATGGTAATAAAGTGAAGGAAATTCGTTTGTATCAGAACGGAAAGTTAGTTGGGAATAACTCTAGAAATTTATTTGTGGAAGACGATGTTACTCACGATGCCAATAAAAAGGAGTTGGAGGTTCAATTAATTGAAGGTCTCAACGAATTTTCGGCTATCGCTATTAATTCTCAAGGGACGGAAAGCACACCAGAAAAGCTGAATGTTATTTACAACCCTCCACAACAATCTTTAATAAAACCACAGGGGATACAAGCACATTTACTTATTGTGGGAATAGATGAATACCAAAATTCAAAATACAATTTAAACTATGCCGTAGCAGACGCGACGGGTTTTCAAGAGAGTGTGCAAAGCGGTTTATCGAAAATCACTTCCAAAACACATGTGTATTTTATAAAAAATAGCGAAGCGATAAGAGACAATATCATTTCAAGACTTACCGAAATCGCTTCGGTTGCTAATCCGCAAGACATTTTTATCTTTTATTATGCAGGACATGGGGTGATGAGCGAAAGTGGGGAAAACGAATTTTATTTGGTGCCTAGCGACGTTACTCAATTGTATGGTGATGATGGTGCTTTAAAACAAAAGGGAATTTCTGCTACCGAATTAAAGAAAATCGCCTCCGGAATAATTGCCCAAAAGCAATTGTATATTTTGGATGCTTGCCAAAGTGCTGGAGCATTGGCGACGGTTGCTGCTAGAGGAGCTGTTGAGGAAAAAGCCATTGCACAGTTGGCACGTAGTACCGGTACACATTGGCTTACTGCAAGTGGAAGTCAGCAATTTGCGACAGAATTTGATGAGTTGGGACATGGTGTTTTTACCTATGCGCTTTTAGAAGCACTTTCGGGTAAGGCAGATAGTGGTGACAATCGTATTACAGTAAACGAACTAAAGGCCTATTTGGAAAGTCGGGTGCCCGAAATCTCCGAAAAGTATAAGGGAAGCCCACAGTATCCTTCCAGCTTTGGGTTCGGGCAGGATTTTCCTGTTTCGGTTAAGAAACTATAATTTCTGGCTCAAATTAAACCAACCGCCACCGTTCATCGCTTCAATGCCATTGGACCGAAGTATACCTGCGGCACTACCACTTCGCATGCCACTGGCGCAACAGGTAATTACGGGTTTATTCCATTTTTTAATTTCATTCATTTTTGAAGAAAGTTGTTGCAAAGGAATGTTTTTTGAACCTGGAATGGCACCACCTTGATATTCACCTTTGGTGCGCACATCGAGAATAATAGCCCCACGGCTTTTAAAATCGTCAATCTTTTTTGTTTTATTTCCGAATAGAAAATCGAATAATCCCATGTTTACTGCCCGAAAAGTCGGGCAACTATTTTAAATTAATACTTATTTCTTTAGCAAAGAAAGCCCAGTTTGTATTAAATGAGCAATTTTTGGTTTACGTGTTTGTAGGTCGTTTAAATGCTGTAAAACTTTCTCTGAAAATTCTGAATTTTTTCTTGAAATCAATTCATAAATTTCTAAAGAAAGTAACCAGTCCTCACGATACTTATTTCTTAAAATCTCAAAAATCCCCGAAAGGAATGCTTCATTTTCAGATTCACTTTCTCGGTATGTTCGAACCTGACTATATAATTCATTAAGTACTTTCTCCTCTTCAGAAATTTGTACTCGTATAGTTTCGGTTTCACTTGCTTTATGGGTGACCAAATCAAACGAATGATAATCGGCAGGACCTGTAAAGGCCGAAACAATTTCTTCCCCAACTGCCATGTCAAAATCACCCATCTCTGGTGAAAATAGCACTTCATTTTTATATTTTACCCAACAATTGGTAAACTGAATCAGCATCAGCTTTCCATTTAGGTTCCGCATTCCTGTAACGTTCATTCCTTCTACAGTAATACCACTTTCAAACTCAAACGAAATAGGTTTTCCATCATAGAAATTATAGGCTTGTAAATCACGCGGTCCCATATTTTCGATAGAAAGATTGATGCCTTTCAATTTTCCCAAAGGAGATCTAAATCCATTGTTATGACGACTTACCCCGTGTCCAATCATTTCTTTTTCACGATAGGCAAGTGCAGTCTCGCCTTCGGTTTCAAAATAGACTACCTCATTATCATCATTTTGAATCATTTTGGTAAATACGCCGCTTATTTGTAGTCCTGTACTCAATTCGATGGTGCCAATTTGCTTAGAACCAATTAATTTTTTTAAACCACGCCAGCCTCCTTTTCGAACCGCCATGGTGTTGGCAAACTCTTCCAAAACCTCTTGCAAATACGCAAAATCTGGAGTTACATATAATTGTGGTTGTGGTTTTGTAATGTCAAAATCTTGATAGGCAGCATCAATAGAATAGGGGAGTTTTTTTACTTCCTCCTTCATGCACCATTCACTTTCCCCAATGGAGGAAAGTAACCCTGCACCATAAATTTTCGGATTTTCAACAGTACCCACCATACCGTATTCCACTGTCCACCAGTGTAAGTTTCTAATCAATGAAATTTCACTAGGCTCTACTTCTTTATTTTGAAGTTGAAGGACTTTTGCTTCGGCGGCATCAATTTTCTCTTGAGGGGTACCTTCGGCTTCTTTTAAAATAGAAAGTTCACGCACCGCTTCATACATTTCAATATCATGCGCACTGGAAATGGCTTTCGCTCCTATTTCTCCAAAACGGCGTAAATATTCAGCATAATCGGGACTGGCGATAATGGGAGCGTGACCTGCTCCTTCGTGGATAATATCGGGTGCTGGGGTATATTCGATGTTTTCTAACTGGCGGATATCACTGGCAATCACTAAAATTTTATACGCCTGAAACTCCATAAAAGCATTGGGCGGAATAAATCCATCCACGGCCACAGCTGCCCATCCAATTTCTTTTAGGATGCGGTTCATGCCATACATGGATGGAATTTCATTGATAGAAATTCCTGTCTTTTTTAATCCTTCCAAATAACTTTCGTGAGCGACTTTACTTAAATAATCTACATTTTTCCGCATCACAAAACGCCACACTGCCTGATTTATGGGCGTGTATTGCTCATAATTTTGTGGTTTGATATACTGCTTTAAATGAGAAGGCAGTCTATCGATAAGTTCATTGCTTTCGAATCCAGTTGTCATAAGGGTTCAAAAATAGAACTAAAAATGATTTTACTTTAATAATTACACAATAAAGTCTCCATTTGATGTGAGATTTAGAGGGATGTTTTTTATAAATTGCAGTACCTATGAAAACAACTTCCCGAAAAGCCGAAATCATTGCCGAAGCGTCGCAACTTTTTAAAGAAAAGGGCTATAGCGCTGTGACAGTACGTGATATTGCTCAGGCGATGGGAATAAAAGCGGCGAGTTTGTACAACCACATTGAAGGAAAGCAGGAAATTCTTTCGGTGTTGATTTTAGATTTAGCCAAAGAATTTACTTCTGGAATGAATGCTATTTTAAAGATGAATAACTCGCCACTTCAAAAAATAGAAAAACTTATTGAGTTGCATATTGATATTACCGTAAATCAGTCTGAAGCTTTAGCAGCCCTCAATAATGATTGGATGCATATGGCTGAAACTGATGTTAACAATTTTGTCGTGATGCGGGAAACGTATGAAGAAAATTTCCGAACAATTATTAAAGAAGGCATCGCACAAGGACAATTACAACCCCGTCATCCGGAAGTTATTTTGTTTTCTATACTTTCAACTTTGCGAACCTTGTATTTGTGGTATCAAAAAAGGGGAAAGCTTGATGTAAATCTTTTAAAAAGAGATATGGTAGCGGTTTTAATTAGGGGAATCGTTTAGAAACTTTTAACTTGCAAATCAAACTAACAAACGTTAGTTTTGTGTTCTTAATTATAGAAAATGGCGACATTTCATAAATTAAAATTATCTGAAGTTTATAAAGAAACGAAAGATACCACTGTGCTCGGTTTTGACATCCCTGAAGAACTTCAGCGGGAATTTGCATTTCAGCAAGGGCAACACCTTACCTTAAAAGCGATGATTAATGGAGAAGACGTACGTCGTTCCTACAGCCTTTGCTCTAGTCCTATGGAAGGTATATGGAGAGTGGCAGTTAAGCAGATTCCTGGAGGTGTTTTTTCAACCTTCGTGAATGAATCGCTTAAAAAAGGGGATTCGCTCGAAGTGATGGCTCCTAGCGGTCAATTTGGAGTGAAGTCTCAACCCAACGCTACAAAAAACTATTTATTTTTTGCGGCAGGAAGCGGAATTACGCCCATTTTGTCCATGATAAAAACACATTTAGCATTAGAGCCTAACGCTACTTGCAAGCTTTTTTATGTAAACCGAACCGCAAAAACTATTATCTTTAAGGAAGCGCTGGAACAGCTTCGGAATCAATATTTTGGAAAATTAGAAATCTATTATTTCTTAACCAAAGAGCAACGAGATATAGCACTGTTTAATGGTCGTTTTGACGACGATAAAATGAAGGTGTTGACTAAAACATTTATTGATATACCTGATACTAGTGAGGTTTTTCTTTGCGGCCCAGAAGACATGGTAAAGTATGTAAGTAATTATCTTGTGGAAGCCGGCTTGCCAAAAGAATTAATTCACTTTGAATTGTTTGTCACTGGACTTTCAGAAGAAGATATAAAAAGAGCCGAGCGTCTGGCGCAACAAAAAGTAGAGGGGGTGGAAGTAACAATAGTGGATGGTGGAAAGGAGTTTCATTTTACTATGACCAATGATTATGACAACTTGTTAGATGCTGCTTTAGGGGCTGGAGCCGATTTACCCTTCGCGTGTAAAGGTGGGGTGTGTAGTACGTGTAAATGCAAGGTGCTTGAAGGAAAAGTTGAAATGAAAGTGAATTATGCTCTTGAAGAAGATGAGCTACGGCAGGATTTGGTTCTGAGTTGCCAATCGGTACCGCTTTCTGAAAAAGTAAAAATAGATTTTGATGTATAAATGAACGATTATGAGTGAAAAAGAAATAAAAAATCTCGAGCAAATTTTTGAAGCACGTATTGAGCGTGATGAAAAGATTGAACCCAAAGACTGGATGCCAGAGAAGTATCGGCAGACCCATATACGGCAGATTTCTCAACATGCGCATTCCGAAATTGTTGGGATGTTGCCTGAAGGAAACTGGATTACCAGGGCTCCCTCATTACGAAGAAAAGCTGCTTTGTTAGCAAAAGTGCAGGATGAAGCGGGTCACGGATTGTATCTATATTCGGCTTGTGAAACTTTAGGAGTTTCCCGTGATGAATTATACGAACAATTACATTCAGGTAAGGCAAAATATTCCTCCATTTTTAATTATCCTACCATTACTTGGGCAGATATTGGAGCGATTGGATGGTTAGTGGATGGCGCTGCCATTATAAATCAGGTGCCACTTTGTAATACGTCTTTTGGACCTTATGCTAGAGCTATGGTGCGTGTATGTAAAGAAGAAAGTTTTCACCAACGTCAAGGTTTTGAAATTATGTTAACACTTTGCCGAGGCACCGAAGAGCAAAAAGCGATGGCACAGGATGCGTTAAATAGATGGTGGTGGCCAAGTTTAATGATGTTAGGTCCTACTGATGCTGCCTCGGTTCATACTGAGCAATCCTTAAAATGGAAACTAAAGCGTAAAACCAATGACGAATTACGTCAGCAATTTATAGATCAAACCGTTCCTCAAGCAGACATTTTGGGAATTACCGTTCCAGACCCCGATTTAAAGTGGAATGAAGAAACAGGACACTATGATTTTGGTGAAATTGATTGGGACGAATTTTGGCAAGTGGTGAAGGGACATGGGCCTTGTAATAAAGAAAGAATGAAAGCACGAGTAGATGCCTGGGAAAATGGAGCGTGGGTGCGTGATGCGGCAATGGCGTATGCCGAAAAACAACAAAGTAAAAAAGTGGCGAAAGCCAGTTAAAAATAAAATCCGATGAAAAAAAATTGGCCCCTTTGGGAAGTATTTGTTCGAAGTAAAAACGGATTGGAACATCGTCATTTTGGAAGTTTACATGCCGCTGATGCCGAAATGGCTCTAGAAAACGCACGAGATGTTTATACCCGTAGAAATGAAGGTGTAAGTATTTGGGTAGTGGAAAGTAAATACATTACTGCGTCAAACCCAGCAGATAATGGGGAACTTTTTGAGCCGGCAAAAGACAAGGTATACCGTCACCCAACCTTTTATAATTTACCAGACGAAGTAAAGCATATGTAATGGAAAAAACCGCGCTATTTAATTACATACTTGGTATTGCAGATAACAATCTCATTTTGGGTCAGGGATTAGGGGAACTTTGTGGTCACGGACCTAATTTGGAAACCGATATTGCATTAACCAATATTGCATTAGACTTATTTGGTCAAACAAGAAGCTATTATCAATATGCTGCAAAGCTTTCAGCCATACATAAAACGGAAGATGATGTGGCCTACCTACGAAAAGAACGTGAGTATAAAAATGTACTTTTGGTAGAACAACCTAACACTCATTTTGGTTACGTTATTGCCCGTCAATATCTCTTCGATGTCTTTAATTATTTATTCGTTGAAAAACTTCAGCATAGCAAAGACGAAACACTTTCGGCCATAGCAAAAAAGGCAATTAAAGAAGTAAGTTATCACAAACGATTTTCTGGCGATTGGGTAAAACGTCTTGGCGATGGAACCGAAGAAAGTAATCAAAAAATGCAGGAGGCAATTGATGGTTTATGGCAATATACCAATGAGCTTTTTGAAATGACCGAGGCTGATGAAATAGCATTAAAAGCTGGTATAGGCGTCAATCTTTCAGAATTAAAAGAAGCCTATTACAAAGAAGTTTCAGAAGTATTGAAGGAAGCCACGCTCACCATTCCTGAAAATCCCTATTTTCAAAAAGGAGGAAAACAAGGTATTCATACCGAACATATGGGATATATTCTTGCAGATCTTCAATATATGCAACGTACTTATCCAAATATGACATGGTAATGACTTTAATTCATGAACCCAAAATAGAAGCGTGTCTAAGGGATATCCTGCAAACGGTGTCTGACCCAGAGATCCCTGTGCTTTCAGTTTTGGATTTAGGAGTGATCCGTGAAGCCATCGAGGAAGATGGTGTTGTAAAAATAAAAGTAACACCTACCTATTCGGGCTGTCCAGCGATGGATGTCATAGCAGATGATTTAAAAGCTGCTTTTTCGAAGGTTGGAAAAATAGTAGAAGTTGATCTAGTACTTTCTCCTGCCTGGAGTACCGATTGGATAAGCGAAGAGGGACTAAAAAAAATGGAAGCCTATGGCATTGCGCGACCCCTTTCAGAAACAAAAGACAAAGATGCCTTGTTGGGTAATGAAAAGCTGGTAAAATGTCCACAATGCGGGAGTACGAACACCCAATTGGTGAGTCAGTTTGGCTCAACGGCTTGTAAAGCATTGTTTAAGTGTGACGACTGCCAAGAACCTTTTGATTATTTTAAATGTTTAAAATAAATTATGAAGAGTATCATAAATGAAATACAAAATGGTATTGCAACCATAACAATGAATAGACCCGAAGTCTTTAATAGCTTCAACCGCGAAATGGCGTTGCTGTTACAGGATGAGTTGGATAAGTGTGAAAAGGACTCAACGGTTAGAGCCATTGTCATATCTGGAAAAGGCAAGGCTTTTTGTGCAGGACAAGATTTGAAGGAGGTGACCTCCCCCGAACTTAATCCAGGCTTCAAAAAAATTCTGGAAGAGCATTACAATCCTATTGTTGCCCGAATTCGGAAAATTGAAAAACCAATTATAGCCGCAGTCAATGGCGTTGCTGCAGGCGCTGGCGCCAATATTGCATTGGCTTGTGACGTGGTGATTGCTTCAGAATATGCAAGTTTTATTCAGGCATTTAGTAAAATTGGACTAATTCCCGACAGTGGTGGAACCTTTTTTTTACCACGACTGATTGGTTTTCAGAAAGCATCTGCATTGATGATGTTGGGCGACAAAGTTTCGGCACTAGATGCTGAAAAATTGGGAATGGTGTATAAGGTGGTTCCTTCCGAAAATTTTGAAGAAGAAGTGCAGAAAATAGCGACGACCCTTTCAAAAATGCCCACCAAAGCATTGGGAATGACCAAACGATTGCTCAATAAGTCCATGACCAATAGTTTGGAAGACCAATTAGACATGGAAGGAAAGCTTCAAATTGAAGCGGCTCAAAGTGAAGATTACGCAGAAGGCGTTAATGCCTTTGTAGAAAAAAGAACGCCTAATTTTAAAGGAAAATAATGATAAAACGAGTAGGAGTAATAGGAGCAGGGACAATGGGATCTGGGATAGCACAAGTGGCTTCAACAGCGAGTTGTATCGTTAAAATATTTGATTTAAATCAGGGTGCCTTAGATAAAGCAAAAGCATCGCTTGAAAAAATATTGACTCGATTAGTAGAAAAAGGCAAAATAGATAGCATTGAAAAAAGTAGCATTCAAAATAACATTCGATATGTCAATTCTTTAAAAGAATTGTCCGATTCCCAATTGGTGATTGAAGCCATTGTCGAGAATCTTGAAGTGAAGCAAAAAGTCTTTAAAGAATTGGAAGGCTACGTTTCTAGTGAATGCATTTTGGCAACAAACACCTCTTCCTTGTCTGTGGCATCCATTGCTTCGGCATTGGAGTATTCAGAACGATGTATAGGAATTCATTTTTTTAACCCAGCGCCATTAATGAAATTGGTGGAGGTAATTCCGGCAATTCAAACATCGAGTGAAGTTTTAAAAACCACTTCAGAAACAATTAAAAGTTGGAGAAAAACAGTGGCAATTGCCAAAGATACACCTGGGTTTATTGTAAACAGAGTTGCCCGGCCTTTCTATGGAGAGGCTTTACGTATTTATGAAGAGGGAATCGCTTCCTTTGCTGAAATTGATACCGCTATGAAAGTGTTAGGGGGCTTCCGTATGGGACCTTTCGAATTAATGGATTTTATAGGAAATGATGTCAATTATACAGTTACGGAATCAGTTTTTGAAGCCTTTTACTACGATCCACGGTACAAACCTTCGTTTACGCAAAAACGATATGCTGAGGCTGGTTGGTTAGGGAGAAAATCTGGGAAGGGATATTATGAATACAAAGACGGCTATGCAGTCATCCAGAATGTAAATAAGGAATCTCAAGCAGACCGTGCAACGATATTTGAAAGAATTTTAGCCATGTTAATAAATGAAGCGGCAGATGCCTTGTTTTGGAAGATTGCTTCGGCTCAGGATATAGATTATGCTATGACCAAAGGGGTGAATTACCCAAAAGGACTATTGGCTTGGGCAGATGAAAAAGGAATCGATTGGTGCGTAGAGCAGATGGATAATTTATATGAAACCTATCGTGAAGACCGCTATCGATGTTCACCCTTATTGCGGAAAATGAGTTTTGAAAATAAAACCTTTTTTTAAATGAAAGGCGAAAGAATTCCATATAAAATGCTTTCGCAAGATGCCTATAGCCAATGGCTTGGTATCGAAATTTTGGAATGTGAGGTGGGACGATGTAAAGTAGGAATGACAATACGGAAAGAAATGCTGAACAGTATGAAAAAAGCCCATGGGGGGATAAGCTATTCGTTAGCCGATACAGCTTTTGGATTTACAGCTAACACCCATGGAAAATATGCTGTTTCGATTGAAACATCTGTAAATCATATTGAAGCATTAGAAGAAGGAGATTATCTCACAGCCGAAGCTACGTTAGATTTACAAAAAACGAAGCTAGGCTTTAATATTGTTGAAGTAAAAAGAGGTCAAGAACTCGTTGCCTTATTTAAAGGTGTTGTTTATAGGACACAAAAAGATTGGGAAGAATAAAACTTATGAAAGAAGCATATATCATAGACGGAATACGAACACCTATTGGGAGTTATCAGGGAACATTAAGTGCCGTTCGAACAGACGATTTAGCGGCCATTGTAATTGCTGAAATCGTAAAACGAAATCCAAATATTCCCAAAGACACCTTTGATGACGTCATTTTAGGCTGTGCCAATCAGGCGGGGGAGGACAATAGAAATGTAGCTCGTATGGCGCTGCTGCTGGCAGGGTTGCCATTCACCGTACCCGGTGAAACAGTCAACAGACTGTGCAGCAGTGGACTCTCAGCGATCATTCATGCCAATCGTGCCATTAAAGCAGGAGATGGCGATGTCTTTATTGCTGGTGGGGTTGAAAATATGACCCGTGGTCCCTATGTGATTGCAAAGCCTTCTTCGGCTTTTGGAACCGATGCCAAAATGTATGACTCTAGTTTTGGGTGGCGGTTTGTGAATCAAAAAATGCATGATTTGTACGGAACCGATGGTATGGGAAACACTGCCGAAAATTTGGTTGAAAAGTATAACATCTCCCGTGAAGATCAAGATGCGTTTGCGTATTATAGTCAGATGAAGGCAAGTAAGGCACAACAATCGGGGCGTTTAGGACAGGAAATCGTTTCGGTGGAAATTCCGCAGCGTAAAAAAGATCCTATTATCTTTTCAGAAGATGAGTTTATAAAATCAAATACTTCCAAGGAAGTCTTAGCAAAATTGCGACCTGCCTTTAAAAAAGATGGGAGTGTTACGGCAGGAAATAGTTCAGGTTTAAATGACGGTGCTGCAGCGACCATTATTGCTTCTTCAGCAGCAGTTTCAAAATACAATTTAAACCCTATTGCACGGATTGTAAGTTCTGCTGTGGTCGGTGTAGAACCCAGTATTATGGGAATTGGTCCTGTTGAGGCCAGCAATAAAGCCCTTGCCAAAGCAGGCTTAACGATGGACGATATGGACGTTATAGAACTTAATGAGGCCTTCGCATCTCAGGCATTAGCTTGTATTAGAGCCTGGGGATTACATGATGATGACCCTCGAATTAACCCTAATGGCGGTTCCATTGCTATTGGACATCCATTGGGGGTAACCGGAGCGCGAATTGCGTATTCCGCAGCCTTAGAATTGCGAGATCAAAATAAAAAATATGCCTTAATTACCATGTGTGTAGGGGTGGGACAAGGATATGCGATGATTATTGAAAATGTAAATGGATAAAATGAAAATATTAGTAATAGGCGGTTCTGGAACCATTGGAAAGAAAGTAGTAGAATATCTGAAGCAGAAGCATGAAGTTTTAATTGGTGGTAGGAATTCTGGGGATGTGAAAATTGATTTGGAGGATATTCATTCAATTGAAAAATCTTTGAGTTCAATTTCTGAATTAGATGCTATTGTGAATATTTCAGGAGAAGCAAAATGGGAAAAATTTGATAACCTAACAGAAGATGATTTCTACATAGGAATAAAAAGCAAGTTAATGGGTCAGGTTAATTTAGTTCGTATAGGAAAGAAATTCCTCAATAAGGGAGGCTCCTTCACCCTAACAACTGGAGTATTAGCCGATGATCCTGTGGATATGACTACAAGTGCAGCTATGGTAAATGGTGCAATAAATAGTTTTGTTAAAGCCGTTGCTTTAGAACTCGAAAATCATAGAATCAATGTAGTTTCAGCTGGATTGGTTGAAGATGCTTTTGAAAAATATAAAGATTATTTTCCAGGTCACGACCCCGTTCCGATGCAAAAAGTAATAAATGGGTATGTGAAAAGTATTGAAGGGAAAATCAATGGAGAAATTATTAAAGTGAATGCTTAATTATGAAAAAAGTACAACACTATATAAACGGAAAATGGATTGAAGGAGAAGGTGCTGGAATTCCTATTTTGGATTCGGTAACGGGTGAACATTTTACCAATGTCACCGCTGATGGTTTAAATATTCCTTCCATACTTCAATATGGGAGAGACAAAGGAGAAACACTTCGTAAGATGACGTTTCAAGAACGTGGCTTGATGCTCAAGAAACTAGCCATGTATCTTACCAAACGTAAAGATGCTTTTTATGAATTAAGTTACCGTACCGGAGCAACTAAAATTGATAGTTGGATAGATATTGAAGGAGGTTTTGGAAATTTATTTGCTAATGCATCCCTTAGGAAACTGTTTCCCAATCAGCCCTATCATGTAGAAGGAGATCCCATTGATTTATCTCGTGGCGGTAGGTTTATGGCGCATCATATTATGGTGCCTCGACGTGGGGTAGCTGTTCATATCAATGCTTATAATTTCCCAGTGTGGGGAATGTTAGAAAAATGCGCAGTCAACTGGATGGCAGGGATGCCGGCGGTTGTACTGCCTGCACCGCAAACGGCCTATTTAACCGAAGCGGTGGTAAAAGAAATTATTGCTTCAGGAATTTTACCAGAAGGAGCTTTGCAGCTCATTAGTGGAACAGCCAAAACTATTTTAGATACTGTACAGTCGCAAGATGTGGTAACTTTTACGGGTTCAGCCAGTACAGGAAGACTGTTGAAAAACCATCCTCAATTAATAGAAGAATCGGTGCCATTTACCATGGAAGCCGATAGTTTAAATGCTTCTATTTTAGGTGAAGATGCTAAGCCTGGCACCATAGAATTCGATTTATTCATCAAGGAAGTCCGAAAGGAGATGACCGTAAAAGCAGGACAAAAATGCACTGCCATACGACGTATCATTGTACCGGAAAAATTAGTGGAAGTTGTGCAGATAGCGATTGGAAAAGAATTAGATAAAGTGACCATTGGAGATCCTCGTTTACGGGAAGTGCGAATGGGTGCGTTGGTGGATAAAAAACAATGCGAATCGGTTAAAGAGCAAATTCAGAAAATAGCCAAAACAGCGAATATCGTTTATGGAAATTTTGATGAGGTGGAAACCATGGGTGCCGATGCTTCAAAAGGAGCATTCTTAAAGCCTATTCTACTTAGGGAAGATAACCCGCTTAAAAATGAAGCGGCGCATATCACTGAAGCTTTTGGTCCGGTGAGTACCCTAATGCCTTATAAAAATTTAGAAGAAGCGATTAAACTATCCCATATGGGGAAAGGCTCTTTGGTTTCTTCCATTTGTACCTATGATGATAATCTCGCTAAAGAATATACTGTGAATGCCGCTTCACATCATGGAAGAATTCTTATTTTAAATCGTGAAAATGCCCAACAAAGTACGGGTCACGGTTCTCCACTACCTACTTTAATACATGGAGGGCCTGGTCGCGCTGGTGGTGGTGAAGAAATGGGTGGAATGCGTGGAATTAAGCATTATTTGCAACGTTGCGCTGTGCAAGGAACACCTACAACATTAACTGAAGTAACGGGCATTTACCAACCCAAAGGAGCGTATAAAGAAACCGAAAAACATCCGTTTCAATATCATTGGGAAGACATTCAGCCAGGAATGTCATTACAAACCCACAAACGTACCATTACCGATGGTGACATCGTGAATTTTGCAAACTTAACTTGGGATCATTTTTATGCACATACCGATATTACTTCCTTGGACGGAAGTATTTTCGAAAAACGTACTGCCCACGGTTATTTTATTTTAGCGGCAGCGGCAGGATTGTTTGTGTATCCTAATAAAGGACCTGTGGCCGCCAATTACGGATTGGAAGATTGCAGATTTCTTCGACCCTTATATCACAACGACACTATTTATGTACGCTTAACGTGCAAACAAAAAATTGATCGAGAACAACGCGGTACCGAATTGCCTAGTGGCATTGTAAAATGGTATGGGGAAGTCTTTGATACGGATGATGAATTGGTAGCTATTGTTACTGTGTTGACGATGGTTCAGAAAAAGCAAACGGTTTTTGTTGAAATGACTTCCGAAAAAATAAACGAATGTTTAGGCAAACTTACTGAAAATTCAAAATCTAAATGGGGTAGTCTTACACCCCAACATATGGTGGAACATTTGGAATATACCTACCGTATTGCTTCGGGTGAAATTCAAGATTTTGAAATTGCCACCCCTGAAAAGATTTTGGAAAAAGTACATTCCACTTTATATAATTATGATAAAATGCCGCGAGAGTATGATTTTCCGCTACGTGAAAAATCAAAAATGTCTGAATTGAAGCACCCAGATTTAGAAATGGCAAAAGAAAAATTGCTGGAAGCCAGGGAGGAATATCTTCAGTATTTTAAAGATAACCCAGACGCCAAAACCAAGAATGTGGTCTTTGGTGAACTCAATAAATTTGAATGGTATTTAATGGAAAGAAAGCATTTAAATCATCATTTTGAACAATTTAAATTACTTTAAAAATGCCAACACCCTACGTAAAACAACATACCCACAATGGGATTTCAACGATAGAATTTTATCACCCAGAACACAATAGTTTGCCAGGTGATTTACTAGCTTCTTTAGTAGAATCTATTAACCATGCCGGTGAAAATGATGAGGTGAAAGTAGTGATTGTAAAAAGTGGAGGCGACCGAACTTTTTGTGCAGGGGCCAGTTTTCAGGAACTCATAAACATCAATGATGCGGCCACTGGGAAAGTTTTTTTTAGCGGATTTGCCAATGTCATCAATGCGATGCGCAAATGTCCCAAATTTATTATTGGACGCATTCAAGGAAAAACTGTTGGTGGTGGTGTGGGACTAGCTTCTGCCACCGATTTTTGTATGGCAACTAAATATGCTTCCATTAAGTTAAGTGAATTAAATGTAGGGATAGGTCCTTTTGTCGTGGGGCCAGCTGTACAGCGCAAGTTAGGATTAAGCGGAATGTCTCAAATCGCCATTGATGCCAATACGTTTTATTCAGCGGATTGGGCTTTGCAAAAAGGACTATATAATCAAGTATTTGATACTACGGAAGATTTAGATGAAGCGGTTCAAAAATTTGCTGAAAATCTGTGTAACTATAATCCTGAAGCGATGACCGAAATGAAAAAGACTTTTTGGGCAGGTACAGAAGACTGGGATACCTTATTGGCGGAAAGGGCTGCCATTTCAGGCAGATTGGTGCTTTCAGAATTTACCAAAGAAACGTTGAAACGATTTAAATAATGATTTACTCCTTCAAAGGACATATTCCCGTAGTTAACGAATCAAGCTTTGTACACCCATTAGCGGCAGTTACTGGTAATGTAATTATTGGTAAAAACTGTTACATAGGTCCAGGGGCTGCGATACGCGGTGATTGGGGAGAAATTATTTTGGAAGACGGGGTCAATGTTCAGGAAAACTGTACTATCCATATGTTTCCTGGCAAAAGTATTGTATTAAAAGAAAGTGCTCATGTGGGTCATGGAGCAGTGATTCACGGAGCTAATCTAGGGCGAAATTGTTTGATAGGAATGAACAGTGTAATCATGGATGATGCAGTAATAGGGGATGAATGTATTGTAGGAGCCATGAGTTTTGTAAAAGCTGAAACTATTTTTGAAGCGAGACAGCTTATCGTAGGCAATCCTGCAAAAGCAATTAAAGAAGTTTCCGATGAAATGATTAGTTGGAAAACGGCAGGAACAAGGTTGTATCAGCAGTTACCAAAAGATTGCTTCGAAACGTTAAAGGAAGTAGAGCCTTTACGCGAGATTCCGAAGCATAGACCGAAACAAGAAGATTTTTATAAAACCTTACAAGAGATTAAAAGAAGCTAATGCCACATGTAGAATTTACTATGCCGCGATTGGGCGAAAGTATCACCGAAGCTGCCATTATAAAATGGTTTAAAAGCGTAGGAGACACTATTGAAGTTGATGAAATTCTTCTGGAAGTCGCAACCGATAAAGTTGATAGCGAAGTGCCCTCTACTATTTCAGGGACCATTGTCGAGTTATTATATAAGCAAAATGAAGTGGTGGAAATTGGTGCACCAATTGCCATTATTGATAGTGACGGAGCAATTCCAAAAAGCAACATGCTTTCAAAAGAAATAAAGAAATCTACTGTAACAGTTAAAAAAGTTTCTGCAACCTCAAAACTTTCCAAGTCTAAAGAAAGTTCAAAAGCATTTAAAGTAAATGAAAATGTATTCATTTCGCCATTGGTGGAGAGTATTGCTAAAGAACACCATATAAGTTATGAAGAATTAGCCCGTATTCCTGCTTCGGGGAATGATGGCAGACTCAGGAAAAGTGACGTGATGAATTATATTGTGGAAGGGAGACCCTTCAAATTTGCACAGCCTGTATCTCAAAATAATGGATTTAAAATCCCCGATTTAAAATTTGATAAAGGCACTGGGAAAGTGGTGGAAATGGATCGTATGCGTCAGATGATTGCAGACCACATGGTGTTCAGTAAACATACGTCACCGCACGTGACGGCTTATGTGGAGGCCGATCTAACCGAAATGGTAAAATGGCGTAACAGTGTGAAAGCAGATTTTCAGGAAAAATATAACGAAAAGCTCACATTTACGCCGTTATTTATTGAATGTGTTGCAAAAGCAATTGAAGATTATCCCTTGATTAATTCCTCGATGGATGGTAAAAACATTATTGTAAAAGAGGATATTCATATAGGGATGGCAACAGCGCTGCCTTCAGGAAATTTAATAGTTCCTGTTGTTAGAAATGCCAATAAAAAATCCCTTAAAGAATTGGCTTCGGCCACCAATGAATTGGTCCAAAAGGGACGTGATGGAAAGTTAACGGCAGATGAAACTAAGGGAAGTACCTTTACCATCAGTAATGTGGGAACCTTCGGAAGTTTGATGGGTACACCCATTATTAATCAGCCTGAGGCCGCTATTTTGGCCACGGGAATCATTAAAAAACGTGCCGAAGTAATAGAAAAAGTAGAGGGCGATACCATTGAAATACGAAGTATGATGTATCTCTCGCTTTCATTCGATCACAGAATTGTGGATGGATATTTAGCAGGATCATTCTTACGCAGAATCGCAGATTATATGGAACAGTTTGATGCTAAGCGGAAAATATGATAATGGAAGAAAAAAGCACATTGAAAACGTCAAAAATTGATAAAGACATTTTAGTAAAAGGCTTTGCAAACCTTTGCACGGCAAAGGCCATGACCTTTTTATATGAAGAGAATTTTAAAGTCGTTTCTAAATATGTTCACGCTACTTCCAGAGGGCATGAGGTCATTCAGACTGCTGTGGGAATGCAATTAAAACCCCAAGATTATGCGTTTCCCTATTATCGAGATGATTCTATGTTGTTGGCTATTGGGATGCAACCCTACGACTTAATGTTGCAGGTGTTAGCAAAGCGGGATGATCCGTTTTCTGGCGGAAGAACCTACTATTCACATCCAAGTTTAAAGGATGATGATAAACCGAAAATCCCGCACCAAAGTTCGGCTACAGGAATGCAAGCCATACCAGCGACTGGTGTAGGATTGGGATTTTGGTACAAAGAGGCGGAAGGATTATGTGATTTAGATGAAAAACCCGTTGTGGTTTGTTCTTTGGGTGATGCTTCTGTTACCGAAGGAGAAATAGCCGAGGCTTTTCAGATGGCAGCACTAAAGCAATTGCCAGTTTTATATTTAATACAAGATAATGGTTGGGATATTTCTGCAAATGCCGAAGAAACCCGTGCGCAAAATGCGTTTGAATATGCACAAGGTTTTCACGGTTTGGATGCCGTTTCTATTGACGGAACTGATTTTGAGGAAAGTTATCGAACTATTCAGAAGGTTATTGAAACCATCCGAAAGGAAAGAAGACCATTCTTAGTTCATGCGAAAGTTCCATTGTTAAATCACCATACTTCTGGTGTGCGAATGGAATGGTATCGTGATGACTTGGAAGAAGCCCGTACGCGAGATCCCTATCCAAAAATGCAGAAATTGTTGGAGGAATATGGATATACAAAAAAAGAGATTCAGCAAATAGAAAATGATTGCATTGCAACAGTTCGTGCCGATTTTGAGAAAGCTATTAAAGCCGAAGACCCAAAACCTGAAGATTTATTTACCCACGATTTTGCACCTACTCCAATTACAGAAGAGGTAGGTGAGCGTGCACCCAAAGATGCCGATAGAGTTGTAATGGTGGATTGTGCACTGTTTGCTATTGAAGAACTCATGGCAAAACATAAAGAATGTTTATTATATGGGCAAGATGTGGGGGGAAGACTAGGAGGGGTGTTTCGGGAAGCGGCTACGTTGGCTCAAAAATTTGGTGATAACCGAGTATTTAATACGCCCATTCAGGAAGCTTTTATCGTGGGCTCTACGGTTGGTATGAGTGCCGTGGGGTTAAAACCCATTGTTGAGGTTCAGTTTGCCGATTATATTTGGCCAGGTTTGAATCAACTTTTTACTGAAGTTTCCAGAAGTTGTTACTTATCTAACGGAAAATGGCCTGTTTCTATGATTTTACGTGTTCCCATTGGTGCCTACGGAAGTGGAGGGCCTTATCATTCATCTTCTGTGGAAAGTGTGGTCACCAACATTCGAGGATTAAAAATTGCCTATCCTAGTAACGGAGCCGATTTAAAAGGCTTACTTAAAGCAGCCTACTACGACCCTAATCCCGTTGTGATATTTGAGCATAAAGGATTGTATTGGAGTAAAGTTCCTGGGACTAAAGGAGCAACATCGCTAGAACCCAGTGAGGATTATGTGTTGCCTTTTGGAAAAGCTTGGGTGTTGCAAGAAATATGGAAACAAGAGGAAGAAGAGACACTTTCTATTATTACCTATGGAATGGGGGTTCATTGGGCGATGAATGCTTCGGAAGAGTTAGGGATGCAAGATAGAATAGAAATTGTAGACCTACGCACCTTGCATCCATTGGATTATGATACTGTTTTTAAAAGTGTGAAGAAATGTGGAAAATGTTTAATTGTGACTGAGGAACCTTCCGAAAACAGTTTTTCTAGAGCACTTCAAGGTAGAATTCAGGAGGAATGTTTTCAACAATTGGATGGTCCTGTGATGATAATCGGTTCAGAAAATATGCCTGCTATCCCATTAAATTCTACCTTAGAGCAAGCCATGATACCTTCTGTGGAGAAAGTGAAAGCTAAGATTTTGAAAATTATTGAGTACTAAAAAAAAGGCGCTTTTATAGCGCCTTTTTTTTAATTACAGTAAAGTAATCACTTATTAAACTTTAATTAACTTTATTGTTTTGGAAGAATTACCAGAGGTTACTCTTGCCATATACGTGCCCGCAGTTAATGAAGATACATCTATGTTCATTTTATTAGAGGTGCCTTCAAGGATTAAAACTGATTGTCCTAAAATGTTAAATATTTCAATTTGATTTATCATATCAGAAGCTTCAATGGTGAGTTGAGAAGCAACAGGATTAGGATAGGCTTCTAGTTTTTCCAATACATTATTTGTTACGCCTAAGGTTGGATCGAAAATAAATAGGTCAAACTCTGCATTTTCTGGCATTGCAGATAAATCTTCTGTGTAAATAGACCAATTAGATCCAGTATACCACACACCCATGGTATTATCAACAATTACATTGGAAGTATTTCCAGATGTCCCCCAATTATGGGTAAAAGTAAATCTAGCATTTGGATCTCCATTTAATAAGGGATGATCTATAACAGTATAATTTCCTGAAATATTTCCCGCGGTTGCTTGATGCTTTGCAGATACACCTAAACCCCCACTAATTCCAACAAAAAATGCACTATCTAAGGGGATATCCGCACCACCTTCTGTGTAAATATTCCAGCGGCCATCAATGTCATCATACCAAACTCCATAATTATGGTCATTTCTTAAACCGTTAGGATTAAAATAGGTTGTTAAAATGATATTCGCATTTGGGTTGTTGTTAAGGTCTGGATGGTTTAAAACAGAGTAGGATGCGAATGTACCCTGATTTGCTAAATCTGCTATATGTAAAAACACTTCACTGCCTTGAGCGATATAGACATTATAAGAACTGTCTTCTACCATATTAGCAGCACTTTCATTATAGACCCCCCATTTAGAGTCTCCTGCACTATAATAAACTCCAGTGGTAAAATTATTGTAAATTCCACCAGTTCCTCCTGGATTCCAGTTATGGCTTACTAATAATTTAGCATTAGGATTTCCATTTAAATCTGGATGGTCAATAAGGCTCAAATCTACAGTGATCGTCCCTGCAGTTGCTGTGTGTACAAACATAGCATCTTGTGCAATACATACTGAAAGACTTAAAGTCAAGAAAAAAGTAAAAATTAATTTCATAATATAAATTTTAGATTAATAATACAAAGATGTTTATAAACTACTGATAATCAGTAAGTTTAATCCCCTGTTTTTTAAGGGGTATTTACCTGTTTTTTTTAAGGTAAATTATCCTAGTATAAAACTATATTAGAAATAATTGGTTAAGTATTGCTATGGTAACAATCTTTAAAAGAAATGTAACATCTTAATAATTGTTTAAGGAATTCCTATCAATTCATTAAAAATACTCAAATAAAAAACCCTCAAATTTTTTGAGGGTTTTTTATTATTTTTTCAGACCTGGCGGATATTTAGCTAAAATTTCCCGAACAATTTCCCGAATCCGTTCTTCTTTTTTGTCTAAGTTAGAGCCAGTATAAAGCCTTGCGCTACCAACCCCTTGCCAAACAAGTTCGTTGGTCTTGGCATCTATTAAGTCTATATATAATTGACCTTCGGTTGATCGTGAAACGGTATTTCCCCAGTAACCTCCATACCACCATGGGTTCCAACCCCATCCCCAACCAAAGTTGTTGTTGTACACATCAACTCGTTCTTGCTCTTTGGTAAAAATGCTCACAAGAATAGTTGGACTTTCAGATTTTTGAATTCCCTTAGCAGATAGTTCTGCGTCAATGGCACGAAGGATTCTTTTTTTGTCTAAATCACTAATTTTTGCTTTGTCGATGCCGGGCCTATAAAAAGCAAAGGAAGTATAATCACCAAAATTGGCGTTTCGGTCGTAATCCGTTGCAACTCGAACAGAGGTGCAGGATGTTGCTACTATAAGAAGTGCAAGTAAGGATAAAAACTTTAATTTTTTCATAGCATAAAAGTTTATTGAAACAATTTTTCATCTACAAAATTTGGAAGCGTAACCTTTAAAGACGGTTCTTGTTGCATGGCTCTTTTAATAGCAAAAATGGCTTCCTCATTTCTAGCCCAACTTCGGCGGGCAATTCCGTTATTTACATCCCAGAAAAGCATTGATTCTAGACGAGATTGGGCTTCATTAGTACCATCAAGAACCATACCGAATCCGCCATTAATAACCTCTCCCCATCCTACGCCACCACCATTATGAATACTCACCCAAGTGGCTCCTCTAAAGCTATCACCAATAACATTGTGTATTGCCATATCTGAAGTAAAGCGGCTTCCATCATAAATATTTGAAGTTTCCCGATAAGGTGAATCAGTCCCAGATACATCGTGATGATCGCGACCTAAGATAACCGGCCCTATTTTACCTTCGGCTATGGCTTTGTTAAATGCTGATGCAATTTCGATTCTTCCGTTACTATCTGCATATAATATTCGTGCTTGCGAGCCTACCACCAATTTATTTTCCTGTGCTCCTCTAATCCATTGGATATTATCCTTCATTTGTTGCTGGATTTCAGAAGAAGCAACTTTCATTAAAATTTCAAGCACTTGAGTAGCAATTTCATCTGTTTTTTCTAAATCTTCAGGATTGCCTGAAGCACAAACCCAACGGAATGGTCCAAAACCATAATCAAAACACATAGGTCCCATAATATCTTGAACGTAGCTAGGATATTTAAACTCTCGCTTTGCGTTTGAGTCTTCCGAAAGTACATCGGCGCCTGCACGAGAAGCTTCCAGTAAAAATGCATTTCCGTAATCGAAAAAATACGTTCCTTTGGCTGCGTGTTTATTAATAGCATCTGCCTGACGGCGCAAACTTTCCTGTACTTTTTCTTTAAATAAAGTTGGGTTATTTGCCATCATATCATTAGCTTCTTCAAAAGACATCCCAACTGGATAATAACCACCAGCCCAAGGATTATGTAAGGATGTTTGGTCACTTCCAAGATCAATATGAATATTTTCTTTATCAAAATGTTCCCAAACATCTACCACATTTCCATCGTAGGCAATAGAAACTGTTTCTTTGTTTGAAAGTGCTTCTCGTACACGAAATGCTAATTCTTTTACATCTGATATCACTTCGTCTACCCATCCTTGACTATGCCTCGTGTGAGTTGCTTTTTTATTGACTTCGGCACAAACGGTAACACAGCCGGCAATATTTCCAGCCTTGGGTTGTGCACCACTCATTCCGCCTAATCCAGAAGTTACAAATAGTCCTCCTTTGGGTGATTTTTTAATTTTTCTGAAAACATTTAGCACAGTAATAGTAGTGCCATGAACAATTCCTTGCGGACCAATATACATATAACTTCCTGCGGTCATTTGCCCGTATTGTGTTACCCCCAAAGCATTGAATTTTTCCCAGTCGTCGGGTTGTGAATAATTTGGAATCATCATTCCGTTGGTGACTACAACTCTGGGGGCATTTTTATGTGAAGGAAATAAACCCAGTGGATGACCGCTGTACATAACCAATGTTTGCTCATCGGTCATTTCAGCAAGGTATTGCATAACCAACCGATACTGCGCCCAATTTTGAAACACGGCTCCATTACCACCGTAAGTAATTAATTCGTGTGGATGCTGGGCAACGGCGTGATCCAAATTGTTTTGAATCATTAACATAATGGCTTTTGCTTGCTCACATTTTCCGGGGTATTCTGAAATAGGTCGCGCAAAAATAGTATGCTCTGGCATGAACCTATACATGTAAATTCTTCCATAGGTTTCTAACTCTTCTTTAAATTCTGGTAGGAGGGTGGGGTGGTGTTTTGGGTCAAAGTACCGAAGCGCATTTTGAAGTGCTAATTTTTTTTCAGCATCATTTAACATCTCTTTCCTTTTTGGCGCGTGGTTAATATTAGCATCGTAGGGCTTAGGATTGGGAAGTGTATTTGGAATTCCTTGTTGAATTTCTTCTTTAAATGTCATTTTTTTAGTTTTTTATTAAACCCGTAAGGACAATGACGACAATTGCTTTCACAACAATAGCCTCTTTTTAAATGATATTGTTCTGTAAAGCATTTATAGCCTTCGGGTGTGAGATAAAAATCTCCGTCTTCCAATTCTATTTTTTTCTTTGGGAAAAGCATGTTACAAAAATACCAAATTCTTACCTTGCATGGATGATAGTTTGGGTGAATCGTTTTTTGCTTCGGAAGAAATTTTTGGGAATGGCTCTTTGGCCATTTATTATCTTACAAAATAAAAGTCTTTTAAGTGATACCGTCTTTATAAACCACGAAAAAATTCATTTGCGGCAGCAAGCAGAAATGCTTATTGTGTTTTTTTATGTTTGGTACGTATTTGAATTTTTATTGCGATGGATTCAATTTAAAAACAGATATCAGGCTTATAAAAATATTTCTTTTGAACGAGAGGCCTATACAAATGAAAAAGACCTCGATTATTTAAAAAAGAGGTCTTTTTGGGGTTTTACTAAGTATTTGTTTTAATTGTTTTGAAGTTGAATTTTTGTTTTGGAATTGGATTCTGATGCTCTAGTGACTGTATTTACTGGTTTTGATTCGTTTGCATTAATTTCTAAAGGTTGAATTTTATTTGGACCAATTGGAAATCTTACATCCACATGTTTAGAAATTATGCTTCCATCTTGACTTTTTGTGTCCGCTCTATTGGCAACAATATGCCAAGAGAACGGAACATTTGATTTTCCTCCATTTAATTCAACTACGGTAAAACTGTTTGCCGTTTTATCGGTTACATATACCCCATTACAATCCCCTTCGAGTTGTATAAAAACTTTTAAAGGGTGGTTCTTTGAAACATGAATTATTGAACTTAACAAGGGGTCAAGATTAATTGTAGATTTTCCATTAACTAATTGTCCAGTTCCATAATCTTCAAATAATATCTCAGGTGCTTCTGGAGAAAATAAAATTCGTTTATTTCCTTGAGAATCGTTTATCATTGTCGAGTTAGACCCTGTTCCTAAAATTTTATAAGTTGTATTTCCAACAGTAATTCCAACGTAGGCATAATCCTCCCCCACATTACTTCCGCCTCCATTGTTTGTATTGTCTTGATTTCCGTCAAAATAACCTCCAAAATAATTGGATCCGTTATAACCCGCTAATATTGCAACAGGATCATCTGCGGCCGCTGGGGTAACATTTCCGGATTTATTCATGGTAAAGTATGCACCCTGCCTTGCACCAATAGTAGCTGTTGAAATCCCATAAATGCCCGTTGAGGAACCAGTTCCAGCAAGACCTGAGCCAGTAGTAAGACTGTAGACTGTTGTACTAGCATTTCCCGTAGCTAGAAATCCAGTGCCAGTAGCACTACTTGTAAATGAGGCCCCTCCACTTCCAGACCCATATAACAGAGCTCCTGTATTTGAAAATGTAATGGGTGATAAGTTTTGACCCAGTACTAAAAGACCCGTTCTATTTGTCCCTATTAGAGCGGTATTCCATGCAATGGCTCCGTAACCTGCATCAAGACCAGACTCTAGGATGGCTCCATGAGCGCCATAGCCTCGAGCTCCAACATTAGTTGAATTCCCAAATACTCCATTTCCAACGCCGCTGGAATTCTCACCATAGACACCTGTTCCGGTTGTAGTATACCCATTAATGGCATCCTCTGTATCAGCGGCAGTTACTGTAAATCTATCCGTTCCTAATGGTGAATTATTATTAATGGAAACTTGCCCATTAGCTAAGAATCTCATGCGTTCCGTTCCAGTAGTGGATAACCCCAAAATGTTTGTTCCTATTCGATACATTCCAATATCGGGATCTGAACTCCAAGAATAGAAGGGTAGGGCAGCAGTTCCGTCTGCCAAACCATAAACTTGATTGCCATTGGGAATACGAAATCTTTCTGTTCCGTTGGTTGAAAAGCCTAAGGCATTGGTTACTGGTTGAAACATTCCTGTTCCTGTGGTTGACTGCCAAGAATAAATAGGTGAAGCTGCACTTCCATCTGTGAAAGCCCTTAGTCTTCCTCCATTGGCAATGGTTGTGCCAGTGGATATTTCAAAACGGTCATAATTATTTGTTCTAAATCGTAGGGCATTATTATCTGTAGTCCCTACAAAATTTATGGAAGGAGTAATTCCCGCATTTCCTGTTAAATCCCACTTATCGGTTGCGGTTCCACCCCCAATACGAACCCACAACGTTCCATTATTATAATAAAACCCTGGGGTAACATCCCCTACGGTGGCGGTGTTGTATACAATCATCCCGGCCACATGGGCAGATAATGGTGCAAAGCTTGCCGTTGAACTTAATCCTAATCTTGGAAGTAAAATTCCACCAGTATAAATAGATGAATCAACATCTAACAGAGCGTTAGAATTAGGATTGGTTGTTCCAATACCTACTTGTGAATATGAAATTGTACTAATTAAAAAAAATAGAATAAGGATGAAATGAGGACGTCGGGAGGTTAATTCTTTCTTCATAACTCAATGTTTTAGATTTAAAATAGTTACTCCCCATATCAAATATCATAAAATCTTACATCACAAAGCCATAGAATGCTATATTTTAGATAAGTAGCTATTTTTTATCGACAAAAAAAAGCCCAATGCAACGCATTGGGCTTAAAAACATTTTTATCTGTTCTATTTAAGGATTCTATTGATTTACTTTTTTATAATTTTTTTGGTGACGCTTCCTTTATCTGTGTCGATTTTTATAAAGTATACTCCAGTTTTTAAACCCGAAAGATTTAAAGTATAAGTGTTTTTGGTTTCCTCAATTTTTTGAGAAATTTTTCTTCCCATTAAATCAAATACCTCCAGATTTAATAAATAAGCATCTGGAGAAAAGATATTAATATCTTTCATGGTAGGATTTGGAAATAAATCTATGGAGTCAATGGCTGTTTCACCTGGACCTAAAACTCTTTCGGTTTTAAACAATAATGTAAATCTATTATTAAAAACTCCCTTTCCACTTTTAAAAGAATATGATTCGATTTCAAGATTTGTAATAATGTTTTCTTGGTGATCATATAGATATACTGTCGTATTATCAAGACTTAAGCCTTCCATTTTGGTAAGAGAAATTTCATACTCCAAGGTTTCATCTATTTGAGATGAAAACCCTAATGGAATTTTTTTACCCTTTGCGAATGGTCCGCGTGTTTGAATAGCAAACTCACCCGTCCCGTCATCGAGGTGGGAATAAAATGAAACTATTGTGGCTAAACGGTTTGTGTCTAAGTTTTCATCTAATCCATCACTTGCACTTTCTAGGAATGTAATAGCTGTAAATGCACCATATCCATGAGTTTTTTCTCTAATTTCTAGCAATAATTTTTCTGGAGCTAAATCTTCTCCAACAGTACCAAGTCCTCTTAGGGTACTATTTCCAGAAGTTAGTCTTATGGTGTTATTAAAGGTTATTGTTCCAGTGCTTCCTGCTGTACCATTTGTTCTTATCCCAAAACCTTGACCTGTAGATATGATTCCATTTGGGGCTGTTCCTTGGGCATTACCAGGGTCGTTAGCTGCCGGTAAACCAGTTACCCCATCAAAAATAGATATGTCGTCCATGTCAAATCGCATATTACTCACAGGAAGTGGGGTTCCAGGAGGAGTTAAATGCTCCCAAAAATATAAGGCACCAACACCTGGATTTGCTGTCATAAATGCGGCTCCATCTATGGCACAAGCATATGGATTAGCTACCATATTTGGTGTTCCATTTGGATTTGTGGCTGGTCCATTATTGTAATTTGTATACGTAATATTTCCATTATTAAGTGTGCCCAATTCGTATGTAAAATTAAATGGCCTTCCTGTGGGTGGAACTGTAGGGTCATTATATCCACTTTGAGGACGATTTACATACCCTTCCCCTGGATTTAGTGTTCCTGTATGATAGTTATACCAATCTCCATCATCGTCTGCGAAATTAGTACCTCCGGCAGGAACATTAGGGTGTGGTAAAAAGTTTTGAGGAGTAAAATCCAAAACTATGAAAGAGGAGTTCCAAACTCCACTTCTAGATTCTGAGGTCATGGGACTTCCCATAATCATAAAATCTCTTTTGCGAAGATTAGGGGAAGTAACATTTACATTAATGGTTCCATTTTTAATAACACTTGCAGATGGATCTGTTTGGACCACATTCCCTTGGTGCTCTACGATAAGTGTTCCATTAACAATGATATCTTGTTCCGTTTTTAGGTAATCATCCGCTTGGATAGTTAACGTTTTTGTTGCGTCTATCTCACAAGTACAAGCGTCGATACTTCCTAAAGTGGTGTCATAATCATTACTTATTTTTGCATTAGACCCTATATCGGGAGCTCCATTTGTCCAAGATCCTGCTCCTAAATGTGTTGTGGTTTCAGCTTCCACCGTCACAGTTGCAATACAAGTATCTGTATGCCCGTAATCATCGGTTACAGTTAGGGTAACATTAAAAACACTGCCGACATCCGCACAGGTAAATGTAGTTTGACCTGAAATACTTCTTGAAACTATTCCAATATTATCGGTAGAACCTCCATCAACATCTAAGGCATCAATAGTTACTGTGC
This sequence comes from Flavobacteriaceae bacterium, assembly GCA_002694465.1. Lineage (GTDB taxonomy): Bacteria > Bacteroidota > Bacteroidia > Flavobacteriales > Flavobacteriaceae > Halomarinibacterium. The sequence goes on along the minus strand of NZMG01000009.1, from coordinate 23,693 downwards.
CTGTTGTTTTATCAAGCGTGGCTGTAATATTTTGGCAAACGGCAACTGGGTCTGCATTATCATAATTTGGGTCTCTAAGTACAAATAATCCACCATCACCAGAGACACTTTCATTTCCAAATCCAGTTGCAATTAAATTTCCGCTATCAAAATATGGGTACACATTCCAAGTCGCATTAAAACTTGCACTATTTGTGGCAGGATATGTATCAAAATAATTAACTTCTGTCATACTTGGTGTTGGGGCATAAAGGCCATCCACTTTTAGTATCCTCATTCCTGCCGAATAATTGGCTAAGTAATATCTATTGTCTCTTACATAACCATTATGATCAATAGCTGGAGTTGGTCCATTATAAATGTAGTGTAATACAGGATTATCTAAATCTTGTAAGTCAAAAACTAAAGTTCTTGTATTAAACCCCACGCTTTGTTCATCAAGTTCATCACCAACAATAAAAAATCGTTTATCTTCAGTAAACCAACCTTGATGGGTATATTGCTTATTGGTATAATCTATGACACCAATTTGTGTGATGGAAGCCTTGTTGGTAACATCAAGAATACGAACAAAATCAGAAGAACTAAAACTTCCTATTAATATTTCTTTTCCTTGATGATCAGGATCTGGTCCATCGTAGATTACTACTTGTGCATCGTGACAATATCCTCCAGCTGAATAAGTTGCTACTAACGTAGGATTTTTTGGATCTATATTTAAATTAAAAATAACAAGACCACCACTTATATATGGAGAAACACCAGAAACATAGGCATAACCCGAATCTTCATTAATTATAATATTATGGGCTCTTCCTCTGTTTGAACCAGATGTTCCCCAAGTTTCCCAACCATCCTGTGTGAAAGAGACAGGGGGACTAACAACAGTCCTTAATCTTGTAAGGTCAAAAATTTGCATGCCGTGATTCCCATTAGCATCACTTACAATATATGCATGATTATTAAATACTTTAACATCTCTCCATAAACTACTTCCAGTTTGTGTATTTAATCTTCCTAGATAAGTTGGTGAAACAGGATTTGTTATATCTACAAAAGCGGTACCATTGTCTAATGCAACTATAGCATATTCTTTTCCATCAAGTGGGTCTGTCCAGCCCCATGAATCTTGTCCCTCAGCTGCACCCATAGTGGCAGCAGATATGTATGATTGTAAAGTTATTCCATTACACGGATAACTGCCAGCCATGCCTCCAGAACAGGGGGTTTGAGCTAATAAATACTGAGGTAAAATTAAAAGCAGTGCGAGGTAAAGTAAGTTTTTGAGCATTGGGCTATTTGTTAAGTATTATTTGAAATTGTGTTTAGTCTCCTACGTATGTAAATTCTACCGAGCAAGGAATATAGTGACCTATGTGTCCTTGGCCATCTCCAGAGTCACCATTATTTACAAAATATTGATGGCCAGTAATAATACAATTACTTAATGTAAATGTATAGGTGCTTCCAGATAAAAGGTATAGATTATATACTAATGTAGCATAGTGACCTACATTAAAACTTTCTACGGCAGGGCTTTCATTATCATTTTCTGCTGAATAAGAATGCGTATAAGACCAGCCTTCTGTATAGTCATAAGAAGAGCTTGTAGGGTCAATATCAACCCCCGTTCCAGACATAGTAAAGAAAAAGGCTCCTTCAGAGGTTGCAAGAGATATCTCACTTTCAGTTCCAGACGTAAAATCTTCTATCTTTCCAGCTCCAAAGTTGGTTCTTACTTCAACTTTATAAACTCCAGAATAGGTAGGAACAAATGTTCTAGCAGTAAGACCAGCAATATTATCTGCAGCAGATGGGTTAGGTGTTCCAAAAGATTCTCGAATTGTTGTTCGTTGACAACCTCCTGTTTGTTCAAATTTTTCATATTCTTTTTTGAAAAATTGAGGCTCCCAAGACGATCCTGTCCAGCTGTAAATACCAGGGGACACATCGTTTGCACCATTTGTGGTATTGCTTGTGTTGTAAATGGTAGTTCCTGGCTCTAGTGCACCTCCATTAGGATTTATTACTGGGCTTGCTAAAATATTTGAGGTAAGACTTACTTTAGGTAATACAATACCGTAGGGGCTTTCTAATATAGTTCCAGTGGCATCATATACTTCAACATCTAAAGCACCTTCGGGTGTTGAAGTTCCAATCCCAATTTGGCTAAAAAGTGATATCGGAACAAAAATCAGTAAAAATATACTTATAATATGTTTCATCTTGATTTAATTTTAAATTCCTAAATATTTAAATTCAACAGTACATTTTACCATTCCACTTGTAATAATATAACCTCTTCCGTCTCCAGCGGGAGCAATGCTTATATCACCATTTCCTTCAAATCCTGCGGAGTTTGTTTGGTTAAAAGTTAAGGTAAAAGGGTATGCCGTATTACGTGCTAAACTAACAGGAATTGTGTAAGTAGTTTGATTGATTCTATTTGTGTGATAATTTACACTGCCTCCATCAAAGAGTTTATCATCATTGTATCCAGAGTAAGTTTTTAACGTATAATTGTAGGTCGTGCTATTAAATGTAAAATTGAACTGCCCTTCTTGAGCAATAAAATTAACCCATTGGTCTACTCCTGCTGGAATATCTAATCGGCCTCCGCCGTAATGCACCGTAACGGTTACAAGATAATTTCCATTAAATTTAGGAGTAAAACTATTGTCATTAAATGTTATTGCTTGATTCCCTGATACAGGGTTTAGAATATCATCAGATCCCGTTCTTAAATTAACAGTTTGATAGCAAAGTTTGTAATCATCCTTATGGTATTGTGGTATCCAACTAGAACCATCCCAGATATATACACCTGGATATACTGTATTAACTCCAGTGCCAGCGATAGCAGTATTGTAAACTGTTGTGCCTACTGCTAGACTACCTCCATTTGGGTTGGTAATAGTAGGAGTTAGCGTATTTGTAAGTGCTATTTGAGGATATATAAAACCAGTGTTTGTTGAGGTGATATCCAAAGCTCCTTTTGGGGCTGTCGTCCCTATACCTACTTGAGCAAATAGTGTTAGGTTTAGGGATAATAATAGTACTAATATGAGATAGTTTTTTTTCATAATAATAGGGGTTTTATTCTCCCAAAAAGGAAATTTCTACATAACAGGGTATATCATAAGCGATATAGCCTCTGCCATTACTATTGTTCTGAAATTCTTCAGCAGTATTCTGTAAGAAAGTCAATGTAAATGAGACTGCGTCATTTGTTTTAAGACTTAGATATTCTGTTGCTGTAAATTCTTGCCAAATAGCAAAATAATTGGTGGATGGCGTTACTGCATTATAAGCTGTAGAGTATGAATTTGCATCAATAGTATAATTTGTTCCACCAAAATTGAGTGTAAATGTTCCTGTAGCATTAGCAATATTTAGATCTCCATCAGATCTGCTAGCGCCACTTCCTTCATTAGGCACTAATGCAAGACCGCCGCCAAAGTCCACTCGTAATTTTACTTTATATTGACCCGTATATTTTGCTGTAAAAATATTTGAATTATTTCCATTTAACCTTATGGTTAGGTTCGACCCAGGTGTGCTTCTAATTGTTCCAGTAGTACTTTCATATAAAGCATATTGTCTTTTTGGAAACTGAGGGCGCCATTGTGAACCATCCCATGAATACATGCCAGGAACAACATCATTAGCTCCTGTAGAAGTAGTATTTGTGTTAAATACAACAGTTCCAATTGGTATACTTCCCCCTTGCGGGTTGGTAGCTGGAGCCATCACTATTGTGGATGTTAACGCCAATCTTGGGAGCACAACTCCCATATTGGTGGAATTAATATCTAAAATTCCATTGGGAGTAGTAGTGTTAACACCTACCTGTGCAATGGATTCATTGGGAGCGCCAAGTAAAATGCTTAAACAAGCATATATAGCAAGAGAGATTCTTGTAATTTTAGGCTTCATGGGGTTAAACTTTAAGATTTGGTGTGACAAGAATAGACAAAAAACTCCATAAAATCCAAAAAAATTCGACGAAATACACTAATTGTCAAAAATATGGATATTTTCCTACAAATAATTATACAAAAAAAGCAACCTTGGTTTTTTAAGGTTGCTTTTTGAAAATTAATAAACTGTTTATTAGTTGTTTACTATAAATCGCAAACGTTACTTTAATTTTCTTTTAGTTTTTTTTCTTGAATGGTTATGGATTTATTTTCTGTTCCAAAGATGGAATTTGGTGCGTCAGGGAACCGCAGATTTGCATATTCCGAATTTTCAGAAGAACTACTTCCAATATCATCTTTTCTATTGGCAACTATATGCCAAGAAAATGAAACATTTGAGTTTCCATTCTGCAATTCCTTCACCATAAATCCTTCTGCACTTTTTTGGGTAACATAGACACCATTACAATCTCCTTCTAATTGAATAAACACCTTAAGTGGGTGGTCTGCATCTACAATTATATTATTCGTGAAGTTTGCGTCTATATCAATATACGCAGCTCCATTTGATAGCTGTCCAATACCATAATCTTCAAAAAGGACTTCTGGTGCTTCTGGAGCAAACATAATTTTTTTGTTTCCATCTACTCCGTCAACTATGGTCGAAACATTACCATTTCCAATAATTTTATAGTTGGTATTCCCATATCTTGCACCAGCATATGCGTAGGAGGATGTTCCGCTCGTACCTCCACTATAAAAGTAACCGCCATAATACATATTGTTTCCTCCTACTTGACTGGCATTAGTATATCCTGCTAGTTGCGCTCTTGGGTCTCTAGTGTCAGAATCTATGGCACTTCCCGTGTAATTGCTTTGAAATCTTGCCGCTTCCATGATTCCATTACTTGTTATAGGTCCTTCGGAGATTGCGTATAGAGCAAGGTCTGTAGCATTTGTATTTACGCCAACATTTAAAATATCTGTAGTTGATATGGATGTTGTGCTTCCCGAAACGGCTCGAATACCCATATTCGATGCAGATGAAGCTTGTTTATCAGTTACCGCTAAAACTCCGTTGGCATTATCATTACCAGTACCCCAACCTATAACCCCTCCTGTTAAAAACGCTCCACCAGTATAGGGTGTAGTAGCATAAACACCATGGGTATTGGCAGCATAAGCAAATACACCTAGGCCTGTTCCAGTGTTTTGGGTATACATTCCAGGTCCAGATCCAGAAGCATAAGCGTTTATTACATAGTCATTTCCACTTCCTGTTACAGAAAATCGATCCCCTGCAAAAGGAGAAGGGTTGTTTACGCTAACCCATCCATCATTTAATATACGTAGTCTTTCGGTATTATTAGTTCTAATAGCAAATGAAGTATTGTCCGTTGTACCAATAAAGTTATTTGCAATCGAAGTTCCCGCATTTCCTTCAAGCGACCAATCTTTTCCTCCAGTACCTCCCATGGCCACCCATCTTATCCCGTCCCAATAGTAGAAACCAGGTAAAACTTCGGTGCTGCCACTGCTTGCATTCACGGTATTATAAACTAATAAACCTGTTGCTGGTAATACTAAGGGAGCAGGAAGTGCCGTTGAAGTTAAAGCTACCCTATTAATAAGGATACCCTTATCTGTATCTGCCAATTCCAATTGGGCACTAATATCTGGTGTATTTGTTCCTAACCCAACATTATTTAAAAGCCCATTAACATAAAATGTATTTGTATCTCCAAAAGTTGCTATACGGGTATTTAAAACCCCTTCGTCATTGTTGATGATGAATTCATTTATTCCTCCACCAGATAAGGCTAAAAAATCCTGTCCCCCGGCGGTGAAGTTTAGTACATCGCTTGCGCTTCTAAAAATACCTGTGTCACTATCAGAATCCCATGATAACAAGGGCTGAGCAGCAGTTCCTGGAGTAAAAGCTCTTATTAAACCGTTATTTGTGATTTCAAGTCTTTCCGTATTGTTTGTTCGAAATCTCATAGATACATTATCGGTTGTACCAATAAAATTGGTAGTAGGATTGGTTCCTGGATTTCCTGAACTTTTCCAATCATCACTTAAAATTGGAATCCAAACCGTTCCATCCCAATAATGAAAGCCTTTACCTGTTGTAGTGTTGGTATTATACACTAAAAGGCTTTCAGGAGCACCGCCTGTAATAGGTGCAATTGTGCTAAGGTCAGAAATATTTACTCTAGGGATAAGAATCCCTTTAGTACCACTTGTAATATCTAGCATAGAGCCAGCTTGGGGCGTGGTTGTGTTAATTCCGACTTGAGACATCATGCTCAATGGAATACATAAACATATTAAAAATAGTTTGTGTTTTAAGTTAAGTAAAGTTGTTGCCATATCGTCTAATTTAGTAAGGGAGTTCCTACAATAATATGACAAATAATCGACAAAATACTAAATAAATCGATGAAATACGTAATATTTTAACATTTGTCAATTTTTCTTGTTAACGAAAATGTAACAGTTTTCACCTCTTAAATTGAGGATTGTTTATTTTCAGTTGGGTTTTGATATATATTTTTGAAGATATTTTTGAGTTTTAACATAATAACTCTCAATTTTACATCAACTTAAAAGAATTATATTAAATTATAAAATTCTGAAAATCATCATGTTTAATTCTAAAAAAGTAGAGGTTTCGATTCAAAAAATAGACGGATTTTCTTCTCTTTTGGATAAAATTGAACTTTTTGTTTTACGAGAGGATGAGATTCATCCCATAGTGTCTGGTAATAAATTCAGAAAATTGAAATATAACTTTCGCGAAGCGTTACAACAAAATAAAAAGGGAATACTAAGTTTTGGAGGTGCTTATTCAAATCACATTTCCGCCCTTGCTGCTGCGGGGAAAGAGTTAAAAATTCCTACTGTTGGAATAATTAGAGGTGAGGAATTGGAATCAAAAATCGATAATAACCCCACACTATTGTTTGCAAAAAATTGTGGAATGGAATTGCATTTTGTAACAAGAGAAGCTTATAGAGATAGGACTGAATCCTATTTTTTAGAAAATTTATCTTTAGAATTTAAGGATTATTATATTGTTCCCGAAGGAGGTACTAATGAATTTGCTGTAAAGGGATGCGAGGAGATACTTTCAGACCATACCTTAAATTTTGATTATATCTGCACGCCTGTAGGAACCGGGGGTACTATAGCTGGAATTATTAAAGCATCTCAACCGCATCAAAAAATACTCGGATTTTCAGCATTAAAAGGAACTTTTCAGAAGGATGAAATTAGAAAATATACCTCCAAGACTAATTTTGAACTCTTGGACGAATACTGTTTTGGAGGGTACGGTAAAATAGATGCCAATTTGGTACGTTTTATAAATGATTTCAAATCTAAAACTGAAGTTCAATTAGATCCTGTCTATACAGGAAAGATGATGTTTGGCATTTTTGACCTTATTAAACAGAAAAAGTTGAAAGAAAATAGTCGTATTTTAGCCGTTCATACGGGTGGGCTTCAAGGCATCGCTGGGATGAACCAAAAATTGAAAATGAAAAAATTACCTCAAATCGAATTATAATATGGTAGGAAGAATATTTACCCTCCTTTTTATTGGATTGTTACTATTTGGTTGTAAGTCAAAGAAACAAGTGGTCCCTAAAAAGAAAAGAGTAAAAACTGAAAAAGTGGTTATCGTAGATAAAAAGGATCCCATTGAAACTGAACTGCCGAATAAGACCGATGAAACTAAAATTGATGAACTTCCCAGAAATGCTTCTTATGCAGAAATATTAAATGCGTATATCGATACCTATGGTGATATTGCTAAAGAGGAAATGCTCCAGTACGGAATTCCAGCCAGTATAACCCTAGCACAAGGGATTTTGGAAAGTGGTGCTGGCCGTGGAGAGCTTACCCAAAAAGCTAATAATCACTTCGGGATAAAATGCCATACGGCTTGGACAGGGGATAAGGTATATCACGATGATGATGAAAAAGGCGAATGCTTCCGAAAATATAAAGATGCCAAATACTCATTTAGAGATCATTCGTTATTTTTAACGCAAAGAAGTCGGTACCAGGACTTATTCAAATTAAGAAAAGACGACTACAAAGGTTGGGCTAGGGGCCTCAAAAAAGCAGGGTATGCTACAGATCCAAAATACCCAGATAAACTTATAGCAATAATTGAAAAAAATCAATTGTATCGCTACGATGAACAAGTCTTAGGTGGAAAGGCCAATATCATTAATAACGAGGATTCAAAAATAAACACCTATACCGTCGAAAAAGGAGATACATTATATAGTATCGCTCGACGTTTTAGTATGACTGTAGAAACCTTAAAAGAGTATAATGGTTTAGTATCTAATGATATTTCTGTTGGGCAAGTATTATATTTGCACTCTGTTAAGGATCGATAAAAAATCCCTATGATTTATAAAAGAAGTAGTGCTTTATTTACTGAAGCACAAAAAGTAATTCCTGGTGGAGTTAATAGTCCTGTTAGGGCCTTTAAAGCCGTTGGTGGGACTCCCATATTTGTTGAAAAAGCGAAAGGAGCCTATCTGTACGATGCAGATGGGAATAAGATAATTGACTATATCAATTCTTGGGGCCCAATGATTTTGGGACATGCATACCCTAAGGTTGTTAATGCCGTTGTCGAAAAAGCCCAAAAAGGGACCTCCTTCGGGATGCCCACAGAAATAGAAACCGAAATTGCATCCTTAACCGTGGCTATGGTGCCTAATATCGATAAAATTCGTTTTGTCAATAGTGGTACCGAGGCTTGTATGAGTGCCATAAGGTTGGCTCGCGGATTTACTGGGAAGGATAAATTTATAAAATTTGCTGGTTGCTATCACGGGCATAGTGATTCGTTTCTTATTCAAGCAGGGAGTGGTGCAGTTACTTTTGGAACACCAAACAGTCCAGGTGTAACCCAAGGAACAGCTAAAGATACATTACTAGCTCGCTACAATGACTTACAAAATGTAGCCGATTTAATTTCTGAATATAAAGATGAAATAGCCGCAATAATTTTGGAACCTGTTGCTGGTAATATGGGTTGTATCCCTCCAACTGAAGGGTTTTTAGAGGGCTTGCGAAAACTTTGTGATGAAAATCAAATTGTACTCATTTTTGATGAAGTGATGACGGGCTTTCGTTTAGCAAAAGGAGGCGCTCAAGAGTTATTAAATGTAAAAGCTGATATTGTTACCTTCGGAAAAGTAATAGGAGGTGGTCTACCCGTTGGGGCATTTGCCGCTCGAAATGAAATAATGAAATATCTTGCCCCTGAAGGACCTGTGTATCAAGCAGGAACATTAAGTGGAAACCCGTTAGCAATGGCCGCTGGATTGGCCATGTTGACAGAATTAAACTCAAATACCGAAATATTTAATTCCATTAATGCCAAAACAGAATATTTACATAAGGGACTTACCGAAGCTTTATCTGAAAATAGTGTGGCGCATACAATTAATAGAATAGGTTCTATGATTTCGGTTCATTTTTCTGAAACTCCTGTAGTCGATTTTGAAACGGCTACATTAGCGGCTCAAGGAGATGCATTTAAAAAGTTTTTCCACGGAATGTTAAACGAGGGCATTTATATTGCTCCTAGTGCATACGAAACTTGGTTCCTTTGTGATGCTTTAACCTATGCCGATTTAGACAAAACTGTTGAAGCCTGTAGAAAAGTTTCAAAAAAGCTATAAATAAAAAAAGCTCCCAAAAGGGAGCTTTTTTACTTAAGTAATAGGGTATTAATTTCGTAAAGACTGCCACTTTTTATACTGGTCGTCTGTAAGAGCTTTTTTCATCGAAGTTTCAAAAACTTCATCGTGTTTTTTCTTGTTAGCTACCACAGCAGCATTCATAGCATCTTTTCCATTAACATCTTTTGCGTAATTGTTTTCTTTTACCACCAAAGCGCGATACACTGCTCTTTGTTGATCGCCATTTAAGCCAAGTGCTTCGCTTAATTTTTCTGTTTTTTGTTTTGCAATTACCTCAGGAGTATTTTGATCCTGCTTTAAAGTTTGAGCGGTCATAGAGCCCATCCCTAGTAGCATCACAAATGAAAAAGTAACAATTTTAAATAAATTCTTCATGGTTTTTTCTAGTTTTAAAGTCACTAATGTAACTAATTTCAAATTAACTATCCAAAAACTACGCCAAAAAACTATTTATCCTTTTTTCTTTTTTCAGAATGCTTTTTCATTTTACCTCTGTGCATTCTACTTTTTTCAAATTTTTCGAATTGTTCTTTGGTTAGAATCGATTTCATTTGCTTTTTAAACTCCATCTGTTCGTCCAACATTTTCGATTTTAACGCAAATGCTTCATCTTTTGAAAGTTCCTTTTTTTCTTCACGTTGCGCACGCATAGCATCTTTCTTTTCTTCTTGTTTTACTAAAAGTGTTTCTACTTGCTTTTGTTGTGATTCGTTTAAATCAAGATGCAAAGCCATTTTTTTACTTCTTAACTCTGCGCGTTGTTGTGGAGTTAGGTCCTTCATTTTTTCACGCATTTCATTTTTTTCTTTTCGGGGTCCATTGCCTCTTTCTTGTGCTTGACCAGCAAACCCGACTAGTATCAGTGCTATTAACAATACGTTTTTCATTTTTTTAAATTTTAATATTTATGTCCTTAGGACTTTAGATATAGTAAATGGTTTAAGGGATTCCTCATTAAAGTAATGTTAAAGAAATTTTTCGGAAGGCAACTTCACTCACTCATATATAGTGTTCCCTCAAAACCTGTTTTAATCTTTAATTCTGAAACCTACTTTCGGAAAGAATTTTAAAACACGTAAAAATGAAATGCCCAGCACTTGATTTTATGAACCCATTGAAGATGTTTTTTAAGGGCATTCCATCTTCAACTTTATTAAATATTATATACAGATGAAAACTAAATTAATTTTTTTAGCCCTTCCCATATTTGCTCTGGGATTTTGGCTTTCGGTACATGATTCTAATTCGAAATATTCCGAAACAAAAAGAATCTTAGAGCCTATCGATGGTTGTGTCTTTATGACTGTCATGGGAGAACAATCTTCCCAAGACTTTAATGTTTATATGACCGATGAAAACTTGACCTTAAGCGTTCGTGACGGATTAGCTTGGTTAAGTGATGCCCAATTACCTTCGGGTGGATATGGTGCAGGTACGCATGCTGCACAAAATGTGATGGATCCGCATGCGGTAAAGGCAGATCCAGCAACGACAGCTATGGTGGCTCAGGCTTTTTTAAGGAGTGGAGTGACGTTGCAAGGCGACAAATATTCTAAAAATCTCAAAGATGCTATTGACTATTTATTAGAAACGGTTGAGAATACTTCTAAAAATGCAGAATTTATCACTGATGTCCGTGGTACTCAAATTCAAACAAAATTAGGACAGAATATCGACGCCGTTTTAACGGCTCAGCTATTATCTAATCTTTTGGACAGAGACTTAAAAGGGATAGACGAAAAAAGAGTGGCTCGATGCTTAGACATTTGTGTAGCAAAAATTGAAGCTAGTACCGATGCCTCAGGAAAACAAACAGGAGCTGGTTGGGCAGGTGTTCTGCAAAGCGGGTTGGCAATGAGTGCGTTGGAATCTGCAGATGCTGTAGGAGCTAAAGTGGATAAGAAAGTGTTGGAGCGTTCTAAGAATTACCAAAAGGGAAATTATGATGCAGATAGTGGAAACATTAAAACTGAAGATGGTGCCGGGATTATGTTGTATTCCATTAGCAATAGTGTACGGGCAAGCGCTAAAGAAGCGAGAGAAGTGGAAGAAGCGATGAACAAAGCAAAAAAGGAAGGAAAGCTACCTAAAAATGCCCCAGTAACGGTGGATAATCTTCGTAAAATAGGCTATGCCGAAAATGAAGCCATGGAATATAATACGTCTTATAATGTGTATCAATCTGGAAAAGATGCAGCACAACGTGAAGATGTATTAAATGGTTTTGGAAATAATGGCGGAGAAGAATTTTTAAGCTTTTTACAGACAGGAGAATCTTTGGTGGTGAATAGAGATAAAGATTGGAAAAAATGGTATACCGATATGAGCGGTCGCATTTTAAAAATCCAAAATCAAGACGGAAGTTGGAACGGACATCACTGTATCACAAGCCCAGTGTTTTGCACCGCCACTAGTTTGTTGTTGTTAACTGTTGAAAATGATATTGACTTTTTAAGTAAAATAGGAGAGTAAACCCTCGGGATTTATAAAAGAAGCCACACAAAGTTTTGTGGGTGGCACCTTCCCTTGTATTTTTAAGGTGCAAATAGTTTAGGTTGGTTTAAGCACCACCCAGAATGTCGGTAGTAGTATCGACCCCCTTATGCCAAATAGGAGGATTTCTGGGTGGTGTTTTGTTTTAAATAGTTTCTACAAATAATCCGTCCTCCGTTTTCTCCACTTTGGCAAGTTTGTTTGCTGTAAGATGTTTGATGGTTTTGTCCCACTTTTTGTTGCTTAATCCACTTTGGGCTTTCAATTCTTCTAGAGGTAATTTCTCAGCTTTATTAAGCATTGCTAACACTGCTTTTTCTTCGTCGTTCAATTCCACTTGAACTACTTTTTTCTCGGGGCGCATTTGGGGGAAGAATAACACCTCTTGTATGGAAGCATTGTTCGTTAAAAACATAATCAATCGGTCCATCCCAATCCCCATTCCAGAAGTAGGAGGCATTCCATATTCCAAAGCCCGTAAAAAGTCGAAATCGATAAACTGAGTCGCTTCGTCATCTCCTTTTTCGGCAAGTTTCAATTGGGCTTCAAATCGTTCTCGCTGGTCAATGGGATCGTTTAACTCGCTATAGGCATTGGCAATTTCTTTTCCGCAGACCATGAGTTCAAAACGTTCGGTCAATTCAGGGTTATCGCGATGCTCTTTACACAATGGGCTCATCTCCTTGGGGTAATCGGTAATAAACGTGGGTTGAATAAAATTACCTTCACACTTTTCACCAAAAATTTCATCAATGAGCTTTCCTTTCCCCATAGTATCATCAACAGGAACGCCTAAGTCTTTTGCTGCTTTTCTAATTTCAGCTTCGGTTTTACCCGTAATATCAAAACCTGTATAATTTTTAATGGCATCTGCCATCGTAATTCTTGGATAGGGCGCTTTAAAATCTATCTTGTGTTCACCAAAAGTAGCTTCGGTAGTGCCATTAACCTGGATAGCACAATATTCTAACAGTTCTTCACAAAAATCCATCATCCAATTGTAATCTTTGTACGAAACATAGATTTCCATGGCTGTAAACTCTGGATTATGGGTGCGATCCATTCCCTCGTTTCGGAAGTTTTTAGAAAATTCGTATACGCCATCAAATCCGCCCACAATCAACCTTTTCAGGTATAATTCATTGGCAATTCGCATATACAAAGGGATGTCCAAACTGTTGTGGTGTGTTACAAAAGGACGCGCTGCCGCACCACCAGGAATTGGCTGAAGGATAGGTGTTTCTACTTCAAAATATCCACGTTCATTAAAGAAATTTCGCATGGCGTTAAACAAGCGTGTGCGTTTTACGAACACTTCTTTTACATGCGGATTTACCACCAAATCTGCATACCGTTGACGATAGCGTTGTTCAGGATCTGTAAACGCATCGTGTACATTTCCATCGGCATCCACACGGGGTTGGGGTAGTGGCTTTAACGCTTTTGAAAGTAGCGTGAAATTTTTTACCATAACGGTTTTTTCACCCACTTGCGTAGTGAATAATTCGCCTTCAACTCCTACAAAATCACCAATATCAAGTAACTTTTTATAGACATCGTTATAAAGTGTTTTGTCTTCTCCTTGGCAAATTTCATCACGATTAAAATACACTTGAATACGACCTTGCGCATCCTGCAATTCTGCAAAAGAAGCTTTCCCTTGAATACGACGCGACATAAGCCTTCCTGCGATAGTTACCTTTTTTCCTTCTTCAAAATTTTGTTTAATCTGTTTTGAAGTGTGATTTACAGGATACAAAGCGGCAGGATACGGATTTATGCCTAACTCGCGTAATTGATTGAGTTTTTCTCTTCGGATGAGTTCTAGTTCAGAAAGTTGCATTGATAAACGATTTAAGCGGCAAAATTAACTATTATTCCGTTTATACCGAAGATTACTTTACTTATTATGTAGTTTTTTAAGCTCCTCGCGAGATGCTACATTCATTTTTTTGTAAAGATTATTTATATGTGTTTTAACGGTACTTACACTAACAAAAAGGGCATCGGCAATTTCTTTATTGGTTTTGTCTTCTAGAATTAATTCCATGACGCGTTGTTCTTGTTTGGAAAGCGCTTCGATGCTTTTGGATGCTTTATTAAGTCGGCGCCATTTTCCTATAAAATAGAAATTTCCCAAAATGGATAATGCCGCAAAGACCCCAAGGAAATATATCCACCAAGGGATACTTTTATCTCCATTTACCACAAACTCATCTGCTTTCAACTCGGCTTCGTATTGTTTGGTATAGGGTGCTTCGGGATATTGTTCTTTTAAGCGAGTTAGTAGATTTTCATAATAGGTGTTGGTTTTTACATCTTCCAAATAATATTCATGAAGGTCATTTGTGCGGTCACTTAAAAAAGAATAGATGTATAATTCTGCCAGAGGTTCATTCAGTTTCTCCCCGTAATTCTGAAGGGTTTTAAACCACTTTTTGGTGTTTAACGACCTATTGGCTTCACTTCTATACGTGCCAAATGCAAACCGCATTTCATGTTTTAATGAATCTATTTTTAGAAACATTTGCGACTTATCATTGTTGGAAACAATTCGGCAAAACATTTCATTATCAAAGCTATAAGGGAATGAAAGCGTGTCGGTGTTGTTTGCAATAAACAGAATTTCTTTGCTGTTGGCACAGTGGCCCGTAAAATGATTTACCGTTTGTTCTTCATCGGTACAGGTATCCACATGAATACGATACATTCTATTTTGGGATGGCAAATTGTTATCACTAAAACTGAAAAACCCTAAACTATCTGGGTTGGTCATTTTTAAAATTTGTTCCCCATAAACGCCAGAAATTTTTCGGTAATCGTCAATCGTTGAAAGATATACCTTTCCTTCTTTTAGTTCGGTATTTATCTTGCCAGAAAAATGATACTGCCCATATGAGGCAGTAGAAATAAAAATGAATAAAACGATTAAAGTTGCTTTCATCAAAAACGAAGATAGCCAAATGGCACCTTGTAACAAAATCCTTCTCAAACGACTTATTGCTTGAATATTAATCTTAATTTTGTGTTATGAGTATATGGAGAGTATTACTTTCTATTTTGTTTCCCCCATTAGCAGTAATTGATAAAGGTTGTGGATCCATATTAATTGTTTTAATTTTAACCATTTGTGGCTGGATTCCTGGGGTCATTGCTGCGCTAATTATTTTAAATAACCCAAACAGATGAACATATTCAAAAAATTAATTGCGTTAGTTGTAATTACAATGGCATTAGTAAGTTGCCAATTTACCGAAACTTTAGTTTTAAACGAAGACGGTACAGGCACCATGGCCATAAGTATGGACCTAAGTGAAATGATGGCTTTTAGTGGTGAAATGGCACAGGATTCCACCTTTGTTAAACAAGACACGGTGGTTTCTTTTAAAGACCTTCTGGAACAAAAAAAGGACAGTATTGCACAACTTCCTATGGCAGAGCAAAAAAGGCTGAAGGCTATGGAGAACTATAAAATGCGAATGGTTACCGATCCTGAAACTAATAAGATGGTCATTGATATTTTCACCGACTTTAAAAATATTTCTGAAGCCAACGATTTAATGAAAGGATTTGAGCAATCTCAAAACGTAATTCCAGGAGCAAGTTCAAGTACTGAAGAAGAAAAGAAAGATGAACCAGATGTAATAGGGGTTTCTTATTCTTATGCCAAAGGAAAATTTAAACGAGATGCTTTTATTAAAGATAAAGCAGCTCACAAAACTCAGGTAGATAGTTTAAAAAATGCCGAGGCTTTTATGACTGGCATTACCTATAAAGTAAAATATACCTTTCCTAGAAAAATTAAAAAGTCATCTGTAGAGGATGCCACTTTTTCCCTAGATGGAAAAACACTAGAATTGCAGCGTAGTTTTGTCGAGTATATAAAGAATCCAGATATTTTGGATATTGAGGTTGAACTTGAAAAATAACATTTGAATAAATCCATAGACATACAAGATTTAGGATTAAAAGACTACAAAGAAACTTGGGATTATCAAGAGCGGTTATTCAAGGAAATAATTGATATTAAAATCCGAAATAGGAGAGAAGAACTGTCTCTCAAAACACCTAACTACTTTCTCTTTGTAGAACATCCACATGTCTTTACGCTAGGTAAAAGTGGTGATTTTGATAACCTTTTAATTGATGAAAATAAGTTAGCCGAAATTGATGCTACTTTTTATAAAATAAATCGTGGCGGAGATATTACCTATCACGGACCTGGACAAATAGTGGGCTATCCTATTCTAGATTTAGAAAACTTCTTTACAGACATTCATAAATACCTTCGATTTTTGGAAGAAATGGTAATCCTTACTTTAGCTGAATATGGTTTAAAAGCCGAAAGAAGTAAAGGCGAAACAGGTGTTTGGTTGGATGTAGGAACACCCTTTGCGCGTAAGATTTGTGCTATGGGAGTGCGTGCTAGCCGTTGGGTTACCATGCACGGATTTGCACTAAACGTGAATGCCAATTTAGGATATTTCGACCATATGATTCCCTGCGGAATAAAAGGAAAAGCAGTGACTTCTTTAAATGTGGAATTAGGAAAAACGGAAGTTTCTATGGAAGAAGTAAAAGAAAAACTACTCAAGCATTTTTCAGCATTATTTGAAGCGAAAGTAAAAAGGGAAACCCTTGCCAAGTCATAAGGACTTCCCTTGGTTTACTATTATTTGCTAAAAGCAGTTAATAAACTACTACTAGTCACCTTACCACTTTTATTATAATCCTCTTGTTTTACCATTCCTACACCTTCAGCTATCCATTGCTTGGCAGATCCTTTTTGATTCATACCCATTTTCATGTCTAAATTATAACTAATAACAAAGCAATTAAACGTCCCTGCAGGGGTAGTAACCTCTTCTTGACCAATTACTTTTCTATCTTTCATGGTTACATTCATATTCATATTTATACCACCCATATTTATAGCCATATCCATATTTGCATCAGGTAATTCTTGACCAACCCTTATATCATTTGGTATTTGAAGATCTGTTCCCGTAACTTCATAATCCATTTCTCCAAATTGTTCAAATATCTGAGGACTCATAAGTGATTTAAAATCAATTGAAACAATGTTGACTGTGCAGCTAATGTTATAATTACTCGTTGCAATAAGTTTTCCTTTATCATCCTTAACAACAGCTTCTATAGTGGCTGTTTCAGTGCCTTGTGATTCAGAAACACCAAGTACTTTATTGTCAACTGTAGCAGCTACTTTACCTTTTCGGTCATAGCTTGTTATTTGAATGGTAGCGCCTTCTTCAAAGGGATAAAATTTGCTACAGTTTTGAGCACTAGTATTACCTATAAATTGAAGAGATATTAATAAAATAAATACAATTTTTTTCATGATTTAAATTTTTACAAGTGTTATTTAATGGGAACCACAAGTATTTCTACACGACGGTTCCTTTGTTTATTCTCTGGGGTGTCATTGGGTGCGATGGGCTGATTTTCTCCAAATCCTTTTACTTCAAAAGTATAGTTTGTTGAAGAGAGTTTGCTTTTTAGAAAAGCGGAAACTTCTTTTGCTCTATTTTCTGAAAGCGTTTTATTGCTGGCAGGATTTCCGACATTATCTGTATGTCCTTCTACAATAATATGCCCTTTAGAATATTCTTTAATGGCTGTTACAAGTTTATTCAGTTCAGATGAAGCACTTTCTTTTAACTGAAATTTTCCAGTATCAAAAAGCACCGCACTATCCAGATTTAAGCGCAATGCCCCTCCTATGGCCGCTACAGCATCTACATCGGCACCTGGCAATTGACTTGGTGTGTCCAAATCGGTAAGCCGAACATACGTAAATGTTTCGTTGGGTTTCACAAAGTCTTTAATATCGACCATTGCAGTTCCTCCTTTTATTTGCCCTACGTTTATCCAACTCTTACCATCTTTCGAAATTTCTAAATTAGTGGGTTCAATTGCACCCATCTCAAAAACATAAAGATCGGGACCATTTACATCCACAATAGCATTATTTGTAAACTCTAATGTGAGTTGGCCTTTAATACCAATATTACAAATTCGTGGGTCGCCATCGGGAAAATCAATATCATCCATATCGGGTATTCCCAAGGCACCTTGGGTATTTGAACCTGCAGGGTCACCTAAATTATGGCTTAAAATGTTATCTGCAAAGGATAATTCTCCTAGTGGTAAATAAATAAACTTATTTCGAGAATCTCTATAGGTGTTTCCCGTGGTAGCAGCTTCCCCATACCAACCTGGGTTGTTTTTGTAAAATTCTTTACGCGCTTTTTCGGAAGCCTTTATCACATCTCCTGAAAAAATAATCATATCGTTTTTTCTGCTGTTCATCATCGCCTTAAATTTTGAAGAGGCTTGCCCGCTATTTAAATAGGCTTCTATGGATTGCGGCAATGGTTGTTTTGCAATGGTTCTCGCTTCTATTTCGGTTCTTATTTTTTGTTTAGACGGGAGTGGTCTAAGTAAATCCAATTCTTTTTGAGAAATTTCGAAATAGGAAGCTATTATGTTGTTGGCTTCTTCTTTGGAAGCCGTTTCCAGTTGTTTCAATGATTCTCTTTTGTCGCGATTACCCCAAAGAGAATATCTGGTAATGTTTTCTTCAATAAATGAATTGTCTGTAGTACCTAATAATTTTCTAAGGTTGGCCGTTTTTGCTTCAGCTTCAAGTTGCGCTTCTGTTTTAATCGAGTTTTTCTCTCTAATTTTTTTGGTGTATTTGTCAAGTTGATTTTTCCTAAAATCTGAATCAGATTCATTAGTGCTATTCCCATTTTTCATTTCTTGAATTTTCTCCATATATTCTTTAAACT
Source organism: Flavobacteriaceae bacterium (assembly GCA_002694465.1). Lineage (GTDB taxonomy): Bacteria > Bacteroidota > Bacteroidia > Flavobacteriales > Flavobacteriaceae > Halomarinibacterium. Next base: position 4,733 of record NZMG01000009.1, on the reverse strand, counting down.
GGTCTGCATCAATAGCACCTGTTTTTAATAAATCTTCGTAGGTTTTTTTTAAAGCTTCGGCATCTGTTGCTTTATTTCCTTCAAGTTCGGGAATATTTTTATTTTCGGAAGGATAGGAATCTTTTTTGGATTCATTTTTACACGAAATGAAAAGTAAGGAAAGTGCAATAAACGCAATAATCCTTAGATAATTTGTTTTCATATTGTAATCCTCAATTTACTAATAATGAGGATTATAAAAGTAGTATTTTCTTTAATGTAAAATATAGAGAGGGCTTAATTTTTTAATTAAGTTGATATAGAAGGACTTCCTTAGGTTGTCCTTTTACAATCAGATTTATTTTTTTGTTTTTATTGGCGTCCGCCATGTCAATTTCAGAAGTACCATAAACCGGGAAATTATGAAATGGTTGACCAGATTTATTAAATAAATAGACTTTATGTTCTTTCAGTTCGGTAAGTGCAATAAAAGTTTCTTTGTTAAAACTGAATATTTGTGGTTTTGAGTATACACCTAGAGGTAACTCCACTAACTGCCCATTAATTCTAAGTAAATGATCATCTAGAGTTACTTTTGTCGTTCCTTCAATTGCAAATTGATAATTCTTAGAAACTTGTAAGGTTTGCGAACTAATTTTTCCGTCTTGAGAAATGGTTTCTTTACTCTTGTTTTTTGTAATAACTACAAAGTTACTTCCTTCTTTTTCTATTGGAATTTCAGAAAAATCGAACGTTTTATTCAGTTTTATGCGTTCTTTTCCAACACGACTTAAAATATTGAGTTTTCCATTTTCTTCGGCAATTAGGATGTAATCTTTATTTCCTATTCTAATATGTTGTGGTGGTAATACTATGTGGGATGAAGCTTTGCTAAATGTAAACCCACTTACATCTTTACCTTGGCCATCATACATAAAAACATCCTTGTCTTGACAAATTACAAATCGGTATTTGCGGTTATTATCATAATCAAAAATGGATACAGGTTGCGTAATAGGATCCTTAAATTTTTTAGGAAATGGAGCAACGTCTTTACCGTTTCTATCCAAAACATACCATGTTTTTTTAGTAGAAAAAGCAAGCTGTTTTTTGCCATTTCGCAGAATATCAACTTCGTTAATGCTGCCCAATATTGCACCGTCCAACTGTTTTTTCCAAAGAGTTTTTCCGTTGGAGGAGATAAAATATAGCACGTTGGAAATATCCTGTACCACAATGTCTTTACCTAACGTATTATGATTGGTAAAAAATTGGGGCTTCCCTACAATATCCCTATCAAGCGATATGCTAATTAATTGGTTAACAAGTCCGCTATCTTGTTTTTGACCATTAATTTCTTTGCAAATAAGATTGAGATGTGCAAAATCTCTGTCATAAATAAGTTGAATAATCGCCAATGGAAAATTATTCAGCTTAGATGTTTTGGTATCTAAAATATTTGAAAAAAGAGCCCCAGTATTTCCTTGTAGTGTATAGTTGGTTAATGAAGAAGCCTGTGCTAATTGCGCATAAGCACTTTCAAAATAAGGAGCATTTGCAAGTACAGCATTATTCTGAAAATCTGAAATTAACTGTTGAGCAGTTTCTTCTGTTTCCGTAAAAATGATAAAATCTTCCCACTCAAAAACAATTGAAAAAGTAGTGTCCCCCATTAAAGGTGTAAATACTTTAAATAGGGGTTGCTCCTCTGTAAAGGCGAAGAGCTGAATTTCCCTAAAAGTTTCTTTCTCTGATATGTATTTTGCCAACTCATCCCAGGTAATTTCTGTGTCTAAACTCTTTAATGCCATCACATTTTTATTGGATATCTTAAGGTCAACAATTTCATTGATAGATTCAAAAAGTGGGTCAATGTGTACAGAATCACCTTTAAATAATTGAATGTTTTTCTCAAGCAATTTCACATCGTTAAAAGTAAAAGAGCGTGCTTCTTTGGCCGAAATAGGAATTATAGATGCTGCATCATTTTTTTGAGGGATTTGCCCTTTAAAAACCGAAAGTAGTTGAGGCAAGGAGTCGTTTACCAATACAACACCATTACCTACTACGCCATCGGGTAAAACTTGTAAATCGAATGAAGCTAAGGATGCAAAAGGATAGGAAATTGAATCATTTTCCTTGAGGGCATTAAGCTCATGGATATATGCAAGTTGCTGGTCATTTTTTAATTTAAATGCCTTTGAAAACAGGTCATTTTTTTTCACTTTTCCATCTACACTTTTTTTCAAAATAGCCTCGGAAGTGGACATCATGAAAACACTGTCTATTTGTATACTAAAGGCTTCGGAAGCATTAAAGACCGTTTTCTTTATGTTTTTTCCATTAAAAGGAATGTCTGTTTGCGAAACACCTTCAATAGAATCTAGTTTAAACAGATTCGACGATATTTTGGTAATTAATGTGAAATGATTTGTGGAATCATTCACGGCTTCCTTACATAAAATGACATTCCCCGTGGGTTGCACCAAATCAAAAACTGACTTTTTAGTATTAAAAAATTCCGAAAAAGGCTCTCCCTTTAATTGATTGAGAAGGTTATTTTTTTTGAAATCCTGAGCGGTTATTCCCCAGTTTTTAATCTTCAAAACTGTTTGCGAGCTCTCTGGAATAAAGCTAGAAAGCTCCTTGTTTTTTTTGGAGGAAGTATCACATCCCCAAAAAAAGAATACAAAGGCTAATATAAAAGCGAGATTCGATAATTTTTGCATACACAAAAATAACAAGGTTTAATTCAAAAAATGACTACGTTAACAATAGTTTATTGACGGTTTTTTAACAGCTTAAAAATCCAGCTTTAATTGCTCGGGAAGTAACTTAAAACTTTTGCGATGAAATGGGGTGGGACCATGCTTACGAATGGCATTACGATGTTCTGCCGTAGGATACCCTTTGTTTTTGTTCCAATTATAGTTCGGAAACTCCTCGTGTATCTTTTCCATAAAATCATCACGGTAGGTTTTAGCTAGTATGGAAGCGGCAGCAATGTGCAAATACTTTCCATCGCCTTTTACCACACATTCGTAGGGGATTTTTTGAAAAGGCTTAAATCTGTTGCCATCTATCGCAATAAACTCTGGTTGTTGTGTAAGTTGCTCAATGGCCCGGTGCATTGCTAAAATGGAAGCATTTAATATATTTAGTTGATCAATTTCTTCCATCATGACGTGCGAAACTCTAAAACAGATAGCTTCGGATTCAATAATGGGGCGTAATTCTTGTCTCTTTTTTTCTGAAAGTTGTTTAGAGTCGGTTAGCCATGGATGTGAAAAATCATCTGGTAAAATAACAGCAGCTGCGGTCACAGGACCCGCCAAACATCCCCGTCCCGCTTCGTCGGTGCCACATTCCAGTAAGTGTTGATGAATTTTTAGGGTTAGCATAGAATTAAAAATACACTTTTCCGTTTAAAAAATTTAACTTTGCCCATTAAGTTTCTTCAGAATGAAAAAAACACTTTTGCTCCTTTTCTTTTTTTGTTGCTATGCAATGGTGTTTTCTCAAAACTATCCCTCAGGAGGCGATGTGCCAAAGGGGAAGACTGAAAAACCTCCCATCGATTTATATAAAATTATCTCCTTTGAAAGAGATACTACCTATCTCGATACGACACTTTCCATTCAAAAGGAATACAAATTCAATTATTTACGGCGCGATAATTTTGAATTACTCCCTTTTGCCAACGTAGGGCAAACCTATAATTCATTAGCTTATTCATTCGACAATGAAAACCTGATGCCTTTGTTTGTCGCCCAATCGCATCATTTTAGTTATACTGTTGCCGAGGATATAAATTATTATAGTGTCCCCACACCCCTTACCGAATTATACTTTAAAACGGCCTTTTCGCAAGGGCAACAAATGGATGGTTTTTTTACCGTAAACACTAATGAACGTTTTAATTTTTCTATTGCCTATAAAGGAGTAAGGTCGTTAGGGCAATATCAAAATGCATTGACGAGTACGGGTAATTTTAGATTTACAACAAACTACCACACCAAAAATAATCGATATCATATTCGAGCGCATCTTGCTGCTCAAGATATCTTTAATGAAGAAAATGGGGGGCTAACTGAAAATTCTAAGCTATTATTTGAAACCAACGAATCTGAATTTCAAGATCGTGGTCGATTGGATGTGAATTTTGAAGATGCCGATAATAAACTGGAAGGGCTTCGGTTTTTTGGAATTCAAGAATATGAATTGATTTCAAAAAAAGATAGCACAGGGTATTCTATTTTAACGCTTGGGAATACTCTGAGCTACGAGACCAAAGATTTTAAATACGGACAATCATCACCCTTTGAAGGCTATGGTGATGCCTATGAAACGGAAGATTTATTTACCAAAACTGTTCTGGATAAATTTGAAGCAAAAGGGAGTGCCACCTTACGCAATTCCCTATTGGGAAATCTTTCGGCTTTTATTGGCTACACCGATTATGACTACGGGTACGATTCGGCTTTAGTTTTGGACGAAGGAACTATTACCAACCGATTACAAGGAAATTTGATTAGCGCAGGGGCTTCCTATCAAAAGGAATATAAAGGATTTGAACTCTTCGGGAAAGGAGCTATTAACATTTCGGGAGATTTTGATGCTAACTATTTGTTGGGGGGTGCTTCTTTTGACTTTGATGAGAATAATTCAGTGAAGGGACATATTAAAATCCACAGCGTCGCACCTAATTTCAATTTTCTTTTATATCAAAGTGATTATGTAAATTATAATTGGCA
>NZMG01000008.1 GCA_002694465.1 Flavobacteriaceae bacterium | reverse complement strand
CACCATCCCAGTTTTTAGCCGATTTCCTTAAAATTTTAGCAATGTTGAGGTTTTCGGCAATGTATGGAGATGCCTCTCTTTTATTGAATCCTTTTCCCTTGGCTTTTTTGTATAATTTTCGAACGGCATCATCAAGAAAATGACCAATTTTTTCCATCACTGTAACAGTATCAGCTTTTTCTTTTGGATGCATCCCAAGCTCTATAAGATTGCTAAAAAGCTCGGTGGTATTGGTCATATTAAAGTTTCCCGCGATAATTAAGTTGCGGTGCATCCAGTTGTTTTGACGAAGAAAGGGATGTACTGTTTCAATACTATTCCCACCAAAAGTTCCATATCGAACGTGTCCCAAATACAATTCGCCTAAATAGGGAATTCTTTTTTTCTGAAGGGGTATGTCTTCTTTTATTTCTGGATGATTTTTAAACTCAGAATTAATACGTTCGTTAATTTGAGCGAAAATTTCTTGTATAGGTTGTGCATCATTTGAGCGAATTCTACTTATGTATCGATCTCCAGGATCCATGTTCAGTTTAATTCCAGCAAACCCCGCGCCGTCCTGCCCTCGGTTATGCTGTTTTTCCATCATGAGGTACATTTTATTTACCCCATAAAAAGCGGTGCCATATTTTTCTTTGTAAAACTCTAAAGGCTTCAGGAGTCTTACTAAGGCAATTCCACATTCGTGTTTTAATTCGTCGCTCATAGCTTCAGAAAAAAGGTTTCAAATTAAAAACGCCCCGAAAAATCAGGGCGCAGTGTTACGTTAATGCTATATCGAATTGAGTTAAGCTTTTAAATTGATGAATGCGCTTGTTTAATTCTTCTGCCGAAAGATTGATAATTCTTTCTGCTCCAAATTTTTCTACACAAAACGACGCTAATGCCGATCCATAAATAATGGCATTTTTCATATTTTCAAAGGAATAATCTCCAGTACTTGCCAAATAACCTGCTAGTCCACCCGCAAAGGTGTCTCCAGCGCCTGTTGGGTCAAAGACTGCTTTAAGTGGTAAAGCGGGAGCAAAAAATATTTCATCTTTGTTAAAAAGTAACGCACCATGTTCACCCTTTTTAATGACCACATATTTAGGTCCCATCTTCATAATTTTTTGGGCAGCTAAGACCAAAGAATACTCTTTTGTCATTTGTCTTGCCTCTTCATCATTAATGGTTATGACGTTTACTTTTGAAATTACTTTCATTAAATCATCCCAAGTATTATCCATCCAGAAGTTCATGGTGTCTAGCATAATCACTTTTGGAGCATTCATTTGTTCAATCACACTTAATTGAACTAAAGGATGTAAGTTTCCAAGCATGACCACTTCGGCATCTTTATAATTAGTAGGAACCACGGGTTTAAAATCGGCAAGGACATTTAATTCGGTGGCAAGGGTATCGCGAGAGTTCATATCGTTGCGATATTTTCCAGCCCAGAAAAATGTTTTTCCATCTTCAACAACTTCTAAAGCGGTAATATCTAACCCCTTATTTTTGAGCATACTTAAATATTCCTTTGGAAAATCCCCTCCCACAACAGAAACAATGGCTCCATCTATATTGAATTGAGATGCAGAAAGTCCAATATAAGTGGCAGCACCCCCTAAGATTTTATCGGTTTTCCCAAAAGGAGTTTCAATGGCGTCAAAAGCTACAGTTCCAACAATAACAAGTTTGCTCATTTACAGGGTTTATTTGAAGGTGCAAATTTAGCTAAAATTATTGAGATTGTTTATCCGTTGGCCTTTCTAAATCTCATGGTATTTTTCATCCTTTTTGAAGAGATTATTATAAATATTAGGTTAAAAAAACTCAAAAAAAATAACCCTTAGACGTTGAATTTAGCCTATTCATCTAAATTAATTAAAACCGTAGTTGCGATACGACTAGGTAAATTATTTTTACCAGCCCAATAAATTTTACCCTTTTCAACATTTTCCTTTTATGACATAGGTTTTAATCCAAGAAATCTAAATAGTTATGAAAAATTTAATTTTTGCATTATCGATGCTGAATGTTGGGGTAATTTGCTCACAAGTTGGTATTGGGACTTTAAACCCTTCTTCTCAATTAGAAATTAAAAGTACGAATACTGGAATTCCTTCCTTAGAGTTAAATCCTCAAACAACACCATTGGGTTCAGCTACAGGACAACTCTCTGTTATTGGAGATGAACTCTCTATGTATGATGCCGCTAGGGGAAAGTGGTTAAGCCTTCAGGCGACCCCTTTACAGTGGAGTAAAAATGGAAATGCGGGAAATGAAACCCTTCGATTTGGGGGTGATACGAGATCCATAAACACGGGAGCCAGTATGCCTTTTGATGGTACCATTGTTTATGTAACTGCAAACGCAGAGGGAGGAAACGCAACAAAAGGATTCGAGATAAGAATTAAATCTGGAACCACCTTAAAAACAACAACATCATTTAACTTAGTTGGGAGCACATTTAAGAAAACAGATTACAATGTAAATTTTAGTGCTGGGGACTATATCAATGTGTTTGCAAATAATACTGGTGGCGATGCGTCGGACCCTGCAGTTATTGTTTGGGTAAAATGGCGAAAGTAATGGTTATTTTCTTCCAAAGTCGGCAGGAATTTCTCCCCATGCTTTGGTTTCCCATTTCACTATTTTTGTGGCGTAGGTATTGTTTTTGAGCCAAGTTTCGGCTCGAGAGATGAGTTCAAAAAGTGTTTTATTTTTAGCGGAAGGCTTCAGCTTTGTATTACATTTTTTCTTTTTTACCCATCCCATTGCAATGCGGGAATCGGTGTAAATAATTCTATCGCTATTCTTTTGTTTCAGTAAAGCTAATCCGTGTACAATTGCAAGAAATTCACCAATATTATTGGTTCCCTGAGTAAAAGGACCTTGATGAAAAAGTTGTTTATGGGTTTGAGTATCAACACCACGATATTCCATTTTTCCGGGATTTCCACTGGAGGCAGCATCTACAGAAATGGAATACAAATTGGGTTCTCCAATTTTTTTTAAGTCTTCTGGCGAAAGTGTTTTTTTCTTTTTTCCACCTTTACCTTTATAATCTTCGTATTCTTTATTGTAAGCTTTTTTGGCTTCTGCAAAGGTTTCAAAAGACATATATTGAGCACCTTTTACTCCTTTTATTGAAAGCTGGCACTCTTTCCAACTCCCGAAGATTCCAGCGGGGTTACCATACCAAACCACATAAAACTTTTCTTTTTTAGCCATTTTTTGTTGAAGTTAATAGGTCTTCAATCACTTTTGGAAAATATGTATATTCCAATTTGTGCACTTTTTCTGCAACGGTCTCAGAAGTTTCATTTTCGGTTAGAGCTATGCTTTTCTGAAAAATAACAGCTCCTTCGTCATACTGTTCATTGACATAATGAATGGTGATTCCAGTTTCTTTTTCAGCATTTTTTACGACAGCCTCGTGAACATAGTTGCCGTACATCCCTTTCCCTCCATATTTTGGTAATAAAGCGGGGTGAATATTAATGACTTTGTTTGGAAACTCCTTTAGGATAATTTCTGGAAATTTCCATAAAAATCCAGCGAGCACAATAAGATCTGGTTTGTCCTTTTTTAGGATTTGTAAGACGCCATGTTCAGCATTTAATTCTTCTTTGGTAAAGAATGAAGCTTGTGTTTTAAGTGCTTTAGCGCGCTCTAGTACTTTGGCATTCTTATTGTTACTGAGTACACGAACAACTTTGGCAATTTTGCTATGTTGAAAGTGTTCAATAATATTTTGGGTGTTGGTACCACTGCCCGAAGCAAAGATTATAATGCGCCTCTCCATAAAAATTCCAAAGTTTTCACCGAAGTAATTAAAAAATAATAACAAAAGTAAGGCAATAGGGTTTACTTCGCTCAAAAATGTTTAAATTGGTTTTATCTTTTCACACAAATAATTTTATTTGAAAAATTGAATACACAATAAAATTAAAGTAACTTTATAAAAGTTTTAAAAGAAGAATCTCACATTTTATGTACAAAATGGTGTTTTAAATTAAAATATTTTATTTTTGCCACTTGTAATTAAATCTAAAAATTAAGAATTATGTCAGACATTGCATCAAGAGTAAAAGCGATTATCGTAGACAAATTAGGTGTTGACGAAAACGAAGTTGTAAACGAAGCTAGCTTCACAAACGACTTAGGAGCCGATTCATTGGATACGGTAGAGCTTATTATGGAATTTGAAAAGGAATTCGATATTCAAATTCCAGACGATCAAGCTGAAAACATTGCGACCGTTGGTCAAGCAATTTCCTATATAGAAGAAGCAAAATAATCTCTTCCATATGGAACTTAAGCGAGTTGTTGTAACGGGTCTTGGCGCTCTTACCCCTATTGGAAATAACATTCAAGAATACTGGAATGGTCTAAAAAGTGGGAAAAGCGGCTGTGCTCCTATTACATATTTTGATACTGAAAAGTTCAAAACAAAATTCGCTTGTGAAGTTAAGAATTATGATCCTTTAAATCATTTTGACAGGAAAGAATCCCGAAAACTAGACCGATTTGCTCAATATGCCTTAGTTTCTTCAGATGAAGCTATTGTGGACGCAGGAATTGACTTAGAAAAAGTAGACAAGTTTCGCGTAGGAGTAATTTGGGGTGCTGGTATTGGGGGATTAGAGACCTTTCAAGATGAAGTAATAAATTTTGCAGAAGGGGATGGAACACCACGTTTCAACCCCTTCTTTATTCCTAAAATGATTGCAGACATTGCTCCTGGTAATATCTCAATTAAGCACGGCTTTATGGGACCTAATTATACTACGGTTTCTGCATGTGCTTCTTCTGCAAATGCTATGATAGATGCTTTAAACTATATACGTTTAGGGCATTGCGATATCATTGTTACTGGAGGAAGTGAAGCAGCTGTGACCAAAGCTGGTATGGGAGGCTTTAATGCTATGCATGCGCTTTCTACTAGAAATGAGAGTCCAGAAACAGCGTCTCGACCTTTTGATGCGACAAGAGATGGGTTCGTATTAGGAGAGGGTGCAGGAGCACTTATTTTGGAGGAATATGAACATGCCAAGAAACGAGGAGCAAAAATTTATGCTGAAGTTGTGGGTGGTGGAATGTCGAGTGATGCCTATCATATGACAGCACCTCATCCAGATGGAATAGGTGTTGAAAGAGTGATGCTAAACTGTCTAAAGGATGCAGGAATGAGTCCAGAAGAGGTGGATACTATAAATACTCATGGCACTTCTACTCCGTTGGGAGATGTAGCAGAATTAAAGGCAATTACAAATGTATTTGGCGAACATGCTTCCAAAATAAATATCAATTCTACAAAATCAATGACTGGGCATCTTTTAGGTGCTGCTGGAGCTATTGAGGCAATTGCGTCTATTTTGGCGATGGAGCATAGTTTAGTTCCTCCTACAATTAATCATACAACAGTTGATGAAGAAATAGATTCATCCCTCAATCTCACTCTCAATAAAGCACAAGAACGCAAAATTAATGTGGCTATGAGCAATACCTTTGGTTTTGGTGGTCACAATGCATGTGTTCTCTTCAAGAGAATAGATAATTAAGTTTTTTTATGGCTTCTTTAAAGAATATATTTTCCTCTCGTTCTTCAACGGATGGAGAATTTTATATTACCATAAAAAAAATTATTGGGTTTAAACCTCAAGATATTTCCATTTACCAAGAAGCCTTTACCCACCGTTCCATGAATTCTACAAAGAATGATGGAAAACCTGAAAATTATGAACGTTTGGAATTTTTAGGAGATGCCATGCTAGGTTCCGTAATTGCAGCACACCTTTTTAAAAAAGTTCCTAACGGAAACGAAGGGTATTTAACCAAAATGCGCTCCAAAGTGGTAAGTAGAGAACATTTAAATGAACTTGGGCGTGATTTAAAGCTTATAGACTTAGTGAAAACTTCGGTATCTATGCAACATTTTGGAGAGAACATTCACGGGAATGTTTTTGAAGCTCTTGTTGGCGCCATTTACCTAGATAAAGGCTTCAAATATGTTGAAAAATTTATTCAAAGAAGGGTGATTAAACCTTATGTGGACATCGAAAAGCTAGAAGGTAAGGTTATTAGCTATAAAAGCCTTTTCATTGAATGGTGTCAAAAAAACAAGAAAAGTTTTAAGTTTAATGTCTACGAGGATACGGGTAATGATCCTTTAAAGCACTTTGCGGTTAAGCTTCAACTCGAGCAAGATACCGTGGCAAAAGCAAGAGGCACTTCAAAGAAAAAAGCCGAAGAACGCGCAGCCAAAAGGGCTTTTTATAAGCTTCAAAAGCAAATGCAGTTTCAAGCAGAATAAGGTCTTGACTATTCCTTATCCCCAACGTTTTCGGTTATATTTCCTTTAATTTTTGGTTAAGGATTGTTAGTTGAACAAAACTATTCCTATTTTTATTCAAAATTAGATGTATGACCCATTACAAATTGCATCTAGACGATGACGGCGAAGAGGACTTTATCCTTGTTGCAATACACTGCAGTGAAGAAGCGTATAAAATGGCGTTTATGATTAATAAACACCTATCTATGCGACTTCAGCGAAAGAAAAATGACATAGAACTTATACTTGATGAAGTGGTCTCTACATTTTCTCTTTTTGAATATGAAAGTGAACAACAGTACACAAAATTTTATTTAGTAGAAAATAAGTGTAAATTAACTTTTGAAAAAATTCACACAGTAGGAAGTTTATTTGAAGATGAAAATTCTGAAAAAATGAAGATAAGCCACTTACTTCCTGAATTTAAAAAAGTTGATTTCTTTTTAAAAATAGAATCGGATATTGAGAAGTTTCCCCTTCGGAAAACCATTGCTCAATTAAATGAAATAAACGAAGTTATTTCAGCATATGTTGTTGAAAATCAAAATATAAAATCTCATAATAATTTAATATTTAACTAATGCCAACTCAAAAGAAGACGAAAATAGTAGCAACCCTTGGGCCTGCTACAAATGATAAAAAGACATTAAAAGCTATGATTGAAGCAGGGGCAAATGTCTTTAGAATCAATTTTTCTCATGCCGATTATAACGATGTAAAAAAGCGAATAAAAATGATTCGTGAGTTGGGAGAAGAGCTAGGTATTAGTACCGCAATTTTAGCCGATTTACAAGGGCCTAAGCTTCGTGTAGGATTGATGAAAGAAGAAGTTGTCGTTAATCCTGGTGATCAAATAGAATTTTGTACAGGGGAAGAGTTTGAAGGCACCAAAAAGAAGGTGTATATGAACTACGATAGCTTTCCTGCCGATGTAAAGGTCGGAGAGCGCATTCTTTTGGATGATGGTAAACTTATTTTTGAAGTTTTAAAGACAAACGGGAAAGATAGTGTTACTTCCAAAGTAATTCAAGGCGGTCCACTGCGTTCTAAGAAGGGTGTCAATCTACCTAATACAAAAATTTCGTTACCAGCATTAACGGCGAAAGATAAAGAGGATGCCATTTTTGCCATTTCCCAAGATGTTGATTGGTTTGCCCTTTCTTTCGTGAGACACGCCGAGGACTTAAAGGAATTACAAGCTTTAATTGAAGCACATAGCGAGCATAAAATTCCTATTATTGCCAAGATCGAAAAACCTGAAGCTGTTGAAAATATAGATAAAATCATTCCGTATTGTGATGGATTAATGGTTGCGAGAGGAGATTTAGGCGTAGAAGTTCCAGCTGCAGATGTACCCCTAATTCAAAAACATTTGGTATTAACAGCAAAACGCGCTAGAATACCCGTCATTATTGCTACTCAAATGATGGAGACTATGATTACGTCACTTACTCCAACACGAGCCGAAGTTAATGACGTTGCCAATAGTGTCATGGACGGAGCCGATGCAGTCATGCTTTCTGGGGAAACATCGGTAGGAAAATATCCAGTTGAAGTAATTCAGAAAATGGCAGAGATTTGTAGAACGGTTGAAAATTCTGAATTAATTACAGTGCCTCAAACACCTCCTCACGTTAGGACCAATAGATACATCACAAAATCGGTTTGTTATCACGCCGCAAAAATGGCGGGTGAAATTCAAGCGAAAGCCATTTGTACACTCACAAATAGTGGGTATACCGCATTTCAAATTTCTGCTTGGCGTCCCAATGCACATATTTTAGTGTTTACCTCAAACCAGCGTATTCTTTCTCGCTTAAATTTATTGTGGGGGGTAAAAGCATTTTATTACGATAAGTATGTAAGTACCGATGAAACGGTAGATGATGTTAATAGAATTGCTTTTGAAAAAGGCTTTGTTGAAAAAGGCGATTACCTTATTAATCTTGCTGCTATGCCTATTGTAGATAAAGGAATGGTGAATACCTTACGGGTTTCACAAGCATAAAAAAAGGCGAGCATTGCTCGCCTTTTTTTACTTTTTTATAATTTTTTGTACTGTTTTACCAATGTTGGTTTCTACCTCCACAAATAACAAACCACTAGGCAATCCTGCCAATGATATTTCATTAAAACCTGTTATTGTTTCTTTTAATCTCATACCCCAAATGTTATAAATTGTCACTCTTTCTATAGTTATTGTACATTCTATATTTAGTACCTCATTTGCTGGATTAGGATAAACTTTTATGTTAGGCAAACTAATATCTTGTGTGTTAAGTATGGTTAAGTTTTCATACCAAACTAACTCGTAAACACCAACAATAAGAGATGCAGAAAGTACATCTAAATCAGTATCTCCGTCTAAATCTGCTGCAGTAATTGTTCTTGGTTTAGGAAGATTAGGGTCAATGATTTCTTGCGGTTCAAAGCTACCCATTCCATCAATGCTCTTATACCACGCTACCTTGTTATCATTGGTAGAGGCAGAAAGTACATCAATAAAACTATCGTGATTTATATCTCCATAGAACACATCGTAGGTTAACAACACTTCACTACTAATAATTTGTGTGGGACCAAAATTCCCAAGACCATCTAGATTTTCTCGCCAAACCACTAAATCACCTTTAGAGGATACTGTGTCTAAATCGTCATCTCCATCCATATCTACCAAATAAACTGCAATTTCGTAAGCCCCTGTAACATCAATCGCTGTTTGATTGCCAAAAGTGCCCATACCATCAGTATTTTCATACCAAGAAATACGAGTACCTCCATTGCTACCGTTGGTTAATATGTCAATATCACCATCGCCATCAATATCACCTACATCTTGTATGCGCGCCTCAGCAATTCCTAAATCTATAATATGCTCCTCCCAAGAAGAACCATTACCATCTGTATTTTCATACCAATACAAACCACTACCATTACCAATCCCAAGGACTATATCATTATCACTGTCACCATCCAAGTCTGCAGCAACTACACCATTATTTACACCTATTGGCCCCGAATTAATTAATTGCATACTCGCAAAATTACCACTCCCTAGATTTCGATACCAACCTACAATTCCATCATCGAAGTAACTTACGACTAAATCAATTGCATTATCTCCGTTAATATCTGCTGGGGCTAAACTAAAACTTTGCCCCATCCCTTCTTGTATAACAATTGGAGCACTAAAATTGCCATTGCCGTCGTTACGGTACCAAGTAATAAAATCGAAAGCGGCAACCACCACATCCATATCTTCATCATTATCAAAATCTGCCGTACGGATCATTCTAATGCCTGATTGATCTGGATTAATGATCTGCTTAGAGCCAAAGGTCTGGCAAATAACTATTGGTTCTGCAAATACTATTAAAAAAAAGGACAAAAATAATTTCATGAACAGTGCAATAAGTACTGGGGTGTTGTTAAAAAGCCTAGTTTGTTTTAATTGTTTTCTTTAAGGATCACCGTTTCTTGGTTGTTACCGTTAACATCTGTTTTAATAATATTGTATAGACCAGGTTCTAATTCATTCACCAAATTTGGATTATTTATTTGAGTGGAATCTTGTGGGGTTATCGTTACATTATTATTAAATATATTATCATTAAACTTAACTACATCCCCACCAATAATGGGTGGACTGTTCCAGTTATCGTAACAACGGCGTATTTTTTGCCCCACTAATACGTGGTTGGGTAATTGCCCTAATTTTATTGCAGTATGATTAGGATGGATGATACTAGCATAGTTGGTTTCATATCTGGAGAAACTTAGTACACTAGTAGTTGTATAGTTAAAATTGGTGTTATCCCATTCAACAGGTTGTGGGCACTCACAGTCACATTCTACAAAATCATAGTCAAAACCTGGTTGGAACAAAGGATATTCCCAAGGCAAGGGATGTGGGTAATATTCAGGATAACTCCCCCTATAGGGTTCATATAGCGCTGCAATAGTAGTTTCCGCAGCAGCAAATTCGCCGTAAACATCATTAGATATTGCCGCACGCATACGTTGCATCTGTCCCCAAGTAAATTTTGAACCACAAAGGCGTAAGCCTCCATAGCCCATAAAATTGCTAACATCATCAGGCAAAATCTGGTATGGATCTGGTGGGTCATTTGTGGGTGGATCTCCACAATCTTCACCATTGCCCGTATAAAAGCAAGTATTAGGATCTACATCTCCCCACATTGGGTCCTGTGCAGGGGTGTCTATCACAAAATCGCCAGCTTCATCAGCATTGTAGTATTGATCATTAAGGTCTCTAGTTACTCTTTCACAGCTAGAAGAACTATTATAATTTCTAAAGGTGTGTTCTAGATTTAAATTGTGTCCTACTTCGTGTACAGTAATAGGCTTAAGTAAGGCCTCAAACCGTACCACAGAGGTGGTTTTATTTTTTACGGCTACCCCAGAATAAGAGGTCATGTGTTGAGGAACATAGATATTAAAGGCATCGGTTTTTTTATATCCATTAGCGGCTGCATAAGTATAGAGGCTACTTCCCGAGGATACGGTATCATGAACGCTACTATTAAAATGCTCGAAGCCTCTGTATTTAAAAAATACTTTTAATTTATTAAATGCAAGATTTAAGTTTGCGGTAGCAGTTAGAACTATTTCCTCGGTTAATGGGGTTGGGTTATTTCCATCATCATCATTAACACCCCAAAAATAGACGTTATAGACCTTAGGTTCACTTGAAGTTACTGCACCAGGATCTACGGTTTGTGTATAACCTCCGTTGGCAATATGGTTAGGGACATCGCTAGTGCCGCACTCGTTAAAATTTTGGGCAAACATAGGTGTTACGTTTCCCATAAAAATACAAAAAAGGAAGAAGAAAGAATGCATTATTTCCCTCCTCATGGAAATAATTGTTTTCATAATGATTTGTTTTTATGATTATTATATGTCTCTAAAGTATCTAAAAATTTTTTAAAAGTTGAAATATATTATAACTTTTTTGATTTAAGATTTGGGAATATAGCCATGTGCTACCCGAGGAAAAAAAAGAAAAAGAATTTATTGAGAAGTTAGGCAAGAGAATTAAAGCCTTACGTCTTTCCAAAGAATTAAGACAAAATGAAGTAGCCTATCGATGTAATTTTGATAAAAGCAGTTATAATAACATTGAGGCGGGGAAAAGGAATATTACAATTACAACATTATTAAAGATTTCCAATGCGCTACAAATTGATATTATTGAGTTTTTCTCTAAAGATGAAGAGGATTCAGAGTAAAAAATAATCCTCTGAACCCTCAATTTTTTTTATTTTATTTCCTCTGTTCGTCTTATTTTCATATCATCCCCTTCCATTTCGATAGTGACTTTACTATTAAATTTTTGTGAGGAATACACATATTCAATTTTTTGAAGCTCGTTGTCTTTTCTAGAAATTTCCAACTGACTTATCCAAATTCCTTTTTTGGGTTTTCCGTCAAAGATAATTTCAGAATCCTTGCCTTTTGGGTTCGGAAATTCAAATTCACTTGGAAAATCGAATAAACGCTGTGCGGTTCCAAAGGCCTCATGCCAAGGTGTGTTAGGAAGGATTAACGTTTCCTTATTAATGGGCTTACTTGGGGTGCCTTCGACTGTTTCAGTAAATGTTACTTCTGGAAACTGTTTTTGAAGTTCATTGGCATATCCTTTTACGGTGATATCTCTTTCTGGCGGAAAATATTTTGAGAGGTATCCATTAAAGGCAAACCCCTTTTTATGGTTGAATTCTACTTCGTCCATAGCGCCTTTTATTCCAGAGACATTCATCGTGGATTTCCCTTCTTCCGAAAGAACTTTCACTTTGGTCCCGTAAGGCATTTTGGCCAATTTTTCACTTTGTAAATTGTTGTATTCTCGTAAACTTAATCCGCTGGGAGCGGTTACATAGCGATATTGCGATTCAGTGTTCACGTCGTTTGTAGTAGCAAGAGCAAGATCTTCAGAAGTTGCATTATCTAAAACTTCTGTTTCTGTATTTGAAGAAATACGTTCGGTGTTTTCTTTGCAAGAAAATGTGGTGGCTGTAACTATAACAGCGGCAATCATTAAAACTACTTTTTTCATAATGGTAAAATTTAAATGTTAATAAAAAGTAGTTTTTTACATAATGATTTTAGATTTTTCCTCCCCTTTCGGGGGAGGTGCCGAAGGCGGAGGGGGATTAGAAATCGAGTTTAAGTTGTACGTCTATGCTTTGTTCGGGTGGAGGATTTGCCTCCTTTTTTTTTGCCTCGTTATTGAGGTTTGACATGCTAATTCCCAACAAGCGTACCGAATCTTTCATCTTTTCTTGAAATAACAAATCTTTAACATTCTCAAGAATAAGGTCTTTGCTCGAAATATAAAGGGGTAACGTTTTACTTCTTGTTTGTAACGTAAAATCGCTATACTTAATTTTAAGTGTGATGGTTTTTCCAGCAACCTTGCTTTTTTGAAGTCGGCGTGCTACTTCGGTTGCAATATTTTCTAATTTTTCGAGCATAAATACTTCCGAAGAAATATTTTCATTAAACGTTCTTTCTGCCGCCAGAGATTTACGTGTGTGTTCTGGTTTTACTTTACTATGCTGAATCCCACGTACGATATTGTAATAATAGGCGCCACTTTTGCCAAAATGCTCCTCAAGATATTCGAAGGATTTTTCTTTTAAATCCTTTCCCGTAAAAATTCCATGACGATACATACGTTCTTTCATCACTTTACCCACACCATAAAATTTCTTGATATCCAGTGTTTCTAAAAATGAAATGACTTCTTCCGGTGGAACCGTTTTTTGTCCGTTAGGCTTATTAATATCGCTTGCCACTTTTGCCACAAATTTGTTAATAGATATCCCTGCCGAAGCATTTAACCCCGTTTTCTCCTTGAATTTTTGGCGAATTTCTTTGGCAATTAAGGTAGCGCTTGGGTTCCCTTTTTTGTTTTCAGTAACATCGAGATAGGCCTCGTCAAGGGAAAGGGGTTCGACTAAATCGGTGTATTCAAAAAAGATTTTGCGTATTATTTTCGAAATTTCAGCATAACGCTCAAAACGGGGACGCACAAATATTAACTCGTCACAAAGTTTTCTTGCCAAAACACCACTCATGGCGCTCCGAACTCCAAATTTTCTGGCCTCATAACTCGCCGCACTTACCACCCCTCTTTTGGAACTTCCTCCCACAGCAATGGGCTTACCCATTAAATCGGGATTGTCCAATTGTTCTACAGACGCATAGAAGGCGTCCATATCCACGTGGATAATCTTTCGCATGGGGATGGGAGTTTCCATGAAGTAAATTTAATACCTTTAAAGCCTTGATACACTATGATTGAAATAGAACGTAAATTTTTGGTTACATCGGATGCTTTTAAAAAAGAAGCCACTTCAAAAACGTTGATTATTCAGGGGTTTTTAAATACACATCCAGAACGAACCGTACGGGTTAGAGTTGCAGGAGAGAAAGGGATTTTAACCGTTAAGGGAAAATCTTCAGAGGATGGGACCACTCGTTTTGAATGGGAAACTGAAATTCCTTTGAAGGAAGCAAAAAAATTACTTCAATTGTGTGAAAAGGGAATAATTGAAAAATATAGGTATGAAGTTCCTTTTGCTAAAACCCTCTTTGAAATAGATGAATTTCTGGGAGATAATGAAGGACTCGTTATGGCTGAAATTGAATTAAATGAAGTGAATCAAACCTTTAAAAAGCCAAGTTGGCTTGGAGAGGAAGTCACAGGCGATATAAAATATTATAACTCACAAATAAGTAAAAACCCTTTTAAAAACTGGTAATATGAAATTGGCAAGTGCACTTTTTATTTGTTTTATTATCCTCAACTTTTCAAGTTGTAAAAACGAGAACGCTACAATGAATGAAACGAATTCTTGGGTAGAAGATAGTACACAAGTTGAAACTAAAGAATCTGTGGCAGAAGTAAAGAAAAAACTGGTGAGTAATGGCTTTCAAATCTTTGATTATGTAGATGAAAAAACGGGAGATACTATATTAATGCAAGAATACTTTATTGCTTTTTTAAAGAGAGGTAAAAATCGTTCTCAATCCAAGGAAGAGGCAGATAGCCTCCAAAAATTACACTTAGCCCATTTGGGAAAAATGTATGAGTTAGGCTATGCCGATATTTCTGGTCCTTTTGGGGATGATGGAGAAATTCGTGGGATTACCATTTATAATGTGCCATCCTTACAAATGGCAGATAGTTTGGCCAATATGGATCCTATGGTAAAAGCAGGAAGATTAGAAATTGAAATTCACCCGTGGTGGGCGGCAAAGGGCTTTCCGCTACGCTAATTTTTTAAGAATTTCCCGAATTTTTTCTTCGGAGGAATAGGTGATTATCCCTTCGTCGAGGGCGCTTTGCATAGCCACTTTAGGGAGATGTTTTAGTGTTTGAATCTTTTCAGAAGCCGAACAATGCACACTTGTAAAGCCTGCCTTTTTAAATGCCCCAACATTTTCTGAATGGATTCCACCTCCAGGCATGATTTCAATGGATTCTGAAAGTGCTTTCAATTCCTTTAAAAGTGGCAATCCCTCAAAAGCAGTAGGTTGTTGCCCTGAAGTTAAAATTCGTTTTACTCCAAGTTGTTCTAGTTCCTTCAAAGATTTTTTGGGATTATGACACCAATCGAAAGCACGATGAAACGTAAAATCCAATCCTTCAGAGGCTAGTAATAATTGTTGTGTCGTTTCCACATCAACCTCATTTTCTAGGAACAAAGCACCGGTTACGATGCCAGCAACCCCCATTTTTTTGCATTGCTGAATATCCTTTAGCATAACGTCTATTTCACTTTCAGTATAGGTAAAATTTCCACTACGCGGGCGGATTAGAACATACACAGGAATAGTCAACTCAGAAAGCACTTTTTCAATCAAACCAAACGATGGGGTTACTCCTCCTACGGAAAGTTCGGTACATAATTCAATGCGATGCGCACCCGCTTTTTGGGCCGCCATCGCGCTTTCAAAACTATTGGCACAGATTTCTAAAATCATTCTATAACTATTTCGTCAATAAAGGTCCAAGCTTTATTTCCCGCACCTTGCTGACCTTGAGGAATGGTTCCGTAGTTTGGAACACGTATTATTATCTTATAGGCTTCGTTCAGCTGAATTTTTGAAAGATCAAAAGAAAGGATAGTAGTCGTTTTTTCAGTATTAGAAGAAACGGAAACGGTTTCAGATTTCATCTCACCTCCTTTTGATATAATTTGAATAGTGGCAACTTTGGGTGCGTAAATCCACTGCCCTGGCGCGTGATAAAATTGGGTGGAAACTTTTGAAATCTCCTTGGGCTCGATCAAATCAATTATTACCTCCAAATCATCCCCCCAAAAGCCCAACCATTCACTATCCCCATAACGAGAGTTGCTTCCCAAGCGACCGTTGATTAGGGCTACTTTTCCGCCGCTATTGTATTTAGGGTGTGGGTCCTTATTAAGCGTAATGGTTCCGTTGATGGCTTTATGAAATATAATGGAATCTTGTAAAGTCTTTCCTAAAGTATTTCCGTATTGGGAAACATAGGATTTGATGACAGAATTTTCAGAAATTAAAATGGGAGTTTCGTATTTCTTTTCCTTAGAATCATTCACAGAATAAAAGATTTTCTTCCCTTGCGTGGGAGTACTTAATTCATAATAAACCTTACCGTTTTCTTTAAAAATCTTGCTTTTCAGTTGGTATAAATGATTGGCAAAGTTCACTCCCATGATGTCCAATCGTTCCATAAATGATTCTACGCGTGATACAAATTGGGGGTAGTCCTTTTCAAAATCTTGGGTTGGACCCTTCCAATCTACTTCGCTCAATGCTAAAATGCGGGGGAAGATCATATACTCCACATGCTTTGGGGTTTTCATATATTCTGTCCACACATTGCCTTGAGCGCCCAAAATATATTTTGCTTCTTCTTCTGAAAGTGCTGATGGAATAGGATTAAAACCATATACTTTTTCTAAAGGAACAAAACCTCCAATAGCCAAAGGTTCATCTTCACTTTCACTCTGATAGTAATCAAAATAGCAATGAGATCCTGGCGTCATAATGACATTATGATGCTGCTTAGCCGCAGCAATTCCACCTTCGGTGCCACGCCAAGACATAACCGTAGCATTGGGCGCCAATCCACCTTCCAGAATCTCATCCCATCCAATAATTTTTTTGCCCTTGCTATTCAGAAATTTTTCGATGCGGGTGATAAAATAACTCTGTAATTCGTGCTCGTCTTTGAGCCCTTCTTTTTTGATCAACGCTTGACAATGTTTGCAATTTTTCCAATGCGCTTTGGGGGCCTCGTCCCCTCCAATGTGAATATATTCTCCTGGAAAAAGCGCCACAACTTCGGTTAAAACATCTTCCAAAAAGGCAAAGGTTTCCTCTTTGGGACAGTAAATATCTTCAAACACCCCCCATTTCGTAGCAACAGGAATTGTTTCTCCAGTACAACCCAATTCTGGATAGGCACTAATGGCAGCTTGAGCGTGACCTGGCATTTCAATTTCGGGGATGATGGTGACCTTCATTTTTTGAGCATAAGCGACAATTTCTTTAATGTCTTCTTGGGTATAAAATCCCCCGTAGCGCTGTCCGTCAAATTGTTGCGGCGTGTCATTGTAATGACCCATTAAGGTTTCGTTTCGATAGGCAGCATGTGTAGTGAGTTTGGGGTATTTTTTTATTTCAATACGCCAGCCTTGGTCTTCGGTTAAGTGCCAATGAAAGTAATTCATTTTCAACATGGCAAGGTACGAGATGTACTTTTTTACAAACTCCTTATCAAAGAAATGCCGTGCTACGTCTAGGTGCATTCCGCGATAGGAAAATTTTGGGAAGTCATTAATTTCCACTAATGGAAGCGATGCTGAAGGTTTTGGAAACGAGTTCCTTCTTTCCAACGAAACGGGCAATAATTGCCTAAGAGTTTGCATCGCGTAAAATGCTCCCGAGGCGTCTTTAGCAGTGATGTTAATTTTTTTTTCAGATATGGAAAGCGTATAGCCCTCTTTTGGTAAAAGGGAATCTTTTTCAACAATAAAAGAGGCTTGGTCTTTTGTCGTTTTCTTTAAACCGAAACCACTTTTTTTTAAGTATTCTGAAATAAACTGAGAAGCTATTTCAAATTCCTCTTCAGCATAAAAAGTCGTTTCACTATTAAGTGTAAAACTTCCTTTATATACAGTAATTTCTTGTGGTTTTGGAATAATTGCAAGTTCGTTTTCAATAATTTCTTTTTCCTTGTCAGCACAAGAAATCAACAGTAAAAAAGCTAAAAAAAAGAGGTGTTTCATTCAAACAGATTTGAAACTAAAATACATAATTAAAGTGAAGCGAATGTTATGGAGATGGGTTGCTTAATTTCATTGCCCTCTTCGTCCACAGCCGTAAGTAAATAATTTCCCGGTTTTGGTTTTAGCGCCAATTCGTGAAAAGTATGGGTAGTGCCAATAAACTGCTCGTCCAAATACCAATACACGGTACTATCTGGAATACGATGGGCAAGGGTAAAAACTACTTCGTTTATCGTTTCATCAAAATTTTTAGGAAGTACAATGGCTTCGTTCCTTTTTGGAAAAATAAATTCAATTTTTTGCTCTCCTTCCTGTAAACAATTCCATTGAAACGGAGGAGGGGTTTTATATTCGGGATGTTTTGGTGCGTAATAATATTCCATAACAGGAGGCAGTGTAAACCAATTTTTTTGTTTCATTTCTGAAAGGGCATAACAGGAAGAATTCACTTGAAAATTTTCTGATGCATCCACAAAAATTTGTTTGTGATAAAGGCAAGCAGTTGTTTTTATTCCTTCTTTTGGAATCCATTCCTTCTTTTTAGCATCACAATAGACACTTGCCAAATGACCACTTTGCGGACAGATTTCAACTTCCACCAAATCATCGTAAGGAGTTTTAAACCAACCACTATTGGGCAATACATTCAAAACATCAAAAAGCACAGGAGCGGCAGCCTGTACGCCTGTTAAGCCCGGTCTTCCTTCTCCGTCGGCATTACCCACCCAAACGCCAATAGCATACTTTGGAGTGACTCCCACGGCCCAAGCATCTTTAAATCCAAAGCTCGTTCCTGTTTTCCATGCAATGGGTTGTGAGTCGTTAAAAAAGCTCCAATTTTCCTCACCCTGCGGGCGGTTCACTTCCTGCAAGGCTTCAAAAGTTTTGTAGATACTTCCGGCGTTAAAAACTGGCGGATTGGAAACTTCTTTTCCAAAACTTAATTCTTCGTCTTTTATGAATTTCGGTTTTTGAAACTCTGCTTTTCGATATTCGCTGGAAGATTCATTAAAGAAATTTAAAGTGGAAGCCATGCCTGCATAGGCATTGGTTATTTCCCACAAAGAACTTTCGGCACCACCCAAAATAAGACTTAAGCCATAATGATTTGCTGGCTTATTAATGCTGGAAAATTGCAATTCGTTCAGTCTTTTGTAAAAGCGATCGAGGCCATATTCTCGAAGTAAACGAACCGCAGGAACATTTAAGGAACGAGACAAGGCTACACTAGCTGGAACAGCGCCGTAAAATTGATTGTCAAAATTTTCCGGGCTGTAGCCGTTAATGACCGTTGGAATATCGGAAACGAGCATGTCTGGTAAAAGTTCTCCAGAATCCAAAGCCGATGCATACAAAAAGGGTTTTAAAATACTTCCCGTACTTCGGGGTTTGTTAATTACATCTACAAAAGGATCATTTTCTTTATTGCTCGGGGCATTACCCACATACGCCAAAACTTCTTTAGTATTGACATCTAAGACAAGGACCGCCAAATTGTTGATTTCGTTTTGCTGAAGTATGTAATGATGTTCTTTTACCAACTGGTTTACTTTTTTCTGAAGCGTAACATCCAAATTTGAAACGATACGTTTACCTTCCTGTTCGGAACGGATTTTTTCTGTAAAGTGGGGCGCTATTTCGGGCAATGGGAATGGCTTGCTTGGTAAGGGTTCTTCTATTGCTAACTCATAGGTAGTTTCATCAATAATCTCATTCTGAAATAATTTTAGTAATAAACGATCTCTTTTGTTTTTGAAAATTGCTTCGTTTTTGCCCGGGAAAATCAACGAAGGGGCGTTGGGTAAAACTGCCAAAGCTGCTGACTGTCCCCAACTTAATTGATGCGAAGGAATCCCGAAATAACGCCAAGAAGCTGTTTCTAAACCTACCACATTACCTCCAAAAGGAGCGTAGGAGGCATAATAATTCAGAATTTCTTTTTTAGAAAATCCAGCCTCCAATCGGGTAGCCATAAAAACTTCTATCAACTTTTCGCCATAACTTCTTTTTTTATTCTTTCTTGCCAAACGGATCACCTGCTGCGTAATCGTACTACCTCCTCGACGTCCTTCTTCGGTAAGATTTTGCCATAAAGCTTTTCCCATAGAAATTGGATTGAAGCCAGGGTGTGCATAGAAATATTCATCTTCAAAATGAAGAATACATTGTTCAAATCGGTTAGGAATGGAATCCATTTTTGGAAATCGCCATTGTCCATCATTGGCGATTCTAGCCCCTATCATCACCCCTTCTTTACTTTCCACAACCGTTGCAGTGGGGTCTTTGAATAAGGGCTTCGGAAGACAAAAAAGCCAAACAACAACCGTTGCAAATAATAAACTTGCTTTGATTTTATGTTTTAGTATGTATGATTTTATTTTCTTCATTTCAACCTC
This sequence comes from Flavobacteriaceae bacterium, assembly GCA_002694465.1. Lineage (GTDB taxonomy): Bacteria > Bacteroidota > Bacteroidia > Flavobacteriales > Flavobacteriaceae > Halomarinibacterium. Next base: position 27,925 of record NZMG01000008.1, on the reverse strand, counting down.
CCCTTAATCCCCTCCTTGAAAAGGAGGGGAAAGAAAAATTATTGTTCAACTGTAATCCATTGTCCTTTATTACGAGCATAGTAATTGTTATCGTACATGGCTTCGGTTTGGGCTCCGGGTAAATAATAGGTGCCTAAATAAGAAGCGTTTAATTTCACCGTAAATGTTTTGGATTTTTTCGCTCCTAAATCGAAATAGAAATTCACTCGGTCATCTCGAATGTCTTTATAGCGAGCATCGCCAGAGGCACCGCCACCTAATTCAGTAAAACTAGTATTTACAATTTCCCAACCACTTGGGAAGATTTGCGATAGTGCAACATTCCCTACATAGTCATTTGAGGTATTCATCACAGTAACTTTTGCCGTAATTTCAGTCCCTTGTTTTAAGGTAGAAATGTCTAGCGTTTTACCTTCACCGTCCACGAACTGCGTTTTTAAGTTTAGATTTCTTTGCTCGGTGAGTTCTTCGCCTATGGGAAGTTTTCCTTGTTGCGACAAGGTTACATATACTACGTTTCCTTTTTTATTGGAAACCGTCACCGTATTAGCACCCATATTGAAACTTAGTGCTCTACTTGCTAAAGCTCTGTCTGATGTAACCGTTGTTGTTTTTCCGTTGTTAGTATAAGATAATTCGATTCCTTTTCCACCATTTTTCTGAACCATTTTTCCCATCGCCATTAAGGCATAGGCAGTTTCCTGAGTACTATACCAGCGTTGCGACGATAATTCTTTGGCTACAGAAATTGCCATATCTCTTTGTTTTGCATCTCCTAAAAGCACTAAGGTTTCTAACGCCATCGCTTTATTCCGGAAAGGACTTCCGTAGGTATAATAGTCATAATTTTGAGGTACAAAATTGATGTTGGCACTTTTTGCAATTTCTTCGGCTACATTTTTCTTTCCAGCTAAGGCATAGGCTCCTGCCAATCGCCATTTGGCATCGTTGCTTAAATACTTCGATTCTTTTAAGCGATTCATGGCCGCTAATTCAGGGTGTCCTGCTAGTGCCAAAGTGTACAATCGATAGGCTTGTACCAAACTACTGTTGTAGCGAGAATCGTTATTTTGCCACTGTCTTGCTGTATTTTTTTGATAGCGCAACCAATTGTCCATAAAGGTTAGTGGCAAGGCATATCCTTTTTGTTTGGCTTCAATCATAAAATGCCCTGCGTAATTGGTCCCCCAATCGTCTGCTTCCCGTTCCCCTGGCCAATAACTCAATCCGCCATTAGCCGTTTGGAAATTTCCTAAACGGAAGATAGCCGCCTTCATATTTTTCTGAATTTCATTCTTTCTATCGAAAGTGATATCGAATATATCATCTAAATAGAGTTGTGGGAATGCACCTGAGGTCGTTTGCTCAATACAGCCGTGGGGATATTGAATGAGGTATTCTAATCGGCGATTAAAATCCATTGGGGGTAAGGTCGAAAATTCCAATGTGGCTCCGTTTGTGCCGGCAACCCCAAAAGTTTGAAAGTTGATGGTTTCCGAAGTATTTTCAGACAAGGTGTAAAGGGTTGTTTTTTGCGAAATAGGATTCGGATTTTCCACATCAATTTCCACTTTATAACTTGCTTTTTCTCCATTTCCTGAAGCCAATACTTCAATGGTTTGAAAGGTATCGGCAGGTAAGACTTCAAATTCAAAATTCAAGATTTGTTCTCCCGGTTCAGAAAAAGAAATGGTTTTTGAAATGCCATTCACAGGCTTTAAGGCATCTCCTGTTTTTACAGTAATAGTAGCCGATTTCACTTTCTTTTCCATCGCGAAAACGGTAACAGGTAGGGTTACTTTTTCTCCTGGTGACAATTTTCTTGGGAGTGAGGCAAGGACCATTAAAGGCTTCCGAACGGGCGTTGCTTTATCGGTTTTTCCGTAGGCATTTTTGGTTTTATCTCCAGCCACAACCATGGTTCTCACAGATCCTACGTAATTAGGCATTCTTAAAGTGTGACTTGCTTGTTGTCCTGCTTTTAATTCGAAAGGACCTATATAACTTACAACCGGTTTAAAACGATCTGCTTTTCTGTTTTTGGCGCCTGCGGCTTCGTCGCCCCCACCAATAGCGAAGATATTTTCTACACTACCAGAATACGCACCAATGACATCATCAAAAACATCGAAGGTTTTTACCCCTAACGCTTCACGAGAATAAAAGGCTTCGTGGATTTCGGGCGTTTTAAAACGAGTTAAATCCAACAATCCTTCATCCACCACCGCAATGGTATAGGTCATCGTTTTTTTATTTTCTTCTGAAACTTTAATCGTGTAAGACTCTTCAGGTTTTAAGACTTCTGGCATATCCAATTTGGGCTTTAGAATAGTGGAAGGATCTTCTACCAAAATGGGAACCACCCCATACAATCGAATGGGTAAATCGTTTTTGGTTTGCTCATGGGGCTGTAGCAGGGAAATGTTTACATACACATTGGGCGCCATTTCTTTGGTTAACGGAATACTCACGGTGGTTTCCCCTTTTTTAGTTACAACCCATTGTGTGGAAAGTACTTCGGTGCCATTTTCAATACTTACCAAGGCACGCCCCTCACTTCCTGAAGGAAAGGTAATTTGAGCTTTTTCATTTACTTGATATTTTTCTTTATCTGCTGAAAAAAGTAACATTTTAGCGCTTTCGGAATCATTATCCACAGGGCGCTTCCACCAGTTTCTATAGAAGTAGGTAATTCTACCTGTGGCATGTCCTGAAGCTTTATCCATGACTCGAATGAGGTATCTGCCGCCTTCCTCTTCGGGAATATTTACGGTAAATTGATTTTTACCATTTGCCTTGGTTTTCACTGTGAATTGTTTTATTGGACGATGTACCACAGCGTTTTCATATTGAGAAAGATTGTCATACCCACGATTCCACCACCAACGCCATTCAATTTTGAAAATTTTTACTTCCAATTCTCTATTTCCCGATGCCTTTCCTTGGGCATCAACCGTGGCGACATCAAATACGGTGTTTTCATCGGTAAAATAAGAGCCGTAACGATGTGCTTCAGGCGACTTTAATCCCACAAAATGTGAATAGGGAGCTACATTTTTTGAAAATACATCAATGGAAAAATCACCGCCACCTTCAAATACTTTGGTTAAAAAAGTGGCTTGAAGCATTCCTGGAGCTTTTCCGTTGATGTCTAAATTTGAATTGAATTTTATAGTCCCTTCTTGAGAGAGCGTATTATTTAAAATAGGAAGCTCAATTTCGTCAAACGAACGAATGGGGTCATTAAATTGGTAGTTTGAAAAATCTTTAAATGCAGTGCTTGTGCTTCGCAAGGTGGCAGCCATTTCAATTTTTAGATTTCGAGCAGGTGCTCCGTGAAGCCAAAGGGCTGTTGCAGTTCCTTCCACAGCTTTGCTAGCATCCAAGACTTCATCCTTAAAATCTAATTTTATTTTTAATCGGTTAGGTTTAATGGTAGCCACTTTTAGAGACTTCGAAAACTTCGCACCTCCTACAGAGATGGTAGCATTCCAATTTCCTGTAGGGGCAGCGGCTTGGGTTGCAATGGGGAAATAATAAAATCCATTGACACCTTCATTTAAAACAGTTCGCTGGACTAATTTCCCTCGAGCATCTGTGACATCAAGTTTTACGGGATGGTTCTTGGGTAGGGGATTGGTATTATCGTTTAACACAAAGGAAAGATGAATGCTGTCGCCAGGACGATGTACTCCTCTTTCGGTATACATAAACCCTTTTAATCCCTTTTGAAGTTTTTTTCCAGAAACATCAAAATTACTTAGTGACAATGCATTACCGTCGTTTAGCTTTGCATAAGCAAAATGATTTCCTTTTTGAGCCACCGCAAAAGCAATGGTTTTTTCTGAATCGAAAAGGGTGAGTCCTTGACTATCTGTGGTTGCGGTTCCTATTAATTGTTGCTGAAAAGAATACAAATTAATTTTTACTCCACTCTCGGGTTGGGTGGTGAGTAGATTGGTTACTGCAAAATGATAGGATTTGTTATTCCCTTTTTTTACAATTAGGCCTAAGTTGCTACCTAATACATTGGTGGTTTCAATTCGGTCTTCATTATAATAGGCATCATGACAAGGGTTGTCACGCTCTCGCCAATTATAAGCATAACGTCGATATCTATACACTTCATTATCCCAATATTGCTCTTCAAGTTCATCATTATCACTATCATTCTCATTGAATTCTTCTTCATAATAATCGTCGTAATATTCTTCCTCCTCATCAACATCTTCGTTTGAAGCAAGAACAGAGCAATCATAAACAGCATACTCTTTTTTGAAGCTCAATTCCACGCGATAAATCGCTCCGGGATCTGCATTGAAATATTCTGCGAGGTTAATTCCGTAGGATTTCCAAATTCCATTTTCCCCAAGTTCAGCATCCTTTAACGAAATAGTTTTTTTAACAATACGCCTTCCCACTCGTTTTATGTCGTAGGCATCGCGGTCGTTGAGGTTAGAGGTTTGCAGATATTGAAGAACATTGCTCTCAAAAATTTTAATAATCCGAACATCAATTGCCGAAAGATTCACAGCTTCAAAATAGAGTGGAGTTGAAGAAGCGTTGGGTAAAATAACGCCTTGTGAGAGTAATTTTACCGAAGGTTTCAGCTGTTCGAAGGAGATAAGTTCTGAGAACTCCTTTTTAAGTCCGAAACCACTTGTGTTTTTTATTCCGTTAAAAACAGTTACTCGCACATTACCAATAATACGGGTTGAAGGGTACACATGCAATACATTTCCTTCTACTTCAAAGCGTAAGTTCTCGGCATTTTCAATGGTGACTAGTCCAGCAAAATTCTGATTTTCCTGAAGGGGGTCCGAAAAATTTAAAGTTAATGAAGCGTTGGGAGCTACAGAGGCTTTGGCATTTACAACAGTGAAATTATTTTGGCCGGGAATTGTAAACTCGTTTGTTCCTTTGAAATCAGATCTAATAGGTTTTCCATCCCAAGAAATATCGATTTTTGAATCGTCAATATCCCGTTGAATGCTATCAATAGTGAAGTTAAAGTATTTTGCCAACCCTTCTTCGGCAGGCCATTTTAATTTCAGTTTCTTGCTTTTTTGAGTTACAGAAATAAGTTCTTTTGCTTTTTCTGAAGTGATAACATCGGCACTTTGAAGGGTTCCCGTAATATATTGCCATTCCTTGCTATAGGATTGAAGGTTTCCTAAATCAATTTTAAAATTGGGGGTAATGGTTTTAAAGCTGAAAGTGTATTCTTTAAACTCTTTTTCAATATTGGGGTAGAGTTTGTTAAGTTTTAGTGTTACGGTGTATTCAGTGTCAGGTTTAAGTAATTCGTTGGGCTGAAAAATAAGGGTGCGGCTATTTTCTACCATCAATTTTCCTTCAGTTTTAGGAGAAATTTTCAGATAATCGGCATCAATTTCCTGAGTTATTTCAAATTGTTCCAAAGGTTTTGCAAGGATAATTTCTATGGGGGCAGCTATACTTTTATTGCCATAGGTATTGTAACTTATGTACTCTTTAAATTTGAAAAGATTGTCGGTTTCGGGAGTGTCTGATTTTTTAGAACAAGAAACAAAAAAGACTAGGATGGCAAGGCAGAAGAGACGTGTTAGCTGTGTCATAACTGATGGTTTTGTGTTACTCGCAAAGTGTAAGTGAAACACCCTGCGATGGATTACTAAATTACTATAAAAGGATGGTTGTGCCGAAAGGTTCGGAACGAAAATTTTAAACAATTTGTATGCACAAACTGCTGAAAATGAATTAAAAAAATAAGTTTTGGAGGGAAGTTATGTTGCTAACGGTAGCATTTTATTGTTTAGTATTTCAAATTTTAACATTTGGGAGATTTTTAACAGAAGACTATTTTTCAAAACTGTATTCCCTCTCCACCTTACAAATGCGAACGGTATAGCTTTTATACCATTGCTCTTTTCCTAAGCGCTGCGCTACTTGATGGTCGAGGTTGGCTTTCCAGTTGGAAATCGCCTCCAACGACTCCCAATAACTAATTGTGATGCCTATTTCGTTTCTGGCATGTTCCATACCCAAATAGCCGGGCTGTTGTTTTGCAGAGGCTTCCATGGCATCGGCCATTTGGCCATAGCCTTCAAGATTTTCGGTTTGGGTATTCGTAAAGATAACTGCGTAGTAGGGTAATTTCATAGTTCTATAAAAAATTATTTCTCCAATTAATCCCCTCTGTCTATCTTCAAATAGGATTACTTTCTCCTCCTCTTTGGGGAGGGGTTAAGGGGTGGGGGCGTCTTTATATATTCCAATAAACAATTCTCCTTCTGTATTAATATACGCTCGGTACATTCCTGCGGTGTTAAATTCCATGGCAATATTGCCGTCTTTATCAAGTGCTACAACTCCCCCGTCACCACCTAATTCAGGAACTTTTTTCTGAATCACTTCTTGAGCAGCTTCTTGCAACGAAACCCCTTTGTATTCCATCATTGCAGAAATATCATGAGCGACCATAGCTCTAATAAAATATTCACCCCAGCCCGTGGAAGATACGCCGCAAGTGGCATTGTTTGCATAGGTCCCAGCACCTATTATGGGAGCATCTCCTATACGATTCCAACGTTTGTTGGTCATTCCTCCAGTAGAGGTGCCAGCAGCGATGTTTCCGTTTTTGTCTAACGCCACACAGCCTACGGTTCCAAACTTTGAATCTTTAATAAAGGGGTCGGCGAAGGCAGTTTTTCCATTGTGGTCTAACTGGGCTTCCTCTTTTTCTTTAATTCGTTGTAAGGATTGAAATCTATTTTCTGTATAAAAATAGGAAGGGTCAACTAGCTCAAAACCCCGAAGTTTGGCAAATTCTTCTGCGCCTTTTCCTGCTAACATGACATGTTCACTATTTACCATTACTTCGTAAGCAAGATCAATGGGGTTTTTAATGTGTGTAACCCCTGCCACAGCACCGGCATTTAAAGTATTGCCATCCATAATGGAAGCATCAAGTTCATTCGTTTCTTCGTGTGTAAAAACAGCCCCTTTCCCTGCATTAAAAAGGGGGGAGTCTTCCAGAACATTGATAGTTTTGGTAACGGCTTCAAGAGCAGTCCCTCCATTTTTTAATATTTCATGCCCTACCTTAATCGCTTCCTCAAGAGTATTCCTATAAGCAGATTCAAGAGAGTCGCTCATATTTTCTTTTAAAATGGTACCTGCTCCACCGTGAATTACGATGGCATATTTAGGTGATTTTTTTTCTATTTCTATAGAATCATTTTGCTTTTCATCTAAATAAATATGCTTTTCATCGATGTTTTTGCAACTAAATATCAAAAAAAGTAAGAAAAAAAATGTTAAATTTTTATACATATTGATTTTTTTTATTTGAAATATAAATATACCATTAAATGCTTTATTTATAAGGCTTCCTTCAAAATTAATATGCGGAAATTTCACACAGAATCAAATAAAAACATCGACAAAATGCACATTAAAATCGATTAAGTGTTGCATGATATGTTTTTTTTTCTATCTTTGGACTACATCAAGCCCCAAATTTGATGCCCCCGAATTATGAAACTATTAACTACCTGCTTATTGGCTATGGTATTTTTTACTACCATATCCTGTTCAAAAGAAGAAGTTGTTGATACTGTAGAAGAATCCAACTTCACCATTGATCTAAACCTTGCCAACGAAACTGATTGGCAAATGGCTAATGAAATTTTACAACATGTAAATGCGTATCGAGCATCATTAGGTCTTCCAGAAATAATTAAAGACCAGCAATATGCGTCTGCTTATGCAGTTGACCATACCCAATACATGATTGACCAAAATAAGATTAGTCATGATAATTTCGGAATTCGTTCCACAGGGTTAAGAAATAGAGGCGCAAGTTCTGTTTCTGAAAATGTTGGCTTTGGATATACTGACGCTGAATCGCTTGTTAATGCTTGGATCAATAGCACTACACACCGAAGCGTTCTTGAAGGAAACTATACCCATTCTGGATTTGGAGTGATTCAGAATAACTCAGGAAAATATTTTTTCACCCAGCTTTTTTATAGAAAGTAAATTATTACTTCATATTTTTAGATTTAGTGCTTTTGCCGTACTTTTATACAAACTCATAAAAGTACGGCAATGGCTATTTCAAAACCCTTCAACTTAAATAAATGGATAGAAGATAATAGGGATTTATTAAAACCCCCTGTTGGAAATAAAAATCTCTATGTAGATGCCGAAGATTATATCGTGATGATTGTTGCTGGACCCAATGCGCGAAAGGACTATCATTATAATGAAACCGAAGAATTGTTTTATCAATTAGAAGGGAATATCAATGTAATTATTCAGGAAGATGGCCATCGGAAAGAAATGCCCTTAGGCCCAGGAGATATGTACCTTCACCCTGCAAAAGTACCACATTCACCTAACAGAGGGAAAGATTCTATTGGGTTGGTAATTGAACGAAAAAGAGCTGGAATGGGTTATACAGATGGCTTACTTTGGTTCTGCGACAACTGTAATACAAAACTTCACGACGTTTATTTTGAATTACACAATATAGAGAAAGATTTTCTTCCCCATTTTAAAGAATTCTACAATTCGGAAGCATTGCGAACCTGTAAAAATTGTGGGACTGTAATGTCTACAGACCCTAGATTTAAAGGAGAATAGATTTCAGAATCACAGACTAATTTCAAAGTCTTACATCTTGCATTTTCTCTGTGAGAATGACTACCTTTGCGTTTTATTTATAACGACAAAACACACGAAAATATGAGCACTGTTGCAACCTCCTTTGGGATTGGAGAAGCCCTTCAAAAATTAGGAATTCAGGATATAAATTATGGAACTTCTACTGGGAACACTTGGTTGCCAGGAGGTGAAACGATTTCCTCCTTCTCTCCTGTAGATGGAAGTTTAATTGGTAAAGTAACCACAACTTCACAAGAAGATTATGAAAAGGTAATGCAATCGGCTACCCAAGCATTTAAAACTTGGCGGGTTATGCCAGCGCCTCAGCGAGGGGAGATTGTTCGACAATTTGGGGAGGCTTTACGTGAACTTAAGGCTCCCTTAGGAAAGCTCGTTTCTTACGAAATGGGGAAAAGTTATCAAGAAGGATTAGGAGAAGTACAAGAAATGATAGATATCTGTGATTTTGCTGTAGGACTTTCGCGCCAACTACACGGATTTACCATGCATAGCGAACGCCCAGGGCATCGTATGTATGAGCAGTATCATCCACTAGGTGTCGTGGGAATTATTTCGGCATTTAACTTCCCAGTAGCTGTTTGGGCTTGGAATACAGCATTGGCTTGGATTTGTGGTGATGTTTGCGTTTGGAAGCCTTCTGAAAAAGCTCCATTATGCGGAATTGCTTGTCAGAAAATAGCGGCAAAAGTTTTTGAAGATAATAACTTGCCCGAAGGAATTTCTTGTTTAATTAACGGAGATTATCGTGTAGGAGAAATGATGACCACAGATAAACGAGTTCCCTTAATTTCTGCTACTGGATCTACCCGCATGGGGAAAATTGTTGCTAAAACTGTAGGAGAACGCTTAGGAAAGAGCTTGTTAGAATTAGGTGGAAATAATGCTATTATTGTCACTCCAGATGCCGATATAAAAATGACAGTCATTGGTGCTGTATTTGGTGCCGTAGGTACCGCTGGACAGCGATGTACTTCAACAAGGCGATTGATTATTCACGAAAGCATGTACGATAAGGTAAAGGATGCCTTAGTCGCTGCCTATGGTCAATTACGTATTGGAAATCCATTAGATGAAAAAAACCATGTGGGACCACTTATCGATACAGATGCTGTTGCTATGTATAACAAAGCGTTAGAAAGAGTGGTAGCCGAAGGTGGAAAGCTGTTGGTTGAAGGTGGTGTTTTGGAAGGTGAAGGCTATGAAAGTGGATGCTATGTAAAACCCGCTATCGCCGAAGCTAAGAATTCTTTTGAAATTGTACAGCACGAAACCTTCGCTCCCGTTTTATACTTATTAAAATATAGTGGCGATGTTGAAAATGCTATCGACATTCAAAATGGGGTGGCGCAAGGACTTTCTTCAGCCATTATGACCAACAATCTTAGAGAAGCCGAGCGTTTCTTAAGTCACGCAGGTAGCGATTGTGGAATAGCCAATGTTAATATTGGAACGTCTGGAGCCGAAATTGGAGGTGCTTTTGGAGGTGAAAAAGAAACAGGTGGCGGGCGTGAGTCTGGAAGTGATGCTTGGAAAGTATATATGCGCAGACAAACAAATACTATTAATTATACTACCGAATTACCTTTAGCACAAGGAATTAAATTCGATTTGTAATACTATTATAAAGTGATAAACCGCCTTTTCTGGGGCGGTTTTTTTATACTAAAAACTAAAGGGAATCGTTTTTAACCTCATGATAAAACAAATTGTATTATTCAGTTGTTGTTTTCTTCTCTTTGCCTGTGTTCAAAAGGATGATGAGGTATTTTGTACTGAAGAATTTGTCTATGGTCTTTCAATCACCATAACTGATGCAGATTCGGGGGAGGTAATAACTGAAAATATCACGGTTACTGCCACGGATGGAAATTATACAGAAGAATTAATGGCATTTTTCGATTTCACGAATTTTGTTGGGGCGGGAGAACGTCCTGGCACGTATACCATTCATATTTCTGCAGAAGGGTATGAAGAATTTGTTTCCCAACCTATAGAAGTAGGGGCTAACGAATGTCATGTAATTCCTGAAGTAAGAAGTTTTCAAATTCAACCTCTTTAATTTCTTCCTTTTTCTGAAGGATATAATTTGTAAACGGGGTCACTTTGCCACACTTCTTTGGTGTCGACATCAATAACTGAAAGAGGCCCTTTAAAAGCAGCACCGGTATCAATATTCCAAACATTTGCACATTGAAGCGGCACCGTTTCACCCAATCGAGTTACAGGAGTATGCCCAATATAAATTTCTGAAAACAACTTGAGTCGAGTAGGATATTGCGGATTGTCTTTTGAAAGACTTTGATCTAAAGAACAAGCCACTTCCCAAAGCGTCCTATCCCAATACACAAGATTGGGATAATATTCGTTTTGAGGGCCGTGCAAATTGGTAAACCCAGCATGAACAAATAACCTGTTTTTAGAATCGATATGATAGTTTACCAGGTTATGAAAAAATTGAAGATGCTCTTCTATTGCTGAAGAAGAAAAAGCCTCATAACTTTTTCGAGTTTCTCTTCCCCCATGATTGAGCCATAGTGGGTTATCGTCACCGTGCTTCAAATATTTGTAAGTCAATTCATCGTGATTTCCACGTAGATAAATACAATCAAACTTTTTCGAAAATTCAATTAAAAATTGGATGGTTTCAGCACTTTCACTCCAGCCATCCACATAGTCACCTAAAAAAATATACCGGTCGGTATATTTTGGATCAATGAAATCCAAAACTTGCTTAAGTGCCTTTAATCCTCCATGAATATCTCCTACAACGAGTGTTCTCATTGGTTGGCAATAAAAATGATTACCCCTATAATCGTTAGAATAAATAAAACGAAGAAGAAAATCTTCCAAAAAGAATAAGGTCGTTGCCCTGAGATGGCTCCTGTTTGCCCATTGACAAAGAAATTGTAACGCTTATTTTTGTATCTGTAGGCACTTATATACACAGGTAACAGAATATGTTTAAAGGTTTCGTCAGTTAATTTCATGTTTAAAGAAGAAATGCGCTGTGTATCTCCACCAATGTCTCTACATGCCCAACGCTCTGCAATTTTTCGAGCTTCTTTATTAGATTCTATATGTCCTTCTTGCAATGGAATGGTGTATTTTTCGGTGACAAAACCAGCCAAATAACTACTATCAAAAGGCTTTAATTCTATTAAATTCCATCGGGCAACCTTTTGAGGAATGGCTCCAGATTTTTGCTTTGAAGCTTTTATGAGGGTGTCATCCACAAATCCTGAAATATTTCCACTTACTGGAGTCCAACGTGTGCGACGCTCTTGTCGCATACGAGTTACCGTTTTTCCATTTACAGTAGTGGTATACGGAACACTTACATAATAATAATCTCCGCGTTGACCAGTATAATTAGCATATAGTTGTGCGTCGAACGTCCAATAAGGCGCGTACAATCCTTTCGTATTTTGTGGATCTAAGCTCGCTTTTTTTAGCTTGTTAGGCGCCCACCATAATCCCGAAACCCATTTTTGAAAAACTTGGTGCGCTTTGTCTTGAGTCATTTGAAAAGGCAATACGGCGCCTGGTAAAATCCACTCTTCTTTAGTAGCATCTTCAATAACCAATGGAGAACTACAATACACACAATGCAATGATTTGTAGTTTTCCTCAATATGCTGGTTGGCACCACAGTTTTTGCATTGCAACATCGTAATGGCTTCACTATGGGATTGAGACCCCACAGAATCCAAATAAGCCTTAAGTTCTAGTTCTTCAAAACTGCTTTCTGAAAGAGGAATTTCCTGAGTATAATTACAATACTCACATTGAAGCTCTGTAGTGCCTGGAGCATATAACAATTCTGCCCCGCAGTTAACACAGGCTTTTTTTAATTCGGCTTTTTGCTGAGGTTCTGTTTGCATATTTTATAACCCAAAAGGTTAAATTATGCCCCAGGTAATGGAGGAGGTGTACTTCCGCCTAAAAATGCTTTTAACTCTTCTACATCTTTTAAGGCTGTCCAATTTGCCATTCCTTGTTTCCAAACTAAGGTGTCTTTATTTACTGTTCTATTGGCAAATAAAGCGCTTAGTTGTTCCATCGTTACTGGGCCTGCTTGTTGCCCGTTTGCAGCATAAAAATACTGAACCGCAACAGGCATGGGTGGTGGTACAGAAGCTTGTTGTTGATTAGGTGCCTGTTGAGTGCCTCCAGTCATCATGCCGCCCATTTGTTGGGCCATGACAAAGCCCATTCCCATTCCCATTCCAGCACCTGCCGTTCCTCCTTCTTGGTTGGCCGCGGCTTCTATAGCTTTAGCCGTTTTAAATTTGGTAAGTTTATCTAAATCTAATTTGTCAATACGGCTATACTCGAAGATTTCTTTTTTAAGATCTTCCGGCATGGAGACGTTTTCAATAAAGAATTTTTCAAGAGAAATTCCCACACTATCGAACTCGGGTTGCATCACTTCTTTGCAAGTTTCGCTTAGTTCGGTGGTATTGGCTGCGTATAATTCTATAGGTAAATTAGCTTCGCCTACGGTATCTGTAAACCGAGTGGCGATAAGACTTTTTAAGTGTTCGTTGATTTCAAAATTGGTAAAATTATTATCGGTGCCTACGATATCTTTTACAAATTTACCAGCATCACTTATTTTAAAAGCATAGGTTCCAAAGGCTCTAATTTCAACGAGTCCGAAGCGTTCATCATTTAACGTAATAGGGTTTTTGGTGCCCCATTTTTCATCGGTAAACAAATGCGTGTTTACAAAATAGACTTCGGCTTTAAAAGGACTGTTAAACCCGTATTTCCAACCTTTTAATGTGGCAAGAATAGGTAGGTTTTGGGTATTTAAAGTATAGGTTCCCGCGGTAAAAACATCTGCGAGTTGTCCTTCGTTAATAAATACGGCGGTTTGTCCTTCGCGAACAATGAGTTTTGCCCCGTTTTTTATTTCGTTTTGGTAGCGTTCAAAACGATGGCAAATGGTATCATCGGTATAGTCAAGCCATTCGATGATGTCGATAAATTCGTTACTTAGTTTTTCTTTGATTTTGTCGAAAATCCCCATTTTTAATATAATTTATTGTTTAATTATTTTTTTTGTTTCAATTTTTCCATCTAAAGTTTCAACTTTTAAAAAGTAAATACCTGTTGAAAAATGTGAGATATTAATGCTATTACTTTCCGTTTGGTAAGATATAGGTAAAGTTTTTCCATAAATATTATAAAAGGTTAAGGTTTTGATAATTTGATTCCCTGAATTAATAAAAATGTTATCTCTGGAAGGATTTGGAAATACTGAAATATTAGGAGAAATTTTGTTTTTGTTGTTTGATAGTATTTCAACTGATACCGTTTCACAATCTTCTGAAACGGTTACAATCCAAGCCTTATCTATTTCACAGGATGTCCAACATGGTCCTGTATGTAAGGAAAAAATAAATTCATTTTCTGCATTATATATGTTGGTAGCACGAACCTCTTCATTGTTAACTTCAAAGTAAGGTCCCAGATAATTATAAAGAGGGGTGTCAGAATAGCCAATTTCAGAAAATAAAATACCATCTATTGCATCAAAATCATCCATTAAGGCATAAGTATTTAAATAAGGAATGGATGAAGATAAATCGACAATATATTTTGGAGGAGGTTCTACGATACCATATCCTTCTATTTCAAATTGGTATGTTGAGATTAAATTATCTAATACTGGTTCTCCAGAAATTCCGGTATCTAAAAATTGAAATACCCAAGGCGTTTCTTCTGGAATTAATAAAACTATTTTTCCAAAAGGAACATTCTTTGGAAAAAAATTGTTAGTATGAATTTGAAAATAATTGAATAATGAGTCAATGGTTGGATTATTTAGAGATTTTTCATAGATAGCAGACAATTTTTCTAAATAGGGAGTTATCTCACTTTCGTCAAAAATAGGAATATCATAGTTTGGATGACTAGGAATTTCTATAAATTCTCTAAAGAAAAGAGTGTAAGCATCATATTTATAATTTTTTTCAATAAAAGGATTTACACTACATTGAGTATTGCCAGTTAACGATATGAAAAGAGTAAAAAAATGAAGTATATATATTTTCATAAAGTATATATTTCTTTAGTTAAAGATACTAAAAAATTAACTGTATTTTACTTTCCTTAGAATGCGTGTAGCATCTTTAAACGATTGGTATACATCCCCGTTAATTTGTTTCAAAAAATCTTTCGATTCTAGTAATTTTTCAATGGCATCTTCAAAATTATTGAGGTAACAAATAAGATAGGTTGCAGGTAATTTTTCAAGATCACGTTCTTCCCTTTCAGACAAAGGAATGTTTTTTTTCAGTTTATCCAATAGGGCATTATTGGCATTATATATATGATATAAATTGCGTTTGTTGAATTGAGGGGGTTCGAAAATAAGAGTAGCATCCATATGGTACGAACCATTTTCCTTAAATGAAATAGTCACTTCTTCTAACGGATAGTACTTGTAATTTTCGTTTAAACCAAGATGGACATACTCTATAATTTTGAAGGAATCCTCATTATATTCGATACTTATCTCATCTAGGGCCGAATAAAAAAGTCGCACTTGCTCGTTAATAAGTTCAATATCTACTCGAGAATAATAGTTTTGCCCTTTAATGTGTTTCACAAGGCCTGCCCAACAAACCACAAATTGCTCTTTAAAAACTTTGTAATGTGAGGGTAGGTCGCTATGGCGATGATTGATAAAATCAATCACGCCATCCAGTGTGTATTCTATGTTATTTTTAGACTGATTTTCAATGGATTTTACAATTTCAGAATTAACATCCTTAATTTCAATATCGAAATCCTTGGGCATCGAGATACTTCCATCGCGAAGAAATATAGAGCCACCCCAATACTTCCAAATGTTTTTTCGAAGTGATGTTATTTCACCCGTGGGGCGAATAGAAACTAGTCCCACTACTTTGTCAGCTGGAAGATGAGGAAACATAACATTTTCGTAGGCAATTAATGGAGGATTGGTGAGATAGGCGTTCACCAGATTCTGAATTTTACTATCGTCAAAAAAGTCGACACCTGTAATTTCATTCGATTCGTCTTCTGCCCCAATAACTATGTAACTGTTGTTTTTTGGGTTGCTATTACTAAGCGCGCAAATATGCTTTAGAAATTTAGCCTTGCCTTCTTTAGAACCTAAATCAATCTTTCTTTTTTTATCATAGAAGGAGCTCTCATCGTTGTGAGCCAATAGATTTTTGATAAGAAGGCGTTTGTTAATCATATCTATTTCCTGCGAAGGCAGGAATCTTTTCTTTATTTCTTTTTTGCGCTATAGGGACAACGATTATTTTTTATTCACAATGGTTGATGAGGCTTGATCTAAGCACATAACGGTTAAGTCGGCTATATTAACATGGGGGGGACGAGTGACTGTGAACCAAATAATTTCTGCAATGTCTTCTGGTTTTAATGGGGTAAATCCTTGATACACTTTAGAAGCTCGTTCGGTATCCCCTTTAAAACGTACTTCGCTAAATTCGGTTTCAACCATACCTGGATTGATAGCAGCAACTTTAATTCCTTTACCATTGAGGTCAATACGCATTCCTTGGTTAAGTGCATCCACGGCATGCTTGCTTGCACAATAGACATTTCCGTTGGGATATACTTCTTTTCCTGCAGTAGAGCCAATATTGATAATATGGCCCGAACCTCTCTTAAGCATTCCTGGCAAAATGGCTTTGGTGACATATAATAAGCCTTTAACATTGATATCTAACATGGCATCCCAATCTTCAATAGAGCCATCTTGAATGGGGTCTAAGCCGTGAGCATTTCCAGCATTATTCACTAAAATATCAATTTCTGAAAAGGCTTCGGAAAGATTTTTTATGCTTTCGAATACTTGAATTTTATTTCGAACATCAAAATTAAGTATGTAAACTTCGGTATGTTTTTGCAACTCAACTGCAAGATTATCCAGCCTTTCTTGTCTTCGTCCACATAAAATGAGTCGTATACCTTTTTCAGCAAAAATCTGGGCAGTTGCTTTTCCAATGCCAGAGGTGGCTCCTGTTATTAAAGCAGTTTTTTTCATCCCTTAAAAGTAAAACTTCTTTAACTTTTTTTAAAGATAAAAGTTGGTTAAAGTTATTGTTAAGGGGTGTTAAAAGTGTTTTAATCTAGAATTCCCATAATTATGTTTGTCTCACAAACCTAAAATAATAAGAATATGAAAAATGTATTGAAATTCAGTTTAATGATTATGTTATTTACTGCTTTTGTTTCTTGTAAAGATGATGATGACTCTAATATCCAAGGAAGTGCAACTATGTCTGTAAAATTGGTTGATGCTCCAGGTGATTATGAAGCGGTTTATGTAGATGTCCAAGATGTTGTAATTAAATATAACGGTAACAATGATGAAGTTTCAATTGGCGAAATAAATGCGGGAGTCTATAATTTGTTGGAACTCACCGGGGGTATTTCTGTTTTATTAGTAAATGATGAAATCCCAGCAGGAAGTATTAGTCAAATACGATTAATATTGGGTACTGAAAACAGTATTGTGGTAGATGGGGAATCGTATCCTTTAGATACTCCAAGCTCACAACAATCCGGGTTAAAAGTGCAAGTAAATGAAACGATAGAGGATGGAGGCCATTACGATGTAATTCTCGATTTTAACGTGGAAGAATCTATTGTTGCACAAGGGAACGGAGGCTATTCTCTACATCCTGTTATTAGGGCAAGTTTGGCTGTAGACTCAGGAAGTATTACAGGTCTAGTGTTACCTCTTGGAGTACAAACACTAGTTACAGCCTCCAATGGGAATACTATAATTTCTACCTATACAAATGCTCAAGGAAATTATGTGTTACAAGGAGTTCCTGAAGGTACTTACACATTAACGTTGGAAGCAGATGCGAATCTTGGATTACCTCCAATTACCATACCAGATGTAGAGGTTATTGCAGGAGTAGCTACTGAAATGGAAGTGGTAACTTTTCAATAGAATGAAAAGTTTATGAAAAGGGCGCACAAGCGCCCTTTTTTTATGGGACTTTATGACCTTGGCTAGCTACTAAGAGTTGAAACCAATCCACATCGGTTAATTCAATCTTAGTTGCTTCAGCAGCATTTTTAACTCGTTCTTTATTAGTGGTGCCAATAACTGGATGAATTCCTGAAGGGTGTTTCATAATCCATGCCAATACAAGTTGGTCTTTAGTAGCGTTATATTTTTCAGAAAGCGCATCTAAAATATTATGAATTCTATAGGTTTGATCATTTCGTTCCTTAAAAACACTCCCTAACGGACTCCAACACATAGGTGTTATTTTATGCTGAAATAGATAGTCCAATGTGCCATCAAACATGGCATGATGTGCTGTTAATGAAAATTCAATTTGGTTAAATTCAATTCTGTTTTTAGAACCAACTAATTCCATTTGTGAAGGAGTAAAGTTGGAAACTCCAAAACTTTTAATTTTACCTTCAGCAGTTAGTTTTTCAATCGCTTTAGCAATTTCATCAGGATGCATTAATGGACTTGGTCTATGTAAGAGGAGTAAATCTAAATACTCACATTGTAAATCTTTTATCGATTTTTCTGCACTCCAAATAATGTATTCTGCGTCATATTGATAGTGTTTAATTTCATTATTTCTCGTTTTTCCTACATACTGAATCCCACATTTCGAAATAATTTCAATGCTTTCACGATTTATTTTACTTTCTGCAAAGGCATTTCCAAAGGCAATCTCGGTGGTATAATCGCCGTAAATATCGGCGTGATCAAACGAAGTAATACCGCATTCAATATTGTGATGTATGAGGTTAACCATCTCACTTTTAGAAAGTTGCTTTCCCCAAGCACCCCATGTCATGCATCCTTGTATTACTTTTGAAAATTGTGTTTTCATCTGTTGTATTTCAATTTTTTAAAATTAAGGATTTGAATTTATATTAATCTTTGTTAGCCCCTTTATTTATAAGAATTTTTAACCAATTGTTAACAGCAATTTTCATTAGAAATAATCAATTTGCGGGTGATTTAAAACAAACGCTATTCTGAAAAAAGAAAACCATGGAAGAAACAACTACGACTCTGGATATAGGAGCCTTAAATGAGAAAATTGAAAAGGAAAGTGCTTTTGTAGACATTCTTTCTTTAGAAATGAATAAAGTAATCATTGGCCAAAAGCATATGGTCGAGCGATTACTCATTGGACTATTAGGACAAGGACACATTTTATTAGAGGGTGTGCCTGGTCTTGCAAAAACGCTAGCGATTAACACCTTAGCCAAGGCGGTTCACGGAAGTTTTAGCCGCGTTCAGTTTACCCCGGATTTACTTCCTGCGGATGTAGTAGGAACTTTGATTTATAATATGAAATCAAACGATTTCAGTATTAAAAAAGGCCCCATTTTCGCCAATTTCGTACTCGCAGATGAGATTAACCGAGCCCCTGCCAAAGTACAATCTGCATTACTTGAAGCGATGCAGGAAAAACAAGTAACTATTGGAGATGAAACTTTTGTTTTGGAAAGACCATTTTTGGTAATGGCAACCCAAAACCCGATAGAGCAAGAGGGAACGTACCCATTGCCAGAAGCACAGGTGGATCGATTTATGTTGAAAACAGTAATTAAGTATCCAAAGCTAGATGAGGAACAATTAATTATTCGTCAAAACCTAAAAGAAGGGTACGAAAAAATAAACCCAGTGGTAACTCTCGACCAAATTAAAAGAGCACAAGCCGCAGTTCGCGATGTGTATATGGATGAGAAGATTGAAAAATATATTTTGGATATCATTTTTGCTACTAGGAATCCAGAAAAATACAATTTATCAAGTATTAAACCTCTTATTAGCTTTGGAGCTTCACCCCGAGGTAGTATAAACCTAGCTATGGCTGCCAAGTGTTATGCCTTTATTAAGAGAAGAGGTTATGTAATTCCAGAAGATGTTCGCGCGGTCGTTCATGATGTGTTGCGTCATCGTATTGGAATAACCTATGAAGCCGAAGCGGAGAATGTAACTTCAGAAGACTTAATCAACCAAATTGTAAATGTAATTGAAGTTCCCTAGCAGATTAAAGACCCAAGTGTAAAGTTAACTTGCCAAAAAGCTGAAACCTTTAGCCTGAAAAAAAGTGGATACAAAAGAACTTCTTAAAAAAGTACGAAAGATTGAAATTAAGACACGTCGCCTAAGTGACCATGTCTTTGGTGGGGAGTACCACAGTACTTTTAAGGGACGCGGGATGACTTTTAGCGAAGTGCGTCAATACCAGTTTGGTGATGATGTTCGAAGTATCGATTGGAATGTTACAGCACGTTATAACGAACCCTATGTAAAGGTTTTTGAAGAAGAACGAGAACTTACCATGATGCTTATGGCTGATATTAGTGGTTCAGAATTCTTCGGAACAAAAAACCAATTTAAAAATGAAATTGTCACCGAAATTGCAGCTACATTGGCATTTTCGGCAATGCAGAACAACGATAAAATTGGTCTAATTCTTTTTAGTGACCAAATAGAGTTATTCATTCCACCTAAAAAAGGAAAATCGCACGTACTGCGAATCATTCGCGAATTATTGGAATTTCAGCCTAAAAGCAATAAAACAGATTTGGCTCAGGCTTTAAAATATTTGACAAACGTTATGAAAAAGAAAGCGATAGTTTTTGTGCTTTCCGATTTTATTACTGATGGTTATGCAGATACATTGAAAATCGTTTCAGGGAAACATGATGTTACTGGAATTAGAGTGTATGATGAAAAAGAGGAGCAAATTCCAAATTTAGGGATGGTGCAAATGCTAGATGAAGAAACAGGGGAATCCTTACTAGTCAATACAGCCTCAAAAGGGGTGAGAATAAAATATCATGCGTACTATCGAGAACGAGTAGATGCTTATGTAGATTCTTTTAGAAAAAGTGGTGCTGGTATAATTGATTGTCGTGTAGATGAAAGTTATGTAAAAAAACTGTTGGGATATTTTAAAAGGAGAGGATAAATGAAAATGAAACATTTTATAAATGAAATTTTGTCATTCCGAGCGATAGCGAGGAATCTCTTCTTTATAGTTCCTTTTGTTTCTGTATTTTCTCAAGTAACTTCTAAGGTTGATACTACCTTAATTCGAATAGGTGAAGAAATAAAATACACCATACTTGTTGAAGCAGATTCGACAGATTTGGTTCTTTTCCCGGAAGGGCAAAGTTTTAGCCCACTAGAAATGATAGAATCCTATAAAGTGGACACTAGTTTTGCCGACGCAAAATTTCGTCTAATAAAAAGGTACGGTTTAACCCAATTCGATTCTGGCTCTTACACTATTCCTGTGCAACGGGTAATGATTAATGATCGAAAATTCGATACCGATTCGGTAAAAGTGGAGGTTAGGGATGTCCCTGTAGATACAACCAAACAGAAAATGTTTGATATAAAACCGGCGATTGATGTAAATGCTTCAGATTTCGACTGGTTAAAACTATTGTATTGGTTGTTGCCGTTTTTAGTAATTGCAGGTTTGGTATATTATTTCTTCCGAAGAAAAAAATTAAAAGAAGAACGAGAGAAGCAGCTTCCGCCTTATGAAGAAGCCATGGTAGCACTTCAAAAATTGGATGCTACAGAATATTTAAAAGAAAATAAAGGCAAGGCTTATTATTCCTCTTTAACCGAAATTGTAAAAAGATACATCGACCGAGAAGTAGATGACAAAGCACTTGAAAGTACCAGTGATGAATTAATAGAACGATTATTACTTCATAAAGATTCTGGACATTTCGATTTTGACCAAGAAATGATTCGGAAACTGGATGCAATTTTAAAGCGTGCAGATTTGGTAAAGTTTGCGAAGTTTCAGCAGGAACTTTCACAGGCTACTTCCGATAGAAAAACAATTGAGGAAATTATTAACGAAACCCATGAGGCTATTCCCGAACCTACCGAGGAGGAAATGGCAGAGAACGAAGCCTATCTGGAATTACTCGCAAAGCGGAAGAAAAGAAAGCAGTGGGTGTATGGAATTTCCTTTGTTATTTCCGCTATAGTTGCTGGATTGGTTGCTTACGGAAGCATTACAGGATTCGATAATTTGAAAGATAAAATCCTCGGAAATGACATGCGAGATATGGCAGAAGCAAGATGGTACCGAAGTGAATATGGAAATCCTGCTGTCATTATAGAAACCCCAGAAGTTTTAAAACGCATTAGTGATAGTGTAGCGCCACAACTTCAGCAGGCCGTTAAGCAAATGTCTGTTTTTTCTGCTGGAGACTTAAGAGAGGCCTTTTTTATGACAGTTTCCACCATGCAGTTAAATCCCACCAATGAAGAAATAGATTTAAATGCTGCTTTGGATGGGACCTTAATGGAACTTGATAATAGGGGCGCAAAAAATATGATTGTGAAGCGCGAAGATTTTGAAACTGAAAAGGGAATTAAAGGATTAAAAGCCTATGGCGACTTTAATGTACAGGTTTCAGAATCAAGGATGTTGAAAGAAAAAAGTTCTTATGAGTTACTCATTTTTGCACAACAAGGAGGCATACAAACAGTATTATTGGTATATCAAGATGATGGTGCCTATGCCGAGCAAATAAAGAATCGAATTATTGATTCGGTAGAATTAGAAATTACCAACGAAGGCGAAAAACAAGAAAAATAATGTTTACCAATTTTGAATTTGTCAATCCGCAATTTTTCTGGCTGTTTTTACTACTGCCTCTGCTGGTTATTTGGCATATTTTAAAACGAAATAAGCAAACGGCATCGCTAAAAATTTCGAGTATTGAAGGCTTCAAAACGTCAAAAAATTGGTTGGCTAAACTACGTCCGTTGTTGTTTGTGCTTCGTTTGTTAGCGTTAAGCGCCCTAATTATTGCGATGGCACGACCCAGAAATGTGGACGAAAGCACTAAAATTAAAACCACAAGTGGGATTGATATTGTAATTGCTATTGATGTTTCGGCAAGTATGTTGGCTCGCGATTTAAAACCAAATAGACTTGAAGCATTAAAAGAAGTAGCGGCCCGCTTTATTAATGAACGCCCTAACGATAGAATTGGACTTGTAGAATACGCTGGTGAAAGCTATACGAAAACACCGTTGACAAGTGATAAAAGCATTGTTTTGTCCTCTCTTAAAAGCATATCGTATAACACTATTATTGAAGGAGGAACTGCCATTGGGATGGGATTAGCGACTTCGGTAAATAGATTAAAGGACAGTCGAGCGAAAAGTAAAGTGATTATTTTATTAACCGATGGGGTAAACAATACAGGTTTTATTGACCCAAGAACAGCAAGTGAATTGGCTGTTGAATTTGGTATAAAAACCTATACAATTGGTTTAGGAACGAATGGAATGGCTGTATCGCCTATTGGAATTTTACCAAACGGGCAATTTCAATACGGGAATGTACAAGTAGAAATTGATGAAGACTTACTGAAAGAAATTGCACAAACCACAGGCGGAAAATACTTTAGAGCAACTAGCAACACGAAATTAGAAGAAATTTACAACGAGATCAACAAACTAGAAAAAACCGAAATAGAAGAATTTAAATATAAAAATTACGACGAAAAATTTCGCCCATTAACACTATTGGCTTTAGGGTTCTTGGGATTAGAATTATTGCTTCGTTACACCCTTTTTAGAAGTTTTGTTTAAACTATGTATCAATTAGAACAACCCATATTTTTTTATGTGCTTTTCGCCATTCCAGTTTTGGTGGTACTCTTTTTATGGGTGTTGGTTTGGCGCAAGCAAACACAACGGAAGTTTGCTGATAGTAATTTATTAAAAAAATTAAGTCCTAATCGGTCTGTATTTAAAGGTATTTTAAAAGTTTTAGCACTTTCATTGGCACTGGCTTGTTTAAGTTTTGCATTAGTCAACCCAAAAATTGGAACTAAAATCGAAACAGTAAAACGAGAAGGAGTGGATGTAGTATTTGCCTTGGATGTTTCAAAAAGTATGTTGGCAGAAGATATTGCACCCAATCGTTTAGAAAAGTCGAAACAACTTATTACTCAAATAATTAATAGCTTGGCCGGAGACCGCATAGGTATTATTGGGTATGCGGGAAGTGCTTTTCCGCAGGTGCCAATTACTACTGATTTTTCTTCGGCTAAATTATTTTTAAGCAGCATGGATACCGATATGGTTTCTTCACAGGGGACAGCCATAACCGAAGCGATTTCCATGGCTAAAACCTTTTATAATGATGAAGAGCAAACCAATCGTGTTTTATTTATTATAAGCGATGGTGAAGACCACGAGGGAAATGTTTCGGAAATTGTAGAGGAAGCTTCAAAATTGGGAATAAAAATTTATACCATAGGAGTCGGAACGCTACAGGGTGCACCTATTCCAATAAAACGAAACGGAGTACTTCAGTTTTATAAAAGAGACGAAAATAATGAACAGGTCATTACGAGACTTAATGAAGAAACACTTAAAGAAATCGCTTCAAATGCAGATGGGGAGTACATTAACGGTAGCAATACCAAAGAAGTAGTGGAAACCGTAACCGCTATTTTAAATGGAATGGATAAAAAGGAATTTGAAAGCAAGCAATTTACAGATTTTAAAGACCAGTTTCAATGGTTTTTAGGCGGGGCATTATTTTTGCTGATGTTGGATGTGTTATTTTTAGAAAGAAAAACCAGTTGGTTACAGAAGTTGAACTTATTTAATGAAGGAGATTAAGATGAAAAGTATTGTTTTTAAAATAGTTGGGTTGATTCTTTTTTGCTTGGGAAGCCTTTCGGCTCAAGAAAAAAGCAAAGAGCAAATTAAAATTGAAAAAGAAACCTTTAATTATTTGGCTGAAGGTGGCGAAGAACTTTCCAAGGGAGACTTCCCAGATGCCGAAGTAAATTATAGGAAGGCGATTGCAATAAATCCTTCTGAAGAAGTAGGGAAATACAATCTTGGCAACGCTTATTATAATAAGGCTAAGAACGATGAAGCGATGATGCGTTTTAAGCAAGCGGCTTCTATTGCCACCACAAAACCAGAAAAGCACAAAGCATTCCACAATTTGGGGAATACCTTTATGAATGCTAAAGATTATCAAAATGCGGTGGAGGCGTATAAAAATGCACTTCGGAATAACCCAACCGATGACGAAACGCGTTACAATTTAGCTTTGGCAAAAGAAATGTTGGAGAAAAACCCACCAAAAGGGGGTGATGGGGAAGATGATAATAAGGATAACAAGGAAAACGAAGATCAAAAAGAGAACCAAGAAAATAAGGATAATAAAGACCAAAATAAGGACGGAGATAACGAAGAAAAAGAAGATAATAAAGACCAAGGGGACCAAAAGGACGATAAAAAAGAGGGTGACGAAGAAGGAGAAAATGAAAAGCCTCAAGAGCCTAAAAAGGAAAATGAAGGAGATCAACCCAAAGATCAAAAACAGCAACCAACGCCAGGACAAATGTCTCCTCAGCAAATAAAAAACCTTTTAGATGCTATGAATAATGAAGAGAAAAAGGTTCAGGATAAAATTAATGTTCAAAAACAAAAAGGTGCAAAAGTAAAATCGACTAAAGATTGGTAATGATGAGAGCAAAAAATAGTTTGTACTTACTCTTATTTCTGCTTTTGGGAAGCTTCGCACATTCGCAAGTTCAGTTCGAAGCTAAATTAAGCAAGAAAAAGTTAGGGATTAATGAGCGTTTGCGTGTTGATTTTGAAATGAATCAAGATGGCGATAACTTCACTGCACCTAGCTTTGAAGGATTTCGCGTGGTTGGAGGTCCTAACCAAGCCATAAGTAATTCTTGGATTAACGGAAAGCGAAGCTATTCAAAAACCTATTCTTTTTTCTTAGCACCACAGCGCCAGGGTAATTTTACCATAGGGCAAGCTAGCATTGAGATTGATGGGGAGATTTATAAATCACCTCCCGTTTCGGTACAGGTTACTGCGGCAGTAGATATCCCAAAAGACGGCAATAATGCCGACTATCTTGCTAGTGAGAATGTGCATTTGGTCGCTGAGGTTTCTAATGCCAATCCCTATTTAAATGAAGCGATTACGGTGGTGTATAAGCTATACGTTTCTAACGAGGTAAGTATTACGAGTAATTGGAGAGAAATCGATACACCAAAATATGCCGATTTCTGGAGTCAGAATATCGATAACCAGGGTAATTTCAAAATCTATGAAGGAAAGTACAACGGGGAAGATTATCGCTATGTAATTCTTCGTACAACAGTGCTATACCCTCAGAAAACAGGCGAATTAAATATTGAACCACTCACGCTGGATGTTCCTATTGATGTACGTTCAAACAAAAGAGATCTTTTTGGGCGCTTTTTAATGACTAGAGTGAATAAAACCATTTCCGCAGGAAACAGAACCATAACGGTAAAGCCACTTCCGCAGCAAGGAAAACCCGACAATTTTTCTGGAGCTGTTGGAAATTTCAGTTTTAAAGTATCTACCAACAAGACTAAGCTGGATGCAAACGAATCTTTAGAATTAAATGTGACTGTAGTTGGGAGTGGAAATTTAAAATTATTCGATTTACCTTCGGTAACTTTCCCAAATTCGTTGGAGGTTTATGAGCCTATTCGCAATGATAATATTAAAACCCAAACCAGTGGAATGACAGGTACGGTTTCAGAAAACTACACCGTTGTGCCTCAGTTTAAAGGAAATTATCCATTACGCCCAATTAGCTTTTCTTACTTTGATCCTAAAACGGAAACCTATAAAACACTTTCCTCCCAAGAAATAGTTATTGAAGTTGAAAATGGCCCTGTAACAGCGGTAAAAGAACCAACTACATCTAATAGTAAGCAACCTGTTGCATTGGAATCAGATCAATTTAAGGACATAAAGTTAGATGCCAATCTAGAACCTATTCAAAAAGAGAATTTCTTTAAATCGAAGCTATTTTGGGGAGTTATGGCCGCTCCTTTCATAGTGATTCCTTTATTTATTTTAATTGGTAGAAGACGTAGAGCAAGATTAAATGATGTGGAAGGGAACAGGCTAAGACACGCCAATCTTTTGGCTAAGAAATATTTGAGTGAAGCGAAAAAGAATTTAAACGATAAAGACACCTTTTACGAATCGTTAGAGCGAGCGCTCCATAATTATTTAAAAGCAAAATTGAATATTGAAACTAGCGAAATGTCTAAAGAGCATATTTCAAAATTATTGGGGGAAAGAAATGTGAATACAGAAGTGGTGTCCCAATTTATTGGGTTATTAAAAAGCTGTGAATTTGCTCGTTACGCAGGAGTATCACAGGGTTCTATCCAGAAGGACTATGACACGGCGGTGCAGACCCTTTCAAGTATTGATAAACAATTTAATTAATTTTTGGTGATGAAAAAGATGATTTTTATAGTAGTTTTCTTCATTTCTCTTACTGGGAATACTCAAAATAATGGTTTTTTTGAGCAGGGAAAAGAGCAATATAGAGCTGAAAAATATCAAGAAGCTATTAATAATTGGATGAAGGTTATTGCCAATGGAGAGCATTCTTCAGCATTGTATTTTAACATTGCCAATGCGTATTATAAACTTAATCAAGTTGGACCAAGTATTTATTATTATGAAAGGGCGCTTCAACTTTCACCCAATGATTCAGAAATAAAAAACAACCTAGTTTTTGCGCAGAATGCAACCGTAGATGCTATTGAGCCCTTACCTCAAACCCTATTTGCAAAATGGGATGCAAAGCTCTCCAAGCTTTTAACTTTTAATGGGTGGGCTTGGACCAGTGTAGTTGCGGTAATTTTATTTACGCTGTTGTTTTTAGGGTATTATTTTTCGTACCAATCACAGAGAAAAAGGATGTTTTTTCTAGGGTCACTTCTTTCCATATTTGTCATTTTAACTGGTTTAATTATGGCCTTTAGAACCTTTCATAAGGCCGAAAACCAAAAGGAGGCTATTGTTTTTACGGAAGTTTCAGAAGTAAAGAATGAGCCTCGATTGAGTAGTGAAACGGCATTTAAATTACACGAAGGGGCTAAGGTTAGTATTCAAGTAATTGAAGATAACTGGTGTAAAATTCGGTTAGCAGATGGCAAAGAGGGGTGGATTCTGCATGAAGACATGAAAGAACTTTAATGTTTTATTAATAAATTTCTTTACTTTTAAAGGTAAATTAGCCAAAATAATATTTTTGAAATCAAAAAGCTTTTTTTTCCTATTTCTTTTTGTTGGGTTTCTATTAACCCCTACCACATTACTTATCATCGATGAACGGGTGGACACTACCTATGTTTTTTCGATGACGGAGGAAGAAAACAA
>NZMG01000007.1 GCA_002694465.1 Flavobacteriaceae bacterium | reverse complement strand
TAAACCCTTGTCCAACAGGAGCATAAAGTCTTTCGAATGAGGCACCATCAACACCAGTATCAGTGGTAGGATTTCCACCATTGTCATAATTCATAAAATTCGGAACAGTATAAACTCCACCATCAACGTATGGCGTGGGTCCTGGAATCCAAGTTCCATAACCACCTTTATTATCCATATACAAATGAGAGTTTATTGATCTATCCTCGTCCCAATACCGAATTGCATCGATCTCTTGATTATCAACATCATTAAAAAACAAATTCAAATCTAAAGCAGAAGGATATGGATTGCCTGTAAGAGAAAAATAATAAGCCGTCCCATCTGTAAAAGTTACTGGATTTGTTTGCACAGCTACGGCTATTGTACCATTGTTAGGCCTTCCTCTAAAATCATAACGCTGATTTTGAGGTTCGTTATAAGGGTCGCCGTGTACTGTAACATCTGTTCCTTTCATAGTAAACCCTCTCCCCGCAGGGTTAATATTCGCACCACCTAATGCCTGCCATCTTTGCGTAATTGGATTCCATTTATACAACCATCTTGTAGCAATACTAAGAGGGGAGGATGTTGAGTTATAAGCCCCATTTGTTTGTGTTACAACAGAATTAGTGTAGGAAAGTGAATCATAAACACGAAGAATTCCAAAATTTTGATTCCCAGTGCTAATAGGACGTCCAACAGGTGAACACCAATAATTATAATCATAAGAGTCTGCGTTACTTTCCTGATATATTGATATATAGCCTGTGCCGCTATTTGCAGAAGCAGTAATTCCTTGTAAAAGTTGAGATTCATCTCTTAAGTAAATACTAGCTAACTGTGTAGTTGTGTTAGTGTTTTCAACAAGATTGACATCTTGTTCTACAAATAATAACTGATTTTTAACAAAGACATACGAAGGTGTGTCATCTGTTGTGTCTCCAGGGGTGCCATTGTTGTTCGGGGTGACATACAATTGACTGTAAGATACATTAGCTATCATTGCAACAGCTAAAGATAGTAGTAGGTTTTTCATACTTATTATGTTTATGAAGGGTTTATTTGGGGTAAAGCCTTCTATTTCAAGTTGTAAAAATAATAATATTTTTTAAATATCTGCATGTTTTGAAGGAAATTTCTTCCTTTTTGAAATGCTAGCCATTATTTTTATTTCTTTGAGCTATGAAAAAAATTGATTTAGGAGTAAGGGTGTCTGTTTTAGACGAAGATATTTGGGGAATAGTTAAAGAAGTAAACGGTCAATCTATTTTAATTGAAACAAATGATGGTTTTGAAATGACCTTTAGTCAGAACGAAATAGTATTAGATCAAGGCATTTCTAAAGATAAATTTCTGGATGGAATTAATAATGCCATTTATTCTGAAATGGAGTCAAAACCAAAAAGAAAGCAGAATCTAAGAGTTAAAAAAGGAACATTACCTCCTATGGAAGTAGATTTGCATATTGAACAATTAGTAAACAACCATAAAAGTTTATCAAGCTATCAAATACTAAATATTCAGATGGATGGTGCAAAGCATAAATTAGAATTTGCCATTAGAAAAAAAATTCAAAGAATTGTCTTTATTCATGGGATAGGAGAGGGTGTGCTACGAGCAGAATTAGAGTTTTTAATTGGAAGGTATGAAGATTTAAAATGTTACGATGCTGATTATCAAAAATATGGTCGAGGTGCTCTTGAAGTCTATATTCCTCAATCCATAATGGGAGTTTAGAAGTTAGGGGTAGTTAATAGGGTTCCATCTTGTATTCCCTCTATACTCCCCAAAATAAGAGTTTCGTAAGTTATTTGCTCATTTCCATTGGTTAGAACTAAATTGTAAATTTTTAATACAATATTAGTAGAAAAATCGAATGAGTGTTCTCTGTAGGCATCTATAATATAACTATTAGAAACTTTCGGATTCAAAAAATTTGGGCCAACTGTTATATCATCTATGTCGTTAGTTGGGTCTAAATTCAAATCGGCATCTTCATATCTAGTTAATACGCCATCTCCGTCATCATCATCGTCCAAATAATCTGGAATTGAATCTCCATCAGTATCTTTTGGATTTGTTAAAGGATTGTTGTCGCCGTCCGCATTTTCAGTATCCAACTCAAGAAGCGTTGGAACATTATCACCATCGTCATCAAAATCGAAGTAATTTAAAATTCCGTCTTCATCTGTGTCCAATAATCCTTCGTCGTCACTATCAATTCCGTCTAAATCATCATAACTAGCAATAGTTACGAGTTCGGCGACTCCTGAGTTGCCTAGATATTCCTCAATAACTTGTGGTGTGGTTGGCGGGACTTCATTGCAGAAATAACTAGAACTAACTTGGCCATTATAAATTCTGAAATTTATATAGTTTGAAGTCCCATCAAGGGTTACTCTAGTGGTATCTGAAGTAAAAAAAATATCCGAGTCACCTTGAAAAAGCAAGGAAATAGATTCGGTATCAGCGTTATTAATCTTGAAAAATAGGTGCGAGTCACTTCCAGTGCAAAATTGAAGATCGGTATCCTCAAAGCTGAAAGAAGTAACAATTACATCTCCGTCATTACATCCAAAGAATAAGATGCTTAGAAGAAAAAAAACAAGAAGTCTTTTCATACTTTTTTATTTGTATTGCAAAATAAAGGAATTCTTCTGTAAAGCGTCTGCCAATAAGAGATATTAATATGTATTTTTGCAGAATCTTACGATTAATAGAGTTTTATGAAGAAAGTGTATTTTGATAGCGCGGCAACCTCCCAGTTGCGAAATGAGGTAATCCACACCATGACGAATGTTCTTAAAACAGAATATGGAAACCCTTCATCTACACATACATATGGTAGGTCATCTAAATCGTTGCTTGAGAATTGTAGAAAAGAAATTGCGAAGTTATTTAATGTACAGGCTTCAGAAATTATATTCACATCTGGTGGAACCGAAGCCGATAATCTTGCTATACAGAGTTGTGTTAGGAGTTTAGGAGTTCAAACTATTATTACTAGTAAATTAGAGCATCACGCAGTGCTTCATACAGTTGAATCCCTTCAGAAAAAAGAGGGAATCGAAGTTGTATACGTAAACCATAAAGAGGATAGTAGTATTGATATTGATCATTTTGAAATTCTTTTGAAAAAATCAAATAGCAAAACTCTTGTTAGTCTTATGCACGTTAATAATGAGATAGGAACGCTTTTACCTATCGAGAAGATTGCATCGATTTCAAAAGCAAATGACGCTTTGTTTCATAGTGATATGGTACAATCTATTGGACATTTTAAAACTGATTTTGGAAAAGTTCCCATAGATTTTGCAGCAGCTTCGGCACATAAATTCCATGGTCCTAAAGGTGTAGGTTTTGCATTTGTACGAAAGAATTCTGGTTTAAAACCACTTATTGTTGGTGGTGGTCAAGAGCGAGGGCTTCGGGCAGGGACAGAGGCGGTATATGCTATTGCAGGAATGACCGAAGCGTTAAAAATTGCATATCAAAATTTGGAGAATGAAAAACAATATGTAGCCTCTTTAAAGGAATATTTTAAAACTGAAATAACAAAAAACATTAACAACGTTACTTTTAATGGTTTAAGTGGTGACTCCGAACAAAGCACCTATTCTATATTAAGCGTGAATTTACCTATTCCTGAAGATAAAGCTCAATTGTTAGTATTTCAATTGGATCTAAAAGGTATTGCTTGTTCGCAAGGAAGTGCTTGCCAGAGTGGAAGTGATGAAGGTTCCCATGTTCTTAAACAAATACTTTCTCCTGGCAAACTAAAAAATCCTTCAATTCGATTCTCGTTTTCTTGCTTTAATACGAAACAAGAAATCGATTATGTCATTGCAACATTAAAGGAATTCGTCGAAAATTAAAATCTTGAAGTTATTCTCACATTAAAAACTCTAGGAGTTAAATAATTAGGAATAGCATACTGAACTTTGGTGTATACATCTCTCACAAAGGTGTTTGTAATAGAGTTTTGCACATCAAAAATATTGAATATCTCTGCACCAATAGTTAATTCCTTAAACGACTTAAATATCCCACTGTCTTTTCTTTTCTTATCGTGAATTAGCACATAGGATACTCCTAAATCTGCTCTTTTGTAATCGTTTAACCTAGTTTGAAAGTTATAAGGGTCTGCGTAACTAGGAGATCCACCGGGTAATCCAGTATTATAAACCATATTGAGATACATTTTTAAATCGGGAATTATCTTCACGTAATCTTGAAAGAGAACTCCAAACTTTAAACGCTGGTCTGTGGGTCTAAAAATATAACCGCGATCATCTATATTTTCTTCTGTTTTAAGGTATCCAAAACTTACCCAGCTCTCAGTTCCAGGTACAAATTCACCTGCTAAACGTAAATCTACTCCATAGGCGTAGGCAATGGCATTGTTGTTAGCTCTATAACGAATTCGTACGTTTTCAAGGGTATAGGGATTTACATCGGTTAGGCTTTTGTAATATACTTCCGAATTTAATGTAAAAGGACGCTCCCATAAATCGAAGCTATAATCATTTCCGAATACGATATGAATAGATTGTTGTGCTTTTACACCTGGCCTAACAGTTCCAGTTGAGTCTCGTAATTCACGATAAAAAGGCGGCTGATGATAAAACCCTCCCGAAAGACGAAATAACATATCCATATCCCAATCGGGCTTTAATGTTATTTGAGCTCTTGGGCTAAATACGGTTTGTGTTGTGCTTTTAATACCGTCGCCACTTACATTCCAATTTTGTGCGCGAACACCAGCGTTAAGATATAATTCGTTATTCCCTAAAGAAGTTCTTTTACTCCATTGTGCAAAACCAGAAATTCTGCTAATTTGAACATCATTTTGTGCTCTGATTGTGGTGTAAGGTACAATAGGGGAATCGTATGCTTCATATGGCTGATCGTTTGCATAGTCCTCAAGGGGAGGTCTAATAGAAAATCCAGCAGAATCTATAATTTCATATTCTTGAATACGGTCACGAATATCTTCGCGAGTATATTTTATTCCGTATTCAATTCGGCTATCTTTTATATTATATATACCCTTATGCTGGAAATTCATAATGAGGGCATCTAAGTCATTTCTTGCGTGGGTTAGTTGCCCGCCAATGCCTTCAGCAAATTCAACTTCACCCAAATTTTCATCTCCAATATTTGTATTTACTTGACCTAAAAGATACTGTGCTAGAATGTCGTAGTATTCTTTTTCGGTAGTTTGATAAATAGAACCAATAAACTTAGCTGTATAGTTATCTGATAAGGCGTAGGTGCCTTTTAAAGCTCCAAAATAAGTATTGTATCTATCCTCTTCCTGACCTTCATAAAATACCAACAACGCACGAGGATCGGCAAGAGTTCCAAAGTTTGTTTGACGCGTTAAAGGTTCGTATTGATAATCGTTTATAGAAACATTTCCTAAAATTCCCAACTCAAACTTGCTACTTACCTTATACGTTAAATAGGTTTGTGCATCTGCAAATTTGGGTCTAAAATTAGTTTCTGTTTCTTTGGCATTTACAAAAAGACTATTGTCTCTGTATCGAAGTCCTACAATTCCAGTTAAACGTCCAGATTTGGATTTTCCACCTACCGAAACACTTGCCCCTAATAAACTAGCATCTAGGGAAGCTTCAAAACTTGTGGGACGACGATAGGTAATGTCTAATACAGAAGAAAGTTTATCGCCAAATTTTGCTTGAAATCCACCCGCCGAAAAATCGACACTTGAAGTTAAATCACTATTCACAAAGCTCAATCCTTCTTGTTGTCCACTTCGGATGAGGAATGGACGATAGACTTCAATTTCATTAACATACACTAAGTTTTCATCATAGTTTCCACCGCGCACAGCGTATTGTGTACTTAATTCATTGTTAGCATTAACACCTCCAAACGATTGCAATACATTTTCAACTCCAGCATTAGCGCCTGGAATTCGTCTTATAGTTTCAGGAGTAAGGGATGTAATTCCTTCGATTCTTTTTCTCTTTTTAATATCAATTTCAACAACCCCAATTTGTTCAATACTTACGCTTAGAGTAGGGTTAAACTCAAAATCTTCATTGGATTTTAAGTTTAATGTAAGTCTTGCATCCTTAAATCCAATGTAGGAAAATACAACAGTAACATCTTGGTTTGAAGGTATTTCAAGAATGTACGCGCCCTCAAAGGTAGTGAGTGTTCCGCTATCGCCAGCCACAACATTTACACCAGAGATAGGCTTATTGTTTTCATCAAAAACAAGTCCTTTTATGGTAGCTGTTTGTGCCGAAACTAAAGTTGTTAATAGTGTAAAGAGGAGCAGTAGGGTAAATTGTAGCGTCTTCAAAAGCAAAAATTAAAGTTGTTTTCTGAAAAAAGTTGCTTCAAATGTAGTACTATTTCCCACATTATCCACAACGATAAGTTTTAAATTGTTTTCGGTTTCTTCTATCACATTGTCATTAAAATCATATATAAGAACGTCTTTTTTATAATCATATTCTGTTAAAATAAATTTTCCGTTAATGGTGGCACGATAGCTACTTATACCAGATTCTTTATCATCAATCTTAATTTTTAATTCATCTAGTTTACTAATCCATTGTCCATCTTTAAAGTTTTTTGGTTCAATAATAGGAGGAATGGTATCCATGGCGAGGCAATATTTACCAAATGTCCGAATTCCTGCGGTTAATTTTGAACCCTTTCGAGAAGTAGTGTTATAATATGGAGTTCCTCTATAATTAATCCTACCAATATAGAGTTTGTCTAAATCTGACTCTTCATAGTTTGAAGCATCAACGGTAATACTAATATTTCTGTGAATAGGAATAATGTCTTCATGAAAGTTTAGCGTATCACCCTTTGCTTCTATAGAAAGATAGGTGTCTTCGTATAAACTTTCGGAAGGAATATAGATGCTAAATTTTCCTTTTGTTATGGAAGTTGCTTGATTTGCATAAATATAATCTGAAGTTTCTTCCACTATTTTTGGGGTGAGAATTTCATCCTTTTTTCCATCAATAGGAATGGTAATTAACACCGAATTCTCTTTAAAATCTTTTACCTCTATAGTGTAAACTGAAGCAAAACCGTCCTCTACTTGCACATATCCATTATCAACTTCTTGTGTAATGACGCTAAGCGGATTATTAGATTGTCTAAATAGTTTTTGAACACGACTCTTATTGGTTTCAAAATATTTATAATCTATATACCTATTTAAATAGCGCGTTTCATCAAATGAAAATTTATTAAAAAGGACAGTAAATCGTTCTTCACCATTAAACTTTGTTTTAATCTGGTAGGCTCCATTTTTGTTGGAAGCTCCATTCTGTTGGTCGTAAGCAGACACTCCAAAGCCAATTTTTCCGAAGGCTTTAATATTTTCAGCGACATAAGAACCGTCTTTTTGTCTTTTCAATCTAAGTTTTACAGGATTTTGTGATTGATCTACGTGTGCGTCTTCGCTTATTGGGTATGCAAAAACACTGTTTATAAGTGGTTCTTTTGTATCTGGAATTTCTATACCAAAAAGCATAGGATTCATAGGGCGGGAAGCCGCATCTCTTATTTCAAAATGAAGATGTGGACCACCACTGCTTCCGCTATTACCAGTAAACCCAATAATGTCGCCTTTTTTTACAGGCAATACAGATGCTTCTGGAAAAAGTTCAATTTCAAAAGTTTCTTTATTGTATTGATTTCTCTTTACATATTTTTGAATTTCACCATCAAATTTATCTAAGTGGGCATACACTGTATTGTATCCATTAGGATGCTGGATATACAAAGCTTTCCCATAACCATAGTGTGATACTTTAATGCGTTTTACATAGCCATCGGCAGGGGCATAGACAGGAAAACCCGTTTTTTGTTGTGTTTTAATGTCGAGCCCACTATGAAAATGACTACTCCGTAACTCACCAAAATTTCCAGAAAGTATCATCGTAATGTCTAACGGATTGCTAAAATAATCTGTTGGAATATTTTCTTGACTACGGACCAAGCACGTAGAAAGGAAAATGAAAAGGATAAAGTGCTTCATTTTATGAGGTTGTTACACTAAGAATTAATGGGGAGTTTTCGATTTTATTGTACTTCGTATCAATATTACAAAAAAATACAGAAAAAGAGTTGGCTTATTTAAACCCGAATGTTAACTTTGTGAAATAAGTATTGATAAAGCTCATTGAATGTCTCAACTTTCAGATATTGTTGATTCTCTTGAAAATAGAATAAGCAAGTTGCTTCATAATTTTGAAAAACTGAAGCAAAGTAAGCTTAAACTTGAAGAAGAAGTTCAGATTTTAAAAGAACAACAACGTCAATCTAAACAACAAATTGATGATTGGAAAGAAAAGTTTGAGTGTTTAAAAACAGCAAACTCAATGCTTGGCAGCGACCAATACAAACGAGATACAAAACTCAAAATAAATGCTTTAGTTCGGGAAATAGATCAATGCATTGCTCAACTTTCCGAATAACAATAAAATCAATGTCGAACGCGTTAAAAATAAAGCTTTCTATTGCAGACAGGGTTTACCCATTAACCATTAACCCTAATCAAGAAGAGGGGCTTAGAAAAGCCACTAAGAAAATAGAAGAGATGATTAAGCGTTTTGAAAATAGTTATGCCGTAAGAGACAAACAAGATGTTTTGGCAATGTGTGCCCTTCAGTTTGCAGCTCAGGTAGAACAAAAAGACATTGATAAAGTAAATGATCAAGAACAAATAGAGGAGAAGCTTGAAGCTTTAAACAAACTATTACAAGATCATTTAGCATAACGTTCTTTAAAATATAATAATAAGGTTACTGCCTACATTAGTATTATTTTTTGGTAAACTCAACAGGAATTCTTTAAAAAGGGTGAGTTGAAGTTGTAAAAGCGAGCCGTCTTTGAGCGGATACTTGACCAGCTTGTTAACCCTAAACTTGTTTTTAAGGAGTTTATACAAAATCACAATTATTAATGTAGGCTTTTTTATTTCACCAAATCAACAACAATGGACAATATAATTACAATAATAATTGCGGCAGTTGCAGGATTGATATTAGGGTTTATTATTTCAAAAATACTTGAAAAAAAGCAAGCCTCACAAATGATGAAATCTGCAAAGAAAAGTGCAACGGCTATACTAAAAGAAGCAAATACTGAAGCAGAATCTATTAAAAAGGAAAAAATACTTCAAGCCAAAGAGAAGTTTATTGAGCTTAAGTCTGAACACGAAAAAGTTATTTTAAGCCGTGATAAAAAAATAGCTGATGCCGAAAAGAGAATACGTGATAAAGAATCTCAAATTTCGAGCGAGTTAGCAAAAAATAAAAAGTTGAGTTCGGATTTAGAGTCTCAAAAACACGCTTTCGATGAAAAACTAAAGTATATTGAAAAGAAAGAAGCAGAGTTAGAAAAACTTCATCGAAGCCAAATAGAGCAACTTGAAGTTATTTCCAGTCTATCTGCCGAAGACGCTAAAAATCAGTTATTAGAGAGCTTAAAAGGGGAGGCAAAGACCAATGCCATGGCATATGTACAAAACACCCTTGAAGAGGCTAAAATGACAGCACAACAAGAAGCGAAAAAGGTTATCATTAACACGATACAACGAATAGGAACTGAAGAAGCCATAGAGAATTGTGTATCGGTTTTTAATCTTGAAGGCGATGATGTGAAAGGACGTATTATTGGTAGAGAAGGAAGAAACATACGTGCCATTGAGGCAGCCACAGGGGTAGAAATTATTGTTGATGACACACCAGAAGCGATTATACTTTCTTGTTTCGACTCAGTTCGAAGAGAGATTGCACGACTCTCATTACACAAATTGGTGACAGACGGTCGTATTCACCCAGCCAGAATTGAAGAAGTGGTTAAAAAGACCACCAAGCAAATTGAGGAAGAAATTATTGAAGTTGGGAAACGAACCGTTATCGATTTAGGGATCCACGGATTACATCCAGAACTAATTAAAGCTGTGGGAAGAATGAAGTATCGGTCTTCTTACGGACAAAACCTATTACATCACTCTCGCGAAGTAGCAAGACTTTGTGGTGTCATGGCTTCGGAATTAGGACTGAATGCAAAATTGGCAAAACGTGCTGGATTACTTCACGATATTGGAAAAGTACCGGAAGCTGAAACAGAGACACCTCACGCCATCCTTGGAATGCAATGGGCTGAAAAATACGGTGAAAAGCCTGAAGTATGTAATGCGATTGGTGCTCACCATGACGAAATTGAGATGACCGATTTACTTTCGCCTATTGTTCAGGTGTGCGATGCCATTAGCGGTGCACGCCCAGGAGCAAGAAGGCAAGTATTGGATTCTTACATTCAGCGTTTAAAAGATTTAGAAGATATTGCCTTTGGATTTGGAGGTGTGCAAAAAGCCTATGCCATTCAGGCAGGAAGAGAATTACGTGTGATGGTGGAGAGTGAAAAAGTGAGTGATGATAAAGCGGCACAACTGTCTTTCGAAATTTCTCAAAAGATTCAAACAGATATGACCTATCCTGGTCAAGTAAAAGTTACCGTTATCCGGGAAACTAGAGCGGTCAATATTGCCAAATAGTTTAATATTGGTTACACAAGTAAAAAGGCTCCAAACAGGAGCCTTTTTTTATTCATCGTAAATATTAATATATCCCTTTTCAGGCATTTCGAAGAATTTACCCGTGATAAATCGGTAGTTTTTATCCAAACTTGCGATCAGTTTCATATCGGTTTCATCTAGTTTAAGTTCACCTGCCTTTAAATTACTTTCCATATTTTTGGGAGTAACCGATTTAGGAATTACCGAAGTTCCTCTGTTGGCGTGCCAACTCACTAATACTTGTGCAGGATGAATATTGTGTTTTTGTGCGATACTTGTTATTTCTGGAATAGTAAACAAATTAGGCTCGTTAGCCGCTTTCATTTGTTCCGAACGATCTCCAGAACCTAAAGGAGAATAAGCGGTTAAAAGGATGTTGTGTTTAATACAAAATTGAAGTAATTCCTTTTGCTGTAATAAGGGATGAAGCTCTACTTGATTAACCTCTGGAGCTACCCTTGCTTTTTCAATTAAATTTGAAAGCTTTTTGACACTAAAATTTGAAACGCCAATATGCTTTACCAAGCCTTTTTCTTTTGCTTCCTCCATTTTATTCCACGTTTCACTAATGGGAACTTCAGAAAGCGGTACAAAATCTGAAGCACTTTCGGGCATAGGTACTCCTGCTTTAAAGGCAACTGGCCAGTGGATAAGGTAAAGGTCAAGGTACCCTAGCTGTAGCTTTTGCAAAGAATCTTTTAAAGCTGGAATAACATTTTCTTGATGGTGTGCATCATTCCAAAGTTTAGAGGTGATAAATATATCTTTTCTAGCTATGATTCCTTCAGCAAATACTTCTGCCAACGCTTCGCCTATAGCGACTTCATTTCCGTAAATGGCGGCCGTATCAATATGTCTATAACCTAATTTAATAGCCGTTTTTACAGCTTTCTTTACTTCGTCTCCTTTTGCTTTCCATGTTCCTAAGCCCACAATTGGCATAGAATCACCATTGGTAAATTGTAATGTTTTCACGTTTTATATTTTTCTTTAAAACTACAAAAAGGAAAAGAGGTCGTAAAGCGTAATTCATTAAATAACCTTTTTTTAACCTTTACTTTCTAGGGTGAAATTGCTCAATCACTTTGGTTAAGTGAGATTTGTCGATATGTGTGTAGATTTCAGTTGTAGTAATGCTTACGTGACCTAACATTTGTTGTATGGCACGTAAATCGGCACCGTTTTCCAAAAGGTGAGTGGCAAAAGAATGTCGAAAGGTATGCGGACTCACCGTTTTATGTATACCAGCTTTTTCGGTTAAGTCTTTAATAATAGTAAATACCATAGCCCGGGTGAGTGGATTTCCTCTTCGGTTTAAAAAAACGGTGTCCTTAGCTTTTTCATTTATTTTTTGGTGTACGCGTATTTCTTTTAAATAAATAGAAATGTATTTTATCGTGTTATTCGCGATGGGAACAAATCGCTCCTTATCTCCCTTTCCTGTTACTTTTATAAAACCTTCTTCAAAAAATAAATCGGATATTTTAAGGTTTGTCGCTTCCGAAACACGTAGGCCACAACCATAAAGGGTTTCCAAGAGCGCTCTATTTCTTTCTCCTTGTGGCGTGCTTAAATCTATTTGCTGAATAATGGCATCGATTTCACTTTCCGATAGGGTATCGGGAAGTTTTCTACCAATTTTTGGGCTTTCAATAAGTTCTAAGGGGTTGGTTTTTCGGTATTCTTCAAAGATAAGGTAGTTGAAAAAACCACGTAGCCCAGAGATGATACGACCTTGCGATCGAGGATTTACCTCCTTAGCAATTTGATAAATAAATTCTTGAATAGTTTTATCTGTAATCTTTTCGGGGCTTTCTTCTATAGTATTGGTATCTAGCCACTTCATTAATTTTTTGATATCCAAAAGATAACTAGAAATGGAATTTTGAGATAACCCTCTTTCAATATGTAAGTAATTTTGATAATCTTTAAGGGCTTGACTCCACTTCACGTTAAATCTTATTTTTATATTAAAAAATATGTTAGTTACAAATTTCGTTATAATTTCGTACAATAAACAAACAATTAAAAAATATGAAAAAAGTATTGATTTTATTAACAGTTACTCTATGTTCTACTTCCTTTTATGCACAGGACCTTGATCTTGGTATTAAGGCTGGGATGAACTTTTCTAATATTACAGACGCTACTGGTTTAAGTAACAGAACAGGCTTTGTTTTTGGAGCCTTTGCAGGGGCTAAGCTTGGAGATAAAATAGGAATACAAGGAGATTTATTATATTCTCAACAGGGAGCCGAGTTTGATGGTGGTGAAATTGATTTAAATTATGTAAATGTTCCAGTTGTCTTGAAATACTTCCTTACAGAAAGTATTCATATTCATGGAGGACCACAGTTTGGATTTGTAGTAGATGATAATGTTAAGTCTGTTTTTCAAGATATTGAAGAAGATGTGGATTCTAAAAGTTTTGACCTTACTGGAGTAATTGGAGTAGGAGTAGATTTGCCTTTTGGGATTCGTTTTGACGGAAGGTATAATTTTGGTCTTACAGATGTCTTTGACGGAGGGGATGGAAAAAACAGTGTAGTTACCGTATCTGCGGGATATTCTTTTTTATAATTTATAAACAAGATAAATTTTTAAGAGGGCAACATGATTATGTTGCCTTTTTTATTGGGTATCAATATGTTAACAACTTTGTTGAAAAATAGGGCAAATGACCTATAGGCATGGTATGTT
Organism: Flavobacteriaceae bacterium; assembly: GCA_002694465.1. Taxonomy (GTDB): domain Bacteria; phylum Bacteroidota; class Bacteroidia; order Flavobacteriales; family Flavobacteriaceae; genus Halomarinibacterium. The sequence continues at coordinate 88,123 of NZMG01000007.1, read as the reverse complement.
ATTATTTAATAGCTTTATTACATATTAATCAAACTATTTTAATTATGAAAAAAGTATTATTATTAGTATTTATTGCTGTTACAGGATTTACAGCAAATGCTCAATTCACCGCTGGGGTTTCTGGAGGTCTTCCTGTTGGGGATTCTGGAGATGTGGCCACTTTTGCCATTGCGGTAGATTTGGGGTATTTATTTGAAATTTCGGATAGTTTTTCAGCTGGACCAACATTAGGAGTACAGCATAACTTTGGAAAGGAATACGAACTAGATACAGGCGTTGGTACTGTGACAATTGATGGCGAAGATGCCACCTTTCTTCCAATAGCTGCAGCTGCACGTTTTAATGTATCTGATGCTTTTTCATTAGGAGCTGACCTTGGGTACGCAGTTGGATTAGCACCGGACGGAAACGATGGAGGCTTTTATTATGCTCCAAGAGCAGCCTATTCTGTAAGTGATTTAATTGATATTGTATTAGGTTACAGAGGAGTCAGCCTTGACGGGGGAAGTTGGAATATTATATCACTTGGATTAGAATTTGGTATCGACTAATCAATTTCAGATTTTTTAAATAATAGGGGCTCTTAGGAGCTCCTTTATTTTTTCTTCCAAAGTTTAAAAATAACGATGGCTGAAACCACTGCGACAGCAAATAATACCGTTGCTCCTAATATATTTCCATAGATTAAATACCCCGTAGCAAAGAGGAAAGTATATACAAATACAATTCCTAGCAACATAGAGGCAAAATCAATAGTAAATCGATCGTGGGTTTCTTTTAAATGGTAATTTGAGGAAGCCTTTTGTTTAAACGATTTCCATCCCACACCATACGGAGTAACTTTATTATAAAAGTTAACTAACGTATTCATATTAGTAGGTTGGGTGAGAAGCGTTACCGCAATCCAACTTATGGTAGTAATTAAGACGCCTAATACTAACTTTTCATGGTCTTCTAATCCAAAATCCTCCATTTGAAACAAAATGGCAACTACAAAAGAAACAACCATTCCAGTAATTTCACTATAGGCATTCACGCGCCACCAAAACCACCGTAGAATAAAGATTAAACCTGTCCCAGCACCAATTTGTAATAGAATATTAAAAGTATCTAAAGCGCTTTCAAATTGAAGTGCCAATAATGCCGAAAGAATCATTAAAACCACCGTAGAAAGCCTACCAATGTTTACTAATTCTTTTTCAGAAGCATCTTTTTTTACAAAGCGCTTATAAAAGTCTAATGAGATATAAGATGAGCCCCAATTTAAATGGGTTGAAATAGTACTCATAAAAGCGGCTATAAGGGAAGTAACCACTAATCCTAATAAGCCAGAAGGCAAATGGGTAAGCATGGCAGAATACCCTAAATCGTGTCCGGCTTTAGCATTTGGGAAGGCATTCGAAATATCTGAGAGTTCGGGATATAAAATTAAAGATGCCAGCGCAATCAATATCCATGGCCAAGGGCGAATGGCATAATGCGCAATGTTGAATAGGAGCGTAGCACCAATAGCATTTTTTTCATCTTTTGCAGAAAGCATACGTTGTGCAATGTATCCGCCTCCGCCAGGCTCTGCACCAGGATACCAAACACTCCACCATTGCACAGCAATAGGAATTAATAATAATGTCCAAAGCGATTTTGAATCGCTAAAATCGGGGAGAAAATTAAGTTTGTCGGCTACATGTTCATTTGCTAATAAATTATCCAATCCACCTACTTCTGGCATTTGAACAATATACCAAGCAGCCCAAATAGAACCCACCATGGCAATAATAAACTGAAGAAAATCCGTAAAAATCACACCTCGAAGTCCGCCAATAGAACTATATATAACAGTTATTACGGAAGCATACACGACAGATTCCCAAGGTTTCAAATCGAATAAAATACCACCAATTTTAATGGCTGCTAGACAGACCGCTGCCATAATCATAACATTGAAAAATACACCTAAATAAATAGCTCTAAAGCCTCTTAAAAACGCGGCTTCTTTTCCGCTGTAGCGCAATTCATAAAACTCCAAATCGGTAAGCACTTCAGAACGTCGCCATAATTTTGCATATACAAATACGGTTAGCATTCCCGTTAATAAGAATGCCCACCAAACCCAGTTTCCTGAAATTCCATTTTGGCGGACGATGTCGGTGACTAGGTTAGGGGTGTCTGCTGAGAATGTCGTGGCAACCATTGAAATTCCCAAAAGCCACCAAGGCATATTCTTTCCCGAAAGAAAAAACTCTTGTGTGTTTTTGCCCGATTTTTTACTAACAATTACACCAATAAGAAGAAAAATAGCAAAAAATGAAAATATAAGAATCCAATCAAGTGTACTTAATTCCATTTGTTTAATATATTTTTAGGGATTCTGCTTGAGCAATCCAGTTGTCGCGCTCTATTCTTCCAGGGAAAAAGTCAATAAGATCAGTTAGTATGCGAATATCTTCCTCTTTAAATCGGCTAATTTGATCGTAATTATAGATTCCTATTTCGTTGAGTCGCTGCTCTATGTATGGGCCAATTCCATTAATTTGAGTAAGGTCATCTTTGTTTTCTTTAGAACCGAACCCAAAGTTTTCAAAATTTAATTCTGGTTTATTTTTGGTATAAGTTATATAGCTTGTTCGTGCTTTTTGAACAATTTCATCGGCAGATTTTGCGAGTGCTTCTTCTTTATTTCTTTCGATAGTTTCCTGTTGAGTTTGCTTTACAACTTCCACAATTTTGGGCTTAATTTCGGTAAAAATAGTTTCTATGTCTGAAATGTTCGGAGAAATATTATTTAGCTTGTTTAGGTTAGCCTGTCGTTTAATTTTCTTTACTATTTTCGAATATTTAGAACGCTGAATAGACCAAGCAGCATAGTAACCAATTAAAAATGTACTGAGCATTAAGAGAAAAATCCCCAAGTAATCTGGTAATTGATTTATAAACTCGTTCAATGGATTCATTAATTGGCTCTGTATTTTACTTCTATGCGTCTATTTAAAAATTGCCCTTCTTCGGTATTATTATTTGCTATAGATTTTGATTCTCCTTCAGATAATGCAATTACTCTATCTTTATCCAAACCGCCTTTGTTAATTAAATACCAGCGCACTTGTCTGGAATATTTTAAAGCAAGAACATAATTGTCATTTGCATTTCCTATGTTATCGGTATGCCCAATTATTTCTACTCTTACATTAGGATTTGATGAGAGAACATTTTTAACCTCTTCTAATAATTCCTTAAGGACGTCATTTACAAAAATATCATTATTTACCAACTTTGGGTAAATTGTTTTGTCTTCTGGCAATCTAAATTTTAAAGAATTAAGTCTAATGGTGTCTAAGGGCTTAAAATTAAATGAGATACCATAAGGAAAGGCACCATTTAAATCATAGTTAAAATCCTTTATCATTGATTTTACAGCTAACTTTTCTCGCGGAATCCCCACACTTTCTAAAATATCTCGAATCTTATTTCCTCTTCGTATACCAAGGTTTGGATTTTTTATTTTTTCGGAAGCGGCATATAGTGCTAGAATTTGAACTTCTTCCTTCGGGTGTTCTACTAGGTAGGTGTTAATTTTATATTTGAAGTCTAAAATTTCAGGCGGAATAACAACTGTAGAGGTGTCTTTAAAAATGGTTATTCCTTTTGAAAACAAAAATATAACATCTCCATCCTGATTGGTTGCTCGTAATCCTTTACTTAATGGTTCCTCTTCAAAAGTATTCTGGATATTTTCGGAAAGATTTAAAGTGTCTGTAATAGGAATATCTAAAGTGTCTAAACCCACTAAAGGAACTTCTTCATTTGTTTCAATAGGGGTAATGTCGCTAAGCCTATCGGTTTGTTTGACTGGGTTAAGCCATGAATACAGCCATAAACCAAAAAATGACCAAATAAGAAAAACTAAAAAAGCTATGATGAAGTTTTTCATTTACGGAGTTAGGCTGTTATAATTTATTGTTTAGCGGGGCACTATAGAGACAAATTTACAAAATTATAAAGGTGTAAGAATATTCAACGTCTATTATTTTACTTGATTTATTAACTTTAAATTGACAATACATTGTTTATGTTTAAATCTAATAGGAAGTATTTAATTAAAATTTTGTCTTGTAGTACTTATAATTTCTTAAACGAGCATAAAAAAAGCCCTATTAGGGCTTTTTTTATGAAATAATTATTTATCTATTTTAACCATCCCTTCGCAATGGCTTTATGGGAATACCAAACAAGGAAAAACCCAATGACCACAACCATAATTGGCATAATCATTCCGCCGGGACCATATACATCCATAGCACCACTAAGGAATAAATTATACACCATTTGGACTAAAATCCCAACTAGGGATACTAAGAACACGGGTTTAGCCCACTTTTTTCTGAATATAAGTAATAGGGACCCTAATAATCCTGCCCATACGGCAATGGCAAAGGCAGAAGTGGCCCAAACAGGAATATCATTATAAAGTGCACTTTCTGCTTCTGGCAGCATGTCCAATTCCTCTTGAGTGATTGACTGCTGAGCGACATAAGCCATGGCGCCTAGACCATTCCAAATAACCGCAATTACTGCAATTATCCAAAAAACAGCAGTGGGTTTGTTAGTTGTTGTCATAATGTTTTGGTTTTTAAGTTGTTTGAAATAAAAATACAAAAAATAATATATAGTATATTTAGACATAAATTTATGCTATGCCTGTAACGATACCTTCAACTGTTTTTACATTTTTAAAGGACTTAAAAGAAAATAATCATCGTGATTGGATGCAAGAGCATAAAAAAGAATATCAAAACAATGAAAAAGAACTTAAAAGCTTTTATGCCGAAGTTGAAAAAGGGTTAAATCAAAAGGACCAAATTGAAAAACTAAAAATCTTTCGCATTAATCGAGATATTCGTTTTAGCAATGATAAAACACCCTATAACGTTCACCGAAGTGTAAGTTTTAGTAGGGCAGGAGACCACCGAAGAGGAGGCTACTACTTACGTATTGAGCCAGGAAATACATTGATGGCAGGAGGTTTTTTTGACCCTAATCCATCTGATTTATTACGAATTAGAAAGGAATTTGAAATGGATGCTACACACATCCGTGAAATTTTAGCAGCGAAAGAATTTGATAAAGCCTTTGGAGGTTTTATTCAAGAATATAAAGTGAAAACCGCCCCAAAAGGATTTAGCAAAGAAGATCCTAATATCGATTTAATTCGTTTAAAGAGTTTTTTTGTCTCTCATAAGTTTACAGATAACGAGGTGACTTCACCAGATTTTAAAGATAAACTTTTACATCACTATGAACTTCTTCGCCCATTTTTCGATTATATGAGTGAAGTACTCACTACCGACTTAAACGGGGTCTCAACACTTAGTTAATAGAGGGTCGCGTATTCTAGGAGTTGGATATTACTTTTTAAACGATCCTTTACAATATTCATCATTCGCTTATTAAGTGCCGATGAATTTTGAATATAGGTTTCGTATTCATTAAGTGTAAATTGCCCTATGATAATTCCCTTCAAAGAATTTCTGAACTTCATATCCTTGTGAATGGCGTTCTCAATATAATCTAGCCGCTTTTCAATAGTAAGATCATAAAAAACATTCTTGTGTTTTGCTACATAGTTTTTAAAAACAGCCAATAATAAATCATTTTGAAGCTTTGTAACAGGACGCAATGTTTGATTTTGAAAAATTTCGTCGGCAGACATCTCAGAGGTGATTTTTGCAGACACAATAGTAGGGCGAAGACTTAAAAGCACTTCATCTCGAGTTTCCATGGTGATGTGTTTTAATAAAAGTATAGCTTTGAAGTGTGAAAAAGGCTACAACTAGATGAAGTTATGCACAATGATTTCAACAATAAAAAAAGAAGCCCCGTCAATAATAACAGGGCTTTATAATATTTAATAGGTTACTTTTTGCCTAAATATTCTTCTTTAGGTAAAACTGAAGGCTTTTCAAGATTGTTCTTTTCCAAAAAGGAGGTAAACTTTTTACCTTCTTTTCCCATAATTTCTTTAAAACGTAGTTTTTCCTTATTGAATTCTTCAGAAATTAATTTATAATTCTGCTTTTGGGCGCCAGAAACTCTATCGTAACTAGCGGCAACGTTGGCATAAAGTTCTCCCATGCGTTCGCGCAATTCTGGTTCTGCAGAAGCCACATAGTTATCGCCCGTAGTGATGACTAAATCTTTCCGAAGATTTTCTAAGGCTTCGTATAATTTTTGAGCATCCTTTTTTCCGTTGGGATGATTCTCAATTATATTTTGAGCCACTTTTTGAGTTTCAGTAATTTCATAAACTAAATACGCTAAATCTTCCACCATATTAAATAGGGTGTTGGTGAGTGCTTCCTGCTCTTTTCTTTCGGCTAACGTGCCTAAAGAAGTTTCGTCATATATTAGTTCTATGACTTGCTCATATGTGTCTTTTCCTTTTGTTAATACCACTTTATACTTCCCCGCAGGAACGCGTTTAGGACTAAATCCAGCAAACGAAAGTGTTTTGGCTTCGGCCAGTTTGGGGGCCGAAGAAGTAAAATTCCAGTTGACTACATTAATTCCTTTGGACTTTCCGGCAGGAAGGGACGTAATTTTGTTTCCATCCATATCCTGAATTTCCATTTCCATTTTACCAAAGGTGTGCCGTTTTTTCAAATAATAAATAATACGAGCGGCTGTAGATCTATTAGGCCCTACGAATTGGGTTTCGTTTCCAAAGCCTCCTGAAAAACCACTTTGCTCCACCATAGTAAAAGGTTTTGTGTCAAAAAAATGAACATCTTTCGAAAGTACTTCTTGATTAATTTGGCGTAACGGACTTATGTCATCAATAATGATTACTCCTCGGCCATGAGTACCCATTACAATATCATTGGTTTCCTTTTGAAGGTCAATAAAATGGACAGCGACAGCTGGCATGTTATTAGTAAACTTAGACCAATTCTTCCCTCCATCAATAGAGACATACAGTCCAAATTCAGTACCTAAAAACAATAAATCTTCATTTTCATAATCTTCTTGTATGTTACGTACAAAGGCATTTTTCTCAATATCTTCTGAAATAATATTGGTCCAAGTCTTTCCGTAATCTGTTGTTTTTAAGGCATAGGGTTTAAAATCACCCGACGTATGTCCATCAAAAACCGCATAGGCTGTCCCTTTTCCGTGGACACTCGCTTCAATATGATATACCCAAGTATTTGCTGGAATACCTATTAAATTTGGGGTAACATTGCTCCAAGACGTACCTCCATTGGTAGTCACTTGCACATTTCCATCATCGGTACCCACCCAAATTACATTTTCATCCAGTGGAGATTCTGCAATGGTAAAAATGGTAGTGTGATTTTCTGCTCCACTATTGTCCATGGATAAGCCCCCTGATTCTTCTTGGTTTTGTTTGGATTTATTATTGGTGGTTAAATCTGGAGAAATAATGGTCCAACTATCTCCCATATCATCACTTTTATGTAGAAATTGACTTCCCATATAAAAACGATCTGGGCTATGATTACCTACTGCCATTGGGGCATTCCAGTTAAATCTCAATTTTGGTTTCCCAGTTTCAGCTAATGGCTGAATGGTTTTTGTTTTATTCTTATCAACTTCATATCTCCATACACTAGCAGCCCCTTGCATTTCAGAATAAATAATATTCTTTGTTGGATGTTTTAAAACTCTAAATCCGTCTCCGTATCCTACACTGTTCCAATCACGGGCTTCAATTCCACCCGGTGAAGAGGAGGGACCATACCAACTTCCATTATCCTGAAGTCCACCATATACATTATAAGGCTTTTCATTATCAACGCTAATGTGATAAAACTGGGATAACGGTAAGTTTTCGGTAATTTCAAAAGTAGTTCCGCCGTTCCAAGAACGATAGAATCCGCCATCGGTGCCAGAAAACATAACATCACTGTCGTTAATATGAAATGTAATATCGTGAATATCACTATGCATATTCCCTAAATCTTTGAAGGTTTTCCCTCCATCTCTACTTATAGATCCGCTTAAGCCACCTTTTACAATTACATCTGGATTACGAGGGTCCACTGTAATTCGAGAAAAATAAAAGGGTCGAACCACCAATCCGAAGTCATTATTTAGATGTTCCCAACTTACACCAGCATTGGTAGATTTCCAAAGACCATTTTTCGTTTTATCTTCTGTTTCTAGAACGGCATACAGAATATTACTATCGCTAGGAGCTAGTGCCAAACCAATTCTTCCGAGCGAACCCGTAGGGAAACCCTTATGAATTTTATTCCAGGTTTTACCCGCATCTACAGATTTATAAATACCGCTATGTAATCCCCCTGAATTAAAACTCCATCCCGTTCTTCTAAATTCCCACATGGAGGCATAAAGAGTAGAAGGATTTTTTGGATCCATGATCACATCACCTGCGCCTGTTGAGGGATTTATATATAAAATCTTATTCCACGTTTTTCCACCATCAATAGATTTATAAACACCTCGTGTCTCGCTATCGCTCCATAAAGCACCTAGAACACCTACATATATTTCATTAGTGTTATTTGGGTTAATCACTATGGATGCAATACGCTCGCTATCTTCGAACCCAGTAATTTCTTTCCAAGTGCTTCCACCATCGGTAGATTTAAACAAGCCATTCCCTATAGAAACCGAGTTACGTGTCCAAGTTTCACCGGTTCCTACCCAAATGGTATTGTCTGGATCTTTTGGGTCCAGTGTTACAACTCCAATGGATTGCACATAGTCGTCGAAAATGGGTGAAAAAGTAGCACCTCCGTCTGTGGTTTTCCACACTCCACCCCCGGCAGCTCCTATATACATGATTCTTGGGTTGGTAGGGTGCATCTCGATATCATTTATGCGACCGCTCATAAGTGCCGGTCCTATTTGCCGCGCCGTCATATCTCCAAATAATTCCTTTCCCTTAAGAGAAACATCTTGAGAATTTCCAAAAAAAGGAACTAAAAGTAATGCGGTGAAGAGTGTTAGAATATGTTTCATTTTGGTTGAGTTTTGTTTAAAAAAAATTCCCGCTAGGCAGGAATCTTTAATTGTATTCAATAAAATTAATTTTTGCTTCCGCCATCTGAAGCAGGAGCAGGAAATTTAAAGATGCTTTCATCTACCTCACCATTAATTACAATATTGGTGATTGTAATTTGCTGTCCGCCAGGTTGTCCTTTAGCACCTTCGGTAATGGAAAATGGAAAATACAATCCTTCAACTTCCTGATAATCACTAAATTTTGTTTGTCCAATTATTCCAGCTGCTGGCCCACTTTTGATTTCTTTTTCAACAACAATAGGAACAAAGTTTTCAGTATCAAAGTAATAGAAAGTGATATCTTGTTCTTCTTTACCGTCAACCATAATAGGCTCTTTGGTCAATTTTATTTTGTAGGTTTCAGTACCTTCAATAGTTTCGGTCCCTACCAACTCCACAGAGTGTCCTTTTGATGCATAATCAATAAAAGGATCTGGAAAATCGTTTATATCATTCTGGTAGTTTTTTGTGGCTTCAGCATCACTTTTTTCGGCGGCCATGGTCATTTGGTTGGTAGCCCATAGGGTTTCACCGTCAAACACATTTTGATAGAATGTTTGTCCTTGAAAGTCTGCTTTCATTAAAGATTTTCCATTTTCCATTTGAATCATGGCAATAGGCAGCTCCATACCTTGAAAATTAACACTTCCTTGAAACGATAGTGTTTTTACATTTTTCCAATTTTCAAGTCCTCCAGTGTTTTCATAATAATTGGCCAAAATTTCATCTACAGTTTGTGCCTGAAGAATAGAAGTTGCTCCAAAACATAAAATGGCTAACGTTATAAGTTTAAACTTGTTCATGAGTGTTTTATTAAGATTTTACGTAAATGTAAGTATCGTAAATTACATTTTTGTTACAAAGGTTATTATTTTTTTTGAAATTTACATTCACTTTCAAAAGGGGTATCTTTGCAAAAAAATTAGGTTTATGAAATTCGGAAAAGTAGATGACCCAGGGATTATAAATTTGTCCCTTCCCTGTGATCATCCCTCAACCAAAGTACTTTTACAAAAAAATAAACTTAAAAACCCTCTTAAAGTGTATGTGGGCTGTGCAAAATGGAATAAAACCGATTTAAAAGGATTTTATCCACGTGGGACTAAGGATGAATTAGCGTATTATTCTACTCAATTTAATTCAATAGAATTAAACGCTACCTTCTACAGAATTTTTCCAGTAGATACGTTTAGCGGTTGGTATGAAAAGACCCCAGATAATTTTCGCTTCTTCCCAAAGTTCTTTCAAGGGATAAGCCACTGGAAGCGCCTTGCAGATTGTGAGGAAGTATTGAATGAATTTATTTTGCACGTTTCAAATCTAAACGAAAAGCTTGAAATGCCTTTTGTTCAATTACCTAATAATTTTGGGCCCAAAAATATTGAAAGACTTGAGCTATTTTTTAGAATGCTACCTAAGGATATAAAGCCCGCAATTGAACTTCGCCATACGAATTGGTTTAACGATACCATTGTAGAAAACGAATTGTATGATATTTTAGAAAAAAATGAAATTTCAAATGTTATTGTCGATACGGCTGGAAGAAGAGATTTATTACATATGCGAATGACAACACCTACGGCCTTTATTCGCTATAATGGGGCAAATCACCCTAGTGATTATGACCGTTTGGATGAGTGGGTGGATAGGCTGGAGGAGTGGGTTTCACAAGGATTAGCAAACATCTATTTCTTTGTTCATCAAAACATTGAAAAGGCATCGCCGCTGCTTTCGGCACATTTTATAAAGAATATAAATAACCGTTTAGGGACTAATTTAGTAATCCCTAAAATGGACAACCCTAAAAATAAGTTTTAATGAGATTTCACAGTAGAAAATGGGTAAAACCCGAAGATTTAAATCCTAATGGCACTTTATTTGGCGGTCGATTATTAGAATGGATTGATGAAGAAGCTGCCATGTACACCATTATTCAACTAGAAAATCCTGGAATTGTAACTAAGTTTATGAGTGAAATAAACTTTAGAAGTTCAGCAAAAAAGGGAGATATCGTTGAAATTGGAATTGAAGTAGTGCATTTTGGAAAGTCGTCAATTACACTTCAGTGTGAGGTACGAAATAAAATGACACGAGAAACCATCATTACTATTGATAAAATTATTATGGTAAACCTTGATAAAGATGGAGTCCCTGTACCTCATGGAAAAACCCAAATTGAATACGTAAAGGACCGGTTAAACAAAAACGATTAGGAGGATTAACCTTTTAGGCCTTCAAAATCTTTACCTGAAGGAATTTCGAACAATTCTAATCCAAAATAGGGGATGGCAGCGATTAAATGGTCGAAAATATCTGCTTGAATATGTTCGTAGTTTTCCCATCTTTTATCGTGGCTAAAACAGAATATTTCAATGGGTATCCCACGATCTGTTGGGGCTAAGTGACGAACCATCAAAAACAATTCTTTGTTAATAGCAGGATTTTCATGAATAAATGCATCCGCATATTTCCTGAAAACACCTAGATTAGTTTGATTTCGACCATTAATAAGAAGTTCCTTGTTTACATTATGTGATGTGTTATATCGCTTTACATCCCGCTCACGATGATCTAAATAGGGTTTAATGAGCTCTATTTTTTCTAATTTTTCGATTTCTTCTGGAGCTAGAAATTTAACTGAGTTTTGCTTGATGAATAAGGATCTTTTTATCCTTCTGCCATCAGACTCCTGCATTCCTCTCCAATTCTGAAAGGAATCTGCAATCAGGCTATAGGTAGGTATGGTGGTATATGTATTGTCGAAATTTTGCACACGAACGGTAGCGAGATTTATTTCAGTGACATAACCATCTGCGCCAAATTTGCTGAAGGTAATCCAATCTCCAATGCGAACAATATCATTGACCGACACTTGTATACTTGCGACAAAACCTAAAATGGTATCTCTAAAAATGAGTAATAATACAGCTGAAGCAGCCCCCAGTGAGGCCAAACTTTCAATGCTAAAACCAGAAATTAAATTAACGATTAAGAAAATGGCACCTCCCCAAGCAAATATCATTAATACTTGCTGATAGCTTTCTAAGGGTTTGTCATTAAATTTCTCATTACTTTCCCGTAAGTAATTCTTTGTAGTACGAAGGATACTCCTAAAAATAAAAACAGATAAGATCACCAATAGGATTTTGGCAATCATAAAGCTAAATTTTTCAGTTTTTGGATAATCGTTTAATATAATGGGGATTAAATACCAAATCAAGAACCAAGGAGCGAGGTGCGCTACAAAACGAGGGAAATTGCTTTTTACTAGGAAATCATCATACGTAGTTTTCGTTTTGTTACTGAAAGCTTTAAAAAGCTGCACAATAACGTTACGAGTTATATAATCAAGAATAAAAACGATAATAATTCCAACAATAGCAACAACAATGGTGTTGAGAAGCGTTGCCCAAAAATCGGTCATACCTTGTTGGTAAAGGTATTTCCGAAGCATTTCGGAATATTGAATAATGTCTTTTTTATCCATTTAAATATTTTCTTTCAGCGTAAAATGGACCAAATGGCAATACAGAACAAAGTAGCACAATAAGAAAAGTTGCGGTAGGCCATTGTAACTTTTCTTTTATAAAATAAGCTGCCAAAACGTACATTATAAAAAGAATTCCATGAAGCATTCCTACAACTTGCACCATTTGAGGCATTTCGAATATATATTTTAAGGGCATAGCAATCCCTAATAATAACAAAAATGAAAGCGCTTCGAGTGTGCTAATAATTTTAAATTGCTTTATTGAAATATCCATTCGGTAAAGTTTTTGCAAAGATACATTTTGTATTGCGTGTACTGCTTTTTTAACGATTTTTTAATCACATGGCAAAGGCTCGTTCAAAATAGGGAATAGGTAGTTTTTTTGAAAACTATAATGCCACCATTCGGTTCGTATCGTTTGAAAACCAAATTGCTTCATTCCATCAATTAATAGCTTTCTATTATTCAATATTTCTTTTGAAAAATTATAATTATCTATATGAGCCTCTTTTCCAAAGAAATCATAATCGCTTCCCATTTCAACATAACAGCCCTCAAGGGTTACCAAGGTAATATCTACCGCAGCACCTCTGTTATGTATGGATCCTTTGCCATACGGATTGGCAACATAGGCGGCATTTGGTACTTTTTTCCACATCATTTTTTGGATGTCTAATGGGCGGTAACAGTCGTATATTTTTATTTTATACCCTTTTTCACAGAAATAGTCATTTGCCAGTGTTAGTGCTTTTGCTACTTCCGGTTGTAAAACACATTTTGCACAAGGATATAAGGTTTCACCCATAAAATTTTGTGGGGTTGCATATCTTATTTCAAATTCAAATTCAGTAGATAAGGATTCAATTGAGACCAAAGACTTTTGACCAAAGTTTTGAGTTATATAAAAACCGAATAAAATAATGGAAATATACCTTATCATAAAAAAGTAAAAGTGTATAATCCTCAAAGATACATTATCTTTGAAAAAAAGAATTTGATGCAAAAAATACAAGGTAAAGTAGCCCTTATTACTGGAGGAACAAAAGGTATTGGTTTTGGCATTGCTGAAACTCTATTGAAGAATGGAATTCATGTAGCTATAACTGGAAGACATCAAAAAACGGTTAGAGAGGCATTGGTACAATTAAACGGAAATGGAAACGACGCTACTTATGCCATTGGAGTTGAGGCAGATGTAAGAAATTATGAAAGCCAAATGGAAGCCGTACGTCAAATAGTAGAAGAGTTTGGTAAGATTGACATTGTGATTGCCAATGCGGGGATAGGGCATTTTGGTCCTGTACATGAACTTACAGTTTCTCAATGGAACGAAACAATAGAAACAAATTTAACTGGGGCTTTTTTTACATTGAAAGCAACGGTAGATGAGCTTATAAAAAACAAAGGGTATTATTTTACCATATCCAGCTTGGCAGGGACTAACTTTTTTGCAAACGGAAGTGCCTATAATGCAAGTAAATTTGGACTCACTGGTTTTACACAAGCGGCGATGCTAGACCTGCGCCAGCATGGCATTAAAGTAAGTACCATTATGCCTGGTTCTGTGGCAACCCATTTTAATGGGCGAATTCCTAGCGATGAAGATTCTTGGAAGATACAACAGGAAGATATTGGTGAGATTGTAGTGGATTTATTAAAGATGCACCCTCGTACGTTACCAAGTAAAATTGAAGTGCGACCTTCTATGCCACCGTCCAAATAATAGTCTATAAAAAAAAGAACAGCCCCGAGGGGCTGTTTTTACAAAGCTTGCAAGTATGGATTAGTTTGCGCTAAGTAAGGCTAAAAACTTATCTAAATTAGGTAATATCACAATTCGGGTTCTTCTGTTTTTTGAACGCCCTTCCTTGGTTTCATTTTCAGTTAAGGGATGATAGCTACTTCTTCCTGCTGCTATTAATTTTGCAGGGTCAACACCAAAATCATCTTGTAGTTTTCTAATAACAGCCGTAGATCGTTCTACACTTAATTCCCAGTTATCTTTAATATAAGCGCCTGGTTTTACGGTTTGGGCATCGGTATGTCCTTCAATAAGAACTTCCATAGCAGGTTCACTATTAATAACATCGGCCAATCGTTGTAAAAGGTTATTGGCTTTAGGATTAATTCTGTAGCTTCCTGAATTGAATAATAATTTATCTGAGATGGTTATCATTACAACAGTTTCATCAATGTCTACGCTTATGTCGTCATTTTCACCTTCGGAAACAAACGTATCATCAAGATTCTTTTTCAAATTATAGGAGATAATAAGATTCATGGAATCTTCTAGGGTTCTCGCTTGTGCCAATTCATTGGCATCTACTTTTGCCAATGCTGCCTTCATTTGAGCTTTGTCCTTATTAGATAAAACAACGTTACCATAGTTTTTTAAACTTGTATTTTCTAATTCTACATTTGCGTCACTTAATGATTTAATTTTTGCATTGTAGTTTGCTACTCGTTCTTCAATCTTGGCATACTTAGCTTCAATTTCTTCTTTTTCAAGTTGGGTTTTTACTAGCGTTGAACGAGTATCATTATATTGATTTTCTAGTTCTACATACTTTTTTTTGGATACGCAGGAGGTTAAACTTAATAGCCCTGCAGTCATGGTTAGTGCAATAACTTTTTTCATAGTAAATGGTTTTATGGTTTATGAAGATGATAACGAGTAGGTAGACTAAAATTATTCGTTAAAGACTGCTATGGTTTTGTTAATTAAACCTGCATTTCATCCATTTTTGTTAATGTTTATTAAAATCTTCAGAATTACTAATTTGAACCCACGCATTTTCTTTATTTTTATAAGAAATAAACCGCTATGAAACTTCAAATTCCAACCGAGGTGCCTAACCCAAGTAATAATACTCCTATTGACTTGTCAAATATTTTTGACGTGCTATTGTTTATTGTAGCTCCGCTGTTGTTAGTTGTATTTTATTTTTTACTTCGGAAAAAAGGGAAAGAGAATGCGGATTCAAAAAAAGAAGATATTTAGTATTATTTGGCTTGAATATTGTTAGTTGAATCCCTATGAAAAGAAGCTTAATTTTGTGTACTTGTATTTTTGCAATTCAATTGGCTTATTCCCAAATTGAAAGCAATACAAATTCTATTCAGTTCGAAATTAATGAAACCAATACCCCAGAAAGTACGGGTCTAGAATTACCAGCAAGGAAAAAACCTACATTAACAATCCCATTAGAAGAACGAGACCCTAATACAACCATGTCTATTGGGGAGGAAGAAAATGAAAAATTGGATATGACCAAAACCGATGGATTGCTGGATAACAAAACAGATATGGCGCCTAAGGCATTTTCAAAGGATAAAGAGCCATCTCTAGAGTTTGATAGGGACATGAATTTAGGCGATATTAAAACAGAAGCTCGGTTTGTTAGTGTTCAATATCGAGATCACGAATATGTAGATGGAGATTTAATTAGAGTATATGTAAATGACGATATTGTTCAATCCAGTGTTTTTTTAAATAGCTCTTTTTCTGGATTTACACTCACCCTAGAGGAAGGTATCAATAAAATAGAATTTGAAGCTTTAAATCAAGGCTCCTCTGGACCTAATACTGCCGAATTACACGTTTATGACGATAATGGGCTTATTGTTTCTGCCAAAGAATGGAATTTACTTACGGGTAGAAGGGCTATTATTACGGTAATTAAAGAATAATCTTTTATTTTAAGGTTGCTTTCGTGAGTAAAATGGGATATATTTCTCCTAATGTTAATAATTCCTTTTCCGAAAGTTGTGCAAATTCTTTTTTAAGATATTGTGTGGTATAACCTTCCCTTAATTCAATAAATGCTTGGCTAATGGCTACTTGAACTGCTATAAAGCTTTTATAACTTGACTCCCCAGAAAAATTTAAAGATATAATTGCTTTTTTTGGATTTTCTGAAAGGTTTTCAAGAGAGGTTCCTTTACAATACAAACAGGTTCCATCCCCATTGTTATCTATAAAAGATTTAATTGCTTCGGTTAATTCTGAAAATGATATAAGCGTATTATTTACAAAGAGTTCATTGTCCTTATTTAAATATATTCTGAAAACATTTCGCTCCTTAGCAGGGACAGTACAATCCCCAGTAAGACATTTGGGGGGAAGTTTTCTAACAATACCTTTATCATTAGGTATTGTTGTTGCCACTAAAAAAAATATGAGTAATAGGAAAGCAATGTCTGCCATACTTCCTGCATTAATTTCGGGAGTGAATCTAACAGTTCTCATGAGATGATGGTTTTAGGTTTTATGGTAAAACCAATAAACATTCCAAACTCACAAATAAGTTTAATTGTATGTCGTGATTCTTAAAAACTGGGCGGCTCTAGCGTTTAATTGAAAGTCTAAATCAGTAATAAATGAAGTTAATTTGTTATCCTTAAAATAACTTGTAATTTGAGGTATATTGGCAGTCGTCTCTTGATAGTATTGTCTTAAAACCTCATTCTTTACAGGAAAGCCTTGTTGTCGACACCAATCTAAATAATCGGTACTATCATCAATGACTTCCCATTCACGTAAAACAAGAACAGCATGCAATAAGGTGTTTTTAATTTTAAGATCTCGGTACTCATCTTGAATAAAGACTTTGTAAGGAACATCATTTAAAAGTATCTTGATAACAAAAACACCTTCAAAAATTGAAGGTGTTATATTTTGTATTAGAATGTTATTAGTATCGTAAAACTTTTTTAAAGCATCTATTTCAGGATACTTCTGTTTCATTATTCTTTTTCTTTCACTTCATCTTCTTCCTCCATTCGAGCCATTAACTCTTCGTAGGTTTCAAGCGTAACGTACATTTTTCCACCAATAGAGACAATTGGAGTTTCCATGGAATCTAATCGTTCTATCCCTCCTACCAACGCACCAGATAGTTGTTGTTTAACACGTTCATCTTCTTCAATTATAACCTTACGGTATTTATAAGGACTTTCATTCAATGAACTTACAAGTGTATCACATTTAGTTGTACAATTCTTTGGAATAAATAGTGTAATTGGTTTTTTAGGGTCAATTTTTATTAATTCAAAAGGCACTTTGCGAACCCTGCGCGATAAGCTATCACTTACATATAGTTTATAAGTATACATCGCTTGCCAACCTCTTTCAACAATTAAGGTAGCAATATTCACTTTTGAAGTAGCAGGAACACGGTATAAAAGTTGTCTCCCACCTCTGGCTCTAAATCCGCTTCCCTCAACCTCTATGGAGACATCAAGATCTACTAAGTTTTTGTTTACGGCATATAAAAGCAATTTGTTATTTTCTAATTTGTCTTCAATTTCCACAGTATATTCTTGCGAGAAAAGGGTTGTAGTGGTAACAACAAGTAAAAAGGATAGAGATAATATTTTTTTGAGCATTTCTTTTTCTTTAGTGGTCGAAGATACTAATAAATGATAAATTCTGAAAAATTTAATTCCACCCGAACAATGAGTCTTGTTTTATAAAAAGGCACACTATTTTAAGGTATTCCGAAGTGACCTAATGCATAAAAAATGTATTTTTAGAAAAATTATAACCTTATGAAACTAAAATCTCTATCCATATTATTACTTTTCTTATTTGCTTTTCTTGTTGTGAAAAGTCAAGAAAGTTTGCGAGTAATACACAACGAGTTGCCAGATGATGAGTATGTGCAAGTTGATAAATCAATTATGCCACGACAAGTCGGGTATAGTGTTCGACGGTCTGATATAATTACCTCACAAGTTAATGTTGATGCCAATGGATTAGATATTATAGGTGATGCTGGAAATGAACCCTCCATTGCAGTGGATCCAACAAACCCTAATAGAATTGTAATTGGGTGGAGACAATTTGATACTGTTACTAGTAATTTTAGACAAGCAGGATACGGATATTCACTTGATGGTGGACTCACCTGGACTTTTCCAGGGGTTCTAAATCCAGGGGTTTTTAGATCGGATCCAGTTTTGGATTTTGATTCACAAGGAAATTTCTACTATAATAGCCTTAGAGGAAATTTTAATTGCGATGTATATCAAATTACCGATGGAGGCATTGTCTGGTCTGAACCCTTCCCTGCGAAGGGTGGTGATAAACAATGGATGCGGATGGATAGAACAGGAGGTATAGGGGATAGAAATAATTACTCCTATTGGAATTCCAACTTTACCACCTGCGAACCTGGGCAGTTTACAAGATCCACAGACGGAAGTTTTACTTTTGAAGATTGTATCATGATAGATGGAGACCCCTTTTGGGGAACTTTGGCGGTAGATAGAAATGGCGCATTGTATGTAACGGGGGCCGGTGGAGGAAGTATTATTGTGGCCAAATCCAGTAATGCACAAGACCCAAATGAAGCAATAACTTGGGATTTTGTTTCAAATGTAGATTTAGACGGACAATTAGACGCTGCATTTCCTTTAAATCCGCAAGGGTTGGTGGGACAAGCTTGGGTAGATGTTGATATTTCAAATGCTTCTTTCGAAGATATAGTATATGTGTTGGCATCCGTAAAGCGAGATAACGATCCTTGTGATGTCATGTTTGCTAAAAGTACCGATGGAGGGCTTACTTTTGACGCTCCCATTCGAATAAATACAGATGGTGTTGGTGGTTACAACTGGTTTGGAACCATGAGTGTCGCCCCAAATGGAAGAATAGATGTGGTTTGGCTGGATACAAGGGACGATATCAATAACTTTAGTTCCAGATTGTATTATTGCTTTTCTGATGATAAAGGTGAAACTTGGTCTAATAATGAAATACTATCTCCTTCTTTCGACTCGACCATTGGATGGCCGCAACAAAATAAAATGGGAGATTATTTCGACATGGTTAGCGATAACAATTTTGCCCATGTGGCTTGGGCAAATACCCTAAATGGCGGACAAGACGTTTATTACACTCGCATCACGCCTAAAAATGTTCTTTCTATTGAAGATATGGAGAGTTCTCTTTCTTATTTTTCCGTAGTGCCAAACCCCTCTCGCGAAAATATTTCTATTAATTTTTTGTGTTCAGAATCACAATATGTAAGTGTCAAAATTTATGATTTGATGGGTAGAGAAGTAGCTAAGGTATTTACTGGTGAATGTTTGGGCGAGCAAAATATCTCTTGGACGTTAAGTAATTCATTACAAAGCGGAATTTACTTTGTGAAACTGGATTCGGCAAATCTCACCAAAGCGGTTAAGCTTATCATACCATAAAATTTAATTTGGAATAAAATTCAACAAAAAATCGTTATTTTTTAGATAAAAGGTTGCAAAAACTCGACAAAATGCTATTTTTGAAAAAAATAGTAAACTTATGAGAATTCGTACAAAGAGTTTTTATGTCATTATCCTTGTTGTTTTATTTGGATTTAATGGCATTGCCCAAAAGAACTCACAAGCCCCGTTACGTAAAATAGCTGCACAAAAGAATGCTACTCCAAATACCGATTTGGTTGTATTTAAATCTTCAGAAGGTAAAAAGCTTCAGGATGCAGAAATTATTATTAAAGAAGTTTTAAAGCCATCGACCAAAACTTCCTTTCAATTTCTTTCTGAAGAAATAGATAAAAGAGGGACAATTCATAAAAAGTGGCAACAATTTTTTGACAATTTAAAAGTGGAGTTCGCTGTTGTTGCCCTGCATGGAAAGAATAACAATGTAGAATTCTTAACTTCTGAATATTATTCAATTCCAGAAAATTTTAATACTTCGCCATCCATAACATCGGAGGCTGCATTTCAAAAGGCTTTGCAACATATTGGTGCACAAAATTATATGTGGGAGTATCCGGATGCAGCATTGGAAATGGACAACTACCAGAAACCCTCTGGGGAACTTGTATTGTTACCCGTATATGAATCAAATGAGCTTAAAAGCCCAATGGTTCTAAAACTAGCATATAAATTCGATATGTTTGCAACAAACCCCATAAGTAGAGGAGATTTATACATAGACGCTCAAACTAAAGAGGTATTGCTTTACAATGCCATTATTAAACATGCTACAAATTTTGGATTTATTGGTGAAAAGCAAATAACCGTTCCAACAGAGGAAGAATTTTGTGCTACTTTGGAAACGGAAAATGAATATTCTCCTTTGGTTTTAGGTACTGGTGCCACACGTTATAGTGGTACCCAAAGTATTGAAACTACTTTCGAAAATCCCAACTACAGTTTAAATGATTTTACTAGAGGAAATGGAGTGTTTACTCGAGATGCCTTGAACCAGGCTCCTGGGACTACTTATCCTTATGTTACAAACTATGACGAATTTCTTGATAATAACAATAACTGGACCGCAGCAGAATGGAATAATGGAGCAAAAGACAATGCTGCTTTAGATGCCCATTGGGGTGCTATGATGACTTATGATTATTGGCTCACAGAACATGCTAGAAATAGTTATAATGGGTCTGGTGCTTCCATTAGAAGTTATGTTCATGTGGATGTTAATTATAATAATGCTTTTTGGAATGGTTCTGTGATGTCTTATGGAGACGGATCATGTGTGGCAGAAGGTTGTAATGGTTTTGATGCCTTAACTTCAATTGATGTCGCAGCGCACGAAATTGGCCATGCGGTAACAACGTTTACTTCAAATTTAGCCTATCAAAGAGAATCAGGGGCTATGAATGAAGGATTTTCGGATATTTGGGGTGCGGCGGTTGAATATTTTGCAAAAGGAACAGGCCCAGATAACAACCCCAATGACGAAGTTTGGCTCATTGGTGACGAAATTGACAGGCGTACAGGTTCACCAGCGTTACGTTCAATGAGTAATCCTACGTCATTAGGGCAACCAGACACCTATGGTGGCTCTTTTTGGATAAATCCTAATTGTGGAACTCCAACTCAGGGAAATGATTATTGCGGGGTTCACACCAATAGTGGTGTTTTAAACTATTGGTTTTATCTATTAGTTGAGGGCGGATCTGGAACCAATGATATTGGAAGCAATTATAGTGTTACAAGTATTGGGATGGCAGATGCTTCAGAAATTGCTTACGCAACACTACTACTATTAAGCTCAAATTCCACTTTTGCCAATGCAAGAACATTATCCATTCAGGCAACTACATCAGCCTTTGGAGCTTGTTCACCCGAAGTTGAATCTGTTACCAACGCTTGGTATGCAGTTGGAGTGGGCGCTGCGTTTGTTAACACATGCGTTCCCGAAATTTCATTTGCTACTACTTCAGGGAATACAGGAGAAGGTTCAGAATGTGGTTATACAGACATTGATGTAACGCTTAATATTGCCATAGCAGCATCAGCGAATGCAGATGTTACTTTTACAGTGAACGGGGGAAGTACTGCTACTTCAGGGGTGGATTTTGACTTATTAACTTCAAGCGTTACTTTTCCGGCAGGTTCAACTACGCCTCAAACTATGACACTTCGAGTTTATGAAGACAGTTTTGTAGAAGGGGATGAAACTGCCATTATAGATTTCACTGTGAATGCAAATGGTGGAGACGCAGTAGCAAACACAAGTGCAGATACCTTTACATTAACAATTAATGATGATGATTTTGTACCTTCAAGTACAACCAATGTCACTATTTATTTTGAAGATTTTGATGACGGAAGTTATGATGTAACAACTACAGGAAATACCGGATCCGATTTATGGCAAGCAGGAGATACCGCTGCAGCAACCAGTTCTTATTGGAATACAACTGGGAATGCTACCATATTTGCTTTCACAAATGATGATGCCTGCAACTGTAATAAAGCAAACGATAGATTAACGACAACAGTTATAGATTTGTCTGGCGCATACTCTTCGGCAACCCTTACTTTTGATCATGCATTTGCAGATGTTTCAGAAACAGGAACTGTCCGTTTTTCTACCAATGGGACAACATATACTACCGTATCAACATTAAGTAACACATCGACGGCAAATGGTGGAGGGTCTTACACAACTCCCTGGGTAAATAATAACACTATAAATATCCCTGCTCCTTATTTAGGGAGTGCTACTTTTTATGTGCAATTTTTATATAACGATGGCGGGGCATGGGCATACGGAATGGCTGTAGACAACATAGAAGTTACGGCAGTCACCGATACTGGAATACAAACAGCTGTTAATAGTGGTAGCCCAGATCAAATAGATATTCCATTTGCTGGAAGCGTTTATGCTAGTGATCCTACTTCTGGTGATATGATGGCTGATATTACTAATAATGATTCATTTGATTATGGGTGTACCGATATATCAGTGAGTCGTGCAGGGACTAGTGGACAACCCTATAATGGAAGTGTTTCACCGGATTTAGTAATGGATAAGACATTTGAAATTACACCAACAAATACAACGGGATCTGGAGATACAACACTTACGTTCTATTTTGAAGAAGCTGAAATCGCTGGTTGGGAAACTTCTGTGTCTCCAACTTTCGATAGAAACGACTTAGTTCTTGCCCGGGGAAATGCTACATCCATTGCTGAAATAGCCCCAGTAACGACTATTGGTGCGTTTGGTTCTGAAGTCACCCTTTCAGGGGATTTTACAGGCCTTAATGGTACTTTTTATTTTGGCCCTGCGAGTGCTTTTACATCGCCATGTGTTGGTGTTACCAAAACGTGGGACGGTACTAATTGGAGTCCTGTTGGAGTTCCGGGCGCCACCAATCCGGTAATTATTAATGGAGATTATGATACTAATACAGATGGTAATCTTAACGCATGTACATTGACTATTAATACTGGAAGTATTCTAACAGTATGGCCAAATAGTTTTATAAATATTCAAAATGATATTTATGTGGATGGAAGCCTTATTATTGAACACCAAGCAAGCGTAGTACAAGTAAATGCATCGGCAAGTGTTCAAAACAATGGAACTATTAATGTAAATGTCTCAACCCCCAATCTAGCCTCGCGTGATTTTATGATTATGGGTAGCCCAATGACCGGAGAAACAAGAACGGGAGTGTGGAATACTGCCTTTTTGGTATTAGACCACCTTACGGGGAATTTCGTTCCCAATGCCGCAGTGGAAGCCGCATTTCCATTGGCTGAAAACTTTGCAGACGATAATTATGATAATTGGCAAGAATACGCTTTAGGTATTGCTCCTGGAGAAGGATATATTGTACGTCCACAGGCAGGCTACGGACAGCCAGGGGGTATTTTTAATTTTACTTATCAACAAGGAACGTTAAACAACGGAAATGTAAATTTCTCAGTATTGTATAACACTCCTGGGCCGCTACCGGTAGATAACAAAAATGCATCGCCTAATATCTTGGCAAATCCATACCCAAGTGCTATATGGGCTAACGATTTCATTAATGCAAATGCCATGGTAGACGAAGTCTATTTTTGGGAACACAACACTCCTCCAAGTCCAACAATGCCTGGAGCTGGAGCGATGAATTTCTCAATGGAAGATATCTCAATGTACAACTTAAGTGGTGGAACTGCTGCTGCTAGTGGAGGAACGGCCCCTAATGGCTACATAGCCACAGGACAAGGTTTTGCGATAAAGGCAAATGCTGCGGGAACGGCAACCTTTACCAATTCAATGCGCAGAACGGATAACAATAATACATTGCGAGCAACAGAGGAGAATTTAGATCGAATTTGGCTCGAGGTAGCAACCCCACAATACGAAATGCAAAGCAGTACCTTAATCGCATTTTCTGAAAATGGCACACCAGATATCGATAGTGGATACGATAGTAGAAGAATGGCTACGGTAGTATCATTGTATAGTTTGTTAGAGGATGGAACTGGAGAGTTTGGTATACAAACCCGTGAACCATTTAACAGAGGAATGAAAATTCCATTAGGGTTCTCAACTTTAATTGAAGAAAAGGTAAACTATGAGATTTCAATTTCCAACTTAGAAGGAATAAACTTAAACAGAGCAGGAATCCTACTACTAGACACCTATGAAAATACCACAACAAACCTAAAAGATGGGCCCTATCAATTTGAAAGTGGTAATGGCACATTTTCAGACAGGTTTTTCCTAGTATTTCAACGAGCTAGTTTAAGATTGTCTATAGACGAAGTTGTGTTGAATGATATATCCATGTTTCCAAACCCTTCAAAAGGAGAGATAACAATTTTATCACCAAATGCACAGATAGGAAGCGTTATCGTGTTTGACTTACAGGGGAGAGAAGTAGCTTTAAAAGAAGAAACTGGAAATTCAGTAAGATTAGATATTTCTCATTTAACACCCTCCGTGTATTTTGTAAAAATTAGAACAGATTTTGGTACAATCAATAAGAAACTAATCAAACAATAATACACTTAAAAATCATAAAAAAACGCTTCTAAAAAGAGGCGTTTTTTTATGTTAAGACTTAACATCTTTTAATTTATATGCTAATATTATACCCGCAAGGATAAAAGTAATTATATTACCTATTATAATGGGCATTTGACTATTCATAATTCCATAGCATATCCATAAGAAGACTCCAGAAACAAACATCAAATACATAGGCAATGACAATTGTTTTGTATTCTTAGACTTTATTGTTTTTATTGCCTGAGGTAAAAAGCTAACCGTAGTTAAAAACGCTGCAAAATTTCCTAATATTGAATTTAATTCCATAACATAAAAAATAACAATACAAAAGTGGAACATCACTGCCTTATTTTTAACAACTCTAATAGCAACTTTCTATTGAATTTTAACTTACCACTTTATGTATCATATTGATTTTTCGATGTTAAATTGACTATTAAATTTAGAAGGTTTGTATTAACCAATTTATTTTTTTAACGAAACCTTAGTTATAAATTTTTGCTTCCTGAAGCTTACTGAATTAATTTTATGAAAAATAAAAAACATGAAATTTACACGGAAAGCAAATGCACAATGGAAGGGGAGTGGAAAGGAAGGAAAAGGGACACTCACCACGGCCAGTACAATACTAGAAAACACGCAGTATTCTTTTAGTACACGCTTTGAAAACGGACAAGGAACCAATCCAGAAGAATTAATAGGAGCGGCTCATGCAGGCTGTTTTGCCATGCAATTAAGCTTTTTACTCAATGAATCAAACTATACAGCGGATACATTGGATGTAGGGGCCACGGTTACTTTTGAAGATGGGAGCATCACTCAAATTGCTCTTAATCTTGAAGGAAAAGTTCCAAACATTTCAGCTGAAGAATTTGAAAAAATTGCAGTAAAAGCAAAGGAAGTTTGTCCAATTTCAAAACTACTAAACACAGAAATAGTGTTGAATACTAGTTTAAGTTAGTAACAATCTACCTGTTAATGAACCCCATAGTTTTAAAATTATGGGGTTCGTTTTTTATAGACTTTATCTCAAATCACCGTCGTTTTCACAATTAATAGGAGATGTGTCATTTATTTACAGTACCTTTACGTCAATTAGTTATTAGAACGGCTTTTCTTTTTTTATTATTCTTCAGAATTTAATCAATCCTTTGCTTTCCTTATAATATAATTGTTGTCGCACAATAAAGCGTATATGACTTAAATTAATTATAGCTTAACTTATAATTTGGTTTACTTCATTACAATAGTAAAGGGCTTAATCAATACTCCCGCTCAATTTTTATACGATGGTAAAACGCAGATAAATGTAATTCGGTTCACTTTGTAGAACGAGAAAAGTAATTAACAATGAATTTTAATTTTAAAACAGAAATAATGATAAAACAATTTATAAATAAATTAATAAATAACAATAAAGTAACCATTATGAAAGAAGGTACAGTAAAGTTTTTCAACACAGCCAAAGGTTTTGGTTTTATTACAGTAAAAGACACTAACGAAGAAGTATTTGTGCATTCCACAAATCTTCTAGATGATATTAGAGAAAACGATGAAGTAAAATTCGACATCGAAAAAGGTGATAGAGGATTAAGCGCTGTTAAAGTGAGTTTAATCTAAGAGTCAAACTCAATACTATTAGTAAAGCCATCATTCGTGATGGCTTTTTTATTTCAATCTTTTTAGGAATGAAAGGAATATGCTTTCAAGAGTCTTTTTTTGGTTGACTTTAATGGTTCGAATCAAACCGAATCATTATGAAGTTGTGCCGTATTTCATTTCTTTTCTTATTTCTCCTTTTTATTCAAAAGGTGATAGTAATTTCAATACCGGAGGAAATAATTATGACGAATCTGAAGGTATACCGTGCATCATTCAAAAAAGTATCCTTCATACATTCAATTGCCCATTCGCCAAAAGTAAAAGGTTATTGATATTATTGACAGACTTCGGGTAAAACCTCAATAGCATTGAGTTCATTCCATATGGGGGCAGAAGTATTTTGAGGAGATATTCTAAAAAGGATAATCGATTTTTGCTTATTTGGACAAAAAAGAACTTCGGCTAAAAGGTTTAAAGAAATCATTTCCCCACTGTGGAAACCATCAAACACCTTTAGTTTCCCTTTATATTTTGTAGGCTTATCCTTTAAAAGATAATCCTTATTTGTAATATCAACCAATAAAAGGCTAGGAGCAGGAAAAGTGGTTGCCCAATGGTTGGGGTTCATTAATGCATCAAAATAGTGCTCAAAATTAAAGGCTATGGATTTTTCAGTTAAAGGGACGTCGGTATTAACTTCCCAAGCCATTACCAAGGTCCAAAATTGTTCACTTTCTTTTTTATCCCATTCTGGTGCAAAGCGAAGCTCTTCAAATCCTTCAAAAGTGAATTTAGGAGCCCATTCAATGGGAAAAGGAATAATTTCTTTCCCCCAAGTACTATTGGCCTTTACAATAACGAGTTCCGTCTCCTGACTTATGCTAAGTAGTGAAAAACTGAATGCAATAAGTGTAATGATGTTTTTCATATTTCTAGTTTTTAGTAAAACTAGGTTTCTTATGGTTCAAAACTGTCAAAAGAATGTAAAAGAAGTGTCAACCCCTGTGAAAATTGCCCAAAATCCACGTACTTTACAGTATGTTTAAAGGCGACACACTATTTTCATTTGCCGGATTAGCCGTTTTTTTGGTGTTTGTTGGCTTGTTTCCGAATAGCCAAACGCTACAAAACGACTTCCCCGAACGGGCTAAAATCTCATTGCGTGAAGTGGGTAATCAATTGCTATTGGTTCAAGGAGATTCCACTTCCTTGGTGCTGCCCATCATAGCACAAAATAATGATACCTACCAACTTTCCTTCGAAAAGCCTTTAGAGATTGAACCCGATGCGCTTTTAGACCTCATTGAAGCTATCTTCATAAAGGCAAACCTTCCCAATTATTACCGCGTAGAAGTATTGCAATGTATCGATGGGGAAGTGGCCTATAGTTACGAAATGAAAGCTAATGAAGAGGAAAGTATAATCCCTTGTAAAGGGCGCACCTTACCAAAACAATGCTATAAAGTGAAAGTTCATTTTATAGCAAGCACCATGAGCACGGCATCCAAAGAGGGGAATCAAGGTATTTTCAATAAACCTTCCTTGTTATATCTATTGCTATTTGTGGCGTTTGTTCCTGTGGGAGTTATTGTCTTTAAAAAGAAGCTTCCTAAAACCAATACTCTTGATGAAAATAATGCCTTAACCTTAGGCAATTTTTTATTGTACCCAGAACAACATCTTTTGGTAAGGGAGAATAAAACTATACCGCTCTCCAAAAAAGAATGCGAAATTCTCATCATTTTTGCTGAAAAGCCAAACCAAACCATCTCTCGTGAAGAGCTCACCAAAAAAGTATGGGAAGACCATGGGGTGGTGGTAGGACGAAGCCTAGATACCTATATTTCAAAACTCCGTAAAAAACTACAAACAGACCCGAAGCTACAAATTACCAACGTACATGGGGTAGGGTATAAACTGGAAGTCATTTAAAGAGCTGTAGTTTTTATCTTAAATTTGTATTGACCCTAAAAATTTATTTAAAATAAATAGGGAATTTAAAATATAAAAGCTATAATGTACCATTAATCCTTAAAACATAACATTGGGAAAATCGCAACAAACGTATAGTAAAACTGAAAAAGAAAAAAAACGTGCTAAAAAACGGGAAGACAAACGAAAAAAGATGGAAGCCCGTAAGTTAGAAAAAGAAGAAAACGGAACCGCAGGTATCGAATTTGCCTATGTGGACCATATGGGTAATCTAGTAGATACTCCGCCAGACCCTTCCAAAAAAGTAAAAGTAGCCGCAGATGACATCGTTATTGGCGTTCCTAAAATGACAGACGAAGACAGAGAAGCCTTCGATCCTGTACGAAAAGGAACCGTATCCTTTTTTGATCACTCCAAAGGCTTCGGATTTATAGTTGATGGAGAGAATCAAGAAAAATACTTCACCCACGTAAGCGGCTTAATAGATGAAATTAACGAAGGTAACGCCGTTTCTTTTGAACTCGAAAAAGGACAACGAGGTATGAATGCAGTTAAAGTAACCTTAGTAAAATAAGCTCCTATACCATAGAAAATTACTATTTTTAAGGATGTGTTTCGAAACAAGCCTCCGTAAAAAAAGAGAAGAAATCGTTCACCGTTTGGAAGTTGCGAAGATGCTGGATGCCACCTATGATCCCTTTTTTCATATGTCTGGCTTTACGCATAACAACCTACAAATCATTCCTACTCACGACCCAACTGTTATCATTCCTGCTATGTGGGGATTGGTACCAGAGTGGGCGAGTGGTGACCCCTTAGCCTTTTTAAAGAAATACAACACCCTTAACGCCAAAAGCGAAACGGTGTTTGAGTCTAACACCTATAAAGACAGCATCGAAGAACATCGTTGTCTTATTGTGGTAGATGGCTTTTTTGAACCCCATCACGAAAATGGGGTATCCATGCCGTATTTCTGTTACCAACCTACAGATAAGTATCAAGACGGGAGCGATCTTTTTGCTTTTGCTGGTATCTATTCGCAACTAGAGGAGAACCAATACAGCTGTTCCATTTTAACGGTACCCGCGAACCCTTTCTTTGCAGAAATCCATAACCGTAAAAAAAGAATGCCCTTGGTGCTGGATGAACATTATTTTGAAGATTGGCTGGACGATCTTAATAAAAGCCAAATAAATGAACTTATCGCCACTGGGTTTACCAATACCCCCTTTAAAGCACATCCCGTAAGTAGGGATTTGTACAAACGGGGTATTGACACCAACAAACCCTATATTGTGGAGCCTGTTGATAAGGATACATTGTTTTAAGGGCTAATGTCATTCCGAGCGTAGCGCAGTAATTTCACTCACTGCTTGTCATTCCGTGCAACGACACGGAATCCATTATAATAACACCCTTGTAATTGTTCATTTTCTTTACTCGTCTAAAGAAAACGAACCAAAAGAAACGACGCCTTTTACGGAGTATATTTATTTGTTATGGAGTCCGTGAATCTATGATTTCAGAGGAATTTTTGCTATGCAAAACCGTCTTGAAAACTCCGCGCCCCTTGGGCTGAATCTCGGAGCTTTTCTGCGACCTATTCTGCTGAAAAGGGATGCCACACAATGAACTATTGTAGAATAATAAGGAGACTAATGCTTCCAAAGGCGGTTTAAAGGCTTCACTATTCCTAGAAGTCCTTCGGAAAGGATTTAACAGTAATCTATTTAAATTAGAGCTTTTCTGCGACCTATTCTGCTGAAAAGGGAGGGGGATTTTGGGTATTTTGAAACCGCACTTATACCGCACTTATACCGCACTTACACCGCACTTTAACCGCAAGTATCTCTAGGTGGTAATTTCTTGGTTTTTATGAAAGGGGAGTGGTGGGGGTATTTTTTTGGTTTTTGGGGGGGTTGGGGTGCTGTTTTTTTTGGGTTAAAATGTTAAAATTTTGGTGCTTTATTACTACGTAATAACTTTTTTTGGCGAAATTTTTTTGTAGGAAAAAGTTTGCAAAATTAAATTTCTTGTTTTTAATTTGGATTTCTAATGCCTTGAAATGGCATTGATTAACTCCCCACACATTTATTGAAAAACTGTTTTTACAGTTGCATGCTTTGATATCATTCTTGGAACGAGCGCGCAGTTTACAAGTTGATATATATAGTTTATGTTTAACCAGGTACGGTGTACACGCCATTGTGCGCCTGCCCCAAATTTTAAGATTATGGCAAAGAATAAAAGTTTTATTAAACTAGAAGGAACCCTAGATGGGTTGACGTTTTACCAAAAAGACGGGGAGTCTTTTGTGAAGACCAAAGGCGGTATAAGTAGAGACCGCATCTTGAACGACCAGAACTTTAAGCGTACTCGTGAGAATATGCAGGAGTTTAGTGGTTGCGCGAAAACCGGTAAGGCTGTACGCGAAGCGTTTGCTAGCGTTGTAAGGCTTATGGGAGATAGTTATATTTCTTCGCGCCTTACAGGTGTTATGAAGAAAATAAATAAGAATGGAACCGGATTACGTGGAGAACGCACTATTGATATTGCCTCTAATAAGGAGCAGTTGATAGGGTTTGAGTTTAACCCGAAGGATGTTTTTTCCAGTAAGTTTTATGCACCTTATGATGCGCCTGTACTTGGAGCTAACCGTAATGATGTTACGGTTACGATCCCTGACTTTGATACAGATTTTTTTATTAATGCTCCTGAGGGCGCGACCCATTGTAAGTTGGTTCTTGCAAGTGGGCTTGTAAGTAATTATGCTTATGAGGCTGCCTTGGACAGCTATGAACCCGACAATGAAGAGGAGAACGGTAAAGGAGGTACAGCGTATAGTGCTCCTATATTGCTGAAAGGTGACGTAGGAGGGGACACTGTACTTAACGTGAACATCCCTTTAGGAAGTGGTGGCATTACCCCAAGCGTCTCGAATTTGATTGCTTTGGGTATTGTGTTTTACCAGGAGATTAATGGTGATTTGTATGAACTTGCTAGTGGCAATGGGATGCAGATTATTATGGTAGGGTAGTACCCTTTGAAGGAAATTACCTTTAGTGGAAACCAGCCCCTTGGAATTAAGGGGTTGGTTTAAATAAGTGTTAGTTTTTGAACAAATAGGATAGGAAGGGTATAAGTAATATTTTTATATTCATAAGTATTTCGTGATATAAATTTTACTATATTTAATTTCTCCCCACAGTTAATTATTAATTAAAATTATTTTGATTTTTAAGTATTTATAATGCTTAATAGAAGTCAACACTTAACAATTTAATTAAAAAAACTTATGGAATTTAGAGAATATCAAGATTTAGCAAAAAAAACTATTCAAATTTATAATGCGGATGAAACCTCTAATATTGTAATTACATATTTAGGCTTAATTGGTGAGGCTGGCTCCGTTGTTAGTGAATTAAAAAAGAAGTTAAGAGATGGTAATTCCTATAGTAACTTTAAAAATAAACTCAAAGAGGAATTAGGGGATGTGTTATGGTATGTATCTGCTATAGCTTCTCAAAATGAAATTAGTCTTGAGGAAATTGCGAATGAAAATATAAATAAAATTCATGATCGGTTTTTGCAAGAAGATAATGACTCATTTACAGATTATGATGCTGATTACCCTAAAAATGAAAAACTTCCAGATGAATTTGAAATTAATTTTATCCCATTTAAGGATAAAGGTAAAAATTTAGTCAAAATAGTTAGAATGAGTGATGGAGAATTAATAGGAGATCCATTGACTGATAATAATTATGAAGATGATGGTTATAGATTTCATGATATTTTTCATTATGGATATTTAGCACATTTAGGATGGTCTCCAGTTGTTCGAAAACTATTAAAAAGAAAAAGAAAAAGTAAACCAGAAATTGATGAAAATGAAGATGGAGCACGTGCACAAATTATTGAAGAATTAATTTCTCTACTTATTTATAGTGAATCAAAAGATAGTAAGCTATTAAAATACAGTAAGAATATTGATACTACACTATTAAAATTAGTTCAAAGACTTGTTAAGGACTTAGAAGTAAGAGATTGTTCTGCAAAGCAATGGGAAAATACAATCCTTAATTCCTATAAGGTGTTTAATAAATTAATTGAAAATAATGGAGGGAGAGTATTAGTAAGCAAGAAGAATAGAATGCTTACTTATTTAGGAAAAAAATAAGTTATATTATAGTACTAAATATATAAGAAATTGGAATTTTTAATTAAAAAAACGTTACCTAAAGAATCTGAAGTTTATCAAACATATTGGAAATTTGCTGCAGAAAGGCAAAATATTTTCTTTAATAGAATTAATAATGAGTTATGCTGGACGAATGATGAAATATTGATTAAACATAAATTCACAAATGCATATAGAGCATCCGACAGAGTTAGTCAATATTTGATTAAAAATGTAATCTATAATCATAGTTCTGAACCCAAAGAGGTCTTGTTTAGACTTTTATTATTTAAGACCTTTAATAAAATTGAAACTTGGGAATTTTTATCAAATCGAATAGGTAATTTATCTTATAGAGAGTTCAATTTCGAATTATATGATGAGGTTTTAAGCTCTTTATTACTGAATGGAATATCTATTTATTCTGGTGCATATATTATGACTTCTGGTAGAAGCATATTTGGTTATTCTAAAAAACATCGTAATCATTTAAAATTGATAGAATTTATGATTGAAGATGGTTTAACAGAAAAAGTAATGCAATCTGAAAGTTTAGAAAGCTTATTTAATTTATTAAAAGAATATCCAACAATCGGGAATTTTCTTGCTTATCAATATGCTATTGATATTAATTATAGTAACCTCGTAGATTTTGATGAAATGGATTTTGTTTTTCCAGGACCTGGAGCATTAGATGGAATAAAAAAGTGTTTTACTGATATAGGAGGATATAGCGAATCTGATATTATTAAATATGTAACAGAAAATCAAGAATTAGAATTCCAGAAAAATGATATTGATTTTAAAAATTTATGGGGAAGACCTTTACAGTTGATAGATTGTCAAAATTTATTTTGTGAAGTTGATAAATATGCTAGAATTGCTCATCCAAATGTTTTGGGGATTTCTGGACGTTCAAGAATAAAACAAATATTTAGACCTAAAAATAAAGAAATTGAGTATTGGTATCCACCAAAATGGAATATTAATGATAATATAAATATATGAACTTATGAGTAAAAGTCATAATGTTTTTATAAGTCATCATGGTAAAGATGACGACAAGGTTCAAGCTTTAAAACAAAGGCTTGGAGATAAGGGTTATAAAATTCGTAATTATTCAGTTGATAGTACTAAACATAAG
This sequence comes from Flavobacteriaceae bacterium, assembly GCA_002694465.1. GTDB lineage: Bacteria > Bacteroidota > Bacteroidia > Flavobacteriales > Flavobacteriaceae > Halomarinibacterium. The sequence continues at coordinate 54,465 of NZMG01000007.1, read as the reverse complement.
GATGGACGAAGGCCTTCAGACGCTGTAATACATAGACACTTAAGGAGGCAAATTTCTTGGTCTGGAACTTTTATTTGCTTAATAGGGGAAAAGACTTATACAAGAAAATGGGTAAATGATGAAATTAGAATGGCTTATCTTCAAGGAAAAAAAATTGTTGGAATTTATTCACATGGAAACAAAGATGTTGAACTACCTGAAGCTTTTAAAAAATATGGTGGACCAACAATAGGTTGGAATTCTTTAGATAAGTTAGGAGAAATTATGGAAGATAAACAGTTTCCAGTTGAAAAACCAGATGGAAGTCCAAGAACTCCAATTTATAAAATGGCTAAAGTAAAATGTAATAATTAATAAAGATGAATTACTTCTCATATAAAATTGATCACGATTATGGTTTAGCGCCAAATCCTTTTGGAAAATACTGCACTTTGGCTGTTTGTAAGCCGTCAATAAGAAAAAATAAAAATTTAAATATTGGTGACTGGATAATTGGAACTGGTAGTAAACAATTAAAAAATTTACATCATTTAATTTTTGCAATGAAAGTAGAAGGTAAATTAACTTTCGAAGAATATTGGGAAGATGAAAGATTTCAATATAAAAAACCTATTTTGAATGGAAGTTTAGTTCAAATGTATGGTGATAATTTTTATCATAAAGATGCTAATGGTAAATGGATTCAAGAAGAATCAGCTCATTCAGTTGTAGATAAGCAAGCACATCTTGAAAATGATACCGGTGGTAAAAATGTACTATTTTCAAGTGAATTTTACTATTTTGGGCAAAACTCTCCTAAAATTCCTGAAAAATTTTGGAACGTTTGTAGTGAAGGTAGAAACATGAAATCTAAAAGCATTGATAATGATATTGCAAATGAATTTATAAATTGGGTAAAAGGAAATTTTAATCAAGGAATAAATGGTGACCCAATTAATTGGATTGAATATAAACAAACTAAACAAATTGTTTAAATGGAAGGAAAAATAAAACATCTTGATTTTATTCAAAATATAATAACTAGAATGAATACAAACTCTTTTCAAGTAAAAGGTATATGCGTAACAATTGTGGTTGCTTTATTAGTTCTCACAGCTTCTAATTTTAATATATTTTTTGTATCAATTGTGTATTTTTCATTAATAATATTTTGGGGTTTGGACGCTTATTACTTAAGCCAAGAAAAAGGCTATCGACAACTTTACGATGAGGTTAGAAATACCAAAGAAAAAAACATAGATTTCAATTTAAAATTAAAGAAAGAACATACTAGTGGTAAAAACTCTTGGCAATATACCTTGACTAATAAAACAATAATGCCTTTATACCTACTTCAAGGACTGATTGCACTTATCTTAATTGTTATTTTTAAAAATTGTGTAATACTTCAAACTTAATTTATTGAAATATTAACATTAAAGGCCTTTATAAAACATATTAAAATGATTTTTTTAGTAAGAAGGAATATGCTTAGCGCCTTCTTTTTTTCTTTAAAGTACCCAAATTAATAAGCCAATAGATTGATTACATAAAGTATCTTGTGGATTTACTTTTACATAATTACTATCGATATGAGCCTAACGGCAGTCATAGGTAAATCCAAATTGCTTTGACATAAAACCGAACGTTATAGTGCTGAAGCCCAATAACTGGTTTTATGTGCAAATAGCGTAGCTATACAAAAACGGTGGGCTAGTTAAACCATGTCTAGGGGATTTACTTTTACATAATTACAAACGATATAATTCGCTTACGCGAAGTGATATCTGTAATTATGCAAAATAGCGGAGCTATACGTAAATCCTGATGTATGGAAATGTTCTATAATGTTTTGCGTTATGTAACTTGAGCTTTGGATAAAAGCGAAAGTACTTTCCACAGTTTCTTAAAAAATTTATTCTCATAAGTTTCTTCTACAATGTTAATGGAATACTCTTTATACGAAACGACGATAGGAGAGTAGTGGAATGTGTATGGAATGGTGTTAATGTAATATTTTTATTATTCTTTCATTAATTTGCTTTATTTTAAAATAATTCACTGCGATAGTGATATTTAAAACTCAATAGGATGCGAAGGAAACAAAAAACCACCCTTTTTTGGGTGGTTTACATCAATCCAATGCATCACTAGGCTAAGCTATGAATCAACTCGTGATATAGATTTACCTATTAATAGCAGCCAAGTGGATAATAATCTACTTTTTAATTCCCTTCACTTAAAGAATAACTTCCATCACCATTAAAATTGGTTACAGAAATTGTTACTGACCAATTTCCAGATGTACCAGCCGAGGTTACCCCTGAAAAAGAATCTGGCTCTACAGCGCCATCAAGAGACCTGTCGAGTACGACTGTACCATCGGCATCTCTTACTACCATTGTAAACATTCCTGTTGCTGTTGCGGTAATGTCTGCATTATAATCTGCCGTAGTTAAAGCATTTTGCCAGTTAAATGTTCTAGTTACACTTCCTCCATCACCAGTAAAATCGCCATTAATATCGCCAACAAAATCATCATCATTGGCTACAACTGCGTTGTTTACTCTAATTGTAGCTGTTGGTGCTGGGTCGTCTTTACTACAACCTACAAAGGCTATAAAAGACATTACTACTAAACTAAGTTTTAAAAAATTTCTCATCATTATATTTATTTGGGTTAAACTTTATTTTTAATTGATATCGACAAAAGTATATATTTTATCGATAAAATGTAATATATTTTAAATTTTATTGAAAAACAGACTCTGTGCTTACATCCAATCGGTCTGCTACTAAATCGAAAATGGCTTCGTTTTTTGTTCCACTGATAATAATAACACCATCGGTAAGGCTTGCATTATCCAATGCATTTGTCGATACCACACTAAACCATACTTGAGGGTCGAATACGATTTTTGACAAAGCTGTTTCGTTTTCATTTACTACAACATGTTGTGAGGTCTCTGCTTCAAATACTTCACCTGAATTAAATTCAAAACGAATCGGTATGACAGTGCTGTCTGAATGCGTATACGTACCTTCCATAATTACTGAAGGTTGGCTGTCTTCATCCCTTAATTCAACACCTAAATAGACATCGGTATAAGTACCAGCAGGAATAGTGACATCATCAAGACTGGGTGCTGCAATACCTGTTTCAAAATCGATTTTAGAAAATCGTTGTACATTTCTGTTTACAAAATTGCCAGACCCTAAAGTACCATAAAATACAATCTCACTCACCCACACGTAACCAGAAGTAAATTCGAGATTTTGATTCATTCTTGACGATGTGCTTTTTGATGTCATTTGTCTGCCAGAAGTACTTGAGTTGGCAAGACCAGCGGTAATTTTTAAAGTTGCATTGCCTGTTCCTATGGGGTCGTCTTTACTACAACTTACCAAGCTAAACACACAAAGTACTACTGTTGCTAATAATAAATTTTTCATAATTAATAGATTTGGGTTATTATCTTTTATGTATGAAACAACACAATACCTAAAGTTTACCCTTTTAATCAAAATAAATTTTAAATATTTTTGTAAATATCTGATTAACTGTGCTTTAATAAAATGTTTATTATCTAAAATTTTACCCTAACTAGAGCATTTGGTGTAAATTGCAACGCGTTTTGCGTTACTGGTGAAGGAAAATTTACGTCGGTAAACTCAAAATATCTATCGATAATATTTCTTTTATTGGTAATATTCCATAAAGATATTCCTGTACTAACATTTACAGAATTTCTTATTGTAAAATCATAAGTCATGGAAGCATCCCACCTAAAATAATATGGTAAATTACTTGAGTTCGCCGATTCGTAATTAATGGTATTGTTAATCACTTCATTACCACTTACTGGATTCGTAATTGCTCTTCCTGTTCGCCATTGTAAACCTGTGGCTATTTTAAAGTTTTTGTAATTGTACGAAACACCAAGGTTTAAAGCGTGGTTGATGTTGAAGTTATTTGGAAACTTGGATGCCTGAAGTGTTTCGAATTCATAGTTTAAATCTTGGTACGAATAACTTCCCCAAAGGCTTAAATCGTTAATTTTTTTACTTATAAAAATATCTGTACCCATACCAGCATACTTGCCTGTTGCCTTACTAAATTGGTATTGATTTTGAAACTCTTGACTCTGGGCAACTACACCTTCAACATTCTTATAATACATATCAATATCTACTAACCAATTATTATTTTTATAGGTGAAACCTGTGGAAAGTTGTTTGCTTTTTATGATAGGTATATCTTTAGTGTTGGATGCAATCCAACGCCTATTCTCAATTCCGAGAAAATCATTCTGAAAATCTACAGTCTGTGTTGTGGTTTGGTGCTTAAATTCGCCTAAAATATTAAATAACAAGTTTTTTGAAATTTTCTGATTGAAGCTTAATCTTGGTTCTGCTATTATAACATTAAACCGTTGTATGTAATTGATACGAACACCGGGTTTAAGTTTGGTATCGCCATCAAACCAATCAAAAATACCTTCTGTAAAAAGGGCGTGCTTGCGTAATACATCTTTAGAGAAAATTCTGAATAGTGGGTTGTTGGATTCCTCTAAATTATAAATACCAGACTCGTTAAAATTATATCCTGCTGTTAGAGAAACATTGTTGTTCAACTCGTAGGTTGAAACAATTTTTATATCTGTTTCATCAATACTATTCTCTTGTACTAATTGCTTATCATTAAGTATATCAGCATTTTTGGCTCGTAAATTATATTTAAGCCCATACATTTGTAGTGTAGTTTGCAACTTCCTACTCCAACGATGCTGGTACCACAAACCTATTGCACTATTGTTTTGTTTAGACCTACTTTCTCTAGATACTTCCTCATTATTAATAAAAGCACTCTCAAAAAACGAAAGGTCATTATCCATAGTAATGAAGCTTATTTTAAGTTTATCGTTTTGTGAAATGTTGTAGTTTAAAATTGCTTCAACATCATAAAACTTAAAATTGTTCCTTTCGGAAATGACATCTGCTATGTTTTGAAAGATTTCTGTGTTTTGAAAGGCATTCTTAAAATAGTTTTTTGAAGTAAAGGTATCGAATATATCGCTGTAAGAACGTCTTCCTGCAATATTTATCGAGGCATTTTTACCTAATGGAATATCAAATAATATGCTACCATCTATAAGATTCAGACTTATTTCCGATTTAAATTTGTTTGCTATGGTATTTGTACTATAAATACCAACCGTACCAGAAACACCGTCAGTATATGCCGCTGGGCTACCATTTTTATATAAATTAACTCTATCTTTGATACTTGGATTAAAAGCAGAAATTAAGTTAAAAAAATGACCTGTTTGGTACATTTTAATATGGTTCCAAGTAAAAAGATTCTGGTCGTTAGACCCACCTCTTATATTAATATTTGTTACCGTTTCATGTAAGCTATTAATACCAGGTATGGATTGAACCGTCTGTAAAGCGTCCGTATCAATAAGCCCTGGCAGAATACCAAATTGATTATAGTTGATGTTAATTGCACCACTTGTGGTTTTATTAATTCCTTTTGTAATAAAATTAGAGATGACAACCTCATTCAATTCTTCAACATTTGGTGATAAATTTACTGTTAAACAATCCGCATTTATATCTTTTTTAGTGATAAGAAAATGGTCCTTATAACTTATATGGTGAAAATTTAGAATATCGGTCAATTTAACATCTTCTATTCTGAAAAACCCTTTTTTATCACTTACGGCAGATTTTGAACCAGTTACAATACTTACCCCAACAATGGGAAACTGTGTTTCATCATCTAAGATAGTACCACAGATACTCAATAGGATATCATCGGGTTTTACAATGGTAATGAGTCTATTTTCAAGTATATTAAAATCTAAATTCGTATTATTTCTTAAGTAATCAATAGCCTCATCGAATGACAGACTGGATGAAGGTGTCAAGATTTTTATATTTTGAACATCATCATTTGAATAGGAAAAACTACAATCATAACGTACCTGAAGTGTTTTTAAAATTTCGGTTAATAATTGATTTTCCTGAATATTCTGCGAAGCGAGATAATTAGAGCATAAAAAAAAGGAAATACATAAAAAATTAAGTAGTCCTTTTTTACTCATATTTGAATATTCTTATTTGATTATCTTTTAAATCGTAGCTTAATTTAAAGGGCTGTGTAATAGATTTTAAAGCCAATTCTATATTATCATTGGTAAAGCTTCCTGTAAATATTTTTTGCTTATCAAAGTTACTTAAAACAATGTCAACATCAAATTGTCTTTCAAACTCGTCTAAAACCTCATGATAAGGAATGCTATCAAAACTACTTTTACCATCAATCCAAGATGGTTTTAATTGTGTTGTCTTTCCTTTTATAAATTTCCCATTTATAAGACGTAGCGTATTACCAGCAGGTAATTTTATATCAGAATTATTAAAGGTAACGCTCACTAAACCTTCAAAACACTTAACCTCAAGTAAATTTCCTCTTTGTTTAACATTAAATTGCGTACCTAATACGGAAACAGTACCTAAATCTGTTTTCACATCAAACTTTCTACCCTTGGCCACTTTGAAGAAGGCTTCACCGTTGAGTGTTAGGACTCTTTTTTTGTCCCATTTTTTTTCGTTGTACTTTATTTTAGAATCTGCATTGATGAGTATTTCAGAATTGTCAGGTAAATCTACAGTAGTTTGTTGTGCTACTAATGTATTTACTTTAACTATATCTTCTTTTAATACGGTAAAATATAAGCCAAAGCCAATAATGAGAACAGCGGCAATACGTAAAACGTACTTTATCGAGGTCTTATAACTAAATGTTGAAGTTTCTTTTCCTAATAATGATTTAAAGTTAGCATATTGCTTTTGTTTATCAATAACTGGCGATTTAAAATAAGAAGCATTATCATATAATTTTTTATATGATGCATACTCAGGAAGCTGCTTAAATGCTGCTAATTCTGCATCATTAAGCTCACCATCCAGCCATTTTATTAATAAATCTTCTTTATCCACTTTACATCAGTTTTATATATAACAATTAAGGATTAAAAGTTTACCCTTTTAGATACCATCAATTTCTTTTCTTAGGTTTTCTACCGCACTATATATTCTTTTCCTCACTGCTCGTAATGTAATACCAAGCATTTCGGCAATTTCACTATGCTTTTTACCTTCAACCCTGTTTAACAAAAATGCAACGCGTTGCACTTCTGAGAGGTTTTCTAAGGCTTTTTGGTATTTTTCAAGATATTGCTTTTGTTCTAAAACAAATTCAGGGCTTTCATTATTAATTCTATTTGGTGCAATTGTCTGATGCTTTAAAACCACTTTTTGGTGCTTTACTTCATTTAGCATCAAATTATTTGCAACCGTAAATAAAAAACTCTTAGCCTTGTCTAAAGATACATTGGAACAGTTTTGCCAAAGCTTGATAAAGGCTTCTTGTGCTTTATCTTGAGGGCTTAAAAGTTCACCATATTTATAGTGCAAGAAATCATTTAAATCTTGTATATATTTGTTGTATATACTCGAAAATAAACTTTCGTCACAAATACTATTATGTAGTTTTTTACTCAAAATGCTTTAAAATTATTTTTCACAAATTAACAAAATTTAATATTAATATAGGGTAATTTTATATAAGTTGGATGTTATATACTTAAAGAGATAAAATGAAAATTTTTCTAAAATTTATAAGCTTATTTTTCCCATTGGTCTTTATAATGTCGTGCCAAGAAAGTATTCCTGAAACAATAGTAGAGGAAGGAGCAGGCTTATTAAACAACAATACTAATTTGTCTGGTTTATTAAATCGGGTAGCCTTAAATGATGGTTCTCAAGACAATATTTTAGACCGCGCTAACAATATTTCCATTTTACTACCTGTAACGGTTACTGTAAATGGCATTGTAATTACAATTGAAACAGTTAATGATTACCAATTGGTTGAAAATGCTATTGAGGCTTTCTCAAATGACGATGATGTTGTCAACATTTCATTTCCCATAACTATTATTTTACCCGATTTTACGCAAGTTACAATTGTAAACCAAACGGAATTTGATTCGTATGTATCCCAAAGCACTAATGAAAATGAAATTGATGATGATATAGAGTGTATAGATTTTGTATTTCCAATAACTTTAGAAGTATTAGAGGTTAATGCTTCAATTGCAACGACTTTGGTGATAAACAATAATGAAGGATTATTTGAACTTGTTAATAACCTAGATTTATACACTTCAGTTCAGTTAAACTTTCCAATAACGCTAATTACATTTGATGAAATTGAAATTGAAGCAGAAAATTTAGATGCCTTAGAATCTACCATCGAAAATTATATAGATAGTTGTGATGAAGATGATGATTTTGATTTCAACGATGATGACCAAGAAGTATTGCTTGATTTCTTAACCAATGGCAACTGGATTATCGATGAATTTGTTATAGTTGACGTAGGACAAACCGATAATTTTACAGGCTATGTTTTTACGTTTTTAAATGACGGAACAGTTAATGCGAGCAATGGCAGTCAAAATGTTAGTGGTACTTTTTCTATTGAAGATTCTAATCCAAATGATTTACTGGTTATTCTAGATTTTGGCTCTGTTATACCTTTTAATGACCTTAATAACCCTTGGAATATTACAGAAAGTGAGTTTGGCACTTTAGCGTTAGAAATTGGTAGTGAGGCAAATGGTGACTTGGAAATACTTGTTTTTGAGAAATTGTAGTTTGAGATAAATTTGCTTAAAAATTAAAAGTATTGCTCTTACCTTTTCAATTCTCAGAACAAATAGGCACTTTAGCGGAATTGATGACAAGACGACCTCATAAAATTTTGGGTAAACAATAGGAGAAATGAGCGTCTATATTTTAGGGGTTTAGCAATATAGTTTTTTAATAATTTTTATTTTACATAATATTTCAGATCAATGTTAAATGGTTACAATGTTTCCTAAAATATAGCGAATAAGCCGTTAATTGTTTCCAAAATTATATGCAGTCTTGAATTTTTGTTTCTTTTGTTTCAAGACAAAAGATAATGAAACACAAAAAAAAAGATTAATTGAAATTTCACATATAACAAGTGTATAGAAATTTTTAAGCAATGATTTGAGCAAGGGAAAATTTTATACTCTTGTGGCAAGCTTACGAGAATCGTCTAAAATTTTTTATTACGTACATTTTATCGAATACGCGATTTTTATTAATAGCAAAAAGGTTAGCTTTTATTTTGGCGTTGGCAAGCGATGGATAATTGTGTGTAAAATAAATTGCTATAGCAATTTGATTTTATAAAACAATCGAGCGTTTGGCAGCGGCTATTTTACATAACGGCTAATTATAGATACAAATGTTTTAAAAAAGTCTGCGAAGCAAACCGCTTAATAGTTTAATGACCCAAGTTACAATGATGCAATAGTAACGCTATGCTTCTGGGATATTTTACATAATATCATTATAGCTTACGAATGTTAATGAATACTTGGTCGTAAAATGGCTGTAACATAATTGTTATCGATATAAAACACTACGTGTTCATTATATCTACAATTATGTTAAATACACAGTATTCGCCATTTTACTCATATAACACATTTGTACTATAATGTATATTATGTAAAATAGAATATTTTGAGAGTCACTCCTTCTTTTATGATATACAGGAATCTTAGGATGTTATACGTAGCTGTTACACACCTCCTTATACCTAGACTTTGTTTTGTAGATTTACCTTAAAGTCTGGTGCTCCTACCAATTCAAATGTGGCCGAAGCAAATTTAATTTCTCCCTGGGTGGCATCGACCTCTGTTAGAATTTTGGTGTATAGCGCTGTTTTTGTAGCGCGTCTCTTTTTGTAGTTTACAATATAACGCAACGTATATTCTACCCAATTGTCATTAGCAACTAACGATACCATGGGTTCGGTTTGTGCTTCTTCCAATCTATATTTTGATTTTAATTCTTGCCATTGCTCTCTAGATTTGGTAGAAAGATCTCCTGCCACTTCATTTCCTACTTTTAATAGTATCTGTGTGGTTTTTTCGTAATTGCTACCGTATTGTATGGGAATTTTAATCTCGTCCCACAAAAAAGGAAAATCTCCAGAATAGTTAAAAACAGGCTCTTTAAACACATAGCTGTTGGCAATTAGTACAATACGTCCGTTATACAAATCGCCATCTACCCACTGCCCGGTTTCCATTAAGGTGGTTCGTAACACGCCAATATCCATCACATCTCCTTTAATTCCGCCTAACTGCACACGATCCCCCGATTTATAAAAGCCTCCTAGTATAATAGCCAACCAGCCGGCAAAGGATGTAATGACCTCCTGTAATGAAAAAGCAATCCCCGCACCCGCAACTCCCAAGGCAACTGTAAGTCCGCCTAATTTATTGCTATACACTACCGTAATTAGGACGATGGTTAAAAAGAATCCTATAAAACTCCCGAGCTTCTTTGCGCGATACCTGTTATTGTCTTCCTTTATTTTTGTGATTAGGTTTTTTTGAATCATCTTAATGACGAGCCAAATAATAACCACCCCTATTACCACTGTTGCTATCTTCCCAACGGTAGGGTTAAATAATAGCTCTTTAAGCTGTTCTTCCATAGTTGTTTCTTTCTATTTAGAATGATGGAATAAAAGTACTACTAAAACCCCCTATCTAGTTGAAGATTTAACAAGAATATTCACTATTCTTGCGACTCATTTAAAGCCACCAATTCCTTTTGAACGTGCGTGGGTACTGCATCGTACTTTGAAAATGTAGATGTGAAATTCGCACGTCCTTGTGTGACAGACCTCAATTTGGTTGAAAAATCACTCATTTCGGCCTTAGGTATCATTGCCTTCAGGATTTGATATTGGTCCTCACTATTAATTCCTTGAATCATGGCACGACGCGTTTGTAATTCGGTCATCACATTACCAACCATCGATTCTGGAACTTTAATACTCACATCCAAAATAGGTTCTAATAATTTTGGGTTTGCTTGTTTAAAGGCATCTTTAAAGGCGGTTGCTCCCGCAATTTTAAACGAAATGTCGTTAGAGTCTACCGAGTGCATTTTTCCGTCGTACACCATTACGCGTATGTCTCGTGCATAGGATTTGGTTAATGGACCTTGCTCCATGACTTCCAAAATGCCTTTCATAATAGAAGGTAAAAATCGGGTGTCGATAACACCTCCCACAATACAATTATAGAATACCAATTTACCACCCCAGTCTAGGTCTATTTCATTCTTCCCTCGAATGTTAAACCCTTCTGGTTCTTGCATTCCTTCATAATACGGTTCTATTTTTAAATGCACTTGAGCAAACTGGCCAGACCCTCCCGATTGTTTTTTATGGCGGTAATTGGCGTTGGCAGACCGCTGTATGGTTTCCCGATACGATATGCGAGGCGCTTGGAAATTGCATTTAAGTCCATAGCTGTTTTCTAATTGCCATTCCAAAACCGATAAATGCAATTCTCCTTGACAGCCCACGATGGTTTGTTGGGTTTCGGGATTGTACTGCATGGTAATGGTAGGATCTTGACTGTTAATGCGTCGCAATGCTTCGTTGAGTTTCTCCTCTTCGCTACTACTGTTTGCAGAAACCGATTTTTCTAACCGCGATTGAGGAAATTGAATGGGTTTAATGGTAGGCCCATTTTCATTTTGCGATAAGGTATCGTTTGTTTCGGTGCCTTTTAGTTTGGTAGTCGCACCAATATCCCCCACTGTTAGTCTATTTACAGGATGCTTGGTTTTACCATCCATAATGTAAAGGTTATTCACCATCTCCATTTCATTGGTTCTCTGGTTATAGAATTTATCATTCACCTTTACTTCGCCGGCCTTTACTTTAAAGAAGGAAACCTGCCCAAGATTGGGTTCGAACAGTGTCTTAAAGACAAACAAGGTTGTGGGCGCGTCTACTTTAGGAGCCACCAACTCTCCTTCTTCGCTTTGTTCGGGTTTTAAATCGGAAGCACTAGGTGCCACATTGTCTATAAAGCCCATTAAGCGGCCACTACCCATATCCAATAATGCAGATGTTGTGAAGATGGGAAACAAATCGTGATTCAGCATCCCTAACTTAATCCCTTGGCGCATTTCATCTTCGTTAAGGGTTCCTTTGTCAAAATATAATTCCATTAAATCCTCATCATTTTCGGCTGCCTTTTCTACCAAATCGTTGTGCAATTGGTTGGCACGGTCTAATTCAGCCTCTGGGATAGGCACTTTTTCTGGTTTTCCCCCATCGGGACCAAATTTGTAGCACTTCATTTTCATAACATCTACAATGGCATTGGCACCATCCAGTTTTATAGGGTATTGTATTAAGACTGTATTTTTTCCAACTAAGCGTTGCAAACTGTTTACGCTTTGCTCGAAATTGGCCTTTTCGTGATCAAACTTATTAATGACAAAGACCGTAGGTTTACGGTATTTATCTACATAATCCCAAATGATTTCAGTTCCAATATCGGCGCCGTGTTCGGCGTTAATGACGTGTACAATGGTATCTGCCACGCGAATGGAAGAAATAATTTCTCCAATAAAATCGTCCAATCCAGGGGTATCGATAATATTGATTTTGTAATTCCTCCATTCGGTATGTAAAGGGGTAGCAAAAATAGAAGTGCCTCGTTCCTGTTCGATTTCGTGATAATCGGAGACCGTATTTTTTTGTTCGACGGTTCCTCTTCTATTGATGAGTCCAGCTTCGAAGAGCATCGTTTCGGCTAGCGTCGTTTTTCCGGCACCGTGGGCACCAACAAGAACGACATTTTTGATGTGTTTGTTGTCGAAAATTTTCATAGAATATGAATGTTATGAAAGACGTTAGTTAGAACAATTAAGATACTAAAAATAATCTACTTTTGGGCTTCCTACTATGACCAATGTTAGGTTGTTAGATTTTCTGAAAGATTTTTTTTAATTAAATCTTAACATCGGTAAGCCATCTTGCTTCTAAGAATTAGCTCTACTTTTGCAGTATGTTTAAAAGACAATCTGCCTCCCAAATCGAGTTTATTGCCATGATGGCCTCCCTAATGGCGGTGGTTGCACTTGCTATTGACGCGTTACTTCCAGCGTTAGATGTTATTGGGATTACTATTGGGACACAGCGTCCTGCCGATAACCAACTCATTATTACCATGATTTTTTTGGGTTTGGGGGTTGGTCCTCTGGTTTTTGGGCCTATATCTGATGCTAAAGGTCGTAAACCCATTGTTTATATGGGTTTCGGAATATTTTTAATTGGAAGTATTATTTGTGTCTACGCTGAAAGTTTACCCGTTATGATTGCGGGTCGGATTCTTCAAGGGATAGGATTATCGGCACCACGAACTATTAGCATTGCTATTATTCGTGACTTATATAGCGGTGATTATATGGCTCGTATCATGTCGTTTGTGACTGTAGTTTTTCTCTTGGTGCCTATAGTTGCCCCTGCAGCTGGTAAATTGGTGTTGGATTACTATAATTGGAAAGGAATTTTCTATATACAGCTATTCTTTAGTGCTTTGGTTTGCTTTTGGTTTTGGAAGCGACAACCCGAAACGCTTACGCTTGACAAGCGAATCCCTTTTACCCGTGAACGTTTTAATAAAGGATTTAAAGAAGTCTTAACCGAAAAATCTACTATGGGCTTCACCTTTATTTCGGGGTTAGTCTTAGGCGCCTTTTTAGTGTATTTAAGCGGTTCTCAGCAAATCTTTGAAGTTCAATATGGACTTAAGGAAGAGTTCCCCTACCTCTTTGCAGGTCTAGCGATTGCCATTAGTTTGGCAATATTCACCAATGGAAATCTGGTAGTTCGTTTCGGAATGTTAAAATTGGTCACCCTTTCCATCTATGCATTTCTAATTGTTTCAACCCTATTTGTGGTACTGTTTTATGGGCAACCCAACCCGAGTATTGAAGTATTAATGGCATTTTTTTCGGTGCAGTTTTTTGCTATTGGATTCTTATTCGGAAACTTGCGTGCCCTAGCAATGGAGCCCATGGGGCATATAGCAGGAATGGCAGCTGCCATTACAGGTCTCATTTCGACCTTAATGGGAATTCCTATTAGCACGTTTATAGGGCGTTATATTGAAAATAGTGTGCTCCCAGTGTTTATTGGGTTTATGATCTGTGGGGTGGTTTCGGTGGTGTTATTGCACTTTAGCAGAAGTGCATTGAAGAAAAAAAGAGCCGCATTGGAGTAATGCAGCCTTACATAAAAAAGAGTTTACTATTCATCCTCCGAAGCATTATTCCTCAACACCAACTCCCCTTTCTCGTTTAATACAAAGGTTTCCTTTTTGGCCGAATGACGAAAATTAAGGGATCTGCGGTAATTACTCTGGAAACTAGCGTGCTTTTTTTTGGAGGAAGATTGTGTCATAATAATAGTTTTAATAGTTGCAGAATACCGCTCTAATAGTTTAAATTTAAAATCTTTTTTTAAATCAACATACTATAAATCAAAATTTTAACAATCTTCTATGTTCGCTACCCGTTTAATTTTTACCCTTTTAGCCATCTTTTTTATGAGCAGTTGTAAAGAAAACTCCAAAGAGCAAGTCCTTGAAAATGAATCTTCTACTGCCTCAGAAGTTACTCTAGAATTACAAATTCCAGCCGAGTTAGGTGAAGGTGCTTTTTGGAATCATAAAACTCAAGAATTATATTGGGTGGATATCTTGGGTAAGAAATTATATATTTATAACCCAAGTACCAAACTTAATACCTCGTTCGAGATGCCTTCCCGTATAGGAACGGTGGTGCCCCAATCAGACAGTACGGCCGTGGTAGCTTTGGAAGATGGGATTTATATTCAAAATACTAAGAATGGAAGTTTAACAAGGCTTTCTAACGTTGAAGCCGATATACCCGAAAATAGGTTTAACGATGGGAAATGCGACCCTAACGGAAACTTATGGGTGGGATCTATGCATTTAGCCGAAAAAGAACCTAATGCGAAGTTGTATAAAGTAACTCCCAATGGAACCGCTACAGCCATGCTCGATAGCATCACTATTTCTAACGGAATCGTTTGGACCAAAGATGCCAAGACCATGTATTATATCGACACCCCCACGGTAAAGATTCGAGCATTTGATTATGATGCTGAATCGTCCACCATTTCAAACGAACGCGTGGCGGTAGAAATTCCAGCCTCTTTAGGCTTTCCCGACGGAATGGCTATAGACGAACATGACAACCTTTGGGTGGGTATGTGGAACGGTAATGCTGTAGTTTGCTTTGACCCTAAAACGGGTAGCGTGATTACAAGGATTGAACTTCCCGCGCACAACGTCACTAGTTGCGCTTTTGGAGGGCCTAATCTGGACATCCTCTATATTACAACGGCAACGGTAGATATGACCGAGGATGAAAAAATTCAATTTCCTTTGGCAGGGTCTGTATTTAAGGTAATTCCTGGGGTTAAAGGAGTGCCTTCATCATTTTTTGGAACCGTTAGCAAATGAGGAAAGCATATATTATTATGGGTGTGAGTGGTTCGGGAAAAACCACTGTAGGGCAATTACTAGCCAAGCAATTGGCTATTCCGTTTTATGATGCAGACGACTTTCATCCCAAATCCAATATTGAAAAAATGGCATCGGGAATTCCGTTGGATGACGAAGACCGTAAACCGTGGCTCCTAAAACTTAAAGAAGAGATACGTTCTTGGGGACAAGGCGGTGTACTAGCGTGTTCCGCGTTAAAGGAATCCTATCGAGCAATTCTTTCGGAAGGGAATAGTATCCAATGGATCTACTTGGATGGCGATTATAAAACCATTTTTAAAAGAATGGAAGCTCGCAATCATTATATGAAACCTGAATTGCTTCAGTCGCAGTTTGAAACACTAGAGCTTCCCTCCTACGGTATTCAGGCTTCGGTAGATCAAACCCCTGAAGCCATAGTATCTAAAATTATTTCTAAAATACAACCAATGAAACGTTCAGAATTTGGCATCATAGGAATGGGTGTGATGGGACGAAGCTTAGTAAAGAACGTCCTACGCCATGGTTTTTCACTTTCAGCATATAATAGATACACCGATGCAGAAAAAGAGGTGATACCTTCCCTCCTTTCCGAATTACAAACTGAAGACATCCAAGGATTTACAAACCTTGAAGCCTTTGTAGAATCGATAGAAACACCTAGAAAGATACTGCTCATGATTCCTGCTGGTAGTCCCGTGGATGCAGTTTTGGAAGAACTTACTCCCCTGCTATCTCAAGGCGATATTATTATGGATGGTGGAAATTCACATTACAAAGACACCCAACGAAGGGAAAAGGTCATAAAGAGCAGCGGATTTTATTACTTAGGCATAGGAATTTCAGGTGGTGAAGAAGGTGCTTTATTGGGGCCATCGATGATGGTGGGAGGCGATAGTTTAGCCTATAATAAGGTTAAAGTAATACTTGAAACTATTTCCGCTAAAGACTTTAATAACAAGCCTTGTGTTTCTTTATTGGGTGCTAATGGTGCAGGGCATTTTATTAAAACAATTCACAACGGAATAGAATATGGAGAAATGCAATTACTTGCCGAGGTTTATACACTTTTAAAGCCTAGTTTAAGTAACGATGAGATTGCAGAACTATTAATAGATTGGAATATGGGTGAAACGGGGAGTTTTCTTTTGGAAACAACCATTGCCATACTTCAGAAAAAAGAAAACAAGGAATCCCTTTTAGACAAAATTTGGGATGTCGCTTCTAGCAAAGGCACGGGTACTTGGTCTAGTATAACAGCATTAGAGCAAGGGTTTCCTGCCACCATACTCACTGCAGCAGTGATGGAGCGTGCTGTGTCTAACACCAAAGAACTACGAACAACACTTTCTGAAAAATTAGACTATGAATCATTTTTGGCTACGATAGATACCGAAAAACTGAAAGAGGCTTATCAGTTTGCACGCCTATTGAATCATCAACAAGGATTGCAATTAATTGAGGCTACTTCAAATTCTGAAGGTTGGGATGTCGATTTAAGTGAAGTGGTACGTGTTTGGACCAACGGGTGTATTTTAAAATCGGAGTTGCTTAAGAAAATTTATCCTCTTTTGAGTACTCATTCGAATCTTTTAGAGGACGCTACTATGCTGAAAAGGTTAAAACACAGCGAAAGTGCCGTAGTCGATATATTGGTTTGGGGAATGCAACAGCGCAATGCCCTCCCCTGTTTATCATCTTCACTCCAATATTGGTATGGAATCACAACAGCCTTTTCCTCTGCAAATCTTATTCAAGCACAGCGGGATGCTTTTGGTGCGCACACCTATAAGCGAATCGATGCTCCTAAGGATCAATCATTTACAACCAACTGGAAAACAAATGGATAGCACATTACTTTTAGCCATATTTGCTGGGATTGTAGTTTTACTATTTTTCATTTTAAAACTTCGCATTCAAGCCTTTATCTCGTTACTCATTGCTAGTATTACTGTAGGAATTATTGCGGGTATGGAGCCACAATATATTATTGAAACCATACAAACAGGCATGGGCAACACTCTTGGGTTTGTAGCTGTGGTAGTGGGATTGGGTGCTATGTTTGGTGCTATTTTGGAACACTCTGGAGGAGCGGAAGCCGTAGCCTCTTTTTTATTGAGTAAAACTAAGAGCAAAGGCGCCACTTGGGCATTGATGCTTACAGGTTTCTTTATTGCCATTCCCGTCTTTTTTGATGTGGCTTTTATTATTTTGGTGCCGCTTATTTATTCCCTGCAACGTAAGTCTAAAAAGTCCTTATTGTTATACGGAATCCCATTATTGGCAGGATTAGCCATTACCCACGCCTTTATTCCACCAACGCCAGGTCCTGTGGCTGTAGCTGATATTTTGAAAGCCGATTTAGGATGGGTCATTTTATTCGGATTTATTGTGGGGATTCCCACCGCAATTTTGAGTGGCCCTATCTTCGGAAAGTATATTGCCAAACGGATTTTTGTAGAAGCTCCTGAAGAGATTTCAGACGGAATTGAAACGAAGCATGCGCTACCCTCCGTCTGGGTAATTTTAGCTATCATAGGGTTGCCCATTGTTCTAATCGTGTTTAGCACTTTATTGAGTAGTCCTATTGCCAATGGTTGGGCATCGGAAGGATTTACCCATTGGATGAAAATGATTGGGCATCCATTTTCTGCATTGATACTTGCCAATTTATTGGCTTGGTATATTTTAGGTATTCGGAAAAAAGTTTCCAAAGAGACCCTTTTAAAAATTACTACAAAATCCATGGCACCCGCTGGAATTATTATTTTGTTGACAGGTGCGGGAGGGGTATTTAAGCAAATGCTTATCAATACAGGAAGTGGGGATATGCTCGCCAATTATTTTGCTGAAATGGGTTTGAGTACCTTATTCTTTGCTTTTATAGTGGCTGCTTTGGTTAGAATTTTACAGGGATCTGCCACCGTTGCTATGATTACAGCAGCAGGAGTTACAGCGCCACTCCTTCTTTCTACCACAGGAGAAATGGATAAAGCACTGCTAGTGATTGCCATTGCAGCCGGAGCTTCTATTATGTCTCACGTAAACGATAGTGGTTTTTGGTTAGTAAGTAAGTATTTGGGTCTTTCTGAAAAGCAAACTTTCAGAAGTTGGACTATGATGACCACCATTCTAGCATTAACCGGGTTTACAACGGTTTGGGTTTTGAGTTTATTTATCTAATTGATAATATCCGCATTTAAGATATGCCCCTTCTAGGAATGAGATAGGATGATCGATGTCGTGAAAGGTTTTATCCATAACCTTGAACTTTCTTCCAGAATCATGTAACATTCGTTCATTGATGCTAAAGAACTCTTCCGAAGGGACTCTAGACGAACAGGAAGCCAGTACTAGTAGTCCTTTTGAAGCAGTGAGTTTAACACCTAACGCCGCCAATTGTGCATACTTTTTTAATGCCATTGGGACTTCTTTAGCGCTTTTGGCAAAACTAGGTGGATCTATGACCACTACATCGAATGATTTGTTTTCAGCAATAAGGTTCTGTAGTATTTGAAAGGCATCACCCGCAAGTGTTTTGTGTTTCCCTGAGAACGTATTCAATTCTCCATTAGCTATTGCTATTTTCAAAGCCTGTTCACTTATATCCACACTTGTTACTTCAAATGCACCATGGGTTAAGGCATGTACTGAAAATCCGCCTGCATACGCAAACACATCAAGTACGGTCTTTCCTTTGGAGAGCTCTCCTACTCTTTTTCGGTTATGGCGATGATCTAAAAAATAACCTGTTTTATGGCCTTTAATCACATTTGCAATAAAATGCACCCCATGTTCCAAAAAATGGACATTCTCATCTTTAAGCTCACCCTGAAGAATTGATCCATCCTTTAATTGGAGTGCTTCAGTATGTTTTTGGATGTTTCTACTTAGTCGTAACACAGCTGTTTTACATTTTGAGACCTTAATTAATTCGGTCACAATAGTTTCCAAAAAGGGAAGCCAAATAGCAGAATATAATTTTATTACTAGAACGTGTGCATATACATCTGCTATTAAACTTGGGAATCCATCATTTTCTCCAAAAATAAGCCGGTAGCTATTGGTGTTAGTTTTTAATAAATCTTTTCGAAGTGAATGTGCAAACTGAATCTTTTCGGAAAAGTATTCCGCATCAATTTTTGCACCACTACCAAAATGAAGCATTTTAATTCTTATAGGGGAATGAGGGTCAAACAAGCCAATACCCATGGGTTTATTGCCATTTTGACTAAAAATCACAGCAATATCACCAGCATTTCCGGTCTTATTTATTTTCTGAATACTTTCTGAAAAAATCCAAGGATGCTGTTTTCTTACGCTTCGTTCACCCGCTGCATTCAATTTAACTGCGAGGATTTGAGGGGATGTGTGTAGGATTTTTAAATTCACACGGCAAAGATAGCGTAAAAAAAAGCCGAAATAATTGTTCCGGCTTTATCAAAATGGGATATCAAAGTTTAATTACCATCTGCTTCTTTTTGAGCATCTTCTTTCATTTTTTCATTAGGGACAATGACAATATTTACCCTGCGGTTTTGTGCACGACCCTCAGCGGTATCATTAGTTGCAATAGGAGTCGTTTCTCCAAACCAATTGGTTGTAAAACGTCCAGCACTCAGTCCTTTAACTCCTGTAAAATAATTTGTAACGGATTGCGCGCGATTCTTAGAAAGGGTCATATTGTATTCTTCGGCACCAACGCTGTCGGTATGTCCCACCACTAATACATTAGTATCTGGATATTCCACTAAAATAGAGGCCAGTTTATCTAAATTGACTTTCGATGCAGCGTTAATTTCATATTTATTGGTATCGAAATACACACCATTGTTTTCGCCATCAAAAGTGATTACAATTCCGTCGTCAACTCGTTCTACTTCCGCACCAGGAATTTCTGTTTCAATTTTTTTGGCTTGATTATCCATTTTCTTTCCAATGATAGCACCAGCAGCACCACCCACTACGCCACCAATTACAGCACCCATGGCTCCATTACCTCCTTTGCCAGCATTGTTCCCAATAACAGCACCTAGAATGGCACCACCAGCAGCACCAATTACAGCACCTTTTTGAGTGTTATTTGCATTTTTAGTGGCTTCACAATTGGTAAAGGCAATAGAAATGGTCATTGCCAGAATTATAACTCCTATTTGTTTCATTATTGCTTTCATAGTATATTTTTGTTTTTATTAATCACTTATTTTTGAAAACCTCATAGTAATGGTAAAGGGTTTACCGTCCATGGAAACCGTTTGTTCCCATTTCATACTAGTGTCATTTAATTGCGCTAGGCGTAGTCTAAAACCAACATTATTCTCAGATTTATTTTTTTCGTTGGTGGGTTTTAAAAGAAAATCATAAAGCCCTGTTTCTGGATTCATTTCTTGAATATCGAAAATGAAATTTCTGTCCCCACTTGGGCAGTTTGAATTGTCAATGTTATACACTCCTGTATTGTTATTAGGGATAAAGCGCCAAGAACTTCCTGTAAAGCACTCTCGTGAAGTATCGTTTAATAATTTTACGGTAAAAGTTCCCTTTTCGCTGTAGGCAATATCGTCAAGAGACCAATATCCCTTTATTACTTTTCTCGATTCTTTTACTGTTTTTGGTGTGCCACAGGCAAAAACCAAAACAACTAATAGTACTAAAAATGGTAATTTTTTCATAATTGATTATAGTTGAGGTTAAACGTAAATTAGTTATTAACTAAAGATACAAAAAATAGCACCTAATGTATTGATATTCGGTATTATTAATATCTTCAATTTTCTATGTAAAGATTACCATTAAAAAACAACAAACAAAAATTTTTAGAAGAAGATTAACGATAAATGTTAAAGAATTCAATAATCGAGTAACTCTTGTAGAATCCCATTAAATCGCTCTTTGGGTAAATATTGATTTTCTAGATTTGAAGCGAAAGGAATAGGTGTTTCAAGACTAGCTACGCGCCTCACGGGCGCATCTAAATGTTCGAAACAGTTTTCAGTAATTAACGCAGAAATATCGGAAGCAATTCCTCCAAACATAGAATCCTCTTGAAGAACTATAGCTTTCCCCGTCTTTTTTACTGAAGAAAGGATTGTTTCAACATCTAACGGAATAAGAGTGCGGAGATCAATTAAATCTGCCGATATGTTTAGTTTTGAAAGAGTTTCTAATGCCCAATGCACTCCAGCGCCGTATGTTATGATGGAAACATCGTTTCCTTCCCTAAGTAGAGAAGCTTTCCCCAACGGAATGGTATAGTAATTTGTAGGAACTTCCTGTCGTATACTTCGGTATAATGCTTTATGTTCAAAGAACATGACAGGGTTTGGATCTTCAATCGAAGTGGCTAACAATCCCTTTGCGTCTGCTGGAAAAGCTGGGTAAACCACTTTTAATCCCGGGGTATGTGTAAACCAAGCTTCATTTGTCTGACTGTGAAAAGGTCCCGCTCCTACACCTGCGCCACAAGGCATCCGAACAACGACATCGGCATTTTGTGCCCATCGATAATGGGATTTTGCCAGATAATTAATAATAGGGTTGAAACCAGAGGTCACAAAATCTGCAAATTGCATTTCTACCACACTTTTAAATCCGTTGATGGATAATCCCATTGCTGCAGAAACGATTGCCGATTCACAAATTGGGGTGTTTCGTACTCTTTCTTTTCCAAAAGCATCTACAAATCCATCTGTTATTTTAAAAACACCACCATATTCGGCAATATCCTGCCCCATTATAACAAGGTTTTCATGCTGTTCCATGGATTGTTTTAAGCCTTCTGAAACAGCATCAACAAATCGTAGTTCTTTTGTTTCTGAATTTTCATTAACTATTTGATATGTAGAATTTTGATATACATCTTTTAATTCTTCACTTTCAGATGAAATAATTTTTTCTTCGGCAAAAGCGATGTCTAAATTTTCATTTATTTCATGAAGAATTTCTTCTTTCATTTTCACTTCATCTTTTTCAGAAAGAATGCCTTCATTTCTTAAAAATTCAGTAAAGTTTTCTAGGGGATCTTTACCTGCCCAGGCATCCATAAGCTCTTGAGGGACATATTTAGTACCACTCGCCTCTTCATGGCCTCTCATCCTAAAGGTTTTAAACTCCACAAAAACGGGACGAGGATTTTCACGCATACTTTCAGTGATACGCTTTAAATTGCTATATACTTCAAGGATATTATTTCCGTCGAGAATATGAGATTCCATTCCATAACCCTTTGCGCGATCGGCAAGATGTTTACATTTATACTGCTCGCTCGTAGGGGTAGACAAGCCATAACCATTATTTTCAACACAAAATAAAACGGGTAAACTCCAAACCGAAGCTACGTTTAGCGCTTCGTGTATATCTCCTTCGCTGGTACCACCTTCACCTGTAAAAACGGCACAAACTTGATTGTTCTTTTTTAATAGATTTCCTAGTGCAATTCCATCGGCCACTCCAAATTGAGGGCCTAAATGGGATATCATCCCGACAATTTTATATTCTTGTGTGCCAAAGTGAAAGCTTCGGTCTCGACCTTTTGTAAAACCATTGGCTTTTCCCTGCCATTGTGAAAACAAGCGATGTAGAGGAATGTCACGCCCTGTAAAAACAGCTAGATTGCGATGCATGGGAAGAATGTATTCTTCCTTATCCAAAACAGCAGTAACACCCACCGAAATGGCTTCTTGTCCTATACCACTAAACCATTTGGAAACTTTTCCTTGTCTTAAAAGAATGAGCATTTTTTCCTCAATCATTCGAGGTTTTAGCATTAATCTGTAAAGGGTTAAGAGGGTTGAGTCCTCTATTCCGTCTCTGTTATATTTAAAATGATGACTCGAAATTGTATCGGGATTCATATAGGCTATTTGATAATTCAAAAGTAGAAAAATTATTACGCTTACAAATTGGTTTTCCCTTTTTTTTCCTTCGGAATTACTACCAATAATTGGTATATTTGCACTTTGATAATTTTATGTAAGATGAACAATATTCCTAGTGTAGATTTAGCCGATTTTCTTTCTGAAGACCCTAAACGAAAAGATAAATTCGTTCAAGAAATAGGAAAGGCCTATGAAGAAATAGGCTTTGTTTCTTTAAAAAATCATTTTTTAAGTGATCAACTTGTCGACGAACTCTACAAAGAAGTAAAAGCATTTTTCGCCCTTCCTGAAGAAAATAAGCGTGCTTATGAAATTGAAGGCCTTGGAGGACAACGAGGCTATGTATCTTTTGGTAAGGAACACGCAAAAGGAAAGAAAGAAGGAGATTTAAAGGAATTTTGGCATTTTGGACAAGAACCCAGTGATGATGCCAACCTTCCAGATACGTATCCAGATAATGTTCAAGTAACAGAGCTTCCCAACTTTAATAAAACAGGTATGGAAGCTTATAGAAAGCTTGAGAAAACAGGTATTTATGTGCTCCGAGCTTTAGCGTTGTATATTGGTTTGGACGAATTTTATTTCGATTATTGGGCCACCAATGGAAATAGTATTTTACGACCTATACACTACCCTCCTATTACAAAAGAACCGAAGGGTGCAGTTAGAGCTGGGGCTCATGGTGACATCAATTTAATTACCTTGTTAATGGGTGCCTCAACGGGAGGATTGCAAGTTTTACGAAATGATGGTGAATGGATCGATGCGATTCCAGAGGAAGATGAATTGGTTATTAATGTGGGTGATATGCTAGAAAGACATACTAATAACAAATTACGGTCTACCATTCATCGCGTAGTGAACCCTCCTAGAGAGCAATGGGGAACCCCACGTTATTCCATTCCTTTTTTTATGCACCCTCGCAGTGATATGAAACTGGATTGTTTAGAAGCATGTATTGATAAAGACCATCCAAAAGCGTTTGAAGATATTACTGCTGGAGCGTTTTTACACCAGCGATTGGTGGAGATTGGACTTATTAAAAAATAAGCTTTGGATTTACAAGATCAACTAAAAAGTCTTTTCCCAGACCATGTTCCTTCTGAAGAACCATTAAAAGAAACTCCTTCTACTGTTTGGCTTCAAGACGAGCCACTCATTTGTAAATACGAAAAGCGTAAAGGGAAACCCATTACCATTATTGAAGGCTACAACGGCGCCGATAGCGACTTTAAACAATTGGCAAAGGAAATTAAACAATTATTAAGCGTAGGCGGAAGTTTTAAAAACGAACAAATCATTATTCAAGGAGATTATCGTGATAGAATTATGAAGTTTCTTCAGGAAAAAGGGTTTAAAACCAAGCGTGTTGGCGGATGAAAATTGCAGCTTCAGAATTAATTTTAAATCCAGACGGTAGCATTTATCACTTGCAGTTAAAGCCGGGTGAAATAGCAGATACCATTATTACGGTAGGAGATCAAGACCGTGTGGAGCAGGTTTCCAATCATTTTGACACCATTGAAGTAAAAACGCAACACCGAGAATTTAAAACCCATACAGGAACATACCAAGGGAAGCGACTTACCGTAATTTCCACGGGAATTGGCCCTGATAATATTGATATCGTTTTTAACGAACTAGATGCTTTAGTTAATATAGACTTTGACAGCAGAACCATTAAAACCGATAAAACAGTTCTCAAGATTATACGAGTAGGTACTTCTGGCGGATTGCAACCTGATATTCCATTGGATAGCTTTATTGCAAGTGCCATTGGAATTGGTTTCGATAATTTGCTACACTTTTATGGAGATACCGATAACATATTTAATCAAGATTTTTCCGAAGCCTTTGTAAAACACACTCAATGGAACCCCAATAACTCAAAACCCTACGCCATTGAAGCGGATTCAGAGTTATTATCACTTTTCCTTTCTGAAAAAATTAAGGAAGGCATAACCACGACCAATGTTGGATTTTATGGACCTCAGGGTCGAGTTTTAAGACTTCCGATTCAGGATTCCCAACTTAATGAAAAAATAGCTTCATTTCATTACAACGGAAAGAATATCACAAACCTCGAAATGGAAACGGCGGCTATTTACGGAATGGCAAAACTATTAGGGCACAAGGCACTATCATTAAATGCAATTTTAGCCAATCGCGCCTTAGGCACCTTTAGTGAGAAACCACTTGAAACCATTGAAGAACTTATTGTATATACTCTCGAAACCCTCACCAAATGAAACATTTTAAAATAGGTGGCGTCCCAGAGCACTTTAACCTACCATGGTATTTAACACTTAAAAATAAGGAATACCAAAAAGAAGAAATTAATCTTCGATGGATTGATTACTATGGCGGTACTGGGCAAATGTGCAAGGCATTGCGGGAAAAGGAAATTGATATGGCGGTAATTCTCACCGAAGGAATTATTCGCGATATTATTCATGGGAATGAATGTAAAATTGTACAATGCTTTGTAAAATCACCATTAATTTGGGGAATACACGTCGCTGAAAATTCAAATTATAAATCAGTATCAGACTTAAAAGGGACCAAAGCCGCTATAAGCCGTTTTGGAAGTGGATCCCATTTAATGGCGTATGTAAATGCCGAAAATGAAGGCTGGGATATTGAAAAAGATTTAGATTTTGAACTCATTAAAAACCTTGAAGGTGCACTGGAAGGGTTGCCAAAGGGTAATGGGGATTATTTTATGTGGGAAAAATTCACCACAAAACCCTACGTAGATAATGGAACATTTCGCTTAGTAGGGGAATGTCTTACCCCTTGGCCTTGCTTTGTGATTGCTGTTAGGAATGATGTTTTGGATAATGAAAAGGAAGCTGTGAAAACAATTATCGATATTATAAATACGACAACTTCAGAATTTAAAAATATTCCCTCCATCGATAAAATGATTGCCAATAGATACCATCAGAAAATTGAAGATGTACGGTTATGGCTCTCCCTAACAGAATGGGGACAGGAAAATGTATCCCTTAATCAGGTTGAAAAAGTTCAAGACACCTTGCAACACCTCGATTTAATTGAATCCAAAATACCCTCATCAGAAATTTTATATTTTTTTTAAGAAATACGCAACCCTATACACAACCCAGCATCTTACAAGTGTAATTTAAGTATATTATGGTAACTTTTTTAATTGTTTTGGGGGCACTTTTAGTTACAAACTTCTTGTTGTTGCAATTTAGTTGTAATGATTCTACCGAACCTGAGATTCCTGAAGAGGAATAGTATTCTACCAGTTAATTTCTTTAAAACCTTTACTGACAAGGTTCTTGTTCGTTTTACTAAAATGTTTATTACCAAACCACAATCCTCGATTGGCGCTTAGTGGTGACGGATGCCCGCTTGTTAACACCAAGTGTTTTTCTCTATTGATAAAACTTCCTTTCTTTTTGGCATATCCTCCCCATAAAAGAAAAACTAACCCTTCCCTATTTTCTGAAAGTTTTGAAATAACTGCATCGGTAAATTGCTCCCAACCTTTATTTTGATGACTCCCCGCTTGATGGGCTCGCACGGTTAACGTGGCATTTAACAACAACACCCCTTGATCTGCCCAGCGCTCCAAATTTCCACTCACTGGAATTGGTAAATTTAAATCGGAAGCAATTTCTTTAAAGATATTTTGTAATGAGGGAGGTTGTGCAATCCCTTCAGGAACTGAAAAACACAATCCGTGCGCCTGCCCAGGCCCGTGATAAGGATCTTGACCAATAATAACCACTTTTACTCCCGTGAATGGAGTGTGATTAAACGCTGAAAATATTTGACTCCCTGGAGGATAACACGGATTGGATTGGTATTCAGTTTTTACAAAATTGACTAAATCTTTAAAATAGGGTTTTTCAAATTCCTCTTTTAATTGGACTTGCCAAGAATGTTCAATTTTTACGGTCATTATTCGTACTTTTGTAGGGATAAAAGTAAGAATATAATAAGACACCTTTCCCGCTGTAGCGGGAATTATTATGATTAAGATTCAGAAGAATACGCTTAAGGATTTAGAGTTTCCCACTGTATTGGAACAGATTGCCGCATTTTGTATAACCGAAATGGGTAAAGACAAAGTATTGGAAATTCTTCCCTATTCCGAAGAGGATGCTATTTTACCCGAATTACAACGAGTTAAAGAATTTACCGCTTCTTTTGAGAATGATAATCGTATTCCCAATCATGGATTTGAAGCCATTACCAAGGAATTACGTCTTTTAGAAATTGAGAATAGTGTGATTGAAGCTTCAGGCTTTAGAAGGATTCTTTCGGTCACAGAAACCACAAAAGAACTCCTAAAATTCTTTAAAAAATACGAAGAGTTTTACACCCATTTACAATCATACGCCACCACTATTAATTATACTTCTCTCATTTCTGAAGCCATTCAGAACATATTAGATAAATATGGAGAAGTAAAAGATGATGCCTCTCCTGCCCTTTTTGACATACGAAAACGACTTCAGCAAGTAAAAACCCAAGTGAGTACTTCCTTTAGTCGTGCATTAAGTCGGTATGCACAAGCAGATTATCTAGATGAAATAAAGGAGTCTGTGATGGAAAATAGACGTGTTTTAGCGGTAAAGGCAATGCACCGAAGAAAAGTAAAAGGGGCTGTTTTGGGGCAATCTAAAACAGGAAGTATTGTTTATATCGAACCACAAGAAACCTTAGAGTATGCCAATGAACTTAGTAATTTATATTACGAAGAAACCGAAGAAGTTAATCGCATTTTAAAGGCACTTACACAATATATTCGCCCCTACAAGCCACTATTGGTAAGCTATCAGGAATATCTAATTCAAATCGACGTTTGGCATGCCAAATCGAAATACGCTTTAGAAATTAATGGCGTACTTCCCTTATTCTCCAAAGATCGGAATCTTCAATTAAAGAATGCGTATCACCCACTATTATTACGTTCCAACAAAAAGAAAAAAAAGAAAACCTATCCGCAATCGATTACGCTTCATTCAGAAAATAGAATCATAGTTATTTCGGGGCCTAATGCGGGGGGAAAAAGTATTACACTTAAAACGGTAGGGTTACTGCAACTTATGTTTCAATGTGGACTGTTGATTCCTGTAGACCCGTATAGCGAGATATGTTTGTTTGATAGAGTTTTAACCGACATAGGCGATAATCAATCCATCGAAAATCATTTAAGCACCTATAGTTATCGTTTAAAACAGATGAACCAGTTTCTAAAGAAGTGCAATAAAAACACCCTCTTTTTAATTGATGAATTTGGTACCGGAAGTGACCCTGAATTGGGAGGCGCATTGGCCGAAACCTTTTTGGAAGTGTTTTATGAAAGAGAAGCCTTCGGAATTATTACGACCCATTATTCCAATTTAAAGCTTTTAGCAAACGAACTCCCTTTTGCTACCAATGCCAATATGCAGTTTGACAGCCGAAGCTTGGAGCCTTTGTACCATCTGCACTTGGGGGAAGCAGGAAGTTCCTTTACGTTTGAAGTCGCTCAAAAAAACGGTATTCCCTATAGTTTAATAAATAAGGCAAAGAAAAAGATTGAACGTGGAAAGGTTCGTTTTGATAAGACCATTGCCAATCTTCAAAAAGAGCGTTCTAACCTTCGAAAAACGTCTGCCTCTTTAAAAACAGAAGAGGAAAAGGCTAAAGAGGAAAGCAAACAATTGGAACAAACCAATGCTAAAATTCAGCAGAAATTAGAAAGTTACCAAGAGTTGTTTGATGCCAATCAGAAACTTATTTCCTTAGGAAAACGCTTCGATATTCTTTCTGAAAAGTATTTCAACAATAAAAACAAACGAGAACTTATTGACGAGTTGATGAAGTTGGTGCTTCAGGAAAATGTGAAGCGAAAGAAAGTGGCTCCCAAAGCAAAAAAAGTTGAAAAAATAAAAGAGAAAAAAGTCTTAAAGGAAGTTGAGCGTAAAGTGGAGGGCATTCGGAAACGAAAAAAGAAAGAAAAAGAAGCTGCTGCCAAATTACCTCCGCCACCACCGAAAGTTATACTTAAAATTGGCGACAGAGTTAGGATGATAGATGGAAGAGCTATTGGCACTATCGACACCATAGAAAAGAAAAAAGCCATTGTAAATTATGGTATGTTTACCACTAATGTAAGCCTAGAAGAACTTGAAAAAGTTTAAATGAAAGACGAAAATTTATATAAAATCATACTATTTGACGGGGTTTGTAATCTTTGTAATAGCTCGGTAAACTTTATTATTACACACGACCCGAAGAACAAATTTAAGTTTGCCGCCTTACAAAGTGATGTTGGTGCTTCCCTAATCCAAAAATATGGAATTGATACTTCCATAACAGATTCTATCATTTTAATTGACAATCAAAAGGCCTTCGTAAAGTCTTCTGCAGCACTTCGTATCGCCAAATACTTAAATAAAGGCTACCCTCTACTCTATGGTTTTATTATTATCCCAAACTCTATAAGAAATTGGGTGTATGACTATATTGCTAAAAATCGCTATAAGTGGTATGGTAAAAAGGATAGTTGTATGATTCCTACTCCAGAACTCAAGGAAAAGTTCTTATAGTCCTTAATTAGTTTCCTAATTATAGATTTATACTATCTTTGCGCCATAACCCAACCCAATTATGGCTTTACGCGAAGAATTAAAAACCCAAGGCGATTTTTTATTTAGATACAGAAGTTTTTTACCCCTTATTATATTGGTGGTAGGATTGGCTGTTTTTGCCTATTTTAAACTAAATCCAGACGCGTATTGCGACTTTTTATATACCGAAACCTATAAATACATATGTTTAGGCGTTAGTTTATTAGGATTTTTTATAAGAGTTTTCACTATAGGCTATGCTGCCGAAAATACTTCGGGTAGAAATACTCACGAAGGACAAATTGCAGATGAAATCAATACTACCGGGATCTATTCGATTGTTAGACATCCGTTGTATTTAGGAAACTTCTTTATGTGGTTGGGAATAGCGATGTTAACCGCGTCCTTTTGGTTTTTAGTAGCTTTTGTATTCTTTTATTACAGCTATTATTATCTACGTATTTGTTTTGCTGAAGAGGCTTTCTTGAGAACCAAGTTTGAAGATGCCTATGTAAAGTATTCAGAAAAAGTGCCTCCTTTTTTCCCTAGTTTTAAAAACTACAAAGCTTCTAATAGATCCTTTAATTTACGAAAAGTAATTCGTCAAGAGAAAAATGGAATCGCAGCCATCTTCCTTCTTTTTTGGTTCTTTGAAATGGTAGGTGATTTTATTGTGAATAAAGAATTTGTATTCAATATGGACTTTTGGTTCTACGCAGGTATTATTGCTTCGGTGGTATATCTAATACTTAAAGTATTGAAGAAGCGGAAACTGATTTAAAAAAAGATTCTTTCAAATAAAAGCCTCTATAATGAGGCTTTTTTTATTTCAAATTCTCAAGGATAAACTCAATGGTTTTGCTCTGATTATTATTACTATCAAAGGCAAAATTACGATAGGGATTTTCAGAAATCATTCCCCAGTCTTTCCATTTTTTAATTAAGCCCACATTCGAAATATTTACCTTTCCAGAAAGCAAAATGTTTAAGTCTTCCTTTTTCTGATGATAATTATATACCTTTTTTAACCCTGTGAGATAGGTATAATCTTTTGTAAACCCGCCCCCTCTAAAAGCGCGAAGGCAAATATTAAAAGCTTCCTCCCTATTTAATTTATATTGATTGTGAAGCAAGTCGAAGGTTTCTCTAAATTCGAAGCCTTTTCTAAGGCTATCTGCCGCAATGACTCGGTATGAAAGCTCTTTTAAACGATACAACGTTAAACAACCGCTCATATATTCGCTAAAAACCGCCAATCCTTCTTGAGTTTCTACATTTTTGGGAAAGCCATTGTGAAAAATTTTCAATGTATGGCTCATTCCATTAAAGGTAGTCACCATATGCACTCCTATTTCGTGATTGGCTAGGACTTTTAACTGATTGGGACTAAAACGATGGTTTTTCTTTAAAAATAAAGTCTGCGTGTTGTTTTGAACCATCGCTGCAGCCGATATTTTATTGGAAAGCTTTACGCTGTAATTAAAATTGAATTTCTTGGAAAACTCAATAAAGTAGTTTTGAGCTTCTTCCACATTAAAAACAGGAAACATTTCCTCATTAAAGGATTCATCTTTAAAATGAAGAATAAACTGGGCGTTCGCCACATCTTTTTCGGTAGGTGTTCCAAAAGATTTAAGTCCGTTGAAATAAAAACGTTTTCCTTTCCCAATGGTTTCAATACACTGAATTAATCCCGAATAATCATAGATAACATCGCGATAAAAGTTCCGGGTTTCTTCATCTTTTATAGTATCTATATCTTGTGAAAATAACGCTTGCTGAAGTTTGTGAGCGTTAAAGTCAATTTTTCGGTATTTAAAGGTAGGATTGATATTATATTTTGATGCAAAAAATTCCTTTTTTTGTCGCTCTATATTGGTAGGATTGATATAATCGAGTAATTCAATTTTTTGAACCAATCGATGCAATTCGGCATCAATTTTAAATAAATTTGGATACGTTTTAGAAAGGTCTTTTGTCGCAATCATATTATTTTCTGTGTGCAATGTAGAAGGCTTCTGCGTGTGCAGGAATTTTTTCCCTTAATTGTTCTTCAATCGCCGAAAGGACTTCAGGAAAAACAATTTGATTCAGTTCATCGCAGTATATCTTTTTAAACTCAGTCGCCAAAACTAAGGTATTTTGAAAGTTTTGTGTAATAAATTTTAGAAAATATCCATTCCCAAAAAAGGTATCATTTATTTTGGATGTAGTTTCGTTAGTATATGGCAATTGTAATTCTGATAAAGAAACCCTCCAATTCTCAACTAGCTTACCAAAACGGTCATTATCAATATTCGATGTTCCTAAATTAATTACGGGTACTTCCCTATCCCAACGTCTCCAATTATAACTATGTATATCATACACCACTACTACACCAAACTTTTCTTCAAGTTTCGCAATTAATGCTTTTACAACACGGTAAAAATTAGTGTGCTTTTCAAGACTTTTATAGTGTTGTTCTTTAGGAAGTGGGGTTTTCCATAATTGTTTTCCCCAAGCCGTTTCAAAAACTGCATTTTCGGAATCACGGTTTAGGTCGTATTCAAAGCGGCTGTCACAACCCGCAATAACAATAGGATGGGATTTTACAAACTCTTTAGTACAAGGGTCTTCTTCAAACCAACGATCGTATTGAGTATGAAGACAATTATCCCAAAGCTCTCTTCGGAATTGTGTCCCATCGTGTACTGCTCCACAGACATAGTGAGTGTATTTATCAATTTTTAACGTAAAAGAATAATCTTCTGAAACAGCTTCAAACAGTTCTTCTTTTTCAATTTTTTTGATGATGTTATCTACTGAAAGACGTTCCATATCCTATTTTTTGAAGTGTAGAGTTGTTTAAGCATCATCGACATGTTTACGAAGTTTTTTTCTTCTTTCAAAGGCGGTTACACGCTGAAGGACCTTATCTTCCACAAAGTCGATAATCTTTTCTTGAATACGAGTTTTATATACTCGATTCATATAAGTAATTCCTCCAGGGGACATCACATTTACCTCTACGAGCATTCCGTTAATAACATCAATCCCTACAAAATATAACCCGTCCTTTACTAATTTTGGACCAATTTTTCTACACAACTCTTTTTCTTGAGAAGTGAGTGT
Source organism: Flavobacteriaceae bacterium (assembly GCA_002694465.1). Taxonomy (GTDB): domain Bacteria; phylum Bacteroidota; class Bacteroidia; order Flavobacteriales; family Flavobacteriaceae; genus Halomarinibacterium. The sequence goes on along the minus strand of NZMG01000007.1, from coordinate 21,402 downwards.
ATGTTTTACAACACGTCCACCCGCACTCACATTAGAACGGTGGTCTTCTTCTCCCGGAACTCGGCGCATGGCGCCAATGGGTCTTCCGTTTAGTAACAAAATTCGCACATCCCCTTGGTCTGCCCCTTCGATATAGTCTTGTAAAATCACATAGTTTGAGGTACCATCTTTATTATCAATGTAAAAATCAAGTAAAGAGTTTATACTCTTCATAGCATTCCTTTCAAGGAGGATAACCCCAGACCCGCCAAAACCATTGAGAGGTTTCAAAATCATTTTTTCGGGCCCTTCCTTAATTATCTTTTTTAGATATTCCTTGTTCTTTGTAACGTGCGTTTTTGGTATTATTTCGTTGTCTTCATCTTCAAAAACAGCGGTGTAAAGCTTATTGTTGGCTCTACGGATTCCGTCTAAATCATTCATGATAAACACATCATCTTTTACACTGTCCAAGAAGTTAAGCATAATCATATCCAAGGGAGGATTACTACGCAACACAATGACATCAAAACCAGCTAGGGGCAACATTTCATCGTAAAATTCTGTTTTACTATGAAAGGATTTTAATGAGTTGGGTATTTTATCTTTTCGGGTAACACACCTGCAAAAAGCATAGGCCACACTATCTCGAATGGTTAAATTGGCTGGGGTGGTAATTGCCATTCCGTGCCCTCTTTTTACAAACTCGTGAATCATTGCCAAAGTGGAATCGTCTTCGGGATTCATTTCGGCCCACGGATACATTATAAAACAAACGTTCATTGATTATTTATTTAGAAAATTAAATATAATAATAATCACATATTCAGCTTCCCTTTTTCAAAGTTAATATAGATTATAGGTAAAAATTTCATTTATGTTAATCAAATGTTAGCATATCAAAAATCTTAGGAAGCCCCATTCAATATTAGTAGTTTTGTGAAAAATTACATTTTATGGAATTAAGTGAAAAGGCATTAGAATGGGCTAAAGACGCACTCTTTGTATATGGTCCTAAAATTATTTCGGCACTCCTCGTTTTACTCATTGGATTATGGGTAATTAAAGTATTAATTAAAGGATTGCGGAAATTTTTTGTTAAAAAAGATTTTGATCCTACACTAGAAAAATTCTTACTTAACTTAAGTTCTTGGGGGCTTAAAATAATGCTTTTTATTGTTGTGCTAAGTCAATTAGGCATTGAGTCCACTTCATTTATTGCAGTACTTGGTGCTGCAGGATTGGCTGTTGGATTAGCACTACAGGGGTCGCTTTCCAATTTTGCAGGAGGTGTATTAATTATGATATTTAGGCCTTTTAAACTTGGAGATGTAATTCAGGCACAAGGCGAATTAGGTACAGTTAAGCAAATAGAAATCTTTACAACTAAGTTGTTAACCAAAGAAAATAGATTGGTTATTATACCTAACGGTGCCCTTTCTAACGGAGCTATCACCAATTATACTGCTGAAGGATTTCAGAAAATTATACTCACTATAGGAGTCTCCTATGATGCCGATATTAAACAAACAAAAGAGGTTTTAATGGCAGCCATTAAAAAGCAAGAACATGTGTTAGAAGACCCTGCTCCTGTAGTAGAATTGGTTAATTTGAATGACAGCTCAATCGATTTTACGGTTCGTTGTTCAGTGATGAACGAATATTTCTGGCCCACGCAGTTTGCGCTACTGCCTACAATAAAAGAAGATTTAGATGCCGCAGGTATCGAAATACCCTATCCTCATCAAGTGGAAATTCAAAAAGAAGGATAAAAAAGAGCCGCAATTTGCGGCTCTTTTTTTAATGAGGATAGTTATCATCCCAATCTTTTACATGGGGTTCTCCTAACTTCCCTTGACTTTTTGCTACCATCATAGAAACCGTAGCATCTCCGGTAACATTTACCACAGTTCGGCACATATCCAGAGGTCTATCGACAGCAAAAATAAGTGCTAGTCCAGCTTCTGGAATTCCCGCCTGCGCTAACACAATGACCAACATTACCATTCCTGCTCCTGGCACTGCTGCAGATCCTATGGAAGCCAAGGTTGCCGTGACGATTATTCCAAGCTGGGCACCTATTGAAAGGTCCATCCCAAACGCTTGAGCAATAAAGACAGCTGCTACCGCTTGATACAAGCTTGTCCCATCCATATTGATAGTGGCTCCAATTGGTAACACAAAACTTGTTACCTCTTTTTTAACTCCTAAGTGTTCTTCCACTCGTTCCATGGTAACAGGAAGTGTGGCGGCACTAGAACTTGTTGAAAAAGCCAATAACTGGGCAGGTGCTATTCCATTTAAAAAGTATTTGGGGGATTTCTTTGTAAAAATCCAAACCAATAAAAGATACACACAAATCATTAAGGCAAGCCCAATCACTACACTTATGGCATACATTCCTAGGGCGGCAAACAGATCGGCACTGGGTGCTTCCACCACCAAAGCCGCTAATAATGCAAAAACCCCATAAGGTGCAGCAAGCATGATAAGGTCAATCATTTTAAGGATGACTTCATTAAAGCCATCGAAGAAGTCTTTTACGGGTTTTGATGTTTTTTCAGGAATAAGAATTAATCCTATTCCGAAAAAAATAGCGAAGAATATTACCTGAAGCATATTTTTATTATTCGCAGAAGCTCCAATAATGTTGTCTGGAACAATATCCACTAAAGCTTGTAAAGGTCCAGCCTCCTTTTGCTTGGCCGCTTCTTGCTTACGCATTTCTGCTTCTCCTCCATAAGCTTCTACTAATTCGTTGCGAGTGTCTTCTGAAATACTACTACCCGGCTTTACAACATTTACTACTGCCAGCCCTATGGAAACTGCAATAACTGTGGTAACAATATAGGTAGATATGGTCCTCAATCCCATCTTAGAAAGACTTGAAATATCTTTTAAGTCTGATACACCTTTAATTAAAGAGGCTAAAATTAATGGGACGGCAATTAGTTTGAGTGCATTGATAAAAATGGTTCCAAAGGGTTTTATCCAATTTCCAATAAATTGAGCTCCCCAAGAGAAATTGTTTAAAAGAAGTGCTACAACCACCCCCAAAACCATTCCTAAAATTATTTGCCAGTGTAATGCTAGTTTCTTCATACTATTGCCCTAAAAGTCGGGTAACTATTTTAAATTTTTGAAAGTCTATTCAGTAAATAAAAATCGGCTAATACTAAGGCTGCCATCGCTTCAACAATAGGAACTGCCCGCGGGACTACACAAGGGTCATGACGACCTTTTCCTTGCATTTCAACCAGTTCTCCTTCAGCATTTATGGTTTCTTGCTTTTGCATGATAGTAGCGACAGGCTTAAAAGCCACTGTAAAATAAATATCTTCGCCATTGGTGATTCCTCCTTGAACACCGCCGCTAAAATTAGTTTTGGTACTTCCATCTGCATTAAAAAGATCGTTGTGCTCACTTCCTTTTTGGTGGGTTCCAGCAAATCCACTTCCGTATTCGATTCCTTTTACCGCATTAATAGAAAGCATCGCTTTGCCTAGTTGTGCGTGAAATTTATCAAAAACAGGTTCGCCTAATCCAACAGGAACATTTTGCATTACACATGTCACTCTTCCTCCCACAGTATCCCCATCCTTTCGAATTTCTTTAATATACGTTTCCATTTGTTTAGCCATTGAGGGGTCAGGACAACGAACTGGGTTTTTTTCTATTTCTGAAAAATCCAAAGTTGCATAATCTGAATCTAATTGTAATTTACCAACCCCAGAAACGTAGGCAGTAATTTTAATATCTTTAAGTAGTTGCTTTGCTATGGCACCCGCAGCAACACGACAAGCGGTCTCTCTGGCTGAAGATCTACCCCCTCCTCTATAGTCGCGAATACCGTATTTCTTATCATAGGTGAAATCGGCATGAGAAGGTCGATACACGTCTTTAATGTGTGAGTAGTCATTCGATTTTTGATTGGTATTTTCAATAATAAAACCAATGGGTGTTCCTGTGGTTTTTCCTTCAAAAATACCCGAAAGAAACTTAACAGAGTCGGGTTCTTTACGCTGAGTTACGATAGCAGATTGGCCAGGTTTTCGGCGTTGCATTTCGGCTTCAATGGCTTCAAAATCTAGTATTAATCCTGCTGGGCAACCATCTATAATACCACCCAGTGCTTCCCCGTGGGATTCTCCAAAAGTGGTGAGCTTAAATGCATTTCCGAAAGAATTTCCTGCCATATATTAAGTATAACTAAACTGTAAATACTTTACCTTGTAAATATACAGAATCTCTTAAGAATGTTTTTGGTAATATTTTTGAAAACCAAAGTATATTCTTAATCATTTTATAATCAAGGCGTAATGTTGTGATAATATATTGTAGCGTTTCATTTAGGTTCTTTGTAATTAAATTATCTACTTGAAACGAAAACTTGATATTGTTGTACTTTCAGATATCCACTTGGGAACTTATGGATGTCATGCCAAAGAAGTCTTACACTACCTTAATTCCATAAAGCCTAAAAAGATAATTCTAAATGGAGATATTTTTGATATTTGGCAATTTAGAAAACGATATTTTCCAAAATCTCATATTCTTGTTATTAAGAAAATTTTCTCGATGGCGGCAAAAGGAACTAAAGTCTATTATATCACTGGAAATCATGACGAAAAACTACGAAGATTTAGTAATACTAAAATGGGAAACATATATATTCTTGACAAGTTAGTATTAAATATTGATGGCAAAAGAGCTTGGTTCTTTCATGGTGATGTATTTGATGCATCCATACAACACACTAAGTGGATTGCCAAATTGGGAGGTTGGGGCTACGACCTCCTAATTATTTTTAATAGGTTTATGAATGCTATTCTTGTAAAGTTAGGAAGAGAAAAATATTCTCTTTCAAAAAAAATAAAAAACAGTGTAAAAGGTGCTGTGAAGTTTATTTCGAACTTTGAAAAAACAGCAACCGAATTGGCTATTGAAAATAATTTTGACTATGTTGTTTGTGGGCACATTCATCAGCCACAAATTCTCAAAGTTGTAACCCCAAAAGGAAACACCACGTATTTAAATAGTGGAGATTGGGTTGAAAATCTTACTGCCTTAGAATATACAAATGAGCAATGGAAACTTTATCACTATCAAGGAACAAAAATATCGAAACAATTGGATATTGAAAGATTAGATCCCTTAAATGAAATACCTAAAGTGTTCTCTGCGTTTACCTCGAAAGCTTAGTTTGAAGTAGATTTTTCTTCGTTTCTAAAATACTGAATGTAATATATAATTTCATTTGCATTTTTTAAGTGCAATTCAAATATATCTGGACGTAGTACGTTGGGTTTACCTTCTACAATTTCTGTTATTTGTGGATCGAAGAATGCATAGGTATAAAATGCCGCTGATACTACTTTGTCTGTAGGAATTACTTGATCGTAGGCAAAAATATAATTAACTACTTCCTGTTTATGGTTGGGATACATTGTAATCATTTGCCAGAATGCTTTTTGCAATTCCATGCTTTTAAGGCTTTGGGCTACATCTTCAAAGGTATACTCACTTTTATAAACTGAATTTCTATAGGAAACATCTGCTATTAGCTTTTTGGCTTCAAAGCTAAAGCTCATCGTATTTCCTTCTATTTTAACTCCAGGTTCTTCAAGTGCTTCGAGCCATATTTTATAGTTTTCCTCATTCTCAAGTAGCACAATAGCATCTTCTATAGGAATGGTAGTTTCTGCTGCTATTTCTTGTGCATTAACTTGGGAAAAACCTAAAAGTACAACCCATAGGAGTCCCCATATATTATTTTTCGACGGCATATATAATTTCATGGTGTTTGGCTTTTGTAATTTTTGCTGAAATTCTTTCCAATTTTTGTTCTAAAGTTTCAATTTTAGTGTCTAAGTTCTTTTGTTGCGTTTCAATCTTTGAAAGTATTAAACTAAAATCATAATCATTTACTCCCACAACAGTATTCACTAATTTTGGACCTTCTTTACTATTCGTTTCCCAAGAACGTCCAACGGTGTATTTGAAATCCTCGGCTTTCATATTGCTAGGGGATACAGCTTTTCCATACCCAATAATGGTTTTGGAAGCAACGATATAATCACCATGAGCAACAGGTCCCAAAACTTTCACAGGAACTTGACCCATAAAGGCAACGGTATTTCCAAGCGCAAAATCTTTTTCTTCTGGGGCATTCCCTAAAATGATAGGTCGATGTGAAACTACCATAACTTGCTCTGCATTTGTTAGGTCACGGGTAATTTTTCCTCCCAAAATACCTACAATATCTCCTGCAGAGATATTTTCTGAAACATCCATTCTTTCAAGCCATTCGGCATAATCACCATTTCCAGAAGAATACTCAACTCCTATTTTATTAAACTCATCAATGACATTAGTAACCCCTGTTAGTCCTGCAGCAACACCATCAGCCAGATCAACCCCTACAAAATTGGAAAGTAAATTCAGCATATAGATATTATCATAGATAGTGTTATCTCTAAAATCACTCATAGATTGGGCTCTAATGACGCCCGTTTGCCTTCCGTCTGTATCTTGAAAAGAAATGTATTCATTCTCTTTATTTAGTGAATTGGCAACGTTACCTAAAGAGACATCTGGTAGTTCTATGTTTGGAAAACCATCTACTGTAATTGTGGTAGGTAACTTAGGAGCGTATTGAGATAAATCGGGAATAGTAGGCGATGAAAGAGGTATGGTGGGAAGGTTTACCCCTGGAAAATATATCCTGGGTATTGCTGGAACACACACATTTACAGGAGGAATACACACCGTATAACACCCTACAAAAGGAACACATATGCTATAACAATATTGCCCTGAACACACAGCATTATTCCCATTATAGAAAGTAACTTCATTTTGTAATATCTGCCCTGGCATGTTTAAAGAAGGAAAAGCCTTGGGCAATCCTAAGCCAGAATTTATTTTATTGAAAACAAAGTTATTTACATCAATTAAAGAGCCTCTCCTCATAGTGCTTGGCGTTAGGGCTATAATATCTGCTAAGTCTAAATTTGGATCGGCTTCAGAATTATTCACAGCCGCAACTAATAGATCCCTTGCTGCAGTTATAGCGGCTGGAATTGGAACGGGTAATGAATTATAGTCACTGCCATTCCAAGCCCCGTGAGTGCGTCCTAATTTTATTAATATGCCGTCTCCGTCTGCAGTATTTGTGTTTGAAAAAGTTGCTATGGATCCAGCGGTATCCCCGGATACATTGATACTACCCGAAGATACACTTGTTAAGGAGGTGTTCCCAGTTACCGTTAAATCGTTATTAATTATAGTAGCTCCTTGTACGGCTGTTGTTGAATTGAATGTAGATGCCTCATCCACTTGTAGCTCGCCAGTTAATTGGGTGTTAGCACCATTAGCAACTAAAAGTTCATTTAAAGTGGACGCTTCATCCACCACTAGTCTACCTGTAAGCAATGTAACACTATTATTTTCAACCCGAAGATTGTCTAAAAGAGTGGTGACACCTTCAACATTTAAGGTTCCTGAAAGCGTTGAAGGGCTTGAATTGGTAACCGTTAAACTATTTTGAAATAATGTAACTTCATCAACGGTTAAGGCACCATTTAAAAATGAAGAGGCTCCATTAGTTACTTTTAAAGAATTGTTTAAATTACTTACACCATGTACTGTTAAAGAACCGGTAGCGTACATTTTCTCCTGATTGGTAACCGTAAGGGTATTATTTAACGTGGTTAAACTATTTACTTTTAATTCATTTTCTAATAAGGAATTTCCAAGTACATTTAGATTTCCAGACAAATGGGTGTTTTCACTATTATTCACAAATAGAGCGTCATTTAGATTGGTGTTTCCATTAACAGTGAGGTCATTTCCAAATAGTATTTCCCCAAGGACATTTAATGGACCAGTCAATAAGGTAGTTGCTCCATTATTAACCCATAATCCATTGTTTAAGTTTGTGGCTAAATCCACAATTAATGTTCCAGATAAATAAGAATCACTTGCATTATTTACTCTAAAAATATTGTTTAAATCTGTACCGCCAAGTACCTGTAAGGTATTGTTTAACGTGGTTCGCCCTTCCGTTGTTAAGGTGCCTGAAAGATGAGTAGGACTTGTATTATTGACATCTAAAGAATTGTTTAAATTGGTTGTGCCTTCAACTAGTAAGTTATCTCCCAAGGTTGATATTCCTTCAACATTTAATGGACCATTTATAATAAGTGTGCTACCATTATTGATATTTACGTCACCGTTTAAATTGGTTTCACCATCCACTTGAAGGCTCCCAGTAAAAAGGGTTGGGCTATTGTTATTAACCCTAAGGTCTCCATTTAAATTAGTAATTCCATCTACGTTAAGAGTACTACCAAGTTGGGTGTCACCCACTACATTTACATTACCACTGCCATTAAGTTCACTACCATTATTAATGTTTACAGTATTATTTAAATCGGCTTGTCCCTCCACCATAAGTGTTCCTGTTAGATTTGTAGGACTTTCATTATTTACTGAAAGTGAACCATTCAAATCAGTAGTGCCCTCAACTTCCAAAGTATCTCCTAGCGTAGCTGGACCATCTAAGACAAAATAACCCGTAGCTATGATATCTCTGTGATAGGCATACGGAATAAATGTGAGCGGCTTCTTTTCAATTTCAGAAAACTGACCTTTAAAACTTACTTCCACTTGAAGTTCTTTACGAGAACCTCCCCAAAATACATCTGTGAAGCGATTCCCTGTGGATGGGGTTCCTTGCCCAATGATAAGGTTTACCATACCAAAGGCATCGGTTCTAGTTTCTTGAGTTTCTTGGTATTCTATGCTTCCAGATTCATCCAAAATCGAAAATCGAAGGGTAATAACTTCATTTGGAAGAATATTACCAGTTGCATCTTGCCAAGGTAATTCTTGAACATTAGAGTCAATAATTACCGCCTGATAGCTTAGCCCATCGGTTTGTGCATGGGTGATAACAGTGGTAAGTAGCGTTAGAATAAGAACTATCTTTTTCATACCTATTTGTTTTCTAATAATAGTTCGTTTGCTTTGTTGTCAAGTTCTATAACTTGTGCTTCAATTTTTTTGAATTTATCTTCATATAACTCTTGTTTTTTCTGAAGTTTTTGAACAATTTGAATCCAATCTCCGTTGTGAACCCCTACTACTGTATTGACAAGCTTCGGACCTTCTTTCAGATTTTCTTCCCAGGAACGCCCCACCGCGTATTTAAAATCTTGAGCAGTCATTTCATTTGGAGCCATAGCTTTACCATAGCCTATAATATTTTTATCAGCAACTATGTAATCACCAGTGCTAACAGGACCTAATACCTTTACAGGAACTTGCCCCATAAAAGCGATGTTATTTCCTAAGGGCTCTTGGCCTTCTTCAGGGGCATTCCCTAAAATGATAGGTCGATGTGAAACTACCATGACTTGTTCGGCATTTTCTAAATTACGAGTCACTTTACCTCCTACTACCGCTACAATGTCACCTGCTGTAATATATTCGGAAGCATCCATTCTTTCTAGCCATTCGGCATAATCACCATTTCCAGAGGAATACTCTACTCCTATTTTATTAAATTCATCAATAAAATTGGTTATCGAGACCGTTCCTGCCGTTATACCATCTAGTAAATCAATTCCAACAAAATCGGAAAGAAGATTCAGCATATAGATATTATCCAACAAGGTATTTTCTTTGAAATCCCAAAGGGATTGTGCACGAATAGTTCCTGTTTTTCTTCCATCCTTATCCTGAAAGGTGATGTATTCGTTCTCCTTAGTGAGGGAGTCTGGAGAGACATCGCCAGCCGTTGCAGGTAAATAATTTACAATAATATCGGCTGGAAGTACTACAAAAGGTAAATCCCCAACCGGAAGGTTTATTGGCAAACTTGGAATGTATTGTGCCGGATTGGGTATTTGAGCCGATGGTATAGGAATAGGGATGTTAGGTAAAGGTATCGTTGGTATAGACCAAGATGGGATAGAGATGTTAACAAAAGGAATATTGACTCCTCCAAATACATTATACCCATTAAGTAAAGTAGTACCTGGAACCGTCAAGTTAGGAAAAGCAATAGGTAATGTTAACCCTCCAGATGTACCACTAATAGATCGGGTATTAATTTCAGAAAAGATTAAATTATTTACATAATTAAATGTAGCGATACGCTGCGCGGCAGGTGCAAAAGCAATAACTTCTGAAAATGTAATGGGACCACCACCTGCATTTTGTATTCTTGCTTTTAAGGCATTTAGAGGCCCTTGAAGATCACTTTGTATAGGATTGGGATAATTATAAACTGTTCCACCATTTAAAGCACCGTGGTTTTTTCCTAATTTGATGACAATTCCATCTCCTGTAGCACTATTTGTATTTACGAAACTGGCAATGTAGTTTGTATTATCGCTTTCAATATTAATAGTTTGTGTATTTAAACTACTTAAAAAGGTGTTACCCGTTACAGTTAAATCATTATTGATTGTCGTGGCTCCTCCAACCGTAAGAATATCATTTAAAGTCGTTGCACCAGTAACATCAAGTATACCTGTTAATTGGGTAGGACTTCCATTTGCTACTGTTAAGGAACTATTTAGAGTCGTTTCATTATCCACTGTCAGTGTTCCTGTTAGCACGGTACTACTACCATTAAGGACCGATAATTCATTTTGCAAGGTAGTTGCTTCACCAACCTCTAAGGTGCCAGTAAGCATCGTAGGCGTGTTATTGGCTACTTCCAACGAATTGTTCAAGGTAGTTTCACCATCTACCGTTAGATTTCCTGTTAAATTGGTAGGGCTAGCATTCAACACATTTAAGCTGTTATTTAAAAAAGTTTCTCCATCTACATTTAACTGTCCCGTTAAATTCGTTTCAGAAGCATTTGCCACTGTTAAACCTTGGTTTAATGTTGTTTCTCCGTTTACAATGAGTGTTCCGTCCATATTGGCAGGTCCTCCTACAAATAAGCTACCAGTAAGATTTGTTGGTGCGATATTATTGACAAAGAGCGAACCATTTAAGTTGGTAACCCCGTTTACCGTTAGGTTGTTGTTTAATCCAATTGGACCATCCACGTTTAAGGGTCCCGATAAAAAGGTTGGGCTGCCATTATTTACAGACAGACTACTGTTTAAATTCGTATCTAAATCTACCGTCAAACTCCCTGATAGTATGGAAGGACTTTGATTGTTTACATTAAAAAAGCTTTCAAGATTTGTAGCACCATTTACGGTTAAGCTATTTTCTAGCAAGGTCTCCCCTTCAACGGTTAATGTGCCTGACAGTCGGCTAGGACTGTTATTATTCACATCTAGTGAATTGTTTAAGTTGGTGGTTCCTTCAACAATTAAATCATCCCCAAGAGTCGTAATTCCTTCTACATTAAGAGGTCCACTCACATTAAGCGCACTTCCATTGTTGATATTTACATCGCCATTTAAATCGGTCTGGCCATCTACACGAAGTGTCCCTGTTAATACCGTTGCACTGTTGTTATTTACATTTAAATCACTATTTAAATTGGTTATTCCATCAACCGTAAGATTGCTATCCAGTTGGGTGTCCCCCACTACATTCACATTACCACTGGCATTTAATTCACTGCCGTTATTAATGTTAACGGTATTGTTTAAATCGGTTTGCCCATCTACTGATAGTGTTCCAGTTAAATTGGTTGGGCTTTCATTGTTTACAGAAAGGGATCCATTTAAATCGGTCATTCCTTCTACCTCTAAAGAATCTCCTAATGTTGCGGGTCCGTCTAAAGCAAAATAGCCTGTGGCAATAATATCTCTATGATAGGCATACGGAACAAAAGTGAGTTTGTTTTTTCCTAAATCGGCATACTGCCCATACAATTTTACCTCCACTTGAAGGTCTTTTCGAGATCCTCCCCAAAAAATATCTGTAAACCTATTAGCAGTAAGGGCATTTCCTTGTCCAATAATAAGATTCACCATTCCATAAGCATCGGTACGTGTATCTTGTGTTTCTTTATACTCCACATTTCCAGATTCATTTAGAATTGTAAACCGAAGGGTTACATCGGCATTTGGAAGAATGTTCCCAGTAGCATTCACTCCAGGAAGTTCCTGTTCGTTTGGGTCGATTATAACCGCTTGATAGCTTAATCCATCCGTTTGGGCTTTAGCTACAAATGCAGTTAATAAAATAAGTAGTAGCGCTATTTTTTTCATAACTAATTAGTTTCTAATTCGTTTGTTTCAGTTTCCTTTGGAGTTTCTTCCTTTTTATTACAAGGAATGTCCACCATAATTCCTAATCCAATTGTATCAACTCCTATGGTCAGTCTTGTCACACTAGAATTGTTATTATCATTTAAAGCTAATCCTGTGGCATATGCATATTGGAAGTACATTTTGGCTGTATCCGAAATATCAAATCGTAGCCCTGCGCCGCTTCTGAAGAAATAGGCAATGTCTTTAAACTCCTCCACATCCTTCACGTTATATACTTGATTGTTGATGGTTTGTACCCCATCGGTCATATATTCAGCAGAACCTCCAGCAGATATGTAAAATGCAAAGTTCCCTACTTTAAATGCCTCATAATCCAACCCGAGATTAAACCCTAAATAGCTAATGTCCCATTCAAAAAAGTTTTGCAAAACGGGATCGCTTCCAATTGCTCCATAATTGTTGTAAGATATCGCAGTGCTAATGTTTAATCCATCAGTAAAAATTCTGTGTTTATACCCAGCAGTAATATAGTTTTGGGTCTTAGACTGAAGATTTTCAAGGTATTCACCTTCATTATTTCTGAACTTAAAATCAGAAACATTAAGCCCCGTTTCAAAAAAGACTTGTTGTCCAAAAGAACTTAAAGTGGCTAGTAAAAGACTATAAATGAGTAGTTTTTTCATAATTATTTTTTCAAGAGAGACGTTTTAAATTCTTTATTTTCTGAAGTAATTGTCAGGATATATTGTGCACTAGACAAACCATCTAGGTGAATAGACGTTTCAGAGGTAGTAACCACCTTTGTTTCGGTACGTACTATTCTACCTAGAACATCGTAAAGCACAATATTTACAGGTTTTTTAAGGGTTTCATTAAAGCGGACATGCACTATATTCTGAAAAGGATTGGGATATACTACTGCATCCAAACTATTATCGGTTTCTGAAAGCGCAAACACTTCAATGGGAGGCTGTATAAATCCCTGACGCATAATCGCTACGGAACTTTGTGAAGTCCCAATAATACTTTGCTGTCCCACACTTTGCTGAATCACATAGTCCCTATCATTTACACGAATGCTAGATGAGGAACCTGATGCTGAAATAGTTGATCTTACAGCTTCCTGAGCAGATAAACTGTAGCAACCAAATGCTACAATAAATAAAGAACTTAGTAGCTTCTTCATAAATCTAATTTTTAATTAAACGCTTTAATACAAAGCCACTATCTGTTTTAATTTCAACAAAATAGATAGCATTTTCTAAGATGGAAATATCTAGGGTTACGACATTTTGGTTTACTTGAAATACCTGTTCCTTTATCTTCCTACCGTGTATATCAAATAGTTTGATTTGCTGAATGGAAACAACCTCAGAAGTAGTAATGGTAATGTACTCTGAAGCAGGGTTTGGTATGATGCTAATTGTTTTTTCTATTTGATTATTGGAAACTCCTAATAGTTCATTTACAGTAAGCTGAAAACTGCAAGTATCACTATTTCCACTACTATCCATAGCGGTTAAGGAAACTGTTGTTAGTCCCAATCCAACACTACTTCCAGGGGTTGGGTTTTGTGTTACATTAGTAATAGGGTTAGTACAATTATCACTTGCATCGGCAAGACCTTCTGAAAAATAGTCAGGAATGATATACATATTTCCAGCATCCGCTATGACGGTTTGGTTTGAAGGACAATTAATTGAAGGATCAATCAGGTCAACTACAGTAACCGTCGCGGTACAGCTAGCCGTATTACCATAAATATCTGTAGCGGTCAGCACTACCGAGTTTGCGCCCAAATCAGCACAGGAAAAATTGGATCTATCAATCGATACAGAAGATAAACCACAGGCATCAAAAGTACCCGAATCAATATCTTGAGGGGTTATAAAAGCAGTCCCAGAAGCATCTAAGGCCACCGTTATATTTTGACAGCTCATAGTTGGAGGTATAAGATCTTGTACCGTAACGGTCGCACTACAAGTACTTGTATTTCCGCTGGTATCGGTTACCGATAGAATTACCGAATTAGCGCCCACATTATTACAATTAAAAATGGTATTGCTAATATTCGTGGAAGCAATTCCACAGGCATCTGTACTTCCACCATCAACATCGCTTGCCGTTATGATAGCAGAACCCGAGGTATCAAGTTGCACCGTTATGTTTTGACATACCGCTGTAGGTGGAATTACATCTTGAACGGTAACAATAGCATTACAAGTAGCTATATTTCCAGAAGTATCGGTAACGGTAAGTGCTACTGTATTAGCTCCTAAATCGTTACAATCAAAAGAAGAAATATCAATACTTCTACTTGCTATTCCGCAAAAATCGCTGCTACCACCATCTACTTGTAAAGGGGTAATTGTGGCTACTCCTGAAGCATCTAATGAAACTGTAATATTTTGACAAATAGCAGAGGGGTTTATATTATCTAAAACAGTGACTATTGCGGTACAGCTACTCGAATTTCCGTTTACATCTGTTGCTGTTAGTATAACTGTGTTTGTACCCACATCCGAACAATCAAAGGTTGTGGTGTTTAAGCTTAGAGAAGCAATACCACAGGCATCTGTTGTTCCGTTATCAATATCGGAAGTGGTTATCGTCCCACTACCTGCTCCATCTAAAATAACGGTAACATCTTGGCATATAACATTAGGAGGAGTACTGTCTACTACGGTTACAATAGCGGTGCATGTGGCCGTAGCTCCTGCCGCATTTGCAACGGTTAAGGTTACAGTATTAGGTCCAATATCACTACAATCAAAGCTTGTTGTATCAATGGTTAATGTTGCAGCACCACACGAAACTCCACTTCCGCCATCAATTAAGTTAGGAGTTAACGTAGCAATTCCTGTAACGTCAAGTGGCAAAGTAATATCTGTACAAACTGCGGTAGGCGGACTATCATCAACTACAGTAACCATGGCAGTATCATTACTTGAATTCCCAGAACCATCTGTAACTGTCATAGTTACTAAAACAGGACTTCCTGTATCTGAACAATCAAAACTACTTGGACTTACTGTAATCGAAGCAATTCCACAATTATCTGCAGAATTGTTATCAACATCACCTCCTACAATCGTAGCCTCCCCTGTAGCATTTAGAAATACGGTGATGTCCATTGCATTCGCAACAGGAGGAGTTGTATCTACAATGGTAACTTCGGCAAAGCAACTTGCACTGTTTCCGTTGTTGTCCGTAACAGTTAAGGTAACTGAATTGGCGCCAAGGTCATTGCAAGTAAAACTACTAACATTAAGTGTTCTTGAAGCAATTCCGCAAGCATCAGTACTTCCGTTATCTATTTGAGTCGCCGTTATCGAAGCCATTCCTGAAGCATCTAGGGGAATTGTAATATTTTGACATACTACGTTGGGAGGCGTTATATCGGTAATCGTTACTTGGGCTGTGCAAGTGTCTTGTCTTCCATTTGCATCCGTGACTGTAAGTGAAACCGTGTTGACTCCTAAGTTTGTGCAATCAAAAGTATCGATATCCAAAGACCGAGTTGTAATTCCACAGGCATCAGTACTAATATTGTCGACATCGGTAGGTAATATGGTTACCATACCATTAGCATCTAATGGAACTGTTATATTTTGACAAAATGCAGTTGGATCATTCACATCTTCAATGGTTACAGTGGCATTACAGATACTGCTATTTCCAAAACTATCAATGACAGTAAGCACTACATTATTTACTCCAACATCATCACAAAAGAATGCGCTAGGATCTGCTGAAAAGAAGGCAATACTGCAATTATCGGTTGAAGGTGTAGCAAGATTATCTAAATCCTCCGCAGTAAGGAACGCTTCTCCATTTGCGTTAAGTTGTAATGTAATGTTTTGGCAATTAGCGACGGGAGGTGTAGTGTCCTCTACATATACATTTGCCATACAAGTACTAGTATTTCCAGAATCATCTGAAACCGTAAGTTCTACCGAAATTGGAGTGGTTGATCCACTAATGGTATAGGTATAATTATCAAAAGGAAACGGTATCAATACATTGCCGGATACTGGGTCTGTAATATCCCAAATCTCAGTACCCGAATAAATCCAATTACTAAACGCAAAGACTCCTTCATTTGCTTGTGTTTCATCTTTTCTATAAGCCCATCCGTCAAAATAGTCCCAAGGTTCACTTGTACCATCCACATTTACATCCCCAAACGTATCAATGATGCTTCCGCTGAAGAATAACTCTACTGCATCATCCCCACTCATATCGAGAACTGCACTTTCAAAATCTGTAGCAAACCCAAAAAAGGTTGCAAAATCTGCTGCATTGGAAGCAATCACTAAATAGTCTCCTGCCGAAGCAGCCACCGCTGGAAACGTAAATTCTTGCCCATCACTACCACCTCCATCGTTTGCTACTCCAATTCCATATAAGGACAAATCGGGGATATCTTCTATAACATAAACCTCCACAGCTTGAACTGCTACCGTAGGTGTTGGATTATCAATATCGACATCCAATACTCCTGTAATGACTAGGTCAATTAATTGAGGATTGTAAACATCTGCACAAGTAAAAGTATTTGGCACCGAACTATAACTAAGGGAGTTACAATTATCGGTACTACCAGCACCTATAAATTGTAAGTCAGCAGTAGTAAAAACATAATTTCCTGTGGCATCAAGCGAAACGGAAATATCTTGACAGGCCGCAACAGGATTATCGGTATCTTCAACGGTTACATTTGCTGTACATGTATCGGAATTCCCCGAAGTATCTGTAACGGTTAAGGTTACAACCACTACACCAAGGTCAGAACAATCAAAGTTACTTGGAGATACCGATAAACTTGCAATGGCAACATCATCTGTAGAACCTCCATCAACGTCCATTGCAGTAATGCTTCCACTTCCAAAAGAATCTAGGGTTACAGTAACATCCTGACAAACAGCGGTGGGAGGTGTGGTGTCTTGTGAGAAAGAAACTTGAAAAAAGAGTAAGACAAAAAATACCGTAATCTTATACATATTGTATTATTTTTCTTACGGTAAAGATATTTGATAAACCTACGCTAGAAAATACGCAGCAAGTGTCAAAAAATACGTAGGGGTACGTAGTTTAAAGGGAAAGTAATAACTCTTTATTTTCAGAGGCCCAAACATTTAGAGCGTCCATACTAGGTGGTAAATCTAATTTTGAAATAATATTCCCTCGGTGTTTTTGTACCGTACGGTGTGAAATACTCAATAACTCCCCTATTTCTTTTGAAGTTTTTCCTTGAGCAATAAGGCGTACGATGGTTCTTTCGGAAGGAGAAAGGTATTTAATCTTATCCATTTGTGGATAGATCTCCTTGTCAAACACATCGGTAAAGCTACTACTGAAATACTTTTCATCCTTTTGAAGCGCTTGAATACATCTTTCTATTTCAGAAAAGGGTTCATCCTTCAGCAAATATCCAGATATATTCAGCTTTTTAGCCTTATGCACATAGGCCTTTTCTTTATAGGAGGTTAGGATAATAAATTTTGTTTCGCAATCTTCTTCAATACATTTTTTAATGACTTCAAAACCTGTAAGTATAGGCATTTCAATATCTAGAATAGCAATATCAGGTTGATGTGCAAGGATAGATTCTAGGGCCTCTGCTCCGTGAGTTGCTCCTTCTAAAACCGAATATCCGTGTTGATGTAATTCGTCTAATAACCCTTTTAATAGCATAGGGTGATCATCGGCAACTAAAATAGAAGGATTATTTTTCACTTTTTTGGGATTTCACAATTAATAATAGTTCCTTTAACTGGGCTACTATGTATTTGCATGGTGCCACGTAATAGCCGGATACGTTCTTTTAATGTTTTTAGGCCAAGGCTATTATTCTTAATGGCTTCGGAAACTTCAAACCCTTTACCATTATCTTTTATTTGAAGCAAAACACTTTTCGGTAAATTTTTTACTTGTACCGAAAGATTGGTCGCCTCCGCGTGTTTCAAACTGTTATTAATACATTCTTGTATAAATCTATAAAAATTTAAGCTTTCCTCCTTAGAAAAATACGAATCAATATTTTCAATCTCTGCCGTGCAAAAAAGTGAGGTGTCTTCGTCTATTTCTAAAATGAGTTGTTCTATACTTTCAGACAGCCCTAATTGCTTCAATACTGCTGGATATAAACCTCTAGAAATACTGCGTACTTCTTCTAATGTTTTATGGGATAAAGCCACTATTTCTTCTTTATTTTCGGTTTGAGCCCTTCGTTTAATTAATGTTAATTGCTGTCCTATACTGTCGTGAAGTTCTTTTGCTATACGGGTGCGTTCGTCCTCCTGCGAAACTAACAAAGCTCCCGAAAATTGTTCTTGTAATTTTCTTTTTTGAGCGGATTGACGCAAAAGGTACATTGCAATACTGAAACCAATTAACAATAATAATAAATAAAACCACCACTGGTTGTAAAAAAAATCTTTAGAGTAAATAGCATAGTGTAATGGTTTACCAATACGATTTCCTGAAAAGTCCAGCGCTTCTATCTGGAGTAAATAATCTCCGGCCGCCAGATTAGGAAAGCTAATTGATTGTTGCTCTTTTATATCAACCCAATCTTCATCATTTAAACGATACCTAAAGGAATGCTCCTTGCCACCAGCATTATTGGATAGCGCAAAATCTAAGGACAAAGTCTTATTTTCCTGAGGCAATACAATTTCTTGTAGCACATCCAATTGGCTCCTATCTTGAAGTGTAGTAAGTGAGTTTGTCTTGTTATTATAGTTTTTCAGGGATAATAGACGCAAATTCCAATCAGGAGTTTCATTGGTAAGGGCCTTAGGGTCAAAATAATTAATACCCGCAATAGTACCTACAAGAAAACCATTGCCCGTATCAAGCGCACTATATCTATTGGTTTCATTGTGGCTAAAGCCGTCCTTTTCAGAATAACGCGTAATGCTTTGGTCTTTTGGATTAAAGGCCACTACCCCATTAAAAGTATTAATCCACCACAATTCTTCATCAAACAATAGGGTGGCGATCCCTGCTTCAAAGACATCCTTGTATTTCGTTGTAAAGGTTTTTTGTATAGGATCAAAATGGTAGATGTTTCCAGACCGACTACCCAACAAAAATCCATATTCGGAGTGAAATGTTGCCATCAATAAAAATGGGTCTTCAAGGGTTTCTGAACCATAAAGGCGATGTTCTTTAGTCATTAAATTATAGGTAATAACTCCTTTATTAGTGGCTGCAACGCACACAGCATTGTTGAGGGCAAGTCCATAAATGATGTATTCTTTAGTGTCTAGTAATTGTGTATGTTCTTTAGTGTTTTTATTAAACTCTAGTAAGGCATATCCATTGGTGCCATAGATAAAGGTGCTGTCCGATGCTTTAACCATAGAAAGTACGGGGTAGTGACGATAGGTCTTGGCTTCATTCGTAGGGATATCAACCTCCATAATATGACTACCACTATTGCTCCATAGTGTATTCCCTTCTTTAAATATGGCTCTTGAAGAATTTGGTATTATGGCAATGGCACCACTAGAAATTGGAAAAGGAACTACAGAGTTGTCTTCAAGATTTAACGTATACCATCCTTCCATTTCGGTGGCAATGATATAGGTGTTTTTGTCCAAAGCTGCAATGGCTCGCATTTCAATATCTGGCAAATAGGTACGCACGGTTTGTGATGGAAATTGAAAGTAATGAAGCTCCCCATTATTTCTAGCTATCCATAGCTCTTTGGTTACATCACTAGATAAGGTTGTGAAGGCTTCGGAAGAACTAAATAATTCACTTTTAAAGTGGGTTTCAAACCCTGTATTGGGTGTTAGTTTTTGTGCCGTGAGGGTCCCTCCTTCCGAAGCGATCCAAGAAACATTACCCTTTGTGTCTTTAGAAATTTTTAAATGGTCACTACTTAGTCTTGTATTAGCTATCCCAACTGGCTCAATAGTCATAGTCTTTTCATTAACATATTGTAGTTGTGGATTTCTATATAACATAATGTAAGTAATCCCGTCCTGAATGGTATACTCGTCGATATAACGACGTACACCTTCCCCATCTTCAATATTAATTCTTCTCGAATTTGATTCTTTTTTTAAGAGCGTTCCGTCCCAATTAAAGTAATGGACGGGTAAATGATTATCCCCTAGTAAGCAAAACTTCTTAAAGGGAATAAAGGCGGTATATTGATCTATCGAAAAGCGACTTTCGGTGTCCGTATAGGTAAATAAAATTTCTACTTCCAATGCCTCAGAAAGTTTTGCTACCGTTATGGTTTGCTCTATTTGAAATAGAATATAATCCTCTCCTTGGTGCGTAAAAATACTTGAAAGTTGTAAAGGCAATGCATAGTTAGGTACTATTTCAATCTCTTGAAATTCTGTTGTAATTGGATTGAAAAGTAGCAAAAAATCATTTCCAGAACCCATCTCCCCCAAAACATAAAACTTACCATCACTGCGTTTTAGCAATTGCCGAATATTGGTAATAGGTTTTTTAAGTTTAGGAAGTGGTATGCTATGAAAGGTTTTTCCGTTAAATCGCTGTAAGGATAATTTTTTATCACTTTTGATAATTTCGCGCATATCCAAGCTAGAGCCTCCAAGCCAAATAAAGCCATCGTCGTCATAGACCATGGAGTCTATATAATCGAGGTGTAAACCATCTCGCTTGGTAAAAACTTTATGCAACACTTTCCCTTCTTGCGACCAAGAAAAGGCGAAGCAAATAAGGCATAAGTAAAGGGCTGTTTTTTGAATCACTGCTTAAAGATATTTAATTTGATTTAAAAGGAGGGTTTTGGATAATAGGTTCTAGCCACTAGGCCCTCTATTTTATATAATTGTATGACCACAATTCACACGTAGTAGGCTGAAAGGAGCTACGGAGTTTTTACATGGCTATTTAAAATGTCAGGAATAAAAAACCCCCAATTTCTTGGGGGTATTTAACTAACAAAAATTAATCAAAATAGGCCTATTCTTTAATAAGCTGTTTGGTTATGGAACCATGCTCACTTTGAATGTAAACCAGATAGGTAGCCGAAGCAAGCATTGATACATCTAATGCCTTTTCAGTTCCCATACCTTTTAAATTATAAACTTGAACCATTTTCCCTGTAAGGTCGTAAACAGTTGCTGTCTCAAGCGCTAATGCTTTTGGATTGCTAATGTTTACTACTGCGTTGGCGGGGTTAGGATATAACACTATGGTAGCTATATCTAACAAGTTATCATCCTTGCCAAGG